>CATXUX010000004.1 GCA_958402795.1 uncultured Lachnospiraceae bacterium | reverse complement strand
CCAGAGAAAAAAGCTCCGGTAAAAGAGACCGCAGCTAAAGAAGAAAAAGCTGTAAAGCAGGAAGAGGCGAAGAAAGCTCCGGCAAAGGAAGCTGCTCCAGAGAAAAAAGCTCCGGTAAAAGAGACCGCAGCTAAAGAAGAGAAAGCTGTAAAGCAGGAAGAGGCGAAGAAAGCTCCGGCAAAGAAAGCTGCTTCAGAGAAAAAGGCTCCGGTGAAAGAAGAGAAACCGGCAGATACCACTGCAGATGTAAAAGAAGCGGCTCCGGCAGATACTGCTGCAGATGTAAAAGAAGAAGCTCCGGTGGATACCGTAGAGATTGTAGAAGAGAGCGCAGAAGAACCGGAAGTTGTAACATACGACACACCGAGAAGAAGTATTGCTTTCATCGGTTCCGAATGTTATCCGTTCGTCAAGACCGGCGGACTGGGCGATGTAATGTATGCCCTGCCAAAGGCATTGGTGAAGCAGAACTGTGATGTAAAAGTTATCCTTCCGCGTTACAAATGTATCCCGTGGAAGTATCAGGAGAAGATGGAATACCGCGGCGCTTTCCAGATGGATCTCTGCGCAGACGGAAAATCCTTCTATGTAGGAATCATGGAATATGCCTGTGACGGTGTTGTATATGATTTCATTGACAATGAAGAGTTCTTCAGCAACGGAAATCCTTACACCAACCTGATCGACGATATTCCGAAGTACTGCTACTTTGCGAAAGCTGCTTTGGCGGCGCTGAATTATCTGGACTGGATTCCGGATATCATCCACTGCCACGACTGGCAGGCTGCGCTGGTACCGGTATATCTGCGGACACTGTTCGAAGATACGAAGCTGTCTAAGGCAAAAACAATCCTTACCATTCACAATCTGCGTTTCCAGGGTGTGTACAACATTCCTACGATCCGCTACTGGTCAGGACTGCCGGATTATGTATTTAACAAGGACGCATTAAAAGAGGGGTATGAGGACGCCAACATGTTAAAGGGCGGTCTGACCTACTGCAATGTCATCACGACAGTCAGCAATACCTATGCCGGAGAAATTCAGACCGAATACTACGGCGAGCATCTGGACGCACATTTAAGATATCATTCCGGCAAGCTCAGAGGTATCGTAAACGGTATCGACTATGATATCTGGAACACCGCCACAGATGAAAATCTGTATGCAAATTACGATATCACAAATGTGCTGGAGAAGAAGAAAGAAAACAAGCGGAAGCTGCAGGAAGAACTTGGACTGGTGCAGGATGACCATAAGTTCGTGATCGGACTGATTTCCCGGCTGACCGACCAGAAAGGTCTTGATCTTGTAAATGCCATTATCCCGCAGATCATGGACGAGCACACGCAGCTTGTTGTTCTGGGTACCGGAGAACCGGTTTATGAGGATTCTTTCCGTTATTATGAGAATGCTTATAAAGGAAATGTATGCTCCAACATCATGTACGACGAGGCAAGATCACATAAAATCTATGCAGGCGCCGATGCATTCCTCGTGCCGTCCCAGTTTGAGCCATGCGGACTGACGCAGTTGATCGCAATGCACTATGGAACTGTTCCGATCGTTCGTGAGACCGGCGGACTCAAGGATACGGTAGAGCCATATAACAAGTTCTATAATACAGGAAACGGCTTCACCTTTGACCGTTACGATGCAGGACTGCTTCTCGACGCGATCAACCGTGCGAAGACACTGTACTTCACGGATCGCTGGAAATGGGATGAGATGGTTCAGAGAAATATGGATAAGAACTTCTCATGGGACAACTCCGCAAAACAGTACAAAGATCTGTATCTGGAGCTGACCTGGTAAAAGAACTGCTTCGGAATTTCATAAAGTAATGAACTCAAATATAAAAAGGACAATCTGCCTCATAGGTGGATGTCCTTTTTTATGATTATTTTATCGGCAGAGAACTCGTTTCAACCATGCGATCCATTTTCGATACCACGACTCCGGCTGCTTTGTTTCTGTCTGCCCGTTTTGTTCTGTATCGACCATTTCTGCAGATTGTTTCCGCTTTTCCGTTATCTCTGCTTTGTGTTCTTCTTCGTGTTTTATTTCTTCCGGCTCTGCGGTCCGGTTTATCTCCTGCTTCATCGCTGCCGCGACAAGTTCTTCCTCTTTTTCCTTCTGTGCTTCTCCGCTCAAATGCTTCTCCCATGAATACCCTTCAATGTAGAAAAGCAACTGCAGTAACGTTTTGCCGTTTACACGCTGGTCATGATATCCTTCTGTAATGTATCGCTCTGCAGGACTGACTTTCACATAATTGTTATGCCACAAAACCAGCTCATCTCCGGTAAGTCCGGTAATTTTCCACGAATCTTCCGCCCCCGTCACCTGCAGTTCATCCAATGCCGTCGCATGAAATTTCAACCCGGACTCCATCACAAAACGTCGAAGTTTATACGACTTTATCTGGTGAACCTCAAGGATACGGGAACACATCGGAATCTGCTTTGCATTGGGATAACATGCCTTTCTGATGAAAAGCATTCTGCAGCACTTGGGACAAAACTCTTTTCCTTCCGGAACTTCTTCCGCCGCCCGAAAATGCTCCGAGGTAATATTTTTGACTGCCGGACATTCTCTGTCATGAATATATTCTCCGGTGTCAGAATAGAAATACAACATTTTCTGATTGTCCAAAAGACTTTGTTTCCTGCTGTTTTTATACCGTTCCTCGTCCGTAAGCTCTTTTTTCTTATATTTGATCTTTCCGCCGCTTATGTAAGGGAGATTTCCTCCCTGTTCTAAGTACCCTAAAACAACAATATCTTCCGGTTTTAAGGCTGCGTTCACTCCTGTCGTTTCTTCTCGTTCCTTCGCGATCCGCATCCCGGTCAGGACACTTTTCCGGAACGTTCTCCACGCAAGGTTAAAATTTGCTTCTGCTATATATACATTTCCGGATACCTGATCGAGTTTTGCCGGAATGCAGCGGAGAAATCCCGCGTACCCTATATCTACCAATACAAGTCCGCAGCGAATCCATCCTCCCGCCGCTTTCTGATATGTCTTTGTCCTTTTAAATTTTCCAGGATAAGGAATCAGTTTTTTATCCGCCAGATCCTCTCCCCAGACAAACACCTCCACGTTTGGTCCTTTCGCCGCAAGATCGCCTAGTCTTTGTCCATAAAGTTCTTTTTCACTCTTTGTACTCATATAATCCTCGTATTGTAATCACTGCTTTTATCGACTGTTCTTAGCTTCCGCTTATAGTATAGCACAATCTGCGTCTGATACCTATACTTCGGATTACACTTTTTGTTTCATCATCCGACCGGCGAAATCGGAATCAGTATCCGCAGTTCAAACCAGTTATCCCGTACTCCTGCCGTCACAGAGCCTCCGTACTTCTTTACCGTACTCTGGATGCTTTTCATTCCGTAACCATGCAGATGTTTATCCTTCTTGGTAGTAACGGGCAGTCCGTTCTGAAACGTAAGGTTTTCTTCACAGTAATTTTCCACACGGATACGCAGAAAATTCTTTTGCTTTGCGACCGACAGATGAATCAGCCGCTTCTCCTTGTCCCCGAGCTTTTCCACGCTTTCGATCGCATTATCCAGTACGTTGCCGAAGAGCGCGCAGATATCCATTTCCGCCATAAATGACAGAAGGCTTCCGTCTGCCACAACCGTCAGGGAAATTTCTTTATTCTGGCAATAAATACTTTTACTCATCAGAACCGCGTCCAGCACTTGATTTCCTGTCTTGTTCTGCGCCTCATAGGATTTGATTTCCTGTTCCATCTGTTCCAGGTCCCGGGTACGTTCGCTGTTCGCCTCTTCTTTCAGAAGCATGATCTGATGCTTCAGGTCATGGTACTTCTGGTTGACGATTTCGATACTTTCCTGCGAGAGCTGATAATTCTTATACTGCATTTCCAGAATATTCTGCAGGGTATCCACTTCAAACTTCATCTGTAATTCCCGCATCTGAATATGATACGCATACAGAACCGCCATTCCGCTCAAGTCTACCAGCGTCCGTATGGAAAACATTTCTCCGGCAAATCGGCTGGCAAAGAGGGCGTTCTGATTGTAGTAGCTTAGATTGCTCACTGCAAATACCGTTGCCGCAATCACTAGGACTGTAAGCAGTTCCCGCCGGGTGACATGAATTGTCTCCGGTTTTTTCTGCAGATATTTTTCAAGCAAATACAAAATTCCGAAAATCACAGAATACACAAGGACTAGTTCCACCCATTTCCAGATTCCGGCGTAGTTTTCCTGAAACCAATTTCCGGAATAAAAATAGATCTGCCAGCACAATGAAGCTGCAAACTCTCCGCTGATAAACGCCCGCGCGCAATAGTACACGGCCTCTGACAGCGTAAAGTCACAGCTCATATACATATAGCATATGATCATGGATATCGACACTGCCATGCACGGCAGGAAAAACACCTGCCGGACTCCGTCCGTCAACTGCATAAAGCCGAACAGAGCCGCAGAAAACACTCCAAAAAGCACATATCGTTTCACGCCGGTAAACCGTTTTTTATTCGTACACGTCATCACAGCGGCAGCAAGCACGTAAGCAATGGAATAGTAATACCCCGGTGTATTGACCAGTGATCCTCCGTTCATTTTCCCACCTCATTCATATAATCATTCAGCGCGTCAAGAAATGCTTTCTTCTTGGATCTGCTTACCTGTATGACATCCTTTCCGACAGTTACGGCACTTCCCTGAAAATTTTCCACATACTCCAGATTTACAAGATAGCAGCGGTTGCAGCGAAAGAAATTTTCGTTTCTGAGTGCTTCCTCCGTTTCACCCATGGAACCTTTCGACACATACTCACCGTCTGTGCAGTGATAGATCAGATCATGATCCCGCACTTCCACATAGCAGATTTGTGAAACATCCAGCTTCATCATCCCGCCTTTCTGCGGGATCGTGATATACCGTTTTTCTTCCTTCTTTAATCTTGTAAGCGCCCGGTCTATCCTCTGGGAAAACGCAAAATAAGAGATCGGCTTCAGCACATAATCCAGCGCGTCCACTTTGTATCCCTGGATCGCATACTGCGGCATATTCGTAATAAAAATAATGACGACTTCTGAATCCTTTTCCCGGATTTTCTCTACGGCTGTCATCCCGTCCATAAAAGTCATTTCCACGTCCATCAAAATAATATCATACTCCGCGGAATAATCCGTCACAATATCCTCACCGTCAGAAAATACTACTACAGACAACTTTCTGTTTTTCTCCTCGCCGTACCTTTTGAGATACTTTCTGAGCTGTCTGGCATAAACCTTATCATCTTCCACGACCGCGATGCGTAGCATGATGTACACCTCCCCGCTCTTTCTTCTGGTATCATTTTATATGATTCACTGATTATATTCAATGTTTTTTCCATGGTTTCAAAAAGAGGATGTCCCCTTTCGCCCCTTTGACATGCCAAAGGAACACCGTTTGGGAACACCCTCCTCTTATTTTATTTTACGCCGTTATTCTTCTCTTATCGTTTTGAAAAAACTGCCCACAAGATTGCAGATCACTGCCGCAAGACACAATACCATCCCTACAATAGCGCTGCTTAAGTCTGCCATCGTCTGGTCGTTTCGCTCAAATGACATAATCGTAGCAATACTGTTTACTCTCACACTTATGAATAAGACAAACGCTACCATCAAGAGTGCCGCACAGATGACCGGAACAAGATCAAAATACTTCTGTGCTCCCACCTTATTGATCCCGATCACCATCGCCAACTCCAGCAGTGCTGCCAGTATCAGGCAGATTACAATCCCCGGGTTTACTCCCAGATTTGAAAAGTAGGATGTATTACAGTTAATCAGATAAAAAACCACACTTGCCGCGGAAAGGATCGCCGTTAAAACCAGCAGGTAACATCCGGCGGACTGTTTCTTTAAAAAACTCATCTCTCTTCCTCCCTCTTATTGATTCCGTTTTTTTGTTTCTTTCAGATACATCACAAGCGCCGCGATCGTCAGGAGTGCAAATACGATCTGCGCACCTGTCAGTGCATTATCATACCAGGTTCTTACGTCAACAATTTCCGACGTTTCATTCAGACCATCCATTGCATTGGAATTTGCCAGCGCATATGCCTGCCATGTCATAACATTCTTCAGATCCTGAAGAAGCACTGCGTCCTGACTTACATTGTCGGTGGTCCAGTAATCCCATTTCGCGCTGACTGCTTCCATCGTGCTGTCCCCAGTGTTGCAAGTCATCGTAACGCCGCAGTGAACCGCCTCTTTCAGCACGCTGTAGTTCGCGTCCTGAATAAAGTCTTCGCTCATCAGGCCTTTGAATCCCCACTCGCCGCGCAGGATATTCATGAGCAGTCCGTAATGCGCATTTCCGGCTGTGCAGCCAATCCGGTTGAAGGTCGTCATTACGCCAAGCGTCTCTGCGTCTTCCACAGAAGCCTGCACACCGCGCAGTTCATTTTCGCGCGCTTTCTGCTCTGTCATAAAGGTTGCGATACCGGAACGGTTAATCTCCGTATCATTAAATGCATAGTGTTTCGGTGCAATGATACAGCCGTATTCTTTTCCTGCTGCAATATAGCTTGCTGCCTGATAAGCAGTCAGTACCGCGTCTTCTGAATAATATTCGTGGTTCCGCGCATTATACGGTGTCCGGTGCAGGTTCGTACCCGCGCCCCAGAAGATCGTCAGGTTTGACCAGATGGAATAGTTTCCGATTACCGCACCGTACTCAGCAGCTAATTCCTTGCTGAATGTCTGGGCAATTACTGTTTCACTGCTCATGGTTCCGAACTTGTAGTTCAGATTCGGATCATCTTCCGATACAACATATGGATCCGCAGAAGATTCATCCGTGTTTGCATACTGTCCAAGTGTATAGGAATTAATTCCATTCGGTCCGTCATTCTGAATCGCTTCCGGTGAAGAGATCGACTCGATCGCCTTTGTGCTTGTACCGCCAAAACCCGTACGGATCATGCAGTCTTCCAGTGTGATCTGATCCATAAGTTCATTCCATCTCTCATCATCCGAATCCGCATTTTTCAAGTCTGCAAGCGTCAGTCCGTTGTCCGCGCCAAATGTAACTGAGTCCGTATCTCCCTGTGCTGTGATCTCATAAGTATCATTTTTCATGATCTCAATCATGTCGTCTGTCGCTGTCAGATCTTTATATGTCTGCGGCCATGTCCCGCTCCAGTCATTTCTGGAAAGATACGTCACGGTATCCGGCATATAGTAATTCAGATCCATATCCTGAAGCTGGTTCTCCACTGCTGTTCCATTTACGGTGTATGCAAAGGATGACGTATCCATTGCTGACAGGCTCCAGGTCTGTACGTTATCCGCATCTCCTGCTTCCGTCATGCCGTCTGTTTCAGAATATCCCTGTGCGGCAAGTACATTATTGACCGCTTCATGCGATCCATTTCCGATTGTAAAATAGTAGTCGCCTTCATCCAGAATATAATTTCCGGTTGTTCCCGCTTCATTTTCACATGTGCTGTCCCAGCTTGCCATATCCTGTGCATCTGCTGTGATCGTCACAGTTACGGATTCGCCCGGTTTCAGCTCTTCTGTTTTCTCGTAATCCAAAAGCTGCACTGCCGATTTTTCCACCAGATGTTCCCTGTCATAATCTGTGTATGGAACAGACACATAAAGCTGAACAACATCTTTTCCTGCCACATCTCCCGTATTTGTCACAGTCACTTCCGCAGTAACCGTCCGGCTCTCAAGATCGACATCCAGACTTTCCAGTTCCTGCGAAAACGTCGTGTACGACAGTCCATATCCAAACGGATAGGATACCTCGTCATCGTAATTCCATGCATTTCCTGTAGAGCTTCCCACAGATGCGTCCGCATTACCCTGACCAAGCACGGTATCCGCATACCTTGTCTCATAATATTTATATCCCGTATAAATACTTTCTGCTTCCACGATCTCAGAATTGATGGAGTATGCCGAATCTGCGTTTGTCCACTCATAATTTCCATAGTTCTGCGCTGCCGGCGATGCGGAATTATCTACCGCATATGTATCGGCAAGATGTCCGGATGGATTGGCGTCGCCGCTTAACACATCTGCCACCCCATAGAATCCGTATCCGCCCGGAAGGCCGATTTCAAGGATTGCATCGACACCCTCATTGTTCTTAATCTCATCAATCTCCATTGCACTTGCATTATTCAGAAGCACAATTACCTTTCCGCCGTTTTCAGATTTTTCCTCAACTGCTGCGTCAATGATCGCACGCTCCGTATCAGAAAGTCCAAGCGGATCCGACTGGTTCAGATCCTGATCCGGGTTCACTCCGTCCTCCCCCGGCATGTAATTGCAGTTTTCTCCTGCCGCGCGTGCCAGCGTCACAACCATGACATTGTACTCGTCCATGCTGTCCCGCCAACTGCTGTCCGCTTCGTCCAGCGCTTCCTGCGAAGGTTCAAGACTGGTAAATGTTCCGTCTGTTCCCGGCGCTGTTGTGCGGTAATATGTGGTCACTCCCCATGGCAGTACCGCTTCCGACTTAAAGCTTTCTTTCATCCCCTCATACATTGCCTGCACGGTCGGATTCAAGGAATATCCTTTTGCCGTAAATGCTTCCACCATATCTACGGTATCGGCGTCCGTTCCCTCATTCTCCGCCAGAGAGCTTCCGAAATCTCCGCCCTGCACCGGATAATAACTGCTGAATCCGAGAAGGGAAACTTTCTGCGTTTCTTCCTCGGAAAGTGGAAGCGCATTGTTTTCATTTTTCAGAAGGACACTTCCCTCCTCGTTCATCCGCTCGCCCAGATCTTCGATCGCGTCGAGAAGCTCTGTCGTGCTGCTGTAGTCAGACTTAAATCCATAATCGTCTTCTGTCTGATTTTCCGTAACCATCTGCGTGCTCTGTGTCCCCAGGAACTTATCAATATCCGTTCGGAACGTATCAATCACCATTGACGCTGACAGAGAAAGTGTCAGAAGCGTTGTTCCTGTTGTCGTCAGTCCCCTCCACAGACGACGTTTTGATTTCTTCTTTTTTTCTTCCATGATATCCTCCTTCAGATAGAATCGTTTCTCTTTTTTATCTCTTCCTGCTCTGCTTTCAGGTTATCTTCCACCCGGAAAAACAAGAACAGAAGCACCGCGCATATCACATACGCCACGGTCTCGATCCAGATATAGCTGACGGAAATTCCCATCTGTGCCGCCGCGCTCTGCATATCTGTGCCGACCGTCAGGTTCTGGTCATATCCCACCACATTCAAAATGGCGGAAAATACTGCGTTCATGACCGGAGACGCCGCCACCATAAGCGAGCTGTAGATCGACATCGTCAGACCGTCTGTCCGAAGTCCGGTCTTCCATTCGATATGATCGATCACATCCGCCAGCATCGCCAGGATCATGTAGCACGCCGGAGAAGAACCCAGACACTTCAGGGCAACGCCCACTGCAACCGGAATGATATTGCTGCCGCCCATTCCGGCGATGACGCCTCCGGCAGCTCCCAGTAGCAAGAATACACTGACTGTGCGTCTCTTTCCGAATTTCTGGCAGAGCGGATTGACAAAAAGCATTGCCACTGCCATCGGGATTGCTCCCATGATCGCCAGTATAGACTGGTAGGTTCCCCATGCGTCCGCACCCATCACGGAGTTGTCCAGCACCCATTTGCAGAAATAAGACATAGATCCGTTTTTGATCGCCCCGGCAAACTGAAAGATCAGATAAAACAGCATCACGATCCACCAGCTCTTTTCCGATGCAACCGCCTTGAGCTGCGCTCCCATAGAAACGGTTTGTTTCCGAACGTCCTCCTTCTGCGCCTTTTGATCTGCCAGAAGCTCTTCTGTGACACGCTCTCTGGTGAATTTATACTGCAGAAATACCGTCAGCGCCGTGATGATCCCCACTGCCAGCATCGCCACAAACCAGAGTCCCTGATTTTCCTTCAGTGCAAATGACACAAGGATCGGGAAAACCATAGAGCCTGCGCCCATCGCCGCCAGACCTGCGATATTGGTGAGGGAGGCAAGCTGTCCTCTCTGGTCTGAATTTCTTGTAGAAACGGCGACCAGTGTGGAGTTTGCCGTATTGTAGATCGGGTATGCGACAGAATAATACAAGTTGTATGCCACTGCGATCCACACCATTTTCATCGTTCCCTCGAACGGCACGATAAACATCAACACCGACGCCACGGACAATGTCAGCGCCGACAGAAGGATCCATGGACGCGCTTTCCCTGCCAGTACCTTTGTCCGTTCGATCAACTGCCCGACTACCAGATTCGCGATGACGATCAGGATCGTCGAGGCGAGCTGCAGTGTTGTCAGAAACGTCAGATCCAGCTTCAGAACATCCGTAAAATAGGTGTTCAGAATGCTGGTAAATATCCCCGATGAAAGCAGTCCGCCAAGCGGGCCAAGGAAATAGCCGATCAGCATCTCCGCCTTGTTCACGTCTTTTCCTTTCACAGCCGAAACAGTCAGCGGTGTATTCCAGAAATTGGACTGTGTTTTCCCCTCCATCATGTATTACTTCCTTTCTCTTTTCTATAAGGGCAGCTCAGATGATAGCTCCCGCTGCCATACTCTGCTGAACTTCCGTCCGGAAGTGTGACCGTGCAGCTCGTCCCCACCGGCACCTCGATATCCAGTGCAAATATTCCATCCCGGATCTCCCATTCGGATGCGATTCTTCCAAAGGGGGTGACCGTGCTTCCTTTCGCGAATGTGAGTCCGCCGCCTACGAGAGGTTTAATACGAAACGACCGGTATCCCGGTTCTGTCGCTTCAATCCCCGCGATCCTCTGGTACAGAAATGCGCCGACTGCCCCGGACGCATAATGGTTATAAGAAATCATCATGTCTGTTCCGTCATCGCTGATCGGACACTCTCCGTTTTCATCCAGTCCGTCCCATCGCTCCCAGATCGTCGTCGCACCGGATTTGACTTCGTACAGCCATGACGGACACTTCGTATTCATCAGCATTCGAAACGCCGCGTCCTCCTGCCCGTTGTCCGCCAGTGCAAACAAGATATACGGCGTCCCCGGAAATCCTGTCCCGATACAGTAATCGGATTTTTTCAGCAGATTCACCAGGTTATCTGCTGCTTTTTCTCTCGTCTCTTCGGAAAACATCCCAAGCCGGAGCGGCAGTACATATGCGGTCTGAAATTCCTGCTTCAGCTTTCCGTTTCCGTCTGTAAAAACGGAGATGTAGGCGTCCGCCACTTTTTCGGATAATGTTTCAAAATATTCGGCATCCTCCTTCTCTCCCAGAAGCTTTGCCGCCTGTCCGGTAAGCCTGCTCGTATTGTACAGACTCGCTGTCGCCGTCCACCGGCTTCTCGCCTGCCACTGCGACATCTTCGGCACATCCGGCGCCACCCAGTCTCCGAAATGCAGCATGGATGGAGTATGCCAGATATACCGGTGCTTTCCGACTCCGATGCCTGCCCAGAACCGGCACGCTTTGACGTATTTTTTCATCGTCGGATACATCTCTTTTAAAACCTCAATATCGCCGTTTGCCATATACTGTGCCCACGGAACCAGCACACAGGCGTCGCCCCACCAGTCGATCGCCATCGAAGGCATCGTTGCGGGGAATCCATATCCCTGCACCGGAACTGTGTTCGGAAGTCCTCCTGACGGAAGCTGTTCTGACCGCACGTCCCAAAGCCATTTGTCCAGAAACCGGGTAAGATTGAAGTTAAAACATGCCGTAGGTGCAAAAACCGCAATATCTCCGGTCCACCCCATTCTCTCGTCACGCTGCGGACAGTCCGTCGGAATATCCACGAAATTCGACTTGCTGCTCCAAACAATATTCTGCTGCAGGCGGTTAAGCATCCCATCGGAGCAGGTAAATTCTCCGATCGTCTCAACATCCGAGTAAAGTGCAAGCGCAGAAACCTCAATATCCGATTCCTCAATCCCCTGAATTCCGACATACCGGAATCCCATATAAGTCAGTTTCGGACTGTACTCCTGCTCCCCGTCGCGGCACAGATATGTCGCCGTCGCTTTCGCCGTACGCAGGAATTTCACATTCAGACTGCCGTCTTTATTCAGGATTTCAGCATGTCTGACCGTGACTTTCTGTCCTTTTTTCCCCCGCAGCTTCAGCTTCACTACTCCGGCAAAGTTCTGTCCGAAATCATAGACAAGTGTCCCGTCATCCAGGCGGTTTACCGATACCGGATGCATTTCCTCATGCGCTTTTACAGGACTTCCATAGTCCGCAAACAGGTTCGGCGTAAACTTCAGTTCTTCCTTTGCCGCTTTTCTCCAACTGATCTGATCCAGGTCCACCGCTGCGTCATATGTCTCCCCGTCGTAAAGATCTGCCATGCGGTACGGTCCTTCTTCTGTCACCTCCCAGGATTCGTCCGTCCCGATGATTTCTTCCGAACCGTCTTCATAAACAATATGGATCTCTGTGAGAAATGCCTGCCGGTCTGCGTAAAACCGGTTGTTCCTCGTAAACACGAAGGAACCTACCGCCCAGCCTCCCGCGACCACTGCGGTAAACACCGCCTCCTTTCTTTTGAGCATGCCGCCGATATCGTACACCTGATACTGCATCTCATGTTTGTAGGAAGTGAACCCCGGCGCAAAATAGCGGTCTCCCACTTTTTTTCCGTCGATGTTCAGCTCATAGATTCCAAGCGCCGTCGCATACATTTTTGCAGACGCCACCTTTCCCCGCAGATGGAGTTTCTTACGGAACAGCATAGGAATCGGAGATACCTTCTTCTCTGTAAAGGAATACGCAGGATCGCTGATCCAGTTTCCGCTCCATGCCGTCCCCATCCGGCCGGTTTCGAATGTCACAGAGGCTTCCGCGGATTCTCCCGCATCGTCCGTAACGGTGAGCAGCGCCGTATACTGCGTAAACGGATCCAGCTTCTGCCCGCCGTACCGCGTCCCGGTCTGCTCTGCCATCCGTGTGCTCCAGCCGTTCACCGACAGGACTGCCTCCTGTATGGAAACATTGTTCCGGTCCGAAGAAAGCCGGTATGCAAAGCACGGCTTCGGCTGGTCTGTAACACATCCGTCCGTCAGATTTTCCACCGTAAATCGGGATATTTCTAACATAGTGTCCCTCCTCTCTTGTGTCCCGGAAAGAAGAACTTGTTCTTTCCTTTTTTCTGTGAAGTTATCATAGCATTTTCTTTGAAATCCGGAGGAAAAAATACGTGAACGGTCGTGTTTTTAACGTGATTTGCAAAATTCGATTTTTGTATATTTTGTATACTTTTGATTATTTTAAAGTGCTTTTAGAATTTGTAGATTTGTATTTTTCTATCTATTTTTATTGATTTTGTCCAATTTTTCTTGTATTTTAGTCAAGAACAAGGTTTATTTTTTGTGCATTTTGCCTTCCCGCCAGTAGCAGTGCAACAGTTACTATCCCAGTTCCCGACTGCGATCCTTTCATCTAAGAAACAGAATTTAAAACCATTTCTACATGCTTGCAGAACAAGTATGGACTGTCGTACTTGTTCTGCCACTATACGATTGTGCCAAAGGATTGGACTGTCATTCAATCTGCATGACTTTCGTTTCTCCCCTATAGGCATATTGTCCCGAAAAGATTTGGATTGATCCCGCACTACCGGTATCCGGAACGACCAGAATCACCTCATCCCGGCAACCTGCTTCCCTGATTTTTTCTCTGTCAAACTGAATCAGCTCCTGCCCTCTTTTTACCCGGTCGTGTTCCTCCACCAACATACGAAACCCGCTGCCCTGCATATCCACCGTATCAAGTCCGATATGGAGAAGGATTTCTATGCCGTTCTCCAGTCTTATGCCGCAGGCATGTCCGCTTTCTTTCATCATCATTACGATTTCACCATCGCAGGGAGCGCACAGGATGTCTTCCTCCGGCAGGATTGCAAGTCCGTCGCCCAGTATTTTCTCCGAAAACACTCCGTCCTTCACTTCTTCAATGGGTATCACCCGTCCGCTTACATACGCAAACAGATCACTTTTTTTCTTTGTATGCTTCTGTTTTAAAAAGGAAAACATCTCTTTTCTCCTCTCAGTCCAGGTCTGCTCCGTTGGACGCAATCATCTTTTTATACCAGTAAAAGCTGTCTTTTTTATACCTCCTAAAACTTCCGTGTCCGGAATCATCGGCGTCCACATAAACAAAACCATATCTTTTTTTCATTTCACCGGTGCCTGCCGATACAAGGTCTATGCATCCCCACATCGTATATCCAATGAGTTCAACGCCGTCCAGGCAGACCGCATCCCGCATAGACGCGATATTTTTCTGCAGGTACTCAATCCGGTAAGAATCATGAATCCTTCCGTCTTCTTCCATACGGTCGTTCCAGCCGATACCGTTTTCTACGATCCACAACGGTTTGTGATAACGCTCATACAATGCATTCAGCGCGATTCTTAAACATGCGGGGTCTGTCGCCCATCCCCATGCATTTGCCTTCAAATACGGATTTTTTACCCCCATACTCATATTTCCGCCTGTTGATTCTGCTTCATGTGTTGTAACCGTCACCGAGCCGTAGCAGGAAAAGCTCAAAAAATCTGCGCTGTATTCCTTTAACAGTTCATAATCTTCCGGACAGTCCTCAAGGACAATCCCCTCTCTTTCATACTTCTTTAGCCGGTAAGCCGGATAAGCTCCGCCCGTCTGCACATCTGCATAAAAGAGCGTGTCCTGATTTTCCTTCATAACCAGCAACTGATCCGCCGGATCACAAGTCAGCGCATATGATGGCTGGTATGCCAGCATCTGACCCACTTTGATGTCGCCCCCGATCTCACGGGCGGCTCTGACCACTTTCGCACTGGCCACAAACTGGTTATGCGCGCCCTGTGCCTTCGCCTGCGGCGAACAGTCCATAATCCCGCCGGCCATGAAAGGGATCATATCCATAATATTAATCTCATTGAATGTCAGATAGTACTTTACTTTTCCTTTATACCTGTTGAATACTGTCTTCGCATATCTTTCAAAAAAATCAATACATTTACGGTTCGTCCATCCTCCATATCGTATGACAAGATTCAATGGCGTCTCATAGTGCGACAGCGTAACCAGCGGCTCGATCCCGTATTTCCTGCACTCATCAAAAACGGCATCATAGAAGGCAAGTCCCTCCTCATTCGCTTCTTCATCATCCCCGTTCGGGAAAATACGCGCCCAGTTCATACTCATGCGGAAGGTTTTAAATCCCATTTCTCCCATGAGGGCAATATCTTCTTTAAAGTGATGATAAAAATCCGTTGCATTATGGCTTGGATAGTATTCATTCTCCAGCACGGCCGGTACCGCCCCTTTTGGAAATTCCATCGTACGGAAATGCAGTTTTGACGATCCGGTTTCTCCTGTTTCCGGATTCTTCCATGTAACCCTCCTTGGCTGCATATGACTTCCGGACGTCATTACGTCAGCTGTACTGATTCCTTTTCCGCCTTCCGACCATCCGCCCTCATACTGGTTTGCCGCCGTCGCCCCGCCCCAGAGAAATCCTTTCGAAAAAATCATTTTACCACTCCTTTGTCATTTCAAGTATACTTAATCAATTACATCAAACCCCAGTTTTTTTAGCACATGGTCATACGCCTCCATCTGCTCATTGAAGGACAAAAACAGCGTATGCTTATAGGGCGTGTTTCCTTCGTAGAATGTACCAAATACCTGTGACTGTCCATGTCTCTCGATCCGCGGATGCCCGGTAAATCCTTTGGATCTCCATTTTCCCTCGAAATGGATCTCCTTTCCTCCAAACCGGAAGACTGCGGTTTTGTATACGCAGGTTCCATCATCGACATACGGAAGATGTACCCAGTCTGCTTCTATGGATACCGTATCGCTCAAAACCGGCTTCTCTCCCTCCAGCCAGTAGTATGCCAGAACCTTTCCGTGAATAAAGTCAACATTCATAAGCATCTGCTCTCTTCGCCCGTCTTCTCTTACTCCCGCCAAATTCACATAAAAATATCCCAGATCCTCACCGGTATCTTTGTTGACGCTCTGCCGCATAAATACCCGGTCATAACCACCCAGACCGATTACCGGCTTTCCTTCATATGTCCCCGTGATTATAGCCGGCTGCCAAATCTCAGACAGATTCACATATGCCGACTGATGGTCATAAATCGTAACCGGCCATGGTTCTGCCTTGACATCAAAAAAATCTCCCTCTTTCCATGTAGAATACCCGTCATAAAAACGATATTCAGAAAACGGTTCCTTTGTCTCAATGCCATACGTAAGCGGATCATCACATAATTTGCAGTACTCGTCTACCGTAGTATCCTTCTGTGCTATATCGGTATAATGTCCGCCTTGCTGCGTAGATAAATACGTATCCCCTAATTCAATAAAGCCTCCGAAGCGGTACTTTTCTTTGTTCGTATGACGGAAAAACATAACCGGCTTT
The DNA here is from genome assembly GCA_958402795.1 of uncultured Lachnospiraceae bacterium. Taxonomy (GTDB): domain Bacteria; phylum Bacillota; class Clostridia; order Lachnospirales; family Lachnospiraceae; genus Schaedlerella. The sequence continues at coordinate 124,932 of CATXUX010000004.1, read as the reverse complement.
TTCGATGTATCACAATCCGGGAACAACATTCCATACATATCAATCATCACATATTTTGCGTGGTCGTCAAAATCATTGTCAAAAACTTTCGGTACTCCATCCGTCATATCATCAACACTTGCCTGGGATGCCTCAAGGCATTCAACAAAAAATTTCTGATCAGATACATTCTTAAACGCTACTTCTTTAGCCATAATAAAATCTCCTTTATCCTTCGTATTTTTATTTACAATTCTGTATTATAATCAATGAAAAAATATGAACCGACGGCCCCTGCAACAAACACAATTCCTGACATGATCAGGCCGTTGATCACATTTGCCGTACTCCCGCCCCACATTCCTACAAGCGTGAAAATGGTTGGCATGGTACCCGCGCCATATACAGCAGGCTGGAAAATCCCACAATATAGGCCGCCGATTCCACTTACAATCGAGAGAACAGCAATCGCACGTTTATATTTAAATACAATTCCAAATAAAGCTGGTTCCGAGATGCCCGCCAGGGCGGCTGTTGTAAAGTGAGACAAAGCTGCGCTCTTCTGCTTTCCCTTTTTTAATTTCAAAAAGGCTCCTAACGCCAGTCCGCAAATTGCAAACGAAAAGCTATATCCCGCCGGAAAGACAAATGTTTCATATCCATTTTCAAAAAAAGTAACAAAAGCAAACTGATACACCACCGCATGCATGCCGCCGGCAGTCATATACGGTATGGTCGCTCCCAGAAGCATGCAGCCAATCGCCCGCACAACAACATTCGAATTCGACAGCAGTTCAAAGAATGACCCAAGGGCGCTTCCCAGGTAACTTCCAAGTGGAGCGCAGACTGCGAACATAATGACCGGCATTATCAGCATCAACAGCAAAGGCTCCAGTATGGACAACATAGAATCCGGCGAAATTTTCTTGATCAGGATCAATACATATTTACATATCCATGCGCCCAGTATAATCGGCAGAAACGACTGCCCGTAACCTGCCACCGGAGCAGGAATCCCAAATACAGAAAACGTCTCCCTGACCCCCACCATTGCAACAAAATCCGGGACAATAATCATCGCGGCGATAAACATACCGTACATAGGATTATAATGCAGTGTTTTTGCCGCTGAATATCCTAAGTAAACCGGCATAAAATAAAATACGGCATTATACAGGATTGTATTCAGCAACGTATAAATATCACTGTCCCCGGAAATCAGTCCCAACATGTCCGGGCCGAAAATCATCGCGATCGTCCTGCACAGCGCCGCGCCGATCAGTAATGGGATGAACGCCGTCACAGTCTTGGACAAATATGAAATAAATCCGTTGCCAATCTTTTTCCACAATTTCTCCTGCTTTTCGTCCTTGTTCTCCTGGATCATCTCGCTTGATTTAATCCCCGCAAGATTTACAAATACCGGATATATCTTGCTGACATCCGCTCCGATAATGATCTGCAATTCCCCGGAAACCTCCTGTACCCCTAATACTCCGTCTGCCTTTTTTAGTTCACCCATCTGGACAAGACCTCTGTCCTTAAGGTTCAGGCGCAAACGTGTCACACAGTGGCGCGCACCTGAAATATTTTCCTTGCCGCCGACAAGCCTGAGAATCTCTTCTGACATTTTTTCATAATTTTTCTTTGCCATACCTCTTTCTTCCTTTTCTTTTATTTTATCTATATAAAAACCATGCTGTGCACCTCATGGTTCTTTTACGGTGCCGCTTATGCCCGATCCCTGATCCCATGAAAAAACCTCCCGGCAGGCACAGGCGTAAAAACCCGCGCTGCGTGGGAGGTAATGCTCTTAGCGGTGACAGTCCTCTTTCACACACAAACGATTAATATGTATCATCAAATACAATTGTTCTTCTTCACTACACTGGATATCCAGCAGTGGCTGTAAATACTCCACTATTTTCTGCATACAGGAAAAAATCTTCGGATATTCCTGCTTCATATGTGTATACAGTCCGTCCTCCCCATTGCCGCCGTACAATTCCTGATTGTCCGCACGTTTCACAAAATACTTCATGTGGGTGATAAAACGGTAACAGTCATAGCTGTCTCTGTTAATGGATACATTCATCTCATCATCAATGATCTTTAACAATGTTTCCTGCATCCGCCCAAATTCCACGGCGTCTTCGGTATCATCATAATTCTGATAATTATTGATAAAATGCAGGGCAATTCCGGCAATCTCATCTCTTGGAAGCCGGACGTGAAGCTCCCTCTGGATCTTTTTCACTGCATATTTCCCGACTGCATACTCTTCTTCGTAAAGATGCTCTACTTCATATGCCAGAGGTACCTTGACCGGTATCCCCTTTTCCTGACGCTCGATTGCAAACTGTATATGGTCGCTCAGCGAAAAAACAAGATTCTCCGGCACTGGTTTGCGCAAGGTGTCCCGCGCATAATCTACGATTGCCGTCGCTACGCAGAATACGTCTTCTCTCATAGTCGAAAGAAGCGGTATCACCTGCGGCGTAACATTATAATATACAGCTTCGAGATTCTTCAGCGGTATCTCGCACGGAAACTTTCCAAAACCAACTCCTCTTCCATAAGCAATTACTTCCACGCCCGCACTGTCTTTGCAAAGTGCAAAGTTATTATTCAGTTTCTTAATCCCCCGCAAGACATCCACCTCCTGTCGCAGGCAATTCGGCTTTTTTGTAAAATTAAAAAAACTCCCGAAAAATTATCTTCACATAAATACAACTCATGTATCAAGATAATGCCTCCTAGGAGTGACAGCTCTTATTTATTCGTTTTGTACATCCTAACACATTTTTTTGTTTTTATCCATTCGCAAAATGCATAAATTTTCTCTTTATTTTTCGTGAATAATCACGAAAAATAAAGAGAAAAAGGACAGTCCTTTTTACCTGGCCGTCCTTTTTCTTTGAATATTTTGTTTTTATTATCCAGCGTTTTTGCTATTTTTTCAGCATCTCCCGTAGCATCTGATTGATCATTCCCGGGTTTGCTTTTCCTTTCATGGCTTTCATGGTCTGTCCCACAAGCGCCCCCAGCGCTTTTTCTTTGCCGCCCTTGAAATCTGCGACTGCCTGTGGGTTTGCTGCGATCACCTTCTCCAGAGTTTCTTTGAGCGCGCCCTCATCGTTCACCGTTTTCAAGCCATGTTCTTCTACATATTTCTCCGGATCTACATCCTCTGTAAATACTTTCTCGAACACTTCTTTTGCCACAGAATTGTTGATCGTTCCGGCATCGGCAAGGTTAATGAGTTTTGCCAGATTCTCCGGCGAAAAACTCAGCTCCTCCGGTTCCATTCCATTCTCTTTCATCAGACGCATCGTTTCGCCCATCAGCCAGTTAGATACTTTTTTGGGTTTGCCGCAGACTGCGGTCGTCGCCTCGAACAGATCCGCCAGCTTCTTGGACTCTGTCAGAATCTCCGCGTCATACTGCGGAATGTCAAATTCCTGTTTATATCGTTCCAGCTTCTGAGCGCGGAACTCCGGCTGCTGGCTTTTGATCTTTGCAATCCATTCGTCCCTGATCACGATCGGCACCAGATCCGGCTCCGGGAAGTAGCGATAGTCTTTGGCGTCCTCCTTGGAGCGCATCGCATAGGAGCTTTCCTTATTATCATCCCACCGCCTTGTCTCCTGCACCACCTCTTTTCCGGCTTCCAGCAGCTCAATCTGCCGCTGTTTCTCCCCTTCAATCGCATGTGCGATTGCTTTAAAGGAGTTCAGGTTTTTCATCTCGGTTCTTGTTCCGAACGTGTCGCTCCCCGCCTCACGCACGGAAAGGTTGACGTCGGCACGCATGGAGCCTTCCTGCAGTTTGCAGTCCGACGCGCCGAGATACTGCACGATTGTCCGCAGTTTTTCCAGGTATGCGATCACTTCCTCCGCGGAACGCATATCCGGCTCGGACACAATTTCCACAAGCGGCACACCGCTCCGGTTATAATCGACAAGAGACGTATCGTCCCACTCATCATGAATCAGCTTTCCCGCATCTTCTTCCATATGCATCTCATGAATCCGCACCTTCTTTGTCGTATTTCCGGCTTCGATCTCCACATAGCCGTCCCGCGCGATCGGCAGATACAACTGGGAAATCTGATAATTCTGCGGATTATCCGGGTAAAAATAGTTCTTCCGGTCAAACTTGCACACCTGCGTGATCTTGCAGTTCGTCGCAAGGCCGATCGCCATCGCATATTCTACCACCTGCTTGTTCAGCACCGGAAGTGATCCCGGCATACCGGTACACACCGGACAGGTATGGGTATTCGGCGCGCCACCGAATTCTGTACTGCATCCGCAGAAAATCTTCGTCTTTGTCGCAAGTTCTATATGGACCTCCAGTCCGATTACGGTTTCATACTGTTTATACATCCCGGTCACGCCTCCTTTCCTGTCTTCAAATCTGCAGGAACTTCATATTCCTTCTCTGTCGCACATTCATAAGTGTATGCCGCGCGGATCAGTGTCTTCTCCTGAAATGCATTTCCGATCATCTGCATTCCGATCGGAAGACCTTTTGCATCCTTTCCGACCGGAATAGATATTCCCGGCAGTCCCGCCAGATTAACAGAGACCGTGTAAATGTCGCTCAGATACATCTGGATCGGGTTGCTCAGACTCTTTCCCAGCTCCGGCGCGGTCGTCGGTGCCGCCGGTGCAAGAATGATATCATATGTCTCAAATGCCTTGTCAAACGCCTGCTTGATCAATGCTTTTGTGCGAAGCGCTTTCAGATAGTACGCGTCATAATATCCGGAACTCAATACAAAGGAACCGAGCATGATCCGGCGTTTTACCTCCGGTCCGAATCCTTCTGAACGAGTCTTTTTGTACATGTTATGGAGTCCTTCATATTGTTCCGTCCGGTATCCGTACTTCACACCGTCAAACCGCTCCAGGTTGGAACTTGCCTCGGCCGATGCGATCACATAGTACGCCGGAATCGCATATTTCACAAGGCTCAGATCAAATTCTTCCACGATCGCGCCGCGTTCCTCCAGCACTTTCGCCGCCCGCAGGATCGCTTCTTTCACTTCACCGTTCAGTCCGTCCCCAAAATAATCTTTCGGAATCCCGATTCGAAGTCCCTTTACATCTTCTGTCAGCGCGCTCGTAAAATCATAGTCCTCTCTCTGCACAGAGGTACTGTCTTTTCTGTCATGGGACGCGATCGTCTCCAGTATTGCGGCACAGTCCGTCACATCTTTCGCGACCGGCCCGATCTGGTCAAGAGATGAACCATACGCCACAAGTCCGTACCGGGACACCGTTCCATACGTCGGTTTCATACCGACCACACCGCAGAATGAACTCGGCTGGCGGATGGATCCGCCGGTATCGGACCCAAGCGCATAGAAGCATTCCTGCGCTGCCACCGCCGCGCAGGAGCCGCCGGATGATCCGCCCGGCACATGCTTCTGGTTATGCGGATTTCTGGTCGGTCCGAAATACGACGTCTCTGTTGTGCTTCCCATTGCAAATTCGTCCATGTTCGTCTTGCCGAGGATGACCGCGCCTGCATTTTTCAGGTTTTCTACCGCTTCTGCTGTATAAGTCGGTTTAAAATTATAGAGAATCTTTGAGCTGCATGTTGTAAGCTGCCCTTTGATACACATATTATCCTTGATCGCCACCGGAACTCCTGCGAGCGGTCCTCTCAGCTCTCCCGCTTCAATCCTTCTCTGTACCGCTTCCGCCTGCATCAGTGCGCCTTCTTCATCCAGCGTCACATAACTGTTGATCTCAGGTTCCACCGTCTTTGCACGGGCGATCGCTGCCTTTGCCGCCTCCACAGCGGAGAGTTCTTTCGCCTGAATTTTCTTCCCCAGCTCCACGGCTGTCAAATGTAAGATGTCCATCTCTTCGTCCGCCTTTCTATCCAATCGTCTTTGGCACCTTGAAACTGTCGTGTTTCGCAAGCGGTGCATTTGCAAGCGTCTGTTCCACGCCGTTTCCGTTCGTCACTACGTCCTCACGGAACACATTGTTCACCGGAAATACATGGGACATCGGTTCAATCCCCTCCGTATCCAGTTCATTCAGCGTGTCGATATAATCCAGCATCTTCTCCATGTCCGCCTTCGCCGTCTCCTGCTCCTCGGCAGACAGCTCCAGCTTCGCCAGAATGCCGACATATTCAATCGTTTCGTCCGAAATCTTATTTGCCATAGTTCCTGTCCTCCTGTATCTCAACTTCCATTTGTCCGGCAGTTCGTGATCTGCCGTCCGATCGCTGATCGCTGCTGTTCACGGTTCTTCCCCGGCCTCCGGTGACGGTACCAGATCCACATCCTCATCAAACTCATACGTCGTAATTCCCCCGTTATTATTTGCTGTCCGAATCACCATCATGACGCCGCCGATGATGAACATGAGAACGATCAACACTCCGACCAGCGTCCCCGCTTTCTTATTCGTCTTCACTGCTGATTTATTTTGGGGCGATCCCTGCCATCTTTCGGCGCGCCTGGCCCGCTCTTTCCGAATCTCCTGGTGCTTCTTCTGATGCTCTTTCGCCTTGCCTTTCAGTTCCTTTTGCAGTTCGTGTTCGTCTGCCTGATCTAACTGATCCGCTCCCTCCGTCTGATTCAGACGATACTTCACCTTTTTATTTCTGTTATTGTCTAATCCACAGTCCTGACAATGTCCATCAACCAATTTCCCGCCGCATAAATAACATCTGTTTTCTGCTGCCATACCCTTTCACCATTCCTCTCTCGCAGGCATATTCCCGGCTCCGGCCACTGTTCCTGACCTTTTTTTGCTCTCCGGTGAATGGAATGGCTTTCCTGTCGTTACGATTCACAGCCACCCCATCACGGCTCCAGCCTGCTCAAGTCTCTCGGGAATAATGTCGCCTCGCGCACATTATCCTCTCCTACCAGTTTCATCGTCAGACGCTCCAGTCCAATGCCGAGTCCGCCATGGGGCGGCATTCCATGCTTAAATGCGCTTAGATACTGCTCCATGCCCTCTTCCGTCATTCCTCTCGCCGCCATCTTTTCCAGCAGCATGTGATAATCGTGAATACGCTGTCCTCCTGTTGTGATCTCCATTCCACGGAAAAGCAGGTCAAAGCTCAGCGTGTACCTCGGATCCGCCGGATCGTCCATCGCATAAAACGGACGCTTCTTAGACGGGTAGTGTGTCACAAAGACAAAATCTGCATCCCATTCTTCTTTCGCATACCGGCTGATCAGGTTCTCCTCTTCCGGCTCCAGATCAAACGGGTTCTTCACCGGACGATCATACTTCTTAGCCACAAGCTGTTTGATCTCATCAAACCGGATCGCCGGGATTGCTTCTGTCTTTGGAAGCTCCACATTCAGGATCTCCAGTTCCTTCGCATATTCCCTGCGCAGCAGCTCCATCGTATACTGTAAGAATCCGGTCTCCATCGCCATCACATCTTCAAATCCATCGATATATCCCATCTCAAAATCCAGACTGGTATATTCATTCAGATGCCGCTTCGTATTATGCTTCTCCGCACGGAACACCGGAGCCGTCTCAAATACCCGGTCAAACACACCGACCATCATCTGTTTGTAGAACTGCGGACTCTGCTGCAGCACTGCAGGCCGGTGGAAATATTCCAGCTTAAACAAGTTTGCGCCGCCCTCTGCGCTCTTCGCCCCGATCTTCGGCGTATGAATCTCTGTAAAGCCTTCTCCATACAGAAAATCCCGGAATCCCCGCACGATTCCCTCCTGAAGACGGAACTTCGCGCGCTCCCGGACATTCCGAAGAGCAATCGGACGGTAATTCAGCTTCGCCTCCAGAGAAGTGTCCATCTTCCACTTCGAAATACTCAGAGGCATCGGCTCCGCCGCCTTTCCAAGGATCGTAACTGTCTCAGGCCGGATCTCAATTCCGTTCGGCGCTTTATCAGACAACGCAAGCGTCCCCTTTACCTCTACTGTATCGCCTTCCCGCAAATCTTTCAAGTCAAAATCTGTAATTCCTTCTTCAAATACACACTGCACCAGTCCCTCCCGCTTTCTCAGGATCACGAACGCAATATTTCCCATATCACGTACCGTGTGAACCGCGCCGTTTACACATACTTTGTCCCCTTCTTTGCCTTCTGACAGCAATTCTCCCAATTCCCATGTTTCCTTCTTTTTCACTCCTGTCATCAATTCCATAACGATACCCCTTTCTTTCTGAAAAAATACTATAGTGCAAAAAATCCCGGGATGCATTCCTGCATCCCGGGACGGAAATTACTCATCTAAAATCCGCGGTACCACCCGCTGTTAAACCCTGCTCACTTAGTGAGGTCTTATCGAACTTAGTGAGCAGGAGTTGTTCTTGGTCACTTGGCGAGGTCCTTTCGAGCCTAGTGTACAAGAACTTCCTCTTTCTCACTTAACGAGGTCTTATCGAGTTTAGTGATTAGGAGTTGTTCTTGGTCACTTGGCGAGGTCTTATCGATTCAAACTCTCATAAGATAAGGGTTTCTCTCTATGCCTGTAACGTATGCCCACGTACCGGCCTACTCACATCCCGCCCTAACATGATATATGCAATGCAGCGACACGCTATTTCAACCGGTCAGCTCCCAAGTGTTCCCTAAATCTCCTTCCCTGTCCGGCGCTCTCAGTCGGTGACGCCAACTTCCTGTCAGGTTCTGAAGGTCAGAGTCTTGTTCTCAGCCTTTTGCAATTTTAACACTTTACTTTGTTAAAAAACTTTTCACCATACTACCACACTTCATTTCAGATTTCAAGAGGAAAATTATTTTTCTTAAAAAACAATCGTCTTAATATGTCTGAATTTGAACGGTTTTTTGCTCACAACCTTCCGCGGAAAAGGTAACTTTTTTCCGGTTGTTGTATTTCATTCCCTTTTCCATATTCCAGATGCGGATCTAACGTTACGTAAAAGGTTCATGAATGATTTTTAAAAGTATAAAAAGATCAGATTTTATCGGGGATTATACGTGTTATACAAATTTCTTTTTTACATCTTGACAGATTCTTTCCCTCTTTTTATCATAAGTATAAACCCCTGTTATCAATTTCTCTACATAGATAGGAGAAATCATCTGATGCACGAATGACACATCTGACAAGGAGAACTGCTATGGAAGATTCTTATGTACTACAGCTATTGGATCCCAAATTCAAAGAATTCTATCTTTGCTTCTGCGGTTATGCGCAATGCGAGCCTCTGCATAGCTTCGGTCCTGCCGTCCGCCCCAATTATATTATCCATTACATTTTAGACGGCAAAGGATTTTATCAGGTGGGCGATCAAAAGTATAAGCTCTGCAAGGGACAGGGTTTTTTAATTGAGCCTGAGGTTCTCACTTTTTATCAGGCTGACCAGACAGAACCCTGGACCTACATTTGGCTCGGGATCAGTGGCACCAATGCAAAACAGTTCATTCACGATGTCGGTCTGAACAGTGAACAACTGATTTTCCAGTGTTCTTACGGCGATGAATTAAAACAGATTGTCCTCCATATGCTGAAGCATACACAGTCTACCACATCCAATTTGTACTACCTCCAGGGGAAGCTTTATGATTTCTTTTCTGTACTAATGCGTGATGCATCTGTTGAAGAGCAGGCCGAAGAAATTAACAAAGAAAATATCTATGTTCAGGAAGCGATTGCATACATCCGAAACAACTACTCCAAAGGAATCAGTGTAAACGATATTGCTGTGCATCTCAATGTAAACCGGAGTTACCTTTATACCCTTTTTAAAAAGAGTCTGGACATGTCGCCAAAGACTTTTTTAACCACCTTCCGCCTTTCCCGGGCAAGGGAGCAGCTTATACTGACTGATTTTTCCATAGAACAGATTGCACGTTCCTGCGGTTACCATGATGTTCTTGTGTTTTCAAAGGCTTTTAAAGAACAAATCGGCTTAACCCCCAGCGCTTACCGCAAATCAAACCGGACCGAACAACAGAGCCGACTGATTGCCAGTCAAAGAGAATTGGATGAACTTATGATGAAAGGGAAGAAATATATACGTACGGATTCGTAGCAGTTCAACCGGGAAGCGGAACTGCTGCGCAGATTCTGAAAACAGATAAAATAATAGTTCACTAAAAGGAGGAAATGTATAAAATGAGCATCCTATTTCACGAAAGCACAAAAACTTTTCATTTGTACAACGATACAATAAGCTATATTATGTGCATCCTGAAAAACGGACATATCGGTCAGTTATATTACGGAAAAGCGATTCACGATAAGGAAGATTTTTCTTATTTGGTTGAAACAGCATACCGCCCGATGACCGCCTATGTCTATGAAGGGGATAAGTCCTTTTCTCTGGAACATATCCGGCAGGAGTATCCCGTCTATGGCACCACGGATTACCGGCAGCCTGCAGTAGAAATTTTGCAGGAAAACGGAAGCCGGATTTCGGATTTCCGCTATGAATCACATACGATCTCACAGGGAAAGCCAAAGCTTGCGGGACTGCCTGCCACCTACACAGAGGACGATTCCGAGGCACAGACTCTTTCCATCACTCTGCGGGATTCTGTAACAAATATTCGCGTGGAACTGCTTTATACAATCTTTGCAAACGATGGGATCATTGCGAGAAGCGCGCACTTTTTCAATGAAGGTACACAATCCGTGCACCTTCTGACCGCCATGAGCCTGAGTCTGGACCTGCCGGACAGCGACTACATCTGGATGCAGTTATCCGGAGCATGGTCGAGAGAGCGATACATCAAAGAGCGTAAACTGGAACAAGGGATTCAGGCAATCGGAAGTATACGCGGGAACTCCTCGCACCAGCACAATCCATTTCTCGTGCTGAAAAGACCTTCCACGACCGAGACTTCCGGAACCGCAATCGGATTCAGCTTTATTTACAGCGGAAATCACCGGATACAGGCAGAAGTTGACACATACAACACAACCCGCGTCACCGTCGGCATTCATCCAACCGGATTCGACTGGAAGCTGGAACCACTGGAGGAATTTCAGACGCCGGAAGCGGTCATGGTCTACTCCGAACAGGGTCTGAACGGTATGAGCCAGACATTCCACCGCTTATACCAGAAACGGCTTGCCAGAGGATATTGGCGTGACCGTCCGCGCCCGATTTTGAACAACAACTGGGAAGCAACCTACTTTGATTTTACAGAAGACAAACTTGTAGAAATCGCATCCAAAGCAAAAGAGTGCGGCGTCGAATTATTTGTCCTTGATGACGGATGGTTCGGTGCGCGCTGCGGAGAGTGCGCGGGTCTGGGAGACTGGTTTGCCAACACAGACCGCCTGCCAAACGGGATCACCGGACTTTCGGAACGGATTGAAGCGCTGGGAATGAAATTCGGTCTTTGGTTTGAGCCGGAAATGGTCAACAAGGATTCTGACCTGTACCGCGCCCATCCGGACTGGATCATCCAGACCCCGAAGCGGAATGCTTCACACGGAAGAAATCAGTTCGTACTGGACTTTTCCCGGCAGGAAGTGGTCGATGCCATCTATGATATGATGGCAAAGATCTTATCCGAAGCAAAGATTTCTTATATTAAATGGGACATGAACCGGAGTATTACGGAGTGTTACTCCTGCGCTCTTCCCGCAGACCGGCAGGGCGAAGTATTCCACCGCTATATTCTGGGACTGTACAACCTGTATGACCGCCTGACCTCCACATTTCCACAGGTACTGTTCGAATCCTGTGCAAGCGGCGGCGGACGATTCGATCCCGGACTTCTCTACTATGCGCCGCAAGGCTGGGCAAGTGATGATTCCGACGCGGTGGAGCGCCTGAAAATTCAATACGGAACTTCCCTCTGCTATCCGATCAGTTCCATCGGAAGCCATGTTTCCGTCATCCCGAACCATCAGTTGTTCCGAAACACACCGCTCCACACGCGGGCAAATGTCGCCTATTTCGGAACATTTGGTTATGAATTGGATTTAAACAAACTGACAGAGGAAGAAATCGAAGAAGTCAAAGCGCAGGTTGCATTTATGAAAAAGTACAGGAGTCTTCTGCAATTCGGAACTTTTTACCGGCTAAAGAGTCCTTTTGAGGGAAATGAAACAATCTGGATGGTAGTCAGCGAAGACAAAAAGACTGCACTTGTCGGCTGGTACCGGGTTCTTAACGTAGTAAATGCGCCATATACACGAATTCAGCTTCAGGGACTGCTGCCTGATACGCTCTATGAAAACACGGCGAGCGGAACACTGCATTACGGAGATGAACTGATGAATCTCGGACTTATCACTTCCGACGTAACTGTCGGAGAAGTTCCGGCCGACAAGTCTCCGTGCACAGACTTTGAGTCCAGAATTTACATTTTAAAAGCAAAGGAGCAATAAGATATGAAGAAAAAATCTACCCGGGATCTCATTCTGCGTTCCCTTTTCATGGTGTTCGGAATCCTGTTGATCAGCATCTGCGTTGCGGGTTACCGCTTAAGCGGATTTGGTGTAGATTCCTTTACCGGAATGAATCTGGGTATCAGCGGATGTATCGGTCTTAGTTTCGGCACATGGCAGTTGATTGCAAATTTCGCTATTTTGATTGTCGTATTTTTCACAGTCCGCCACTGTATCGGGGCGGGTACCATCGTCAATATGGTGTGTGTGGGATACATTGCCGACTTCCTCTGCTGGCTGGTACAGGATCTCGGGAAGATTGAAATGACCTTGCCGCTCCGTATTGTTGCTTTACTGATCGGCACCCTGTTCGCCGCAATGGGAGTTGCGCTCTATATGAAAGCAGATATGGGGATCGCGCCATATGACAGTGTAGCGCTGATTATTGAAAAGTTAAGTAAAGAAAGAGTTCCGTTTCATATCGCAAGAATCACTTCCGACATTACAGCTCTGGTAATCGGTGTGCTGTTCTGTCTGGCGTCCGGAAATAACATATGGACGATTCTCGGAATCGGAACTCTGCTCAACGCCCTGTTTAACGGACCGCTGATTCAGTTTTTCAGGACACGGATCGATAAAAAAATCACGTGGGAATAGCATTTCCCGGATTTATATACAACAGTCAGAGCGTGCCGGTTCCACATCCCATGGAATTGGAGATACAGCTCTGTTCAAAAAAGATTGTGGCATGACGCCAAGGGAGTATCGGAAAGCACACAAGAAGTAAACGGCTGTTAGAAACCATCCGGTATTCTCTGGCACCGGCACATTTATTATTCTGCCAATTCCCACACAACCTCTGCGTCCTTCCCGCAGTGTGCAAGTCCCATATACCATACTTCCCCTTTTATCCCTGAGTCATATATCTTTTCCTTCACCTGCCGGACCGCCTCTTTTGCCAGATGATGCAGGTCTTCCTTTTCGTCTTTTGTATATTTGAACTCCATAATGGCATTCGGATATTTTCCATTTTTTGATTTTAAAATAATCTCCCTCGCTCACATGCAGATGATGAGCCGTAAGTCCGCGGAATGCACGCCCCACCTCTTGATTCGGTATCCGCAGCGTATACAGATCCATATCTACGATTTCCTCGACCGTCACCATTCCTGCATTGATCAAAAGTCCCCACAAAGACTCGCTGCTTTGATATTCATAAAAAGATGTCTCGATCTGTACGAAAGAAGTTACCCGTCCCTGTGAGATCAGTTCCTCATATTCTTTCCGGAATCCTTCTCCACACTGATCCATTGCATCACGGATCATCTTATTTTCGCTGGTATTGACCCAATATGGTTCCAGCCGCTTCCGGGACGCATAATTGATCACAGACCATAGATTATATACTTCCGTTGTATCAAACAGATACCCGTCAACATTGCTTTTTTCAAAGCAGGATTTCCTTTCAGAGCAGAACTTAATAAAATTGCCAGAGTATCATGTATTTCGGAATAATATCCATGGACATGTGCCTCGATAAACGGAGTGTCATATTCATCAATCAGAATATAGACTTCCTCGCCGTAATATTCATACAATGCCTGAAACAAATTTCGTAACAGAAACCCCTTCGTACTTCCCTTTACATTATGAAATGTAAAAAACACCACCGGATGCCGGTTCATCTCTTCCGCGAATCTGCTGTCTGTGATCTCTGTTCCTTCAAAAATCTCCCGTGAATCCTTCGTGCAATCCAGAAATTCCGCCAACATAGACATATTCAGCGTCTTCCCAAACCGTCTCGGACGGGTGATCAGGGTAACTACCGTCTCATTGTCCAAAAATTCCGCGATCATCCGGGTCTTATCCGTATAATAGCTTCCGCTCTGCCGGATTTTTCGGAAATCCTGCACTCCGATTGCCAGTCCTTTTTTTCTGCCGCGCTTCGTATTCACTTCAGATACAGTCTCTGCCGCTGCCGCCCGGTCAGAAGCAGGCGTGCGGTTCACACCATATGGAACTTTGGATTCGCAAATCACCCTGGGCATATTCTTCGGACATCTTCCGAACAACTCATCCAGCGAAACGTCCAGCACCTGACTGATCTTGTCCAGCATCTCCAGATCCGGCGAACGCTTCCCGGCTTCGTAATTCGCATAAGTAGAACGGGAAATCTCAAGCCTGTCTGCAATCTGCGCCTGCGTATAGTTCTTTGCCTTCCTGATCCGTGCAAAACATTCATTTCCTTACAGACAAATCTTTCGTGTCTATAAAACTATTACTTGATTTTTGTTGATGATTTCATGAGATATCTTGTGCAGATAATCTTTTCGGGTATTTGTTATCTTCTCATGGCATAATGCCATCTGTTTTTTATCTTATTCAAAAAGCTACTTTCCTCCACCATTATAATATCGATTCTTTCCCACAGATATTTTTCTAAATTCAACTGCTTGTTTAGGACATTGATGTATGCAGGCCATGCAATGTGTACATTTACTTCCCCATTGTGGTCTATGATTAACGATATCAATATTATTCAATGGGCAGACTTCGGAGCATTTTCCACAGCCAATACACCGATCTGTTGCATAGAATCCATCTCTGCCAATAATGTACCGATAGAAGAAAGGATTCGCCACTGCACTCATAAATTTCCCGGCATTTGTAACTTTAAAGTCTTTAAATACTTTTTCATTTTTAATCAAAGGAGTCAACGTCTTTAACTGTTTTCTAGCAGTCGCGTTCATCTCTTCCGCATGCTCCAAATCCGGATTTTCCATAAACGCAACATAACTTCCAGGCATATAAAAGGTATGCCACCCCATCCATTTCTTTCCTAATTCTGTAAAAAACTTCTCGGCATATCCCCCTGTATTACCGGATGAGCCACAGGTTGTAACAAGCAAATACACTTTATCATTCCCTGAAAGGGTTGTATTCATAAGATACTCTTCCACGATTTTAGGAATACGCCATGCAAAAACCGGACAGACGAGAATAAATGGTTTGTCAGAATAGATCTCACTATAATCCTTCTTTTTAATCCGTTCATTAAGGCAAACTATATTCATTCGGCAACATTTCCGCTGCTGACTCTGCAACAAATCGGCTATTGCCAGATGCACTAAAGTATAAGATCATCTGAGTTCTTCCCCCTTCATTCGCTTTATATCCTGTAACGTAATTTCCGGATGATGGTACTGCGGTCTATTTCCCAATGTAGGTACTTTTAATTTTGTAGCTTTTTGCGGACACCAATGCAGGCAAGCATAGCAGGCAGCACACTGATTCCCATGTACCGCTTTTCCTTCTTTTATTGTAATATTATTTACCGGACAGACTTCTGCACACACTCCACATCCATTACATTCTTTTGTAATCTTAAAATTCTTCATAAAAGTCAGCCTTTTCAATGAATGTGTCCCATAAAAATAACTGTTTTCCACGAACTGGCTTCCCGGCTTACTACCAGTTGACTGATAATTCTTCTCTCTTCTCTGAATACTTTCACTTATCTTCTTCAAAACCGCCGGGGCATTTTTCAGCCGCATCTGATTCTCTCTTTCTGAACTAATCAGGCAATTTCCCGGCATCTGCAAATTATATCCAGCACTCAAATGACTTCCCCGCATATATAAAATCTCATCTATACTCTGGAAAGAGCGTCCACTCTCCCCTTTATTAGATGTCATAACAAGAAATATGTAACTTTCTTTTGAAATTTCTATTTTCCACATAATTTCTTTCACAATCCACGGAATATCTCCCATATATGTAGGGAAAACAAAACCCAGCACATTTTCCTGCCGACAATTTAAAGAGGTCTCTCTGTATTTCAACAGACTTTCTACAGGCATCTGTAATAATCTCCCCAGTTCCTTTGCAGCCCACAAAGAATTTCCTGTTCCCGAAAAACTATAAATCATGTTCCAGCCTTCTTTCTAAAATAAATAATTTACACTCAGTATCACAACACCAAGAACTACAAGAACCACTCTGGTTGCTCTGTTTAATGCACCTGCCCTTCCAGTAACTTCCCCGGGGAGGCAATGCTGTAACCGGCACTTCAATTTTGTGCTTTTTTCCTCTTGCAATTCCCGTATAGGCAAATGGATTCTTAGATTTATTCGACAAGGGAAGAGCTTCATCTACAATGGTAGTTCCACACTTGAGTATATTGATCATAATTCTTCACCACTCCGATCTGGTACTTCTTTCAGTATCTGTCTGATATCTTCAAATAACTTACAAAGGCGGTTGATTTCATTGTCATCCATGTCCAAATAATAAAAAAACTTTGTACCTTCTTTTCTTACTTTAACGAATCCAGCTTCTTTTAGAATCTGCATATGATGTGAAACTGCAGGTCTGGATAAATTAGTCTTTTTGGTAATATCTACAACTCGGCTTCCACTGCATTCGCCCTCCAGCATAATCATTAATATATGCTGCCTTGTCTCGTCGCCTATTGCTGTTAATGCTTTCTGACAGATTTTAAACTCTCTTTCCAGCCTCATAATATCTTCCGGAGTATTCATCGGTCATCTCCTTTTGATTAAATGTTTAAACAGATTATAACATAGTTGTTTAAAAAAATATCATTTGTAAAGAAAGTCGAGACGAATATTACTAGCTCATGATATTATTGTATAAGGATTTCCGATTTCCCAATCCACACAGCTTACGTAATCAGCCTTAATCCTGTCATATTTCCGCATTTTCCAAAATTTCCTGAAAATCAATCTCCAATTCGCCCTGAAAAATCTGCACAGGCACACGATCCCCCATTCTGTAAATTACAGGAGTCTCTCCCTGTTCAAAAAAGTAAGTAATCACAACTTCTCTTTCCATATCAACCATCCAGTATTCTCTGACGCCCGCACCTCTATATTTCCTGAGTTTTACATTCATATCCTTTGTTCTTGTGGATTTAGACAAGATTTCCACCACAAAATCCGGTGCGCCATAAATACACTTTTCTCTGCGCTTCTCTTCATCACACAGAATCAAGATATCCGGCTGTACCATGGTCTTGTTATCACAATCCAGTTGTACATCGATCGGGGCACAAAACACTTTACACCGCCCCTTTTTCCGACGAATAAAATTGCGAATTGTTACCAGCAATTCCACCAGCATCGCCTGATGATTCACTGCCGGCGCTTCCATCACATAGAAAGAACCGTCAATCAGTTCCACCCTCAGATCATCGGGCAGTGCATAGTAATCCTCCAAGGTATACTCTCCGTCTCTGAGCGCATACTCAGCACTGGCTTCTTTCACATAATCCACATTTTTTTCCGGTTTCAAAACATTTTCAATCGCATTCAGTAGTTCATATGACGGAGATTTGATCTCCCCCGAAAATAATTTTTCAACGGTCTCGACAGATATACCTGACATCTCCGCCAGTTGTTTCGATGTGTATCCTGTTTTTTCCAATTCTTGCCTCATTTTCAATAAATCCATATGTTTCTCCTTTGTTCTCTTGTTTTTATTTGTTGCTTTTTGCTATTTACAACCCTGTTTTTCCATATATCCCGGCAGTTCCCCTTTCTTATGTTTGTTACACCTGTTTGCTTGTTACTTTCATACTGGGACCCTTAATTGATAAAATCATAGAATAATGATGATAAAATGATCGGAATGTTTCCATTCCTCTTCCCCGATATGTGAGTTGAATTATAACACTCCTTATATTCCCGCGTCAAGCAGAAAAATACTCTTCAACAAGCATCAACGATAAACGACAAATCCCCATCTCTCGATGATTGAGAGATGGGGTAAATGGATTCTGCGATGATCTCCGGGATTTCCCCGATGATGAATCAATATCAGTAACCTATTTCTTTCACCAGAAACTCCTGTCCTCCCAGGATCTGCTTTTCCCGGCTTTTGCACTTCGGACAGCGACCCTGATGTCTCACCACATTATACAAGGTCTGACACTCCCTGCACAAAGCCTCTCCCCGTACGATCTGTATCTTCAATTCTGCATCTCGTACCACAGGCTTATCCTCTGTCACGATTGGAAAATACTTTTCAAAAAACACCGGCAGATATCCTGTCAGTTCACCGATCTCCAGTGTAATGTATTTTACCTTTGTGATCTGGTTCTGTTCCGCTACTTCTTCCACTATCTTAATGTTTTCTTATTCTGATTGGTTTTCCTTTTCGGCCTTTCTTTGTTCGATTCTTTTGGAATCAACAAAGTACGTCCAGTCCTCATATTTCTTCTTCGACAGCACACCTATGTCCATCAGCACATCTACCGGAGCCGCATAATCCCATCTCTGACATTGGTGATACATGGCAGAGTGAACCCTGCCGATCAGCTTCCCATTATTCATATGCTGCCTCCTGCCCGATATAAAGCCCTGACGGAATCCATGACCGTATGCCAGGAGAGATCCGTGGCATAGGAATAGTTCTTCTGGTAGGACTGCCAGAGCTTTTCCATAACCGGGCTTTCCCCATAGATTTGCTGGAGGATATGTATATCGTAAAAATCCCGCATGCGCGTGTTAGTGACATTTCGGCTGATAACCGTCTCCAGTTTCTCTGCCAGCACCGTTTCCAGGTTGTAGGCCCACACTTCTATGGAGCGTTCCTCCAGCATGAGCTTAAAGCTGTACCGGACTTCGCGGGGCGTAATCACATCCTCTGTGGAAATGTCGATCTTTAACGGCGTCCGCACACCGTCAAAGGTGGTTTCCAGGCTGACGCGGACGCCCGGATATTCCGCCTCCTCCATAATCTCGGAGATCCGCTTCACACGGAACTCCACACCGTCCTCCAGCGGAACCGAAAGAATGGAAAATATGATGTTTTCCACATCCTCCACGCTGACATTAGCCCCTTTTACCGTAGCGTCCAAATCCATCGTGGAGCGGGCATCCAGACCGACCATTGCGGCCACCAGCATCCCACCCTTTAAGATAAACCTGTCCTTATAGTCTGAAAGAGCGATTCTCTCCAAAAAACGCTCCATCATATAATTCCGCATCAAAATCTGCGCGTCCGCAGATTTCTTCTTAGAAAGGTTGCGAATCAAATCCTTTAACTGTCTTGCTGTTGTTATCATTACAGAAGTACCTCCAAATACTGCCGAAGCATTTTTTCTACATGGAACATGGCTGCATACTGCATCAGTGTCCGCAGGTTCTTGTCTTTTCTCCGGGCGTACTGCTTTAAGGCATCCTGAAACACTTGGATTTCTATACGGCTCCGGCTGCGAATCAAATCACAGATTGTCCGCTCCATATCATAAACCGGCACCGTATGGCCGAATGGGGTCTGCCCGGTGGTCATTCCCACCTCATGCAGCTCCCTTTTTACCGTATAAACCTGAATACCGTCCTCACGAAGCCGGGAGGGATTGTAGCCGGTCTTGACGGTAACGGAATATTGCAACGGCTCCCGGTCAGTCAGATTGTAGAAGAACAACGCCGTTTCATGGGAGAATACAGCCTGCCCGCAGCGCAGATGTAATAAATACATCGCGTCTGTCCAGGCGTCCGGTGCAACATAAACGCCATGCGCCACCTGTTCCAGTCCTTTTTCCTTTGCATAGGCATAAAAGACGGGCTTGCTGATTCCGGCCTCCAACACCTGAAAGGTCTGGATCGTGCCGCCATGTTCCTTCATCAGTTGGTCGAGTTGTTCAAATCGGTTCATATTATCATTCCTTTCGTGCTAACATTATATCTGAAATTAGCACAAAAGTAAATAGCCAAAGTCAAAGCACCGGATTTAATATTTGGAGAAACACGTCAAGCAGATTTGCGAAGCTATCTACACAGATGGTGCAAAAAGAACCATCGATCAGTTCCACCCGCAGATCATCAGGCAGTGCATAGTAATCCTCCAATGTATACTCTCCGTCTCTGAAATCCATATGTTTCTCCTTTGTTCAATTGATAAAATCATAGAATAATGATGATAAAATGATCGGAATGTTTCGATTCCTCTTCCCCGATATGTGAGTTAAATTATAACACTCCTTATATTCCCGCGTCAAGGAAAACATCTTCAACGACAAATCCCCCATCTCTCGATGATTGAGAGATGGGGTAAATGGATTCTGCGATGATCTCCGGGATTTCCCCGATGATGAATCAATATCAGTAACCTATTTCTTTCACCAGAAACTCCTGTCCTCCCAGGATCTGCTTTTCCCGGCTTTTGCACTTCGGACAGCGACCCTGATGTCTCACCACATTATACAAGGTCTGACACTCCCTGCACAAAGCCTCTCCCCGTACGATCTGTATCTTCAATTCTGCATCTCGTACCACAGGCTTATCCTCTGTCACGATTGGAAAATACTTTTCAAAAAACACCGGCAGATATCCTGTCAGTTCACCGATCTCCAGTGTAATGTATTTTACCTTTGTGATCTGGTTCTGTTCCGCTACTTCTTCCACCATCTTAATGGCTTTTGTTAATACTCCTATCTCATGCATTGCTATTCCTTCTTAAAATAGTCCGGCGATGGTTCTTCCTACTTTTTTCACCTGATCTTTTACAATAGCGCCGACCAGATTTTCATAGGGTACACCCCAGGCGTCATATTGTCTTTTCAACTGAATTGCGTCAAACTTACAGCGCGTTGTGCACAAACCACAGCCGATACAGATATTCTGGTCTACTCTGGCAGCGCCGCATCCCAGACATCTTGCCGTTTCAATCTTCACCTGCTCCTCTGTAAATGTCATTCTCTCATCTGCAAATGTTCCTGCCTTATTCCGGTCAACAGCTGGTTTCTGGCGTTTCGCCGTATCATATTCACCAACTTCCAGATTCTTCTTGTCAATATAATGATAATTATCTCTTTTCACTCTTCCTAATGTCAGGCTGTGGCCTTCCCATACATACCGGTGCAAAGATTCCGCTCCCTCTTTACCGGCTGCAATAGCATCAATCGCGAAACGTGGTCCGGTATAGGCATCACCGCCAACAAAGATATCCGGTTCTTCTGTCTGATAGGTCCACGAATCTGCCTGTGCAGTCTTGTTGCGGTTCAATTTTACCATACTGCCATCCAAAAGATTTCCCCATTCTATCGATCGACCGATCGTTGCCAGCACATAATCACATTCTACTGTCATCGTATCATTCTCATCATAAGACGTATGAAATCTGCCCGCGCCATCCTTCACTGCAACACAACGTTTAAACACTACGCCTTTTACTTTGCCATTTTCCTGCAAAATTTCTTCCGCCCTGGGCGCCAATAGCAACATAGAACCCTTTGTAACCCTGATCGCGCAGTTCGTTCAAAGTAATATCCCTGCCGAAGAAGCAGCAGACAGCATAGGCTGAAGTTTGTTTACCATTACTCAAATTTTCTGTCATACAGTAACGCCGCAATAAGTACCACAAAGCAGGAACCGGCATTATGTACCAATGCGCCGGTAGTAGGCGTCAGCACCTCCATCAAAGATAATATAATCGCCACAAAATTGATACACATAGACAGCGTGATGCTGACCTTGATCGTCTTAACGGTTGCATTGGACAGACGCTTCAAATATGGAATTTTAGAAATGTCGTCACTCATCAGGGCAACCTCCGCAGCATCTACGGCGATGTCACTCCCCATACTTCCCATAGCCACGCTCACATCCGCCGTTTTCAGAGCCGGGGCATCGTTGACGCCATCGCCGATCATGCAGACTTTATGATTTTCTGCCTGCAGATTCTCAATGCTCTGCACTTTTTCTTCCGGCAAAAGTTCTGCCCGTACCTCGGAAATACCGACCTGCCGTGCAAAATAATCCGCCGTCTTTCTGTTATCGCCGGTAAGCAAAACCGTGCGGGTGTTCATATCCGACAGACGCGAAACCATATCCTTTGCTTCCGGGCGCAATACGTCAGAAAGAGCGATCACGCCGATGCATTTTTGATGGTCCGCTACAAGAATAGAGGCTTTTCCTTCCTCACGCAGCCGCTCCAATATCTCCTGAACATCATTATCAACCGGAACCTCATTTTCATTCAGGAATCTTTCATTGCCGCAAAGCAATCTGCAATTTTTGACCTCTGCAAAGATTCCCTTTCCTGTGGTCATTCGGAACGCAGTCGATTCTATCAGCGGAATCTCTTTTTCTTTCGCACAAGTTACAATGGCTTTCCCCAATGGGTGTTCGCTCCTGGCTTCGGCGGAAGCGGTCAGAAGAAGCAGCTCCCGTTCGCTGATCGACTCGTCAAACGAGATCACATCGCTGACATCTAAACGGCCATAGGTTAATGTGCCGGTTTTATCAAAAGCAATCGTATCTACCTTCCCCATTTTTTCAAGAGCTTCTCCCGATTTAATAATAACGCCGTGTTTCGTCGCCTGACCAATGGCCGCCATAATCGCGGTGGGCGTTGCCAGCACAAGAGCGCAGGGACAAAATACAGCCAGCACCGTCACGGCTGTAATAATATTTCCGGTAAACACATAGGACAAAATTGCAATGAGCAGGGCAGCCGGTACCAACCAGCTTGCAACCCGGTCGGCAATCCGCTGCATCGGAGCCTGTTTATTCTCTGCGTCTTGTACCATGCGGATCAATTTCTGCAAAGAACTGTTTTCCCCCACTTTTGTTGCCGAAATATCTATCGAACCAAAGCGGTTGATAGTTCCACAGAAAACTTCTTTCCCGATTCCTTTATCGACCGGCAGGGATTCGCCCGTCATGACCGACTGGTCAACCGAGGTTTCACCACTTATGATCTTACCGTCAACGGGAATGGTTTCACCGGGCAGGATACGAAGAATATCTCCCTGCCTGATCTCCTCCGCCGGTATCATTTCTTCTTTGCCGTCTTTGATCCTGCGTCCCTTTGCAGGCGCAAGGCTGATCAGGTTCTTCAGTCCTTTTTTCGCCCGGTTCGTAGTAGCATCCTCCAGAAGAGCGCCAATCTCCATGATAAAAACTACTTCCCCGGCCGCAAATAAATCTCCGATTGCAATCGCGGCCACCATAGCAATACAGATCAGATGAGCCGAAGAAATCTTACTAATTCCATGATTATGAATTGTTCTCCATACCGCCAGATATAAAAGCGGTATCCCGCATATGATAATAGTGACCCACGCAGGGTCTACAGGCAGGTTTACTCCTGCTCTCGGAAGAACAAAACTAAGAGCCAAAAAAACACCGCCGACAATCGTCATCGGCAATCCTGCCAGGAAATCATTGATTTTCTTTAACATCATAGTTGCCTCCTATTCATTGACTTTTTGAGTGAAATACAGTACAATAAATGCAATACAAAACATTTTGTTCTGTTTCTATTATGAAGAAATGAATGCAAAAAAACAATGGATAATTTTCATTGCATGTTCGTTACCGAACACATTATCAAAATTGTACCTTTCGTAATGAACATGCATCCATTTTATCGGGAGGTATTATGGACAGACGACAGCCAAAAACAAGAGCCGCTATCTTTCATGCGTTCAGCACCCTGTTGGCAGAAAAAAGTTATACCAGAATTACCGTACAGGAAATCATTGATCTGGCTAACGTAGGACGTACCACGTTTTATGCACATTTTGAAACAAAAGATGATTTACTGAAAGCCTTGTGTGAAGAATTATTCAGCCACATTATCAATAGCGCAATGGATTGCACCCATACTCATGGATTATATTCCGACAAAAATGCGCCTGAGTCTGTTTTTTGTCATTTATTGCAGCATTTACAGGAAAATGACAATAACATTCTCGGTTTGCTCTCCTGTGAAAGCAGCGAACTTTTTCTGCGGTATTTCAAAGACAGTTTAAATGACTTGATCCAGGATCAGTTCGTAAACCAAAACCGGAATCATAATATGGATATTCCACAAGATTTTTTAGTCAACCACATTTCCGGCAGCTTTGTGGAAATGGTATTGTGGTGGATAAAAGGAAACATGAAACAGACGCCGGAAGAATTAGATCGATATTTTCGGGCGGTGATCGAGCCGGTTTTATAATAAAAAATCCGCTCCCTAAACACTGCCGCAAAGTTTACAAACCCATGGAAAAGTCCATTTCCAAATGATATAATAGAAACACTTGGAAAGGTTTCTATGTGAAAGGAGACATTGATATATGCTTGATCAAACTGGATTTGATTTATGGGCAGATGAATATGATCAGAGTGTTGATTTATCAGACAAAGAGCATACCTATCCATTTGCCGGATATAAGCAGATTCTAAATGAAATTTACAATAGAGTGCTAATGACAGAGCGGCCCACTGTGCTGGATATCGGATTTGGTACAGGTTTTCTTACCGGCAAATTATATGAGCACGGCTGCTATATCTGGGGACAGGATTTTTCTGAAAAGATGATTGCATCGGCAAGAGCAAAAATGCCTGAAGCAAACTTATATCAGGGTGATTTTTCAAATGGACTTGTAGAGGAACTGATGCGGAACAAATATGATGCAATAATTGCCACTTATTCATTACATCATCTGTCGGACAATCAGAAGGTTTCGTTCATAAAAGACCTTCTGCCCCTATTGAAAGATGGCGGTTCACTCTATATCGGCGACGTGGCGTTTGAAACACGCATGGAACTGGAGCATCAAAAAATATTAATCGGTAAGGAATGGGATCCGGATGAAAGTTATTTTGCAGCAGATGAATTCATCCGGTCGTTTCCTGGGATGAAATTTGAACCATTTTCATTCTGTGCCGGACTATTATCATTCCAGAAAGACTCCCTCATATGCTGACACCGCTTTAAACGGTATCTGACAGGCAGATGATGATCATAGCTATTTTATTTCAAGACTATTTGTGCATGAAGCATTCTTGAAAGACACTCAAATGAACAATAATCAAGAAGGAGCCGAAAAGGAGCTGAAAAGGAGCCGAAAAGGAGCCGAAAAAAGGTGCAGAAAAAAACAAGATATATTGCTTAGATTGGCAGAAAATCCAACGATTACGCAATCTAAGCTCATGGTAGAATTTGATCTTACAAGGAAACAAGTTCAAAAAGTCATGAAAGAATTACAAGAAGACGGATTACTAAAAAGAGAAGGTTCTAACAGAAGTGGAAAGTGGATTGTGAAATGAACTTTTTATGAAAATACCGGAGGACTAACTTTATGAGCAAGAGATTAAAAGTAGCTTTAGCGGGACTTGGCAGCAGGGGAAAGGATACCTATGCCCCGGCAGCGAAGCTTTTCCCGGATAAAATGGAGATTGTGGCAATCGCGGATATTGATCCGGCGAAGGTTGCGGAGGTTGCACGGGAATATCACGTGCCGGAAGAAGCATGTTTTTCCAGTGCGGAGGAGATGATCGCACAGGACAAGCTGGCTGATGTCATGTTCATCACAACGCAGGACCGGCAGCATGTGCGGCAGGCGATCCCCGCGCTGAAAAAAGGATATCATTTACTGTTGGAAAAACCGATTTCTCCGGATTTGAACGAATGCAGAGAATTGGTCAAAGTTGCACGGGAATGCGACCGCCGGGTTGTCATCTGCCATGTACTCCGTTATACGCCTTTTTACTCAAAGTTGAAAGAAGTGATCGATTCCGGTACGATCGGCGAGATTGTTTCTGTCATGTCCATTGAAAATGTGGGTTGGTGGCATCAGGCGCACAGCTTTGTCAGGGGAAACTGGAGAAATTCTGACACCACCAGTCCCATGATCCTGCAGAAATGCTGTCATGACATGGATCTGCTTTTATGGCTCACAGGCAAAACATGCCAATCTGTTTCCTCGTATGGAAGCACTTATCTTTTTAATGAGGCACATGCGCCGAAAGGCGCTGCAAAGCGTTGTCTGGACGGCTGTAAAGCAAAAGAGACCTGTCCTTTTGACGCTGAAAAAATATATCTGGATAATAAAAAAACCGGATTCCGAAGCGGAAATCGAGAATGGCCGCTGGACGTCCTTACTTTACATCCGACGGAAGAAAGCATCCGGGAAGCGATTCAGACCGGTCCGTATGGCCGGTGTGTCTTCTATTGTGACAATAATGTAGTAGACCATCAGATCGTGAACCTGAATATGACAGACGGATCTACAATCAGCCATACCATGTGTGCGTTTACTGCAACCGGAAGCCGCTATGCCAAGTTTATGGGGACAAATGGTGAGATCATCGCTGATATGGCAGAGAATACACTTCGGATCACAGTTTTTGGAAAAGATACGGAAACCATCGATATCAGCAAGATCGCGTCAGATTTTTCCGGGCACGGCGGCGGAGACATCCGTATGGTGGAAGAATTTCTGGATATGATCATCGAAGGAAAAGATCCAAATAACCGTACAACCTCTGTAGAACGTTCCATGGAAAGTCATTATTGTGCGCTGGCTGCCGAAGAATCCCGTTTGAAAGGCGGAGCGGTGATCGAATTGGAACCGATGAGAAATGCGGAATAATATCAAATAAAGCTGGGAGGTATCCTTATGGCAAAAATAACTGGTATGGATCGTCAGAATTTTGAAAAAACACAGATTGTCAAAATAGAGGAAACCGTAACGCTCTATCATGGATCAAAATCGGGAATTCACGGGAAAATTGCTCCTATAAGCCGGGAACGCTGTGATTTTGGAAAAGGATTTTATATGGGGACGGATCGGGCGCAGCCGCTTACGCTGATATGCAACTATCCTCATGCAAAAATATATACACTAAATGTGAATCTCTCAGGTCTCAATATTCTTAATGTAGAAGTCGGGTTAGACTGGGCGTTATTGGTTGCATATAACCGCGGTAAAATGGAGCATATGAAACATACAACGATTTATCACCATTTTGCAGACTTGAGTAACGGCTGTGACATGATCATCGGTTATATTGCCAATGACAGGATGTTCGTTGTTCTGGATCGTTTTTTCAATGGAGAGATTACAGATGCCGCACTTATCCACAGTCTTTCGGCACTACAGCTAGGGAAACAATATGTAGCCTTAACATCAAAAGCCTGTGAAAAAATAACTATTCTTGAAGAGCATAAACTTACTCCACTTGAATGTAATAAACTAAAGCAAGAAAGTGAAGCCAACCGCGCGAAAGGTATTTCAATGGCAGATGAGATTTGCCGGAAATATCGCCGTGAAGGCCGGTTCTTTGATGAAATATTAGAGGAAGGTGAATAGAATGAAAACTCTTACTCTTGATAAGCGTCAGCTTTGCGATATACAGGGACGATTATTTGAACTCGCACAAAAAGGCGGTTTCGATTGTCCTGCTTTTATCGAATCTTTTATGAACAGTAAAGCTGCTGCCGCCCTTGACGACGTCTATGACCGGCTGCAGTGGGCGGGTGAGGAATATATTCTTGAAGAACTAGATGATGAAGTCTGCGGACTCAAAAAAGCCGGTACGCTCTATTCTTTAGAAGTAATGTACTGGACCGGATATGTCTACCGCTACTGGCATTATTACACCAATGAATCCAGCCGTGAAATATATAAAACTGCAGACGCCACAACAATGAACGATTGTTGGCTTGGTTTCCATACGCTTGATGTTGAAATGGCAATTGATGACCTGAAAGAGATTTATGAAGAAAGAAACAGCTCCGCACCCATTGCACCACAAAATTCGGTCGATTCACTTGACATTTGAGCAGTCCTTGGATACAATGAACAACATAATAAATATTTCGGGTGAGCACCTACCGTATGCAAGGCTATTGCATACGGTTATTTTTTTGGAATTGAAAAATAAATATGCAATTCAGAGTGTTGGCTCATCTTTTGGATTTGAGAAAGGAACAACGCTATGAAATTTCAGAAAACGTCTCTTGCTTCAGGAAAAGACTTGCTCTTCTTCAGTCTGCCTTTGATTTTGAGCGGGGTTTTACAGCAACTCTATAACTGGGCAGACGCATTTATTGTTGGTCATGTTTTGGGGGAAGCTGCGTTAGCATCCATCGGAGCGACTTCTACATTGACCAACCTCCTCAATCTTGCCATTACCGGATTTACGCTTGGTCTGTCAATCTATGCAGCCAAACAGTGCGGAGGAAACAGAACCGACGAGGTCAGACAGATTCTATCCTCCTTTTTGCTGATTTTAAGCGGGATATTTGCACTCTTGTCCGGATTCGGGGCAGCTTTCTCCTCACGAATCCTTATGCTGATGGATACTCCTGCTGATATGTTTGTTTTATCAGAGGAATACCTGCGAGTCATTCTTTGGGGTGTTCCTTTTCTCGCTGTTTACAACACCTATGCTGCCATCCTTCGTGCAGTTGGCGATACCAAAACATCATTTTATGCTGTCCTTTTATCCTCTATTCTCAATGTGATCTTAGATGTTATTCTGGTGGGTGTACTTTCCTGTGGAGTTGCAGGTGCTGCGGTCGCAACAGTAATCTCGCAAATCGTTATGACGGTCTTTATCATCTTGTACTCCATAAAAAAGCATCCGGTTTTACGGTTCCCCATTTTAGGGAAATGGCTATACCGGGGAACAATCAAACAGGGAGTAAAACTGGGCATTCCTCCGACAATTCAATACTGCGTGAATGCCGCCGGAAACATTGTTCTGCAAAACTTCATGAACAGCTTTGGCTCTCACACAGTTGCGGCTGTATCTACAGCATACCGTATCGACTCGATTATGCTTTTGCCCATTATCAATGTGGGATCTGCCATTTCTACGATGGTGGCACGGAGCACGGGCGCCGGAGATCATGAACAGGCAAAGGATTACCTGTCTGCCGGTATCTGGCTGATGGTATGTATATCGCTGGCATTATCCGTCCTGATGCCGCTGACAGGAGGTACACTTGTTGCCCTGTTTGGTGTGGGACAGGAAGCAGCGGATATCGGACGGACATTTTTCAGAAGCATATCGCTCTTCTACATATTCTACGGTATTTCTACTGCACTGAGAGGATATGTAGAGGGAATAGGAAAACTTTTTTTCTCCAGCCTGATCAGTATATTGGCCCTTTGTGCCCGAATCTGCCTGTCATACCTGCTGGCCCCGGTATTCGGTAATATGTCCATTGCCTATTCCGAGAAAGGGAACAGATGACTCCCACCGAATATCGGAATTCAAAAAACTGCCGTTGATATGTCTGTAGATACGGAAACCATTGATATCAGCAAGAATGCGTCGAATGTTTTTTGTCAGCGTCAGGAGATCATGCACACTCCTGACGCTGTAAATTGTGCCCCTCTCCGTTTCTACGCCTTTTTATATTGCTGCAGGACACGGTTTATCTGTTTAATGCTTTCTTCGTCCGCGCCGCTTTGTTTCATCAGGCTTACCATTGTGATCCGCCCGATCATGCGCTGCAGGGCAGGATTATCCTTTACGGAGTCTGCCACATCCCCACGGGAAGCGGCGCCTTCGGCGATCATGGCGTCAACAACCGCGCCGGCCTCCGGATTCCTGCGGATATCGGAGACCTTGTCATTGACTGAATAACATGTCTCATCCAGTTCCCCGTCGAACCAGTTTGTAACCGGGGACTGCTTTACAAATACATAATCCGGATTTTCTTTTTCCGCTTTGCGTACGAGGATTACACTGTTTTTGCATCCTTCTGCATGTGCTTCAATGGTATGTTCCCCTGTGATCGGGATCTGGAATGTAAACACGGTATGACCGGATTTCGTCTCCACAGGACTGCCGTCCTTGTACAGCGTCACCTCATTCTGATTGGAATACACCTTAATCTCCGTCGTATCCCCGACGCGGTCTACATATCGGCTGCCGCATACGTGGACAAACGGATCCTTGTGATTCCATGCCGCCTTATACAGATAGAAAGCGTCCTTTTTCAGTTTCCGGTCAAAAGTGACAAGTCCTTTCTGGTTTTCCCCGTGCTTTCCGCCTTCGTCCCTGCCGTCTGCGGCAAAATCAAACAGATTCCATACATGGGTTGCCCAGATCCACGGACGCTCCTCGATCATCCGGAGGCAGTGTTCGTGATATACGCACTGATAACTTTCCGTATAATCATTCTTTTGGGACGTACCGCTCTGATACTGCGGGTTCGCGTCCGCGCCGTACTCACTGAAACCGATACAGCGGTCCGGATATTTCGCATGATATTCGTCAAAAAACTCCTCGTTCTGCTCCAGCTCCCCAATGTACCAGCCAAAGTACAGGTTGTAACTGTTCACATCCGGGATCTCCAGAATCGGACTGTCCGTCTCCAGCATAAATACGTTTGCCATCGTAGTCGGGCGGGTTGCGTCCAGCTTATGGCACAAGTCGTTCAGCAGGCGATGGTTCTCCAGCAGATCTTCATTGACTGCACTGGCAGCGGTAATCTCGTTGGAGAGTCCCCACACTACGATACATGGATGATTATAGTTCTGCACGATCAATTCCTTCATCTGGGAAAGCGTGTTGGCACGTCCGTTCTTCATGTGCATCGTAATATACGGGATTTCCGCCCAGACCACCAATCCATTTTCATCACACAAGTCGTAGAACTCCTGCGCATGCTGATAGTGGGCGAGCCGCAGTGTATTTGCCCCGATCTCCTGGATGATTTCCATATCCTTTTTGTGGTGTTCCGGTGTCAGTGCGTTGCCTGCCCCCTTGCAGTCCTGATGGCGGCTGACGCCCCGGAGCGGATACGAACGGCCATTGAGCAGAAATCCTTTCTGCGGGTCGATCTCATATTTCCGGCAGCCAAACCGTGTGGAAATCTGGTCGCCGCTCGGAAGCGACGCCATAGCAGTATAGAGATACGGATCGTCCAGTCCGTCCCACAAATGCACATTTTCAATCATAAATACTGCTTTCGCATGTCCGTTCACAGAGGACACGGTCTGTGTCTGTCCCGCCGTCGTAATCTCTACGGATTCCCCGTTCTGCCACGTCTCCACCGTCACTTCAGCAGTCTTCGCCTCCAGATCCACCACCGGCGTAACCTTGATCCCGGGCGTTCCGCAGTAGTCCAGTTCAAAATGAACCGCCGGAACGATAAGCAGCTTCACCATCCGGTACAGACCTCCGTAAAAGGTGAAATCCGCTTTCTGCGGGTAAACCGTTGTATTATCGCTGTTATCCACAGAAACAGCCAGCGTATTGACGTCCGTAAGATGATCCGTCAGATTGACACGAAATGTAGAAAATCCGCCTTCATGTCTTGCCAGCATTTCCCCGTTCAGAAAAACCTCCGCCGTCATCGCAGCGCCGTCAAACTCCAGATACACCTGATCCCCATCGGAGAGTTCCGGCTTTTTCAGCTCCCGCACATACCAGCAGGTTCCCCTGTAGTAGTCGTTTCCTCCGTCCTGTCCGTCAGCGGCGTTCCATGTATGGGGAAACGTCACTCTTTCGCCCGGCGTCTCTGTCGCCTCACAGGCATTATCAGCAGTTTTTACAAACCGCCAGTTTTCATTTAGAAGTATTGTTTTTCTCATAAGATAAGTTCCTTTCACTTTTTTCCCGAAAATTGTTTTTTGTGTTAAAATAAAGTGTACTATGATTCTACAAGGAGGTAAATACCATGGACATCACACAAAATCTTACGCTGTTCCGCGAACTGATTCTCTGCGGCAGTAAAGTCTGTACCTGGCGCTATGACAAGGACGGGCATCTTCTGGAATCCAACTGTCCGAGTGAAACTGTCCTTGGCGCGGCATTTTCCGTTTTCGGCATCTCTTCTTACCTGAAAAAGTATACCCGGAAATACCGGAGTCCCCTCATCTTCACTACAGAAGCCGGTCTTGTCTGGGGTGCGGCTTTCGAACAGGAAAATGACTGGCTTAAACAGGTTCACACAATCGGACCGGTCTTTTTTTCTGACGCCTCTCTGAAGTCGATCGAACAATGGCTCAACCATATAGAATCCGATATCAGTGTTGCGTGGAAGCGGCGTTTTCTGGAAGCACTGTATGAAATACCTGCCGTACCGTTCACCACTTTCTCCCGCTATGTCCTGATGCTGCACTACTGTGTCACCGGAGAACATCTGAACGTCTGCGATCTGTACCAATACCAGTTTTCTTCCGCAGATGATGTTCCCGCCCTGTCCGTTGAAAGCAAAGACACCCTCTATCGTGACCGCAGTATGGTCTACCTTGCGGAACGGAACATACTGGAGAAAGTTCGTCTCGGCGATCTGGATTATCAGGACGCACTGAATACATCCATGATGTTAAGCGAAGGCGTTCCTTTGGAAAATACCGATCTTCTGCGCAGAGAAAAAACAACTAATACCGTCTTCTGCACGCTCGTAAGCCGGGCGGCCATCGAAGGCGGACTGTCCCCGGAAGAAGCCTATTCGCTGGGAGATTATTATATTCAGGCCGGAGAAAATGCCGCCAGTCACAATGATCTGGCAGCTCTGCCTCTCACAATGTACGATGATTTTGTCCGGCGCGTACACAAGCGCCGCTCCAATCCGGCATACAGCGCCCAGATACAGAAGTGCTGTGATTACATCGACCTGCATCTGGGGGAAAAGATCCGCGCGGCAGACCTGGGCAGTCTGACCGGTTACAGCGAATACTATATCACCCGCCAGTTTCAGAAAGAAACCGGACAGTCCGTCAGCGGCTACATCAAGTCTGCCCGGATTGAACGTGCGAAGCTGTTACTGGCATATACCAGCCATACGGTCATGGAGGTTGCCGACCAGCTTGGTTTCTCTACCCCCAGCTACTTTATCCAGAGTTTCCGGGAAGTAACCGGTATGACGCCCGCTGATTACCGCGCCGCGCACAAAAATCTGTGACCAGACTGCCCTGTATAACGGTTCATCGGATATAAGATCCGATTTCACCTTTCCTTACTTCATATTTTCAGCAATAACCTCTTTCTTCGCTGCTTCTTTCTTCGCTGCGATACGCTTCTGTACCTCGACCATGCCTTCTTTGCTGATCGGGCAGTGGCGCATCGCGATCAGTGTGATTGCCCAGCCGATCATCGGCAGACCATACTTCAGGAAAAGTGTCATCCAGAAGATAGGTGTTGTCAGCTCGTCTGTCGGCTGCGGCATGGTCGTCGTATATCCA
Organism: uncultured Lachnospiraceae bacterium; assembly: GCA_958402795.1. Taxonomy (GTDB): domain Bacteria; phylum Bacillota; class Clostridia; order Lachnospirales; family Lachnospiraceae; genus Schaedlerella. Next base: position 91,672 of record CATXUX010000004.1, on the reverse strand, counting down.
AGAAGCGCTACTGCACCGGTCGCGATCAGGGCGCTTACTGACGTGATCAGTTTATCGATCAGACTGTATGTACCGGTCACAACCGCCGGGATGAAACGCCCGCTTCGATCCAGCTCATAGTCGATCGTATCCGACATATACGATGTGTTAGAGGTTGTGATACACATCATTGCGCCATTCTGCAGAATCGTCAATAATACAAAAATAATCATTTCAGGACTGCCCATCACTCCGATCCGTTTGGGATCGATCACGATGAAGAATACAACCAGTATCGCAACAATGATCATCGATACATACGTCCATGTCACAATTCCTTTTTTGCTCCCATGCTTTCCTACATAACTGGCTCCGACCGCCGAGAACAGAATGGAAGGCAGCATTGAAATTGCGCTTAAGATCGTTGCGAGTCCCATATTCCCAATCAAAATTCCACTGAACAATGTCGTAATAATAGCCTGACTTGCCACCTGCTGCGCCAGCTTGTCGGATGCGTTCGATGCAATGTAACACTGCAGCGCCTTATTATGTTTTACGACTTCAATCATGTCGCTGACTTTTAATGGTTCTTTTTTCTTCGTTGTTCCCGCAAAACTTTCCGGCTTGTCATACTCGGAGACGCCGATGCAGACAAGAATCGTACCGATTCCCGCAATCACAAGCGTAATCGCACATGCTGCGGACAGGAACGCCTGATTGTATTCTCCGCCAAACATCGGCAGAAGAATTACACTGAATATGATTGACATTGCCATCGGAACAAGATAATTGAATATGGTAGTCCATACGCCAAGAGTAGGGCGCTGCTTCGGATCATTTGTCAAAATCGGCGGGATCGTCTGCGCCGTCATGTTGGTAATCGTATACCCGATCACGTAGATCACATAGGTCAGTGTAAACGTCGGCACGCCGAACCCTTTACCGGACGTCAGCGTAAACATACAGAAAAGTCCGATTGCCTCGATCAGATATCCAGCGATCAGCAGAATACGGATCTTGCCGAACCGGGTATTCACACGGTCATAGACAAATGCAAGCAACGGATCGGTAACGCCGTCCAGGATACGGGTGCAGGTCAGGATCACGCCGACTACTGCCGTCGTGATGCCGTAGCCGATACTGGCGCTGTAGCTTGCCATATTGATAAGAGAATAGACGCTCATGCCTACCAGTCCGTTGCAGGCGTACAATAAAATCTGCCATGTTTTGGCGCGGCGGTACTGTACGCCGTCAATCTCACTCTGGGTTACTTTTTGTTTCTTCATTGATGGTTCCTCCATTCTTCTTCCTTTTTCTTCCTCCGGGGGTACGTAATAATTATTATGGCGCTATCCTAACACCGGACAGCGCCATATTCATATCAATTATTCATAAAAAATATCAAAAATTTGTCAGAAGATCAGACCGTCATGAAAACGCAACCTTTTTCACGAATTTTTGAATAAATCCGCAGCAAATAATGCCGCGCCCAGCGCACCGCACAACTGTGCCTTGTCGCTGACAACCATCGATGCACCCAGCTTTTCCTCCAAAGTTTTCACAAGTCCCTCGTTCCTGGAGACGCCCCCTGTCATCATATAAGGAGCTTCCCCGCCCACGCGTTTCGCAAGCGCAGCCGTCTTGACAGCAACCGCCTTGTTCAGACCATGCACGATATCGTCCGTCGCCTTGTTCTGCGCGATAAGCGAGACTACCTCCGACTCTGCAAAAACAGTACACATACTGGAGATGGTGATATCTTCCCTGTAGTGCAACCCGCGTGTACTTAACTCTTCCAGACTCATCTCCATCGTCCGCGCCATCATCTCCAGAAACCGCCCCGTTCCTGCGGCACATTTATCATTCATGACAAAGTTCTCCACCCCGCCGTTTTCATCGATGCGGATGACTTTGCTGTCCTGCCCGCCGATGTCGATCACCGTGCGCACAGACGAATCCAGATAGTGTGCACCGCGGGCATGACAGGTGATCTCCGTAATACTTTTATCGCCGTCCTGAATAGCCGAACGACCGTATCCCGTCGTCACAAGAGCGTCGATATCCTCCCGGTTCAATCCTGCGTCCCGCAGCGCCTCCTCCAGTGCCCGCTCTGCGCCGATCGCGGCGCCTGCCCCCGTCGGCAGGATGATTCCCGTCACGATCTGTCTCTCCTTGTCCAGAATGACCACATCCGTACTGGTGGAGCCGCTGTCGATCCCCGCAAAATATCCTTTTCCCATCTTCTTATCCTTTCCTTCCATTTCCGTCGGGGCGATACTTTCCGCAAATGCCTCCAGCCTTGTTAAAAGCTGCCCGCTGCTCTGAACGGTATAATCTGACTCGATCTTTAAGATCGGCACAGCGGCATGATTCTTAATTTCGGCATATTCGAAACTGTAGAAATCGCAGAATTTCACCGTGTGGTAAATGATCCCCCGCAGATTCGGATCGTTATAAAGCTGTCTGCGCCCTGTGTGATCCATCATACGCATACACGGGATCTGCCCCAGCAGCTCTCCCGCGTACCAGTCCATCAGCTCGTCAAAATCTTCCGTATCCGGCGGCATCACAGCGCCCACGGCGCGGTTGTTCACACAAGAGTCATTCTGCACAGGCAGCGGCATCGTGTTCTGCACCATTTCAAAAAGCGCGTCGCCCATCCGTGCGCCCAGCACGCTGATATGCGGCTCGTTTATTTTTTCAACCGGAGCAAACGCCGCACGGAACCTGTCCGCCTGAAACGGAACTCCTCGGTACTTTGAATAGGCTTTCGCCAGTTTTTTTAACTGCCAGGCCGTCCGTTCCCTGCTGCATGCCCCATTCGAATGAAGAATGTCAATCATATAGAGAAAATCCAGTTTTCCACTGTCCTCCAGCACATCATAGACGCTTCGGATCGTATCGCAGCAATTCACAAGAACCAGTTCCTTTACTTTGCCGCTCATAACCGCCTCCAGAAGCGCTTTCCCGAACCCGCACAAATTTGGGTGCGCCACCTGATCCGCGAGTTCGAATCCCTGCGGCATCTCATTCAGATTCACACCCTCTCCGCCAAGCGCCGTGAGCAATTCCACCGGTGTATATTTACAAACATAGTATGTCTTATTCATGATCCGTATCCTCCCGTATGATCATCCCAGCATCTCAAGAAAAGCGCCCAGTCTCGTTGCTGTCTGTCCCTCTCCGCCGTGACTCCGGTCACATCCGTCTCCGTCCAGAATGAGAAGCGGGATTTGGGCTTCCTCAAACTTCTTCTTCGCAAGCTGCGCGCCGCCCAGGGTATGCTTGCAGCCCCAGTGACCGAACCAGACCGCGCCGTCCGCGTTCGTCTCCTTCGCATGGCGGATCCCCGCTTCAATGCGCCGCAGCACGCTGCCGTTCATGTTGTGCCAGACCATCCGTTCTGCCATCGCTTCATACGGTTTTTCCGGATCAAATTCCCGGTCTTCCAGGTCGAATGTCTGTAAAAGCTCACACCCGACGATCTGCGCATTTTCATTGTAATACAGTTCCTTCCGCACCGCATCCGACCAGAATGGGATCGTATGCATCCAGTAGATTCTCTTTCCGTGCGCCGCCGGAGCCGTCCGGATATCTCGCAGCAGCATGTCCGTGTACCGCTCCTCTTCCTTAGTTCCCAGCAAAATCTGCGCTGTCATGCTGCTGTAAAGCGGCGTATTCAGATCCGTCGGAATGCAATGCCCTGCCCGCGCCCGCTGGCATTCCTGGATGTTTTCCAGTGTCCTTTTGCTGCGGCGCAGACGCTCTGTCAGGGCAGACTCTTCGATCCGCTTTCCTGTATGTCTTTCCAGAAATTCTGCCAGCTCCCTTAGCTGCTCTGCCACATACTGTACATTTTCCGCATTCTGCTCAAACGGAACGTCAATCGCAAAAGAAGGAACCTCATACAGCTTTGCCAGGTACTGAAAGGTCAGCAGATTGGCATCGCAGATGAGATTCGTATATACAATGCACTTCGGCGCAGGCAGAATCTTCTTCTGCGCCGCGCCGATAAACGTCTTGTGATAGCTGCACAGCGTTTCCGATATGCCGTCGTTCTCCGCCTGCTGCAGGCAACCGCGCTCCGCATGGGAACCGCTTAGATAGCATGAAAAGCTCTCCACATTATAAGGACTAAGACCCGCTTCCTGCACAAGCTCACAGGGCGTAAAGATACTTACCATGGCGGACTCCTGCGGTTTTTGAAGCGGGTGCAGCATCGTGCACATCATCAGATGCGCCAGATATTGATCCGCTGGGAGAAGCCGTTTATCCGGCATAAACCGGTACTTCAGATCCTGCGCCTCCCACCCCGTCTTCAAAAGCCACCTTGCCCTGTCTGCATCCTTCTCGCTTAATTTTTCCACATAATTTCCAAATGTCTTAACAACTTCCATATTTCCTGATACTCCCTAATTTCACTTCATTGGTGATATTATTTCATGGCTTGTATTCTGTCGTTCATCCGTTTGGCCTCAGCCCGGTAGTATCTCATAAATAAAAACCAGATAATGAATGCAATCCCAAACTGCATAGCCGCAACGATGATTCCTTGTCCGATTGTTGCCGCAGAACCCATCCAGCCAACAGAATAAGCTACAATAGTATAAACGATACTGCCTATTCCCATATGGATAACGACTCTGATAGGCATCGGAAGACTTTCTTTTCGATACACTGCTGTAGGGAGACCAAAGCCAAGTCCGACTATCAGGCACCCTACTACCATTTTTGTAAAGCGATAATTATCTAAGTTGAAATTACCTCCATAGGTAATATCGAAAATCACCCCACTAAGACAAAATATCGCCATTGCCATTCCGACACTTATCGCTGTACTCTTAAGTAAATCTTTTACTGTTTCTCTCATTGCTTTCGCCTCCTATAATCCAAGATATTTTTTAAACTCTGGCAGATACGTTCTCGACACATATTCTTTGCAACCGTTTTTCAGCTTCAATAAAAGTGTTCCGCCAAACCCCGGCTCAATGCTGTCCATATAGGACAGATTAATTAATGTTGACTTTGATATCTGCATAAACTGCCTTCCTAACTGCTGACCGATTTCATAGAGTCTTTTTCGTGATCGGTATTTTTGTTTTTCTCCATAAATAACCGTATCACCATTCTCAATCCTGACCATGTATATTTCTTTCGGCTGCAGAACGATCAGCTCTTTTTCATTCTGCAGGGCAGTTATGGGAATTTCGCTTGTACTGAATATGTCGATCATCCGCTGTATCACATCTGTAACCTTATCGGTATGAATCACGGCATAAGGCTCTTTATACTCTGCAGAGATATCTACACTTATCTTCATGCCCGGCCTCCTTCCTTTTTGATAATGCAATTATACAATATATCGAAAGCACTGTCTCAGCATTTAAGGTAAGTGGAAAAAAACAGGGCATGAACTGCAGTCGCCGCTTTCTTTGCCGGGATCAGTCCGTATCTTTTTCACTTAATTTCCCCACATACGCTCCAAATAATCTGACTATTTCCATTTCTTCACTTCCCCTTTGGTGCATATTTTACAAATACTCTTTCAGGTCATGCCGCACGCATTCTGCCACTTCTTCCAGCATATCCATGCACCGTTTCCGGTGTATCCCCGCCTGCATTCCAACCGCCAGCATCTCCGGCTTTCCGGGGTTTCTGCCTTCTCCGTCCACAGTTGTCGTATGCTCTCCGTAATACGTTGTACTGTAGGTCAGATCATATGCAGGACTTAATCTCCATTCATCTTTCTTTTCATCATATAAAAAAGTGAAATTTTTTGAATGATCGTCCCGATTATGTGCCAGAACATTAAAGCACATTCTTCGAAACATATTTTCCACGTCCGTCTCACAGTCATTGGTAAGAATCCTTGTCAGCTTCATCAGACTGTGATAGTCAAGACTCGGCTGTTCAAAATCCAGTTCGAGCAAAGCCGCCGCTGTCAGCATATGAATCCTTTCCGTCTGTGCTTCCCCGGCACTGTATCTGCGGTCAAACCGCTTCGTGCCAAAATATCCTTCACATTTTTCCGATGGAAACAATCGTGTTTCAGACATCCTGATTCCGCATTTTTTCGCACATACAGAATAATCATATTCCATTTTTCCGATATTTTGTCCGTCTACATGCGCCGGGAACTTAATGATCCAGTCCTCTCCGTCAATTTCTGTCATAATCTTCGGTCTCGCGCCGCCGCTTGTTCCTCCCAAACGGTAGAGTTCATCCAAATCTTTTGTATACTCTGTTCTTAAAATTTTCTGACACTGCTCTGCCATATCATCCAGATTCAATCGGGAAGTGCCCGTTTCTATGTGATATTCCGGCTTGTAAGTGAGCGCCCCCATCCCTGAGTTTCCAACGATCGCCAGTCTGTCCAGTACACTTAAACGATCCGGATCCATTCCATTCTTCTTCAATACACGGTTTAATAAAATGTTTCCCCACGCATCAGGCAGGCTGTCCGCAAATACGCCGAATAAGCCTTGAAAATAATCTTTCTTAGGTATAAAAACCTGCTTTTTTAACGGCAGTGAAAACGGACTGATTGAAAATCCATTTTCCAGCCAGTCGTCATCATATTCAAATGCAGCTTTTTTCTCCCGCGTAAGGGCAAGAACTCCGACAAGTTTATTTTTATATAAAACATTCAAATAATTACCTACTCTCACGGATAACCTCCTCAATATTCTTATAGGGTACCTGCCGGAACATCTCACGGATTTCATCTGCACAGTCAAGCGCGATTGCAATTTTCGTTAGTGATAAAAGAGAAATCTTCCCTGTCGATTCGAACCGCTTTACCGAACCGAAGCTGACCCCACTCATCTGACTTAACTTTTCTTGCGAAATGGATCGTCTTTTTCGAATATTCCGCACCCGGTCAGCCAACTGTTGATCCATTTCTTCTGCTGTTTCCCATACAAGTCCCACTGGCATATCCGCTCTCCTATCCCTTTTCATTATAGCTAATATATTATCTAATTTCTTTAATTTCGTTCTTTTTTAGATAATATAATATCCGTTTCTATTATACTCTGTTTCTGTACAAATATCCACAAAGGAAGTCCGATCCTCCTGAGTTTGACAAATCTAAAATATATCTTTTCACTCAATATACTCCAGCAACTCGGGATATGCATCTTTGTTGTCCCTTATCAGCCATCTCTTGAAAGCTGCAAATGGAGAACCATCCCCTAACTGCTGTTTCAACAAGCATCTTAAATCCTCTTTTTCGAAAGGCAATATGCTCTTCTATATTGTCCTTTGTGCAATCCAAGATTGGCTCGTACTTATCGAGTTTGGTATTATTACAATGTGCACAGGCCAGATAAAGATTTTTCCAATCGTATTTTAATTCTTTGTCTCCACGATGTGGTATCAAATGCTCAATTTGATACGAAGTAATTTCCTTATTCTCACAAATATAACATTTGCCATGGAACATTTCCCGCAAAGCGGAATTTACTTCCGGAGTATTATACGTGCTATTTTTCTTTTTTGCATTTTGTAAGGATTTAATCGCTTTTTCTGCTTTTTCTGTATTTTTACGTTCCACTTTTATCATACACGATTTCCTTCTATCTCCTCAAACTTGTCTCTTGCCTCCTGGGATAACCCTTGTGGGATGTTTTTTAATTCGCACCGTAACTTTGCTCTTTCAGCGCGTTCTTCCTCTGCTAATTCATTCTTTTCAGTCAAATATTTATATCTCTCAATTTTTTCTTTCAATTCATCTGAATATTCATCTGCCCCAAAATATCCTTCAGCAAGTCCATCCGCAGAGTACACGGACAAATCTTCCAATTCCACACACCTCTCCAGATCATATGCTTTTGCATTTGATATCGAATTGAGAATATAAGGCGAATGTGTAGTAACAATGAATTGAATATTCGGGAAAAATGTAACTAAAAAAGGCATAATTTTCTTCTGAAGATCAATATGCAGATGCGTTTCCAGTTCATCGATCAAGACAATGCCTTCTGTATCATACTTGCTAAGTCCATCCCCCAAAAGCCAATTCTGATCCATTCTCAAAATCAGATCTGCCATAATATAAACAACCGATGAATACCCGTCTGAAAGCTCATCCAGACCAAAGGGATTACGCCCTTCTTCTTGTATCCTGAAATCATATTCTTTGTAATTATATTCCAAAGAAATGGATTTATCATCCAACAGAATCCGAAGTGCTTCTTCAAATCGGTCAAACCACTTTTGAATTCGCTCTACATTGGCCATATCGCCTTCATTTCTTGCATATGACTGCTGTGTTTTCAAATGCACCATATATTTATGAAGCAGTGTTCCCGGTTCTGAGTTGATACGATAGGATTTATCTAACTTCACATTTTCCGCTCCGTCACCACGAACAATCTGAAATGTTCTGTTTGCCGGGAAAAACGCTGTTATAAATTTTCCTTGCACATATAGTGCATCCAAGTCCCTGTAATTCGAAATGATTGGTTCTACACCATTTTTATATTGCTTTACCCTTGACAGCTCATCTTGATAATTCCTCTGAGATTCATAAATTTCACTCTCCGTTTTTGCCTGTTCCAGTTCTTTTTCTGCTTCTGAAAGCCACGGGATATACTGATCATATAATTCTATTAACTTCCCATCATTTACTGCCTGCAAATACTTTTGAATTGCTAACAGCAAGGAAGTTTTTCCGGAACCATTCTTTCCTGTAATAATCAAATGCTGCCTACTGTCTGGATTAAGCGAAATCACGATATCAGATAAATGCCTCAGTCGATCAATTCTGATTTCTGTAATATAATGCTGCATCTTAATACTCCTTTGGGAATCCTTATTATATACATCAACGTTCTGTGAATCATTATACATCAAATATCTATTTTTTGAAACTACAATCTCGTAACCGTTAAAATTACGATAAAACAGAGCCAGGTTCTCTGTAGAACCTGACTCTGCCCAAAAACGAATATTACTATATATAAACGTCTCTGTCCATTGTCTCTATTCCGTCCGGAGTGCAATGACCGGATCTTTGTTCGCCGCTTTCTTTGCCGGGATCAGTCCGCCGATCAGGGTGATCACGATACTGATCAGGATCAGAATAACAGCGGATTCTACCGGGATCTGCGCCGTCAGTCCGGTGATTCCGGAGAGCCGTTCTATGATCGAGTTGATCGGGAACAGCAGCAGAAGGGAAACACCGATTCCCAGCACGCCCGCGCAACATCCGACAATGAACGTCTCTGCATTGAACACCTGTGAAATATTGCGCTTACTTGCCCCCAGTGAACGCAGGATACCAATCTCTTTGGTACGTTCCATCACAGAAATATGCGTGATGATCCCGATCATGATGCAGGAAACAACCAGTGAAATTGCCACAAAGGCAATCAGCACGTACGTGATACCGTCGATGATCGTCGTCACAGAGGACGTCAGAAGTGCTACATAATCTGTATACGTAATCTGTGCGTCGTCATCCGCTGTCTCATTGTAATCATCAATGCACGCGGCAATGGAATCTTTTGCTTCAAACGTATCCGTATAAAGACTGATGGACGCCGGAGCATCATAGCTGACTTTTCCAAACTCCGTCATATTGTCTTCATAAGTGGCCCCGGCAATATAATTGTCGTAAAAGGTCAGCAGAATCTCTGAATCCGGATCCGATGCAAGCCATTGATCCAGCGCCGCCGCCATCGTCGTCTCATCCATCGCCATGCCTCCCGCGGCCGCAGTTCCCCCTGCCATCGCATTCGTTCCTTCCGCGCTCTGGCTCTGTGAAGAATAATACAACACCGTCTGATAGAGGGACGCCTTATCCGAAACGCCCATTGCACTGATATATGCTTTTGCGTCAGCCACCTTTGCCGCGTCATCCGGCGCCTCAAACTCCATTCCCGTCAGCACGTTGATCTCCGGCGTTGCTTCCTGCGCAGTGATCACCGCGCTCTCATTACTATGATCGATCACATAGTTCGTCAGAGCCGACGTGTAAGCCGCCGACGTCGATATCGCGGCATTCTCCGCATCCTCCGTGGAGCAGACGATCCCTGTGATTTTTAACTCCACCGCATTGTTAAGCAGTTCCTCTTCCTCCAGCGTGTCCTCCTCCAGACGCGTGAATGTGCCATCCTCATTTTCCACATAGTGATCGCAGGCCGGAACAAGATAAAAGGTATGACCGCAGACTTCTTCATAATCAAAGCGGATCTCGTCTGCCTCTTCTCCACTCTCAATCTTATCCACAGCATTTTCATACTGCTCCAGGCTGATCAGTCCGAGCTGATACAGTGTTTTGGCAGAAATGCCATGATTCCGGTCAAGCACCAGAACTACTTCATCATAGTTTTCCGGCCAGTCCCCATACAAAACGTCATAGCTGTCGGTAATCGCCTGACTGACCGCGCTGCCGTCGGATCCTGCTGTCAGTTCCGAGAAGTTTGAAGCGCCTGTGGACGACGTTCCTCCCAGCACGGATGAGATTCCCGCAAAGCGGTTTCCCATTCCCCCGCCCGTATCTGTACCGGCCACACTGCCCGCGTCTTCCGGATCGGCGTCGCTGTTTACCAGCGTTCCGTCTGCATCATAGGAATACACACTGAAATTCACATCATACGTATAGATCACACCATTTTCACCAAGATACTGCCGGATCTCACTGTCCGGATCATCCAGATATTTTTTAAATTCCGTCAGATTGTTTTCCACGATACTGGACGTTACCATCTCGCTCGTCTCAATCTCCGTATAATCCGCATAAACACCTGTGATCTCTCCATCCTGCTCCTCATCCGAATCGCCGCCCCGCCGTTCGTTTATTACTTCACCGCGCAGCTGACCGACACCGGACAGATCCACCGTCTCAGAACTGATCGTCAGGGGATAAGACGCCATCGTCTCCTTCTGCACATCGGAAATATACTCGTTCATTCCCGTGGACAGCGCAAGGATCAGCGCGATCCCGATGATACCGATGGAACCCGCGAACGCCGTCAGCAGTGTGCGCCCTTTCTTGGTCCGCAGATTGTTCGCGCTAAGGGAAAGCGCCGTAAGAAATGACATGGAAATCTTCCTGCGCTTCTTAGGCGCCTCCGGCGTCTCTGTCTCGTTGTACGGATTGGAATCACCCACGATCTCTCCATCCAGAAGTTTTACGATCCGGGTGGAATACTTCTCGGCCAGTTCCGGATTGTGCGTAACCATAATGACCAGCTTATCTTTAGCAATCTCTTTCAACAGCTCCATGATCTGGATACTGGTCTCGGAATCCAGAGCGCCGGTCGGTTCATCCGCCAGCAGGATATCCGGGTTGTTGATCAGTGCGCGGGCAATCGCGACACGCTGCATCTGCCCGCCGGACATCTGGTTTGGCTTCTTGTGAATATGATCGCCAAGTCCGACCTTCTTGAGCACGGCAATCGCGCGTTCTCTTCTCTCTTTCTTGGATACGCCCGCAAGCGTCAGCGCCAGTTCTACATTGGCAAGCACACTCTGATGCGGAATCAGGTTATAACTCTGGAACACAAAACCGATCGAACTGTTGCGGTAGTAATCCCAGTCGGCGTCCTTGTATTTCTTTGTCGATACGCCGTTGATCACCAGATCACCGCTTGTATAACGGTCCAGACCGCCGATGATATTCAGCATGGTCGTCTTACCGGAGCCACTCTGCCCGAGTATTGAGACAAACTCATTTTCCCGGAACCTGATGCTGACGCCCTTTAACGCGTCCTGTTTCAAATCGCCCGTCACATAAGTTTTGACGATATTTTTTAATTCAAGCATGTAGATACCTCCTGTTTTTAGTCACCGCATTATACCAGAGAAAAATAAACACAAAGACACGCGACGGTAAACTCACGATAAACATTACAGATCATGATCCGAAAACTCGCATATTTATTCAATTGTTTACCTTGACTTGTCCTTTTTCTGATATACTATGATACCAGGGACAAAAGGTCATGTATGAAAGGAGTTATTCTATTATGTTCAAGATTCTTGTTGTAGAGGATAGCGCAGATATGCGGGAGCTGTTCTGTACCGTACTCACAGACAGCGGATACACCACATTTTCTGCCGCCGACGGACTGGAGGCGCTGTCCGTTATGGAGAAAGAATATATTGATTTGATCGTCGCCGACATTATGATGCCGAATATGGACGGGTATACACTGACCAGGTCGCTTCGGGAAGCCGGATATGATCTGCCCATCCTTATGGTGACAGCAAAGGATCAGTTCGACGATATGCAGAAGGGATTCCGCGCCGGAACTGACGATTATATGGTGAAGCCGATCAACGTAAAAGAGCTTGTCCTGCGGGTGGAGGCACTTCTGCGCCGCGCGAAGATTTCCAGCGAAAAGAAAATTGTCATTGGTACAACGGTACTGGATTATGACGCGCTCACCGTCACGCTGAACGGGAAGGAAACGATTCTGCCCCAAAAGGAATTTTATCTCTTGTATAAACTCCTGTCCTATCCAAATAAGATCTTCACCCGCCAGCAGCTGATGGACGAGATCTGGGGCATGTTCTCAGAGACGGATGAACGGACGGTCAACACACATATCAACCGTCTGCGGGACAAATTTGCCGGATGCACCGATTTTGAGATTGTGACGGTGCGAGGACTCGGCTATAAGGCGGTGAAGCACATTGATTAAGAAAACACACTCCCGATTGTGGCTTGTTTTTGCGGTAATTGTTTTTACCTCTGTTACCGTCGCATTTTTTCTTGTAATTGCATTCTTATTTTTGCTTTACAAGTTGAATCTGATCACTGTCGATCCGCATATCATACACTTCCCGATCCTTGCCCTGTTATTGGAAAGTGCTCTGATCGGCGGTGTCATCTCGTTTTTTGTAGGGAAACTCATCATTCGCCCCATCGACCGGTTCAGCGCCGCTTTCACCGAACTGTCCGGAGGGAATTTTGACGTGCGGGTATCCACAAACAGTAAGATCGACGAGATCCGGAAAATGGAAAAACATTTCAATTCCATGGTTTATGATCTCTCCCACATCGAAACACTGCGCAATGATTTCGTGGTAAATGTTTCTCATGAATTTAAGACGCCCCTCTCTGCGATTGAGGGATACGCCACCCTGCTCCAGGAACCCGGTCTGTCCAGAGAAAAACATAACCGCTACGTGGATAAAATTCTGGAAAATTCACGCAGACTTACGAATCTTTCAAGCAACATCCTCCTGCTTTCCCGGCTTGAGAACCAGGAAACCGTGTTGAATCAGAAGGAATACCGGCTCGACGAGCAGCTCCGCAAAATCGTCCTTCTTCTGGAAAATAAATGGACGTCCAAAAATTTGGAATTTGATATTGAACTGCCGCGATTTGTATACTACGGAAGTGAACAATTGATGGATCATGTCTGGTATAACATTCTGGACAACGCTATCAAGCATTCCCCACAGGGCGGCACGATCCATATCAGTCTGGAATCCGGCAGAGAAGCGGTATCCGTCTCTGTTTCTGATGAAGGAGACGGTATGGCCGAAGAGGTACAAAAACATATTTTTGAGAAATTCTATCAGGGGGATCCGTCCAGAAAAGCAGAAGGAAACGGACTCGGACTTGCGCTGGTCGTCCGGATTCTGGATTTGTGCGGCGGCACCGTCTCCGTAACAAGCGCTCCGGGAGCGGGCGCTGCCTTTACCGTACAGTTGCAAAACCAAACAAGAAATTAAAGAGAAAATCCGGTGCGTCCGGCGTACCGGATTTTCAATAATTTCTTTTTATCCGACCTCTGTCATCATTTCATTGCTCCCGCAATCCAGTCATTTACTTTCTTCTGCGCATCGGCAATGCCGTTTTTAACCGGATACACCAGATCCAACTTGGATACGATGGTATTGCCCTTCAGCGCAGATTCATAATTCTTCCATGTATTGCGCAGATTGCCGCCGTTGCACACGAGCAGATACACCTTTTTTCCGGTAAATTTGTTGTCGCTTAAAAACGTGTTGATGGCGGGTGCATACGTTCCAAACCAGCAGGGGGAACCAATGATGATCTTGTCGTACTGAGAAAGGTCGATCTTGTACGGCTTCAGTTCCGGCTTCTTTTTCATGTACACCTGCATGCCGCCCCACACAAAGCGAAACGCACTCTTCGTCGGCTTCTCATCCTGAACCTCCAATTTCAGCACATCGGCGTCTACTACCGACTGCATTCCTTTGACGAGAGCCTCGGTATTGCCCTCATATGAATAATAAACAATTAAATTCTTCATTTCATTCCATCTCCTCTTGATCAATCTCCAGTGTACATTAGCTGCGCACTTTTAATACGATTTTACCGTAAGCGGTCTGTGCATCCAGAATCTCATGTGCCTGCCGGGCATCGTCCAGTGTAAAGTCTCCATAAAAATACTCATCCATATTGACCTTTCCGCTTAACAGAAGTCCAAACACCTGCTGCTGAAGATTCTGCATCCGCGCAGGATCCGTATCATACAAATGAGAGGAGTAAATACGCAGGCCAATACATTTCGTAGCATGATCTATCAGCGGCTTGTAGAAATTTTCCTTTGGTTCACCCTCCAGCCAGTTATAAATTACAACCGTGCCAAAATCCGCCAGCAAATCAAATTCCGGATACAGCTTTTCTCCCACCCACTGATCATAGACGAGATCCACGCCGCGTCCGTTCGTAAACTGCATGACCGCTTCCTTTTCATCCTGCTTTGCACAGTTAAATACGTGCGTTGTGCCGAGTCTGCGCAAATGGTCACACTTCTCCTCGGTATCCGCCGCGCTGATGACTTCCCATCCGTCGGCAAGCGCCATTTTGATCAGGCAGGTGCCGACGCCGCCTGCACCGCCAAGGATATAGAGCGTCTTGCCGTCCGTCCCGCGTCCTGCTTCATGCAGCATACTCCAGCCAATAAAATAATTCAGCAGACCAACCGCATTCTCCGGATTCATCGCGGCAGGCAGCGGTGTCACATAAGATTCATCCACACAGGTATATTCCGCACAGCAGCCATATCCCGGATTATGAACGACCCAGACAGGAGTCCCGACCTTTACCTTTGTCACATCCTCGCCAACTGCCTCCACGTATCCGGCACATTCATTGCCGATCGTCAGCATCGGCGGCTGCTTGCCAAGAAACGGATATATGCCGGAACGTACCATCGAATCCGGACGTCCGACTCCCGCCGCCACATTCTTCACCAGGACCTCTTTCCCTTTGGGAACAGGTTTTTCAACGTCAAGAACCTGCAAAACCTCTGGTCCGCCAAATTCATTGATAATTACCGCTTTCATCACAATGACCTCCCTTTACAGAAATACATCCCGAGCCGTCTCTTCTGCCGCCACAGTACGAAGTGTCTGCTTTTCAGGATAGCGTAAAACGGTCTGCCCAGTCCGTCCAGCCATTCTGGTAATTTTCCTTAATAAGTAATTCAGACAGCCGCATTTTTTTCAGCTCATCCTCATAAGCAGCACTTGCCCGTTCAAACAACGAGAGTACGGCCGATTCGTTGCGAGAGAGCTTTTCATCATCTACAAAAATATGATGCGCGATACCGGAAATGTGGATTCCCGTGCCCCCGCCGTCCACCGCCTGGTAGATATCATTTACCGTAATCTCATCAACGGAACGCGCAAGCTGAAAACCGCCCTCCTTGCCTGCGCCCGAAGTGATGATTCCTGCCACGACCATCTTGCGGAGAATCTTTTTCATGTAGGAGTCCGACACCTGCAAAATCCCGCTGAGTACACTGCTTTTCACCGGCGTATGATCCTTCTGAAGCGCCAGCATCAAGGCAACGTAAATCCCCTGTTCCACACTTTGGTTAATCTTCATCGCTAGTCCCTCTCTTTACTTGGATATTTAATATCCATAGATATTATATATCTACGAATGATCTCTGTCAATCTTTCTTTTGCTTTCTTTTTTGTGAAATGGAATATCATTTTTTTACTGTAAATTAAAAGGAGAACCGGACGCATCCAATTCTTCCAAGTACGCTCCTTAGAGACGCACCGCTATTCACACTTATAGTATACAAGAAAGAGATAGAAAATGCAAAGATTTTCACGACTTAACAAAATATTTAAAGATGTTATCTAAAGCCAGTCGACTCAAAAATCCACTCAAAACTAATTTTTTATTGTGGCAAATATATGGAACTGATATAATTATGGATATGAAGAAATAGAAAAGTCGAAAGTTTTTGAGGTGTATAATGAAGAAACTTTTATTGGTTACAGGGGACCTGGCAGCAGGAAAATCCAGTTTTGCAAATATTTTGTCAAAAAGATATGATATGAATGTATTTTTCAAAGATTCGATAAAAGAAGTGTTGGGAAATACAATTGGGTTTTCAAATAGAGAAGAAAACAAAAAATTATCAAAAGCAGCCATGGAATTAATATTCTTCATTTTTTCGGAGTTTGGAAAATTAAACAAAAATCTCATTTTAGAATCAAATTTTCATACTTCAGAATTGGAAAGATTACATGAGATAGCATATGAAATTAATTATCAGGTATTTACACTTGTTCTCCGCGGAGATGTTCAAATTTTATATAAACGATATATAAATCGAATGCAAAATGAGAATAGACATCCTGTACATTTAAGTACAACATTAGATGTTTTTGATGATTTTAGAAGTTGCACCGAATATTTAAGAAGCGAAAAAATTCCTGGTAATACGGTATATATTAATGCAAATGACTTCTCATATCAGACAGACAAAGAGCTTTTAGCCAAAATAGATGAATTTATGAGAGATTGATAAAGGCACTCTGCGTTATGGTATATTTTGTCCTCCTCATGCTTTCAGATCTGCGAAAAGTTCATCCAAATCGGCCCCCAATATATGGTTTCAAACACAGTGATTACATGAAAAGGGGACTTGGTGTCCCCCCTTTTATTCCATTCTCCATATTCCTGTCCCGACGTTTTTTTCTCTGCCGTCGGGCAGTATGATCCTTGCGCATACATTGGACGGAATGGAGAATTCATAAACCGGCTTTCCGTTTTCGTACTTCCAGCCGCTCACGATCTCGCCCACGGGAGATTGATAGACCGCTTTTGCGTATTCCAGCAGCGGATACGGATGCGGCGCGATCGTAAGCGTACCATTTTCCAGACGGATTCCGCAGACTCCCTGGAACAGCCAGCCGCACACTGCCCCATAGGAATAGTGATTCAGAGATGCTTTGACCTCTCCCTTCTCATTGATTCCGTCCCAGTTCTCCCAGACAGTGGTCGCGCCTTTCTTCACCTCGTAGAGCCAGCCCGGCATCGTATCCTGCAGCAGCAGGCGGTACGCCGTCTCCGTATAGCCGTATTCGGTGAGAACGCTGCACAATGCGGGTGTGGACAGGAATCCGGTATTCAGATGGTAATCGTTTTGCACGACCATCTCGTTCAGTGTCGCAGCCGCCGTACGTTTTTCCTCCTCGCTTAACAGGTCGAAAGAAATCGCACGCACGTACTCTGCCTGACGGTCCGAATGAATCTCCCCGTTTTCTGTAGCGATCCAGTGAAATGCTTTCGCCGCATTTTGGGCAGTCTCCCGATAATGTGTCGCTTCCTCCGGCTTTCCGAGAATCTCGCTGATCTCGGCTAACAGACGGCCGGACTTTGCGTAATATGCCGTCGCCACCTTGCTCTGCGGTTTGCGCATCACATCTGTCGCAGACACCCCCGGCTCGCACCACTCGCCGTAATCCACACCGCTCTCGATCGTATACGCCGCATATGGATTCTGTTTGCCGGATTCCATGCCTTCTGACATTTTCTTCTTCATTTGTTCCAGATATTCCTTCGGCAGATTCGCCGCCATTGCACGGTATTTCTCCGGAAGCTGTGACAGATCCGGCTGAGAGCTTTCCCCTGCCCGGCTTTCCAGATATGCATACCACCGCTGCATCATCTCGTAATTTTCTTCCAGAATGCGCACATCGTCATACCGCTTATATAACGCATACGGAACAAGGATACATGCGTCTCCCCAGCCTACGGAACCGGCCAGCATTTTGGTCGTAAAGGACGGTTCCTTGTTCTTCGGCGCAATGTTAGCAACTTTTCCGTCCGCATACTGATTCAGACGGCACTCGCCCAGCCATTTGCGGATCACCGGATAACAGTCTTCCAGAAAAATCCCGGTATCCACAAAGACGCCCATATCGCCCGTCCAGGCTGCACGTTCCCGTGTCGGACAGTCAGTCGGCACATCGCAGAAATTCGATTTCTGGCTCCAAAGGCTGTTTTGCACCAATTTTTCCACATCTTTGTTGGAACAAGTAAACCAGCCCGTCTGCTCCATGCGGGAATACACGGCGATGGAAGTAAACACAGCATCCGTCAGATCGATCTGCGTCTCCACCTTTGCGTACCGGAATCCCCAGATGGTAAACCGGGATTTATAGTGATTGACGCCTTCCTTGCAAATATACGTCACACGCTGAGCTGTCCCGCCTTCCTGATGGCGCTCCCGGTCCTGAAAATTTTCCGCCGTAAAATTTCCGTTTTCGTCCAGTGTTTCGCCATGTGTCATGATAATCTTATCGCCTTCATGTGCATGAATCGTAAATTCCACATATCCGGCAAGGTTTTGCCCGTAATCGATCACCGTCTCGCCGTTCGGAGTCGTCAGGATAGTTCCGGCAAAGCGTTCCTGCTCCACAATGGGAACGGAATTGGAACACGCAAGGCAGTCGGTTCCAAATGCCTCCACCTTCACGCCGTGCCAGTTCTTCGGTGTCTCCATACGTGCATCGTATACTTCGCCCTGCTGCATATCATTTTCCCGGATCGGACCGTCCTGCGCTGCCTCCCATGATTCATCTGACACACAGACCGGTTTCCCATCGATCTCAAGCTGGAAGAACAGCGCCACGTCCTCACCGTACACATTGCGCTCGCCGTCCACACCGCTGCAGCTTCTGTACCATCCATCTCCCAGAATGACCTGCACTTGATTTTTCCCGGATTTCACCAGATCCGTCACATCATATGTCTGATACGCCAACAGCTTGTCATAGGTGTCTGTTCCCGGCGCAAGGACAAAATTGCCGACTCTCTGCCCGTTGATATATGCCTCATACAAACCATGGCAAGTAATATACAATCTTGCCTGTTTTCCGGAAGAGTTTTCTCTTCCTGCTTTCGGCTCCGCAGTTGTATCCGCTTCTGTATGCAGCTCTGCTTCTTCCTCTGCGCACGGATCCACAGAAAAAGACGTCCGCAGATAGCTGGCAGGCTGATGAACTGCCGGATCGCACGTCAGCTCCGGATTGATCCACGCTGCCGCGAACTGATTGGAATCCAAAAGTCCCATTTCAAAAAATGCCTCGCCGCTCCATTCCCCCACGTTGCCGTTTTCATCCCACAGACGAACCTTCCATGTAACCCGCTGGCGGCTTTTCGTCGCGGTTCCAAATAATGCGCTCATTTTATTTGTTTCCACTTTGCCGCTGTCCCAGACGATATTCCCGTCCGACCGTGCTTCAATCTGATATGCCGTCTGCGTCACTCCGCCGCTGCAGTTCCATGAAAGATACGGCTCTCTGACGTCAATCCCCAGCGGATCCGTCATATGCTCTGTCCTTAAATTGATCGCTTTCATTTTGATTCTCCTTGCTTTCGCTCCACACCTGTACCCGATACATTTTGTATCTTCTCCCATTTCAACCGCTCATACATACTGATTCAGAAACTTTGCGCTTAGCTGGAAAGACTTTACCGGGGATTTGTCCACCCAGTTCTTGTGGCTTTCCAGAATCACAGCGTCCACACCATTTTTCTTCGCGATTTTGACCAGTTTCGGCAAATTCATATTGCCGTACCCCAACTCCATGCTGTCGGATTTCAGGATCTGTCCTCCCGCACCGGTGATCCGGGTTCCCCGGTCGTTAATATGGTACAGCTTCATCCGGCTGCCGACACGCTCCATCAGATCCGGCACATCTACGCCCGCCTCAGTCGGCCAATATGAGTCAAACTCAAAATTCACATATGCCGGATCGGTCTTCTCTAAAATCAGATCGTAAGCAGATTTTCCCGGCTCCACCTTGCGGAACTCACAATTGTGGTTGTGGTACAGCAGGGATATACCTCCTTTTTTCAGCGACTCGCCCGCCTGATTGAGCTGCTCTGCCATCTTCGAAACCGCTTCCTTGTCCGAAAAATCAAAACGATTCATCCCGGTAATGACCACATAATTCGTATGGAAATCATGTGCTTCCTCGATGATATTCTCCGGTGCGCGCAAAATACTCCCAAGATCTTCATGGACGCTGACTACCTGCAGACCGGACTTTGCCATCAAAGCTTTCCAGTCCAGCTTTCCGGTCTTTCCGATCGGCATTCCCGCCACTGACGTCAGAACACGTACAATGGGCGGCATCTTCTTGATCATAAATCCATTCAGCTCAATCCCGTCATATCCGGCTTCCTTCATCAGTCGCATTGTCTCCAGCGCATCTTTCTCACTCCCCATGACAGTGCCTAATTGAATCATCTGAACGGCCTTCAACGGTCTGCGGCTGTTTTGCTCTGCACTCATTTGTTCTGCTGTCTTATGTTCTACTGTCTTATGTTCTGTTGTCGTTTGTTCTGTTTTTCTCTGTTCTTCTTCCATCTGCCTGCCTCCGTAACTGTCATTTACTGCATGTCCGATTCCAGCAGACTCCCCAGAACCTTCAGGCTTTCCTTCGGATGGCGTGTCTGCGTACTCCTGTCCACACCGATCAGTCCGAACGTCATGGAAAATCCTTTCTGCCACTCAAAATTATCAAGAAGCGACCAGTACATATATCCTTTCAGCGGAAGTCCGTCATCGATACATTTCATCAGTGCATCGGCTGCTTCCCGGATAAACGCGCACCGTCTTGCGTCGTCGTCTGTAGCGATGCCATTCTCTGTTACGATCAGATCACCATGGAAATCCTCTGCCACCTTTCGCACCACATTTGCAATGCCAAGCGGATAATCCTCATACCCCATCTGTGTCCGCGGCTCGCCCTCGGTTGGCTGCGCGACTCCGTTTTGATCAAATCGCTTCCGCGTATAGCACTGCACGCCAAGAAAGTCGTCATTCTGAATATAAGGCAGGTAATGACGGAACTCGTCATCCCACTCTGCGTCCGCAAAAGCCTCTCCGCCCGGATAAGGCTGCAGATCGTGAAGGGAGAGCGTCAGACCGATCTTCAAATGCGGGCATGCTGCTTTCATGGCATCCCGCGCCGCTTCATGCGCCTTCATCACCAGCAGATCGCCCTCCGGCGTACACTGGGATACAAAGGTGTGTACCGCCGTCGGATCCGCAATGCCGAACGCCTGCGCGGTCTCCACCATGCCAAGCATCATTTCTTCTTTACTCTGAATATTGATTCCTACCTGCACACTGCCTTCCGCAGACTTCGCACTCTTTCCTTCTTCTGCCGCCGCGCCGGAACCGCCCATGCGCTTCATCATATCCTTCATCAGCGCCGCAAGCTGAAGACGCATATTCGCCTCGTTAATCGTGCAGATATACTCCAGCTTTTCGCCCAGTTCTTCCACAAGCCGCTTACAGTACGCCGTAAAATAATCCACAACCTGCGGGTTTTCCCAGCCGCCCAGTGAGATCAGCCATTTCGGAGAAGAGAAATGCATCATCGTCACAATCGGGCGTACATGGTAACGCTCACAGCACTCCAGCACATCGCGGTAATGCTGCACTTCCTTTTCGTCCCACACATCCGGTTCCGGCTGAATCCGCGCCCATTCAATGGAAAATCGATATGTATTCAGTCCTGCTTCCGCCAGAAGTCGGATATCCTCCTCATAATGGTTGTAGTGATCCACAGCATCCAGAGACGGCTCTACAAATACCGAATGGGGAATCTGTTCCTGCACCCAGTAATCACTGTGAATATTATTGCCCTCTACCTGATGAGCCGCCGTTGCAGCGCCAAGCATAAAACCTTTCGGATATTTCTTCATCACATTCTCCTCTTTTCTTTCTGATTTTCTATATCATACCATGTCGTTTTTCTTTTCACATTTAATAATTCCGGAAAGCGTTCGTTTTTTCGTGTACATCTCTTTCGAAAATGAATTTATGATCTTTTTCACGATTTTTTTATTGTTATTATTCTGTTTTTTGCTTTATAGTAACAGCGAAAGGATGTGATGCCATGTATTTAAAGGAAAATCTTGATATTGCCGCATTTTTAAAGCAGATACCGGCATGTCGCGGAGAAGTTTTCTTCCGGACGCCGGAAGGAGACTGTCTTGCACTGAAATCCACGTTAAGTCAGTATATTTTCTGCACACTTGCGGCGGATAAGAACACATTGCGCAGAGGGACGCTGCATTTCGAAGATCCTGCGGATATCCGTCTGCTCGGCGTCTACCTTTTATGACCGGGTTCTATTTGTTAAATAATTATTGATTTTGTTTGTATATTCGTGTATGATATCCTTATGAGATCAAACGCCTCTCACAGGCATACAAGGAGGGATCCGCCATGACAATGGATGAACGACTGTCGTATTTTCACGAATTGATCAACTGCAGCTATCCGGTCGATCTATGGGTATACTCACCGGATTTTAAGCTGGTCCGTTCAACCTGTCCGCCGGATCAGGAAGTGCCGGAAATGTTTCCCTTGATGCAGTTTCCCCCCGCACTCTCAGAGTACCTCCGGACAGGAAGCCGTTTCCCGTTCATACTGGACGCGGCGCTGGGCCTGATCTACGTATTCGTTTTTGAATACGAAAACGAACCTGAAAACAAAACCGCTTCGGGTTCAACGGACACCGGTAACTGCACGAAAAATTCCGTTGCCGGAACACTTCGGTATATCCATATGATGGGACCTGTTTTTAATGGGAAAAACACACACCTCATTCTCCGAAAAGAATTAAGCCGCAGGAATCTGTCCATTGAACTACAGAAAAAGGTGCTGGAACAGTTAGAAAAAGTGCCGATCATACCGACCACGCAGTTCTACCAGTATGCCGTCATGTTTCACTACGCCGTGACCGGAGAGCATATCAGCACGAGTGACATCTGTTTTCCTGATACCGAAGATTCTGACGCCTTTTCCGAGATCCGTCTGATCTCAGAAGAGCATCGCGGCGTCTGGATCGCGGAACAGCGGATGCTTCAGATGTTCCGGGAAGGGAACCCGGATTTCAAGAAAGCGCTCGCACACTCCTGTTCCCTCAGCAGCGGAGTCAAGTTCGATGTCGGGGACTCTCTGCGTAAGGCAAAAAACAGCGCGCTCGTACTTCTTACCCTGCTGTCCCGCGCCGCCATCGAGGGCGGTGTGGACTCCTCTATCTCCTACACGCTGAACGACTACTATGCACAGAAAATAGAAGAATGCCGCACCGTTTCCGAGAGCAGCAGTGTCACCAACGAAATGATGGATGACTATTTTCAGCGGGTACAGGAAGCAAAGGAGAAGGCCTCCCTTTCAAAGGAAATCCGGTACATCTGCGACTACATTTCCTCGCATCCTGATGAGAAACTATCCATCGCAGACCTTGCCGGGCGCGCGGGTTACACGGAGTATTATTTTTCCCATAAGTTCAAGAGCGAAGTCGGCATGAGCGTCAACGAATATATCCGCAGCAAAAAGATTGAACTGGCAAAGCTCTGGCTGAGCGCAACTCAAAAAAGTATTCAGGAAATCAGCAGCGATCTGGGATTCGGTTCCCGCAGCTACTTCTCTTCCTCTTTCCGGGAAGCCACAGGAATGTCTCCGAAAGAGTACCGGGAAAGCAGCTAGAGCTGCTCCCGGATCACTTCCATCGCCTTATCAAGCTGGTTATCCGCATCGGGATTCTCCTCGTCCGGTTCATATTCTACTTCCACGTCCGGCGTCACACCGACTCCATTGATACTCCGTCCATTTGCCGTGAAATATTCCGCGATCGTGACTTTCAGCGATGTGCCGTCTCCGAGATCTTCAATCTGCTGTACCACGCCTTTTCCGTAAGTGGTGACTCCAACGATAGTTCCTGTGCCGAAGTCCTGCACTGCCCCGCAGAAAATCTCGGAAGCGCTGGCGCTGTACTGGTTCACAAGCACAACCAGTGGTTTCGTGAATTCATGCGTTCCATCCGAAGAATATGTTTCCTCATTGCCATACTTATCCTTGATGGTCAGCGTCGTCCCTTTCGGAAGGATCAGGTTCATCATCTCTGTCACAGTTGTGACATTTCCGCCGGGATTGCTGCGCAGATCAATGATCAATCCCTGCATTCCCTGCGATTCCAGATCGTTCAGTGCATTCTCAAACTGATCAGTCGTCACATCGTCAAACTCTGTAACGTAAATATAACCGATCTGATCTTCCTTCATCTCATATTCCACTGTCGGGGTTTCAAGTACTCTCCTTGTCGCGGTCAGTTCCAGTTCTTCCCCGTCCCTGCGCACGCAGATCGTGACGTCAGTTCCTTCTTCCCCTCGGATCCAGCTTACTACTTCATCCAGGGATTCATCACTGATCACGTGATCATCTACCTGATAGATCACATCGCCGTCTTTTAATCCGGCTTCTTCCGCCGGCGAGTCCTTATATACTTTGGAGATCACAACCTCCTGGGAATCTGCATCCTGAAGCAGCGCCGCCCCGACGCCGGAATACGTTCCGCTAATGCTCTCCATCAAGTCGGTCGTCTCTTCTTCCGTATAATAAACCGTATACGGATCTCCGAGCGCCTCCACATAACCCTTATAAATGCCTTCTGCAAGAGCATCTGCGTCAATCTCATCCTCATACAGATAATACCGGTCAATGATTTTCTGGATCTCATCCATCTTATCACTGGTCAGTACATCCGAGACGGAAGCGGCGATTTCTTCATTGTTCGTTTCCGTAATATGCGATCTGACCGCGCTCCCTGCAAATACCACACAGACTGATACGAGCACACCGCAGATCACACCTTTCCAGAACCCCTGTCTTTTATTTTTCCCGGAGTCTTTTCCATTCTCTCCCGGCATACCCATACCGGTTCCACTTTCCATTCCATATTCCATTTGATTTCCATCATCCAGTTTATCTTTATTTAATCTATATTCGCTCATCTTTATTATCCTGTCATATTCTTTTTTCTTTGATTCTGAAAAGGGCGAAAGACAGACACGTCTTTCACCCCCTCTGTTTGTCTACAGATACAACTGTGGATCTACCCTTGTACCGTTAAGCTCCACCTGAAAATGAAGGTGTGCGCCGAACGAATCTCCGGTATTTCCCACATATCCGATCTGCTGCCCTCTCTGCACATACTGTCCCTGCGTCACGCAAAGTGCCGAATGATGCATATACTTCGTGACAAATCCGTTGCCATGATTGATGACAACCCAGTTGCCTGCACTGTCGCTCCATCCGGCGATCACAACCGTACCCGAGTCCGCCGCATAGGTAGGCGTTCCCTGTGGCGCCGCAAGATCCAGTCCATAATGGTATCCGCCGTAGTCACGCGGACCGAACGGACTGGAAACATACCCTGACGGACACGGATTTGAAAAATATCCGCTTCCGCTTACGACCGTTCCTGAACTGCCCGGCGCATAAGATGCACTGCCTCCGCTGCTTCCTCCGGCACTGCTATTTCCTCCGCCGCTGTTTCCCGTCGATGCTGTAACAGTCGATGCCGCAGCAGCAGCGGCCGCTTCTGCCGCCTGTCTCTGCTTTTCTGCCTCTGCCTCTGCCTGGGCGATCAGTTCCTGCAGCGTTGCCGCGTTCTCTCCGATCTGCTGCTCCAGATCTGCAAGCTGAAGATTCTTACTGTCGAGCATGGACTGTACTTCTGTCTGCTTGGCGATCAGCGTATCCTGCAGATCCTCCAGCTCGGTATACTCCGCCTGAAGCGCCTCTTCCTTCTCCTGTACGTCTGTCACAATACCCTGGAATTCAACCAGCATCTCTCTGTCATATGATGAAATCTGTGAAACATACTCCGCTTTGTTCAGGAAATCTCCGATACTCTCACTCTGGGCAAGAATCTCAAACAAATGCGAGTTTCCGTTCTCATACATATACTTGATCCGCTTTTTCATGCTCTGGTACTGATTATCCTCGTCGACCTTCGCCTGAACAAGCTCATCCTCTGCGTCCTTAATCTCTTCCTGCTTGGCAGACAGATTCTTTTCCGCTTCCTCCATCTCCTCCAGGATCGAATTCAACTGTGACGAGAGCGAGTCTCTTTCCTCTTCCGCCGAGTCTTTCTGGTTCTCCAGCTCTTCTGCTTTCTTCTGCGCGTCTTCAATCTCCGTTGCATATACAGGCTGTGTAACCCCCATGCACAGCAATAATGCAAGTCCGCCGCTTAACATTCTTCTCAGTCTTTTGTTCATATAAATCACCCTTACTCCCCTGACAGGTTCATCTCCCTCACGATAAACCCCGCTGTATACTCTGTGCAGCCATTAAACCTTCAAGTGCTTCCGCACCGTGAAGTAACTTCCTACGAAACCGATTCCCACTCCCAGAAGGATTCCGATCGGAAGAAGGTAATGATACACCGTCGATACCGACAGAAATGAAATCAGTCCGTTCAGCACACTGAATTTTGTCACAATATAAGAAATTACTTTTTCGTATGCAAAATACAAAATCACAAGCGGTATCACTGCTCCCGTGATACCAATGATCACGCCCTCGATGACGAACGGTGCGCGGACAACGAAGTCTGTCGCGCCGATATACTTCATGATTGCGATCTCTTCCCTGCGGACAGTAATTCCCATTGATACGGTATTGCTGATCAGGAAAATCGATACTGCAAGCAGGATTACGATAATTACAATAGACGCATACGCCACCAGCATGTTCACACTGGAAAGAATATCTGCAACGGTATCTGATTTATTTACCTTGCGTACGCCGTCCAGTCCCTGCGCGAACTCAACCAGGTCGTTCTGTGTCTCTGAAAGCGACCGGCTCTCTGCAATCACGTCCTTTTCATCACCGTCCAGCGCCTTCATATATACTTCATAGTTGTCCGAACCGGCCAGCGGATTATCATTTTTAAATCCCTCCGCCAGTTCTTCGTTTCCTTCAAAATAATCTTTCTGGAATGTCTCCCACGCCTCATCCGCCGAAACGTATACAACATCTGAAACGTCATCCCGGCTGCGAAGCTCGTCGCCGATCGCTTCAATCTGGTCGTCCGTGGCGTCCTCTTCAAAAAATACCGTGATCGCCACACTTTCCTCGGCCGTTTTTATGATATACTGGAAGTTTAATATAATTGCAAAAAACAGACCAAACAGAAAGATACATGCCGTAATCGTTGCTACTGCGGCGATGGAGAACATTTTATTCCGTTTTATGTTCTTAACCCCTTGATTTCCTACGTATCCTAATGTACTAATTCTCATCTATATACCCACCTTTTTGTTCATCACTCACGATCACACCCTGCTTCATCGTAATCACCCGCTCGTTCATCTCATTGACGATCTCCTGATTATGCGTCACAACAAGCACAGTCGTCCCCCGCTCGTTCGCCTCCTTCAGTAAGCTCATGATCTCCCATGAATTTGTCGGATCCAGATTACCGGTCGGCTCGTCTGCAAGCAGGATCGCCGGTTCATTCACGATCGCCCGCGCGATCGCTACACGCTGCTGCTCCCCGCCGGAGAGCTCCTTCGGATAAGACTTATATTTCTGTGCAAGTCCCACGAGCGACAATGCCGCAGGAACCTTCCGCTTGATCACGCGCGGCGGTGTATCTGTCACGCGCATTGCAAACGCGATGTTCTCATAGATATTACGATCCTTTAAAAGGCGGAAATCCTGAAACACAACTCCAAGCTCTCTTCTGTATTTTGCAACATTCCGGTGCTTCATACGGTTGAGATTTCTTCCATTGACGATGATCGTACCTTCCGTCGGCTCCAGTTCTTTCATGATCAGGCGGATCAACGTTGATTTA
Source organism: uncultured Lachnospiraceae bacterium (assembly GCA_958402795.1). Lineage (GTDB taxonomy): Bacteria > Bacillota > Clostridia > Lachnospirales > Lachnospiraceae > Schaedlerella. Next base: position 63,781 of record CATXUX010000004.1, on the reverse strand, counting down.
CCCGAACCGCTGTCACCCACAACGAATACGAACTCCCCTTTCTCAATCTTCAGAGAAATCCCATTCAGAGCCGCAATTCCCTTTGAGTACTCCTTCGATACGTTTCTTAATTCAATCATAAGTTCCTCCTAATTATTTTACTCCTTTGTTCCCTACGCGTTTCCTTCCTCCGGTCTATGGCTGTCCTGCGGCTGCTCCCTTTGCCGCAGTCACCGGGTACCGGAAACGACATCAGTATTCCTGTGACTCCATATATTTCATATACTTTACTACCATCAGCGCGATCTTAAACGTAATGGCATCTTCAAATACGCGCAGATCCAGTCCCGTGCTCTTCTGCAACTTATCAAGCCGGTACACCAGCGTATTTCTGTGAATGTAAAGCTGTCTGGACGTTTCTGACACATTCAGGTTGTTCTCAAAAAACTTGTTGATCGTCGTCAGTGTCTCCTCATCAAACTCATCCGGAGATTTTCCCCCGAAGATCTCCTTGATAAACATCTTGCAGAGCGGAAGCGGGAGCTGATAGATCAGACGCCCGATCCCAAGCCTGCTGTATGCAATAATGTCTTTGTCTTCATAAAAGATCCTGCCGACGTCCAGCGCAAGCTTCGCCTCTTTGTAGGACTTGGACACTTCCTTGATGTCGTCCACTACCGTACCAAAGGCAATCCGGATCTCCTCATCACTTAAATTCTCCCGTAAAACGGAGAGCATATCCTTTGCCATACGCTCCAGCTCAGCCGGGCCGTCGCGCTCGGAAAGTTCCTTTACCACGATGATATTCTTCTCATCTACTGCCGTGATAAAGTCCTTCGCACGGTTTCCGAGAAGATTCCTGACGCTGTCCAATGCCACGCTGTCCTTTTCACATGAAGTCTCAATAATAAAGATAACACGTTTTATTTCTGTGTCAATATGTAATTTTTTGGCACGGTTATAAATATCCACCAGAAGCAGGTTGTCAAGGAGCAGGTTTTTAATAAAATTATCCTTGTCAAACCGTTCCTTATAGGCAACGAGGAGACTCTCGATCTGGAACGCCGCCATCTTCCCGATCATATAGATGTCTTCCCCTTCCCCGCTGGCAAACAGAATGTATTCCAACTGCTGCTCATCAAAAATCTTAAAGAACTGGCAGCCGCTTATCACCTGGCTTTCCGCCGGAGATTCCACAAACGCCAAGACCGCGTCCTCGTATTCCTGTACATAATCTGACGTACTCGCCAGCGTTTTTCCCTCCGTGTCAAATACACAGAATTCTGTTCTGGAAATACCTTTCAGTCCTTCGATCGTACTTTGCAGTACCTGATTTGTAATCATATCCGTCTCCTCCGCTCATCTTTCAGCTCCATGTGCAATTTCCACAAATTTTTTTCCCGCATTTTTTGCAAAAACACAAATACATTTTATATACTAATGCAAAACACCAAAAAAATAAAGAGGAAATCCACTTTTTTTATGCATTTCCTCGCATTTTTAACAAAAAATTCATTTTTGGGGACATGTACAGACTTCACAAAACTATGTTTTCACTCAAAATCCGTTTCTTTATTCTGCTGATCGACCTGATGACGGAAAATCTTTCCCAGGATCAAATGCCTTAACCTGCCAAGCGGATGCTTCCCGCTTACCTGGTTCTGCAGCAGAGGCCCGCATCCCAGCCATACCCTCGCATTGAGGAGCGCCTTATTTTCTGATATAAACTGCTCCTGATAGGGGCAGGACAGTGCCGACAAAATACAGTCCGGTTCCACACCGTTGATCTGGTTGATCACTTTATCCTGGTTTCCATCCCCGGGGGAAAGCACGGCCTCTCCCGAAATGACCGTTCCCCTGCGCAGATTCTCGATCCGTTCTTTGAGCATATCCAGAACCTCCTCCTGCTCCGCAAGAAGAAACACTGTTTTTCTGTTCCGCTCAAGATAACGGAAGAAAAGACGGAAAAACGTGAAGTTCTCGATATCCTGAAACTCACGTCCGTCTGCGATCCCTGCGCTCTCCAGAATCTCTTTGCTGCCCGGGAGAAGCAGGTCTATACTGCGCAGGCAGTCCTTCCACCCGGTATACCCCTGTCCCAGCATCAGCGCCTCCAGCGCAACGATATCCACCGTACTGATCGACTCGCTCTCCATATATTGAAGTATCTGTCTCATAGCCTGTTTTGCGGTAAGCCGGTCAAACTCTATATCAAAAATATTGATTTTATTCTCCATATTCTATTCACCTGTTCCTACTCCCAGTCATGCAATTGTAACAAACCCGCATACTTTTTTCAACCTTTTACCGCAAAAATGTGATACTATTCCGTTTTTTTCCTTTTTCTCCGTGTGATCATTCCTCCGATCCGTCCGGTTTCCTTCGAAGACAACGATTTCCACCCTTCTTCCAGTACACGGTCCAAAAGTCCCAGTTCTTCTGCGATTTCATATTTTAGCTTCTCTTCCGGCTCCAGATTTTCAAGATCAATCGTCTTTTTCTGATTCTTCGGCATCACAATTCCTTCTTTCCAGCTTCTTTTCCCGCCCGTTCCCGCAGCATTGTCCCTGCGGCGCACGGCTGTTCTTACAGAGTATTCCCCAAAAAAGAAAAAGGCATTCAGTCACAGAATGCCTTTTTCCGAAAAGAGCTGTGTCCGCTGCTCCTTTAAAGCGTCCCCGGTTCGTCCGGTATGATGATCGCAGCAAGGAAATAGACCAGAAGTCCGGTTCCAAAACTGCAGGCAGTAATAAGAACCATCGCAAGCCTTACAAGCGTCGCGTCAATATTAAAATATTCTGCAATGCCTCCACATACTCCGCAAACCATTCTCTGCTCTCTTGAACGATATAATTTTTTCATTATTCTGTTCCTCCTTTTCTTTCTGAATGAAGTGAATCTTCACATTTCACTTTGTTGCATCTTCCTTATCTGTCTTCAAATATAACGCTGACCGTGCCGATACCGCATTCGATCTCAAGGCTTCTTACCGCGCCCGGATTCTGGATTTTCTTTTCTCCTCCGAGTCCGCTGTATGAGGAATTTCCCACAGTCACATCGCCGATGCCGCACTCAATCTCATAGTGGTAGTCGTCTTCCCCTCCGGCGGCTTCATATGTTACCTCGCCGATGCCGCACTCGACCGAACTGTCTCTCGCATCTCCTGAAATATCCGCAGATCCGGTATCACACTGCAGGCTCATTTCATTTGCCGTAAAGTCTTTAACCGTCGCCTCGCCCGCGCCGATCTCGATGTCCAGATCGCCTACATGAAGACCTGACACATCTAAAACGCCTGCGTCGATCGAGATGTCCGCTTCTGAAAGAGAATCTGCCGGGATCTGCACTGTCACAACGCCTGTCGTATTATTCGCGAACAGCCTGCGCCACTCTGCCAGATCCCGCAGTTCGATATCCAGTTCACTGCCGTCCTGTTCGAATACAACATCGTTCCATATGCTCTCATCCGGGAAGCCTTCTGCCGTCACCCGGACGCAGTCGCCTTCGTACTCTGCGATTTCCAGATAAACATAGGAAATATCGACACTCAGCTCGCGGATCCCGCTATATTCCGTACAGTATACCGCTCCGGTATCTCCTCCTGTCTGATGCCCGGTTACATTTTCCTCTGCATGATGCTCTGACGAGTCCGCTTCTGCATGATGCCCTGCGGTCTCCGAGGCCGTCACTGTATTGTCCGCCGCATCTCTGATTCCGGACTCTCCTGTATTATAACGCGCTCTTTGCTCTTTTGCAAATACTCTCGCAACATCTGCCACACTTCCTCCCATGGCGGTTCCTGCCGCACTCAGCACGATGCCTGCCGCTGCAAGCACACCACAGGAAACAAACAAAATCTTCCAACCTTTCTTCATCCGCTTTTCCTCCTTCCATAGATCAATTTTCTGCATGCATTCACGATCATCCGAAACAGCGCCGGATACATCACGATACATAGCTTTACAGTTGCCGCCACTGCGATCAGACCGACCGCCAGCAGAAGCAGTCCAGCGCCGACTGTCGCAAGCGCCGAAGGAAGCATCGCCCCGATCTGCGTGATACCCGCAATGATAACCATAACTCCCAGAAACGCTACTGCAGCCGAGAGAACTACAAGCACAGCAAAGAATCCAAACGCCACTGCAATAATGACCAGCACCGCGATTACAACCACAACAGCTATCGGGATCAGGAACGGACACGCTGCGATAATCGCGATCACCAGCACGAGTTTCAGTATTCTGCTCGTCCATGGCTTATCCGTCTTCCTTTCAGACTGCTCCTCGTGTACTCCCTGGTCTTTGCGTGTAACCGGAGTCTCTTTCTCCTCAAAGCGGTCGTCCACATACCCGTTCTCTGTGAACTCTCCGCTCTGCGCTCCATTGTCCTCCATTCCGGCACGGATCGTCGCCGCAACTTTCTCGGGACTTCCCAGCTCCTGTATCACCTTCTGCTCGTTTGCCGGACCTGCATCATCAAAATAATCTTCATAATACTGGAGTGCCTCTGAACGCTCTTCTTCCGAAATCCCTGTCAGCAGTTTCTCCAGTCTCGCCATAAATTCACTACGGTTCATGCACCCACACCTCCCTCAAATATGTCTGTAATCTTTTTTGCATAACTGATCCACTCTGTTTTATATAAATTCAACTGCGCCATTCCCTTTTCTGTCACCTTATAATAACGTCTGTTTCTCCCGTCAAACTGCCTGTCATACACTTCCAGGCATTCATCCTTTTGCAGTCTGCGGAGCACCGGATACAATGTGGACTCAGATATGTCGATCACACTGCGTACATCATGTGTGATCTTATATCCATATGTCCCCTCCGCTTCCCGCGATACCACTGCAAGCACGATCGCATCCAGTAATGCCGCGCCTGTATTAAATACCATGAAATCACCTCGTCTCTTCCGATCCGTATCATATTATCAATCCATCTAATATTATGTTGTTTTCTATATTATATATTATATAATATTGTTTGTCAACAATAAAATGCCTGTGAATGAATAAATTTCACAGGCATCCTTCTCATCCGTTATTCAGTTCCATGTCAGAGACGCCGGTTCGGTTCCGAAATACGTTCCAACCAGTCTGTCATACTCCTGAAACGCGGCTTCTGTTCCCAGATTCGAGCGCAGCACATCCCGTACGCTTTTATAATACCAGCCGATCGCCCGCCGGCTCTGCATCCGGAACCGCTTCCAGAGTTCTTCTCCGAGTACCGGATAATCCCTGTCGATATCCCGCATGTTCGAGAGCTTATCCGCCAGCGCAATCATCTGAACATCTCTGTCCGCCGTCCGCAGGTGCCGGATCGTCGCGCTTTTCCGTTCCTCCCATGTCTTCGACTTGTCCTCACTTTCACGCGCCACGAGCGAAGCAACCCGCGCCCCGAACTGCTCCCGGAGCACCTCCTCAGTCACCCCGGCACAATCCTCAATCGTATCATGCAGCACCGCCGCACAAATCACATCTTCATCATCCGTCATCGTCGACACAATGTCCATGACCTCCACAGGATGAACAATATACGGGCGCTTCGTCCCCTTCCTGAATTGTCCTTCATGCGCTTTCGTTGCAAACTCAATCGCCTGGTCAACCATATTTTGAACCCTCCGCACAACCACTGCCGTCTCGTCTTTCTTATTTTATCACAGCAATGTAGGAAGCACAACGAAAAGAATGCACTTTTCTTGATATAAAAGGAAAAATCGGAAATACTAGCCAGAAACTATGTGATATGTTAAACTATACAGAAAACAGCACTTCGTAAAATACAGTCGGAGGTTTTTGTTATGAAGTCAAAAAAAGTATTGATCACGGGCGCGTCCAGGGGAATCGGCAAGGCATGCGCCCTTGCATTTGCCGACGCGGGATATTATGTCTTTCTAAACTGTCGGCGTTCCCTTGACGATCTTGGGCAGACTGCCCGTCAGATTCTAAGTAAAGGAGGGCAATGCGAAGTGGTTCCGGGCGATGTCTCCGATCCGGACGATGTAGACCGGATTTTCGACCGGATACGAGGTTTTTGTGCCGGTCCGGATGTACTGATCAACAATGCCGGAATTTCCTACATCGGACTGCTGACTGATATGAGCTGTGAAGACTGGGACCGTGTTCTCCGCACAAATCTGTCCTCCGCCTTTTACTGTTCCCGGGCCGCCATTCCACATATGGTGTCACAAAAAAACGGAGCCATTATCAACATCTCCTCCATGTGGGGACGCGTCGGCGCCTCCTGTGAAGTTGCATATTCCGCATCAAAAGCAGGAATGAACGGTCTGACAATGGCGCTGGCAAAGGAACTGGCGCCAAGCAATGTGCAGGTCAACGCCATTGCCTGCGGCGTCATCGACACAGAGATGAACAGCCAGCTAAACGAAGAAGAGCGCCTCGCCCTCGTCAATGAAATCCCTGCCGGGCGTTTCGGGACGCCGGAGGAGGTCGCGCATCTCGCACTCCGTCTGTCCGAAGGACCCGAGTATCTGACCGGACAGGTCATTGGTCTGGACGGCGGATATATCTGACCAAAAAGGCTGAGGTTTCAGGCAAAGAAGCGGTTCGCCGCACAAGAGAGCGATTAAAAAAGGACAGATACCCGTTGGAATTTTGTTTCCTTCCGGTAACTGTCCTTCTCTTTTCGACTTTATTAATGGAAATAATGATCGCCAAGCTGATATCCTACCCCGCCGCAGTCGAAGTACAAATATTCTCCGATCGGGTTGCTTCCTGCAAGAGCGTCCGCCGCCGCCTGCATTGCGGAATCCGTATAACTTCCGTTTGCAAGCACGCCGTCCAGCCAGCCGCTCATCGCCGGACTGAACTGCCCGGACTGGTAGACCACCTCTGAAATACTATTCGGAAATGCGCCGCTTCTCACCCGGTTCATAACGACCGCACCCACGGCAACCTGTCCTTCATACGGCTGGTTTCCTGCTTCGCAGAAAATCAACGCTGCAAGCAAAGCCTGCTCATCCGGATTCACCTGTACGGCAGCCTGTGCCGCAGCCGCTTCCTCCGCTGCGATCCGTTCTGCCTCCGCGCGCGCTGCTTCTTCCTCGGCCCGCCGGGCCTCCTCTGCCGCGATCCGTTCTGCTTCCTGCCTCTTGCGCTCTTCTTCCTGCTGTTTTTCGTATTCTTCCTGCGCAAGCACAGCCGTCTCTTTTGCCTCTAGTGCCGCTCCCTCCGGCGCACTCTGGAACCACTCAGAGAATGACTGAACAGGAACATCTTCCGGTGCGATCACCTGCTTTTCCTGTGACATCCCGATCACATACTTCGAATATTCTGCCGCCTCACTATGAAAACTCATCGTCATCACGGCCGCCGTCGTAGCTGCCAGCGTAAACGCTGTAATTTTTTTATATTGAGTCATATACTCTGTCCTCCTGTTTGATTCGTAACCATTTTTGATTTCTAAACAAGTATCTGTTTCGTTATTTTTTCAATAGTGTGAAGTGTTTCTTAATAAAGTATACTCACTTCATTTCAGTTTTATTACAAATATTACAAAAATGTTACGGTCAAGTACTTTAACACAAAAGATCAGAGTTGTCAACTTTTTTATTTCCCATTTTTTGTATTTTATTCCAAACAACGTTTATCCGCGCCGGCATGCACACACAAAAATGCCCGCCGGCGCGTACGATGCAGGACTTCTGCACGGTCACACCGGCGGGTTTGACGTTTCTTTCTCAGTCTGAAACCAGCAGTTTCATCATCTCATTTTTAAAACAGGACTGATCTTTTTATAGATCAGAAATACGATCAATGATACCAGTACTCCCTTGAGCAGGTTAAACGGAGCCACCGCAAAGAGCACAAACGTCGTCAGGCTTGTGATATGCGGATTTACCGCAGTTCCCATGCCAACCAGAGCGTCCATCGGCATTCCGAAGGCCGACGCATAAACCGGGAGCAGGACAAACGCATTGATGAAGCATCCGACAACAACCATCAGAATGGTTCCGGCGATCATGCCGATCAGCGCGCCTTTTCTCGTATGATTCTTTTTATAGACCAGTCCCGCGGGTATCACAAACGCACAGCCGATCAGAAAATTGGCAAGCTCCCCGACTCCTGCCGTCTGTGTTCCGTTAATGACAAAGTTCAGCAGGATCTTCACCAGTTCGATCGCCGCTCCCGCCGCCGGTCCCATTGCAAAGCAGCCGATCAGCACCGGGACCTCGCTGAAATCAATCTTATAAAAGGAAGGTGCAAATGGAAGAGGAACCTCAAACAGCATCAATACCACGGCAACCGCCGCCAGCATTCCAATCTGTACGATCATACGGATACTTACTTTCGGTTCCTTTTTCACCGCCGTACCATTCCCCATCGTTCTGTTTTCTGTTACTGTGTTGTTTCCTGTGTTCATGTTCATTCTCTCCTTTAAAAATATTCTCAAAGAAAGAAAATCTTCACGGAACTGCTGTCAAAATACATGGTTTTTGTTACGATTCACAGCAACATTTTCCCAATAAAAATCCCCGGATATCCATCCGGGGTTCCATTGCACGCATCTATCATGACATCAATTTCTTCTCTCATCCAGACTATACTGTCGGTACCGGAATCCTCTGTAAAAAAGTCACCGGTTCAGCCGCTTGCGCGGGTCGCGGACTATACCGCCGGTTGGGACTTGCACCCTACCCCGAAGAATTCATTCTTTTTTAACACAACCTATTATAACGCAGAAGTCTCTCTCTTTCAAGAACTTTTCTTCACCGGATCTGTTAAAAGAAATCCGTCAAAGATAAACAGGTCAAACTTGTCCTTTGCTCTCTCATATTGTTCACGGCTTCTGATCGTCCATGCCACAGACAGTGCTCCCAGTTTCCGGCAGAGCCTGCGGGACAGATTTTTTGCATCCTCATGCCGGTACGCAATAAAATCCGGACGTGCCAGGAAATTCGAAAGCAGGTATGTGACCAGCTTTTGTCCCGGCCCGTTCATGCCGTCTCTTCTGAAATCAGCGCTCAGTTGTCCGCGCACGATCTCCGGCCGGTTCTTCCGGTACCATCTGACTGCAAACGGGAAAAACGATTCCATGCAGTAGACTCCCTTATACTGTTTCAGGATCCGGTCGCACAGAACACAGACTTTCATGCTCGGCCGGTCCATTTTATATTCGATGATCAGCGGAACTTTTCCATCGACAACATGCAGTGCCTCCTCGAATGTCGGAATCGTCTGTTCCGAGTGCGCCAGCCTCATCTGCCGCAGTTCTTCGAGAGTATAATCCCACACATTCCCTGAGACGCCGCAGACACGCTCCAACGACGCATCGTGAAATACCACAGGTACGTCATCTTTCGAGAGCTGCACATCCAGCTCTATCCCGTAGCCTGCATCCACAGCCTTTTGAAACGCGTTCAGGGAGTTTTCCGGTGCATCTGAATCATTATCGAAAAGCCCCCTGTGTGCATAATGCACGCCGCAAAGCGGAGTTCTGTCCGGCTTATGGAATATCCGCGGACACACCAGAAACAAATAAAGTAATAGAAGCGCAATGAAAATTACTACAATGATACCTGCCATTTTTATCCCTCTTTTTTTGCCAGTTTCATAATTTCCGGATATTTTTCCAGAATATAGCCATAATTTTCTCTCTTGTGCGGGAGCATACAGCCGGTGCAGTCCTTGATCCCCTTTTCCGTGTACCGGAAATTTCCGCCGCATCGCTCTCCCAGTGCATACAGCGGACAGTAGCAGAACAGACAGTTAAAGTTCTCCGGATCCTTCGTCGTATGACACGGAAAATATTCGCATTCCCGATTGCAGAAAAACGAGTAATGCTTTCCCGCCCAGTACGGTTCTTTTGTTTCCTGCGAAGTTTCTTCTCTGTGATCCATCCTGATACCTCCTGCCATAGCAGCCACAAAAGCTCTTTTTGACATGCTCATTATAGTAGATTCCTGTTATAAAATCAATTCCCTTCTTCTGCCTGCTCTTTTATAGCATTCAATTTACAGCCATTTTAATTTGCCGTACAACATTCGTATGAACTGTGATATAATTGTACTGCGAAGGAGGTTGAACAAATGGGAATCTATTTGAATCCAGGTACTTCACAATTTCAAGAAGCCGTCACAAGAGAAATATATGTAGACAAGTCTATGTTGATCGACTATATGAATTATGCCATGGACAAGGGGAATAAGTACGTATGCGTATCAAGGCCAAGAAGATTCGGCAAATCTACAGACGCCAACATGCTTGTAGCTTATTATACAAAAGATGCCGACTCGTCTTCATTGTTTGAACAATTAAAGATTTCACAGGCGAAAAGTTACTCCCGGCACCTGAACCGGCATCTTGTAATACATGTCGATATGCAGAATTTTTTGAGCGTCAATGATTGTATTGAAAATATGATTCATGATCTGACAGAATGCATATCTTATGAATTATTTGATAAGTATCCCGATATCCGGTTCTTTAAAAAGGATAATCTCTCAAGAATTCTCCTTCAGATCCATGCACAGACACATGACCAGTTTGTTTTTATCATCGATGAATGGGATTGTGTATTTCGGGAATACAAATTTGATAAAAAAGCACAGGAACAATATTTAGATTTTTTAAGACTATTATTTAAGGGACAGCCTTATGTCTCTTTTGTTTACATGACAGGAATCCTCCCCATCAAAAAATACGGAACACACAGCGCCTTAAATATGTTTAAGGAAATCTCCATGCTGAATCCAACACCGCTGGAAGCTTTTATGGGTTTTACAGAATCCGAAGTAAAGAATTTATGTGAGCAATATCATATGGATTACGAGGAAATGCAGTCCTGGTATAACGGTTATCATTTTAATGATGGCCTGTCCATTTATAGTCCACGTTCTGTCATATCCGCTATAGAAGACCACAAATTTGGCAATTACTGGACCAATACAGAAACCTATGAAGCTTTAAAAGTTTATATTGATATGAATTTTGACGGCTTAAAAGATGCGATTGTGAAGCTGTTAGCAGGAGAACGAGTGAATGTAAACACCACAAAGTTTCAGAACGATATGACAACGTTTGACTCAAAAGATGATGTTTTCACATTACTGATTCATTTGGGGTACCTGGGATATGATGAAACCTATAAGCAGGTTTATATCCCAAACTATGAGGTTACAGATTCATTTGTCAATTCCATCGAGACCTCCGACTGGAAAGAAACCACAAAAGCCTTACAGAACAGCCGGGATCTGCTGGAGGCAACGTGGAAGCAGGATGCTGACAGAGTTGCAGAATATATTCAGGAATCGCATCTTCATACATCGATTCTGCAGTACAATGATGAAAATGCCCTGAGCTATACGTTATTATTAGCCTACTATACAGCGAGGGATTATTACACCATCATTCGGGAAATGCCAAGCGGTAAAGGGTATGCGGATCTGGTCTTTCTTCCGAAAAAAAGCGAACCGGCAATGGTGGTTGAATTAAAGTGGAATAAAGAAGTAAAAACAGCAATTGATCAAATTCGGGGAAAGAACTATATCCACGGATTAGAAAAGTATTTAGGCAACTTATTATTAGTCGGTATTACTTATGATAAAAACACAAAGGAACATAAATGTCTGATCGAACGATATGAAGGATAGTGGAATGTGCAAAAATCTTTTGTAAAAAAACAGCAGTCCCTGAATTGCCCAGCATCTCAACAGGAAGCTCCGGCGGAGCTTCCTGTTGAGCGGAATCAGTCTTCCCGTTTATTGCAGCACCACCTCCAGAATTTCAAGCGCCTCTGCTTTTTCAAACTGCAGCGTCAGTTCATATTCCCCGGCAGCCATCCGGATCTTCCCTTCCACCGTTTTCAACACGGATTTTTCTGCGCCGATTTCCACAGATCCGGCTTCTTCTCCATTCATCAGCACCCTGACTTTTCCGCTTCCCGCACAGGTCAGTTCAATCTTGTTCCATGTATTTTCACTCTTTACATAACGGAACACTGCCTCATCCCCTGCGGAAATATTCATCAGTTTTTCTTCGTATCCATACTTCTCATCTACCCCGATATACACCGTTCCTTTCACGCCGCAAGCCTGATATCCGAATATTTTCTCTCCCGGCGCAAACGGCGCGCCGATTCCCTGTGATGTCATTTTCACTTCATCAATCGTTCCATCCGGATTGATCGTAATCGGTTCAATACAAAGTCTTCTGTGCTGCTGCCCCCCGCGGCTGCAGCGATGATAGAATACGTACCACTGTCCGTTCACACATTCAATCGACCCATGATTATTCCAGCTTGCAGGATCACATTCCGCATTATCAATAATGATTCCCTGATACCGGAATGGCCCCAGCGGAGACTTGCTTGTAGAATATCCCAGTGAAGTCGGTTTTCCACGTTCCATATCCGCATAGACATAATAATATGTATCACCAATTTTCCGCATGGAAGATCCTTCGTGGAAGAAATGTTTCTCTTCTGTCACCAGGTTATCTACAATACTGTCCCTGTCAAATGACATCATATCTGCATTCATTTTGACGCCATGGGAAAACAACTGTCCCCAGTAATAATATGCCTGTCCGTCATCATCAATAAAGATTGCCGGATCAATACCGCCGCACGGAAGCTGTACCGGATTGGCAAACGGACCTTCCGGCTGATCGGACACAGCAACCCCTTCGCTGTCATCTGACATACAGAAATAAAGGTAATATTTCCCGTCACGGTATAAGCAGTCCGGCGCAAAAAGAAGTGCCGGCTTTTCCTGTTCGCCCTCTTTTTCAAATGCTTCCTTCATATCTGTACCGTTTGCTGCAGCCTCTTCCAGCATTTTCTGGATAAGAGACTGCCGTCCGGCATGACGTGTGCTTCGCTGTCCGGGATATGGTATTCTAAAGGCAAGACCGGATTTCTTCTGTTTTTGAATTCTTTCATCTTGATTCCTTCACATTTTTCCTTAGTATAACATTAATTAGTCCTATGCCCACGCTAATCAATATCCTGCATTTGCCGCTTCCACGATGCTTTCCAGCACAGTAACCGGCGTCATACCGCCACTCTGCTGCGCCAGACGCCGAAGGGGTGTATTCGCGGTAGTCTCAAGCAGGAACTGTATTTCCTGACTGACTTCTCCCTCTGCCGGTGCGCCTATCGACTGGCGGATTGCTGCCAGCATCTGTTGTGCTGCAACGCTGTCTTTCATATCATTTAGCGTACTCATAATCGTAAATTCTCCCACTTTCGGCTGCCGGTACGGATTGATTTTCCTGCCGTACAGTTTTTCAAAATCGGCGGTTGATTGTTTTCCTTCCGGTTGTGCATACCACGTCGGCAGATTTTCTCTTACATTAATGTCAGCCGCATTTTCACCGTCTTGTAAAATCACCGGACAGATCAGACGGATATCTTCACTGGATGCTCCGATCTGGATTTCATACGCTCCTCTTACATGTGACCAGCCTGCTTTCTCTGTATTATAATAAGAAAACATATCCTCTGTAATCTGAAATGCAATCCGTGTTTCCTCTCCCGCCTTTAAAAATACTTTCTTGAACGCTTTCAATTCACGGACCGGACGATACGTATGCCCTGTCTTGTCTGCAATATAAAGCTGAACAATCTCCGCGCCGTCATAGTCTCCCACATTTTTTATTGTACAGGAAACGACATCTTCTTTTTTCTCTATCTCAGAATAGACAAAGCTCGTATAACTTAGGCCATATCCAAACGGGAACCTGACTTTCATTCCTGCTTTCTGATAATAGCGGTATCCCACATAAATTCCTTCCGCATATTCCACCTGTCTTGGATTGATACCATAAGTGTCCGAAGAAGGTACATCCTGATAAGAAATCGGATACGTTTCCGCAAGTTTTCCACTTGGAGTTACCTTTCCATAAAGCAAGTTTACACAAGCTTCTCCCATTGCCTGTCCGCCCAGATACAGATGCAGCACCGCTTTTACCTTTTCAATCCACGGCATTTCCACCGGAGAACCTGCACACAGGACTACGATCGTATTGGGATTTGCACAGGCAGTACGCTCGATCAGCTCCACATGGGATTTTGGCATACACATATGCGTCCTGTCATAGCCTTCCGATTCGAATTCCGGCGGGAGTCCTGCTACGACCACAGCGATCTCACATCGCCTTGCAAGTTCTGCTGCTTCGTCCAAATACGCTTCATTTTCCGCGCCGTTAATTTCATATCCCGGAGCATAGCAATATTCCATGCCTTCTGCCTCAAGAGCGTCTGTAATGGATACCAGCCTAGTTGGATTGATATGGGAAGACCCCGCCCCCTGATATCTGCTCTCCTTTGCCATTGCTCCAAGCAGAGCAATCCTGCAACCCTTTTGAAGCGGAAGAATCTGCTCTTCATTCTTTAACAGCACGGCTCCTTCTTCCGCTGCTTTTCTTGCAATGCGGTGATGTGCCTCCCGCTCAAAATGATATCCGTCTTTTCGCCCTTTCACTTTTGCAAAGATCAGCGCAAGCAGTCTTTCCACGCATTCATCAATCCGTTTCTCCGGCAGTTCCCCGTTTTTCACTGCGTCTATCACCGCCTGGTCAAAAAAGCCTGCACTGGACGGCATCTCCAGTTCCACACCGGCTTCAAAAGCTTTCACCCGGTCGTTCATGGCGCCCCAGTCCGTCACCACAATTCCGTCAAATTTCCATTCATCCCGCAGGATTTTTTTCGTAATCTCCATATTTTCGCTTAAATATGTACCGTTTATTTTATTGTAGGAACACATAACCGTTGCCGGCTTTCCTTCCTTCACCACCATTTCAAATGGTTTCAGATAGATTTCCCGCAGTGTCCGCTCATCGATCAGACTGTCAGAGAGCAGCCGCTCTGTTTCTTGATTATTTCCGGCAAAATGCTTTACACTGGTTCCTCTTCCGGTTCCTTCACAGCCTTTTACCCATGCGGTTCCCATGACTCCGGCCAGAACAGGATCCTCACTGAAATATTCAAAATTTCTTCCGCACAATGGATTTCTCTTGATATTTACTCCGGGTCCCAGCACCACATCTGTCTGAAGCTCCAGCGCTTCCTCACCGATTGCTTTTCCGATTTCTTCCGCCAGCTCCGGATTCCATGTAGAGCCGGTAGTACATGCAGCCGGAAAACACGTCGCCGGTTCACTGTTATTTACCCCAAGATGATCCGCCTCGCCGAGCTGTCTTCGCAACCCGTTCGGTCCGTCCGAACAGTATATTTTCGGTATTCCATACGCTCCCATCTCTTCTGTTCCCCAAAAATCTGCACCCGAACACAACTTTACCTTATCTTCCAGCGTCATTTTCGAAATCATTTCTTTGATCTGATTCATTTTGCTGCGCCTCCTTATCAATCATGGCAGCTACTTCTGTAACTGCCATATGCAAACTTGCTTTTTAACAACCGTTCTTCCCCTGGCCTCTTGTATTACTGTGCTGCTTTACGTTTTGCGATTTCTTCTCTTAACTTCGGCAGTCTTGCCTCCAAATCGAATTTGCAGCTCATAATGAACAGCACTGCGAACATAATGGCGGGAAGATAAATGGAAAATGTAAATATTGCCTGCTTCGTTGCTTCTGTCGCCACTGTCAATGTCGCATCATAGGAAGCGACTGCCAGACACCAGCCGATCACAGATGCTCCGAGACCGCTTCCGACCTTACACCCAAAGCTGGATGCCGCATTGGAGCTTGCCACCATTTTCTTTCCGTATTTGTACTCGTTATAGTCAATCGACATTCCCGTCATAACACCCATCAGGCACATCATCGGAATATTGGCAAAGGTTCCGAAGCATCCCATTACCACGTTGAACACAAAATGATACGGATTGATGATTCTCACGATATTTGCCAGAAATCCGATTGCAAAGGAAACCTTTAATGTCTTCGTAACCCCCAGGTGCTTGATCATCGGCCCTACCGCAATAAATCCGATCAGTGTAGGGATCATTCCGACCGCGCCCATGATGCCCATCAGGTTGTCGTTGCCATAGATCCATTTTGCATAATATGTACCAGAAGAATTGGAAAGTCCGTATAAAATATTTACAAGGAAATTCATCACAAGGATCATCACCCAGTATTTGTTTTTAAACAGCTTGACAATTGCTTCTTTAAACGGTACTGCCTCTTCTTCCTCTTCGGCAGCCGCGATGTCATCCTCTGTCTGCGGTGTTTCTTTGCTTGTTTTATAGCAGATCAAAAATGCCAGTACGCACAGAGCGCCTGCAATCGCGCCAAACTTCACCCAGGCGCTCTGCGTGCCGCCAAGCAGATTGGTGATCGGAATAATTGCAACAGCAATGATCATACCGGAAACATAGCCTGCCGCTGCTCTCCACGTTCCCATCCGTCCGCGCTCTTCCTGACTGTTCGTTCTTACAATCATCAACGATCCATACGGAATACTGATTGCCGTAAACGCCACTGCGGTAAAGAGTAAATTTGTAATCAGCAGATATGCGATCTGAAGTCCGGAACTTCCTTTCGGAACCGTAAACATCAGAACTGTAAGTATTCCTGCCGGTATTCCCGCTTTTATAAGCCACGGACGGTATTTTTCTTTCCCCGGTTTTGTGTGATCCACGATATTTCCCATGATCAGATCGGTAAACGCATCTACGATCTTACAGATCAGCAGTATCGTTGCAACCGTACCTGCCGCCACGCCGACTTTATCAGTGTAAAAATAGGTCATCTGACCTACCAGACCGCTCATTGCATTCAACGCGAACTGCCCAAGCGAATCCCCGAAGAAATCCTTTCTCCGCATGGTACGCTGCACTCCAAACTTATCTTTTCCTAATTCCTTTGCCATAATGTCCCTCTCTTTCTTAAAATCATCCTTTGAATACTCCTCTGATTCATTTTGTAAGTTTATTATATTGTCAATTTACTTTTCTGTATTACAGTTTTGTGCTTTATATTGTAATATTGTGCATCTCTTTGATTCTTTACTATACCTCAGACTTATCTGAACTGCTACGGTTCAGCGCTTTCAACACCGCTTGAAAAACTTCTGTTCCCTCCGGCGGCATCACGGCTGTCAGTTCACTGATCGTCATTCCATAAGCAAATTCAATCATCGGACCATCCAGCATCCCCGGGATATACTGATCAAACAGTTCCACCGCCAGCGGTTCCTGAATCAGCGCGCCCAGCGTCATATCCATGGTAAACCGATCCAATTCCAGCTCCGTATCCGTATCATATTCGTAATGCCAATAGCCAGAACCGACCTCCAGCACTTCTTCTTTTTCCGGAAGCACGATTTGCGCAGTCGTATTTGCAGGAATTGTCACATCAATCACGATTTTTCCCTCTTTGCAGCTCCATGCACTCCGGATCACTCCATAGACGGAATCAAACGATGCATCCACACTTGTAATTCCCTTGATAAATCTCGGCTGGATCCGGATTTCTTTATAACCCGGTTTTGCCGGATTGATTCCAGCCAGTTTCTCATACATCCAGTCACCAATGGAGCCGTATGCATAATGATTCAGACTGTTCATCCCAGATTCATCAAAACTTCCATCCGGCATAATGGAGTTCCAGCGCTCCCAGATCGTCGTAGCTCCGCGTTTTACCGCATACAGCCATGACGGATAATCTTCTTTCAGGAAGATCGTACCGGCAAGGTCATGCATTCCATTTTCTGACAATACATGACACAGATATGGTGTTCCCACAAATCCGGTTGACAAATGATTTTTGTGATTCGCGATATTGGTTTCCAGTGACTTTGCGATCCGTGCGCGGTGTTTTTCCTCAGACAGTCCAAAATACAATGCCAGCACACATCCGGTCTGGGTTTCACTGACCATTCTTCCAGTTCTGGTAATGTATTCTTCTCGAAACAATCTCACAATATTTTCATACAATTTCCCATACTTCCGTACATCTTCATCCTGCTCAAGGATCTGCGCCGTCTTCCTCACAATATCCGTGGAATACGCATAATATGCATTTGCCACCAGATATTTATCCGTCGCCCCAGTCCGGTCCGCACCTTCTTCTTTGTCCAGTGCCAGCCAGTCTCCATACTGATACCCGGTCTGCCACAGACCGTTTTCTCCGCAATGTTCCGTAATATAATCTACATAGCCTTTCATGCTATCATATTGTTCTTCCAGAACCTGCTTATCACCAAACACCTGATACACAGTCCACGGGATGATCGTTGCCGCATCGCTCCATGCGGCGGCTGCCTCCTGATCGGATAAAATGTTCGGCACTACATGCGGCGGGCCAAATTCTTTTGTCTGTTCGCTTTTCAGATCCCGCAGCCACTTTTTGAAAAACAAGGCGGTTTCCATATTATAAGACGCTGTTTTACTGAACACCTGCGCGTCTCCGGTCCATCCGAGCCGCTCGTCACGCTGCGGGCAGTCTGTCGGAATATCGAGGAAATTACTGCGCTGCCCCCACTGGATATTACTTTGTAATTGATTTACCAGTTCATTCGAGCAGGTAAAACTTCCGGTCGCCTTCATATCGGTATGTAATGTACAGGCGGTAAAATCGCCCGGATTCACCTCTTCCAGTCCTTCCACGCAGATATACCGGAATCCGTGAAATGTAAAATGCGGTAAAAATGTCTGCTCTGTTCCGTCACAGATAAAGGTATCCGTCGACTTTGCCTGACGCAGTGTTTCCGGATAAAAATTTCCGTCCTTATCCAGTATCTCTGCATGGCGGATCACTACTTTCTGTCCTTTTGCCCCTTGAACCTTTACTTCTACGATTCCTGCCATATTCTGTCCAAAATCAAGAACCTTCTCGCCTTTCGGCGTCAGGATCAATTCCTTTGCCGGAGTCCGTTTTGTAATCCGCACCGGTTCGGATTCCTGCGCAGTCAGATTTTCCATCGGATAAGAAAATGGTTCCGCATCCGCGGCTTCATCGCTTAGAAAAGTACTGTCAATGGTCTCTCCCATATAAATCTCGCTATACCGGACCGGTCCGGTTTTTACTTTCCAGCTTGTATCTGTTCCGATGATTTCTTTTGTTCCGTCTTCATATAGCACATGGAGCTCTGCAAGCACTGCTGTACGCTCTCCATAATTGTCCGGTGTACAGGTAAAGCCAAAAATTCCTTTGTACCATCCATTTCCGACCATAATCTCCAGAACGTTATCCTGATCCAACAGTTCTGTCACATCATAAGTCTGGTACTGCAGCCGCTTTTTATAGTTCGTCCAGCCCGGTGCAAAAAATGTGTCTCCCGCCTTCTTCCCGTTCATCGATATTTCATACACGCCCAGCGCCGTTGCATAAATTCTCGCCTGTTTCACCGGCTTTTTTAAGGACACTTTTTTTGTAAATACGGGACATGCCGTTTCTTCTTTTGCAAATGAGTGTGTGATCCACTGCGCCGTAAAATTTTTACCTGAAAGCAATCCGGTCTCAAAGCTTCCGTCAGCCGCAGCCATTTCACCATGATTATCCCACACTGTGACACGGTATTCGTACAGCGTTTCTGCCTCCAGCGGAAGACCGCCGTATTCCACCAATACCGACTGATCCGACTTTCTGTGCCCGCAGTCCCATATCATCTTGCCTTCTGAAATCACCTGAATCTGGTATCCCGTCTGCATCGTATCCGGTTTGTCTGATTCCAGTTTCCATGAAAATCTTGGTTTTAAAACGTCCAGTCCGATCGGATTCTTCCGATATTCTACCCTGCAATCGATAATCTGCATAAAAACCACCTTTCTTACACAATGTTTCTTTCGTTTATAGCCTTATCTTATTCTCTTTTTGAAGATTTGTATTGTATTTTTATGCTTTATATTGTAATATTGTGTCTATAAATATATTTACATTTGCTATTTTAAAGGAGAACTCGATATGGATTCCATTTCTGCATTTTGCCAGACACTTTACAACTGCACCTACCTTCCCATGCATTATTATAAAAATGACCAACTGGAATTAGTCCTGCCCAATGCAGATTTTTCTTTCGATCTGGCAACACCGTATCTGCACAAGCTTTTAGAAGAGCAACGCCCGGTTTCTTACCTGATCACAAAGGAATTTCAGTATTTTGGACTGGTTCAAAACCCACAGACCGGATGCCGGGTTCTGATTGGTCCGGTGATCAGTAACCAACCCTCTTCCGCCTCCATTCGGAACCTTATGAAAGAATATGCGATTCCATTAGAATATAAAGAACAACTGACAGAGTTTTACCAGTTTACCCCGATGTTTTCCTTTCACCAGTTCTGCCATTTTCTTGCACTTCTGTATCAGGAATTATTCAGGGAATCCATCGATATAGAAACTTATCTCGGTCTGCACTCTGATGACAAGAGCATTCCAATCGCTTCCATCCATTCTGCCAATATTTACGAAGCAAAAGAAACAGAACGATTTCACAACACGTATCATTATGAACAAATCTTTCTGGATTATATCCGCACCGGAAATACTGTTGGATTGAAGAAATTCTTTTCAAACGCTTTTTCTCTTCAGGAAGGACAGGTTGCAGATAACACATTACGTCAGGCAAAAAATATGCTGATTGTATCTGTAACTCTGGCAACCCGCTGTGCCATTGAAGGCGGACTGGATATTGAATCCGCTTATCAGCTCAGTGATGTGTATATTCAGGAGGGAGAAAAACTACAGAATGTAGATGCGTTGAACCGCCTGCAGTACAATATGCTTCTGGATTTTACGAACAGGGTGGCACAGGCGCAGATTCCTTTTGATGCGACTTCGGATATTTATAAATGTATCCAATACATCCAACATCACACAAATCAGCCGGTTTCGGTGGAAGATGTCGCAAACCATGTAGGGAAGAGCCGTTCTTATATATCCAGAAGTTTTAAAAAAGAACTGGGATTTTCTATGAATGAATTTATTATGCGGTGCAAACTGGAAGAAGCAAAGTCCTTACTGACGTACACTGACAAATCGATCAGTGAGATCAGTAATTATCTTTGCTTCTCAAGTCAGGCTTATTTTCAGAATGTATTTAAGAAAAAGTATGGGATTACGCCAAACGAATATCGCAAAAGGCCAAAAAATGCCGGAAAATAAACGCCTTTTTAATCTTCCCTGCTGCTGCGCGGAATCGCTATTCTCCTTTATAACAGCCGGAAAACCTGCTCTGCACAAAGAGCCATGTTTTTCTTTGCGGTTTCTGTGTCCATCGCTTCCTCCAGTGTTGTCACGCCGCGCACGATCGGGAAGAACGCATCGATTCCTTCTTCGTTACACTTTCCGGCGTCCTCTGTCACGCCACCTGCAAATGCCACCACCTTACAGCCATATTTCTTTGCAAGATGTGCAACGCCTACCGGCACTTTTCCCATTGCCGTCTGCGCATCCAGCCGCCCTTCTCCGGTCACTACGACGTCTGCGTCCTGCAGTTCCTTTTCCAGTCCGACCGCCTCCAATACGATCTGAATCCCGGATTTTAGTTCCACGTTCGGAAGATAACTTAAGAATGCAAAACCCAATCCTCCGGACGCCCCGGCTCCCGGTTCCCGACTGTTATCTTTCCCGATAAACTCTGCTGTTTTTACAGCGTAATGCTGCATTGCTTCATCCATCTGCTTTCTTTCCTCTGGTTTCACTCCCTTCTGCGGGCCAAACACATAGACGGCCCCATTCTCTCCGCACAATGGATTAATTACATCGCATGCTATTTGGAAATGGCACTGTTTCAACTTCTGCGGAACATTTTCAGAACTGATTTTTTCAATCTTTCCCAGACTTTCAAACACTGGAGGAAGTGCCTGCCCTTCCGCGTCATAAAAGCGGTAGCCTAAAGCCTGCAGCATCCCGATACCGCCCTCTGTTGTAGCGCTTCCTCCAATACCGATTATAAATTCACGGCAGCCGCGTTCCACCGCATCCATGATCATCTCCCCCACACCTGTGGTAGACGCCTTCCACGGATCCAGCTCCTCTCGTTTTACCAGAATGATTCCGGAGGCTTCCGCCATCTCCATCACAGCCGTCTTTCCACCTTCCATCACTCCATATCGTGCCGTCACCGGCGTTCCCATCGGACCAGTGACTTCCGTCTCTGCATAGCTTCCGCCCAGTCCTTCTACCAGCGCTTCTGTCGTTCCCTCGCCGCCGTCTGCCAGCGGTTTCACAATTACCTCTGCATCGCAGGCTTTTAAAATTCCCTCTCTTGCAGCATTTCCCGCCTCGATCGAACTGAGGCTTCCCTTGAACGAATCAATTGCAACTACTACTTTCATCCTGATGACCTCTCTCGCTATGTAAATTATTCTGATGGATTTTTCTTCGCTGCGCTTTTTAAAAGAAAGCTGTCAAAAATAAAGAGGTCAAACTGATCCTTTGCCTTCTCATACTGCTCCTGACTTTTAATCGTCCACGCCACCGATAATGCACCGAACCTGCGGCAGAGCCGGCGGGAGAAATTTCCCGCGTCCTCATGCCGGTACGCAATGAAATCCGGACGGCACAGAAAATTCGACAGTAACCAGGTAACCAGCTTTTTATCCGGGCCTTTCATACCGTCTCTTCTGAAATCAGCGCTCAGTTGCCCGCGCACGATCTCCGGCCGGTTCTTCCGATACCATCTGACAGCAAACGGATGAAACGATTCCATGCAGTAAACGCCTTTATAATGTTTCAGAACCTGATCCCCCAAAACACAGACCTTCGTATCCGGCCGGTCCATTTTATATTCAATAATCAATGGAACCTTTCCGTCTATCACACGCAGCGCTTCCTCAAACGTCGGGATGGTCTGTTTAGAATGTGCCAGTTTCATCTGCTGCAGTTCCTCCAGTGTGTAATCCCATACATTCCCGTCAATGCCGCAGACACGTTTTAAAGACGCGTCGTGAAACACCACCGGTATATCGTCTTTCGACAACTGCACATCCAGCTCGATCCCATATCCCGCATCTGCCGCTTTCTGAAATGCTTTCAGAGAATTTTCCGGAGCATCGGAATCATTATCAAACAGTCCCCGGTGTGCATAATGCACACCGTAGAGCGGAGTTCTGTCCGGTTTATGAAACACCCGCGGGCAGACCATAAAGAGATAAAGCAAAATAAAAGCAATGATAATTCCAATCATGATACCTGTCATTTTTTCTTAGCCTCGATTCTATCATCAGTCATCTATATCAAAATTTTCCAGTACGCTCTTTTTCTTTTCCGGTTTTGAATCCCCGTGTTTTACCTGCGACATGGTGATCATCGCCAGAATGCAGAAAACAACAGAATACGGGAACAGTGTACGGTAAGACACATTTTCCAGCAAAAACCCGGATAAGATCGGTGTAATGACCTGTGCAGACATGGAAAATGTATAATATAGGCCGGTATATTTTCCCACGTCTCCGGCGCTGCTCATTTCTACCACCATAGGATAGGAATTCACCCCGATCGCGGCCCACGCAAACCCGATGATTCCAAAGAAAACAACCATCGTCCAGTGATATGTACTGTATAGTCCCGCCGCTAAGAAACAGCTTCCCATCAGCAGAACTCCGATCATAATCATTTTCTTCCGGCCAAACTTACTGGACAGAAAACCGATCGGTATATAACTGATGATCGCCGCCACTGTCGCGATCAGAAGGCAGTCCGCATAACCGCCGCCTTCCAGTCCCCATACATGCGTCGCGTAACGGGAAAATGCCGTCGTAACCGCATTGTACGCAATGAACCAGAATGCGACAGAGAGAAGAAGAAAAATCAGACTTCTCTTTACTTCTTTCGGCATTTTTCCACCGTTCTGTTTTGCTGCAGTCTCCATTTCCTCCGTCCTGTCCGTTTCTTCCTGCACAGCAATCTCCCTGCGCAGCTTTTTTTCCCGGATCGTCAGGAACAAGACTGCCACACAGATCACCATGAATAAACCTACAGACAAAAACAGCGGGTAGTAATCCGGCGTTTCTCCGCCTCCTACCATGACCTTGATCATGAGCAGCGTATACACGCCTCCGATCGCCCCCATCAGATTGATGACGGCGTTCGCTTTGCTCCGCAGTTGTTTCGGCGTCAGGTCCGGCATCAGCGCGACTGCCGGAGAGCGGTATGTTCCCATGCTGATCAGCAGCAGGAACAGAACCACAATAAACAGGATCAGATTCGTGGTGTTGTCCGCAAATGGCAGAATCATCATAAATAAAAATGCCAGAACCGTTCCGCATACAATGAACGGCATACGCTTCCCGATCGGCGTATCCACCCTGTCCGACAAGGAGCCAAAAAACGGAAGCAAAAACAGCGCCAGAACATTATCCACCGCCATAATGGCACCGGTCACAGTCTCTCCCATACCAAACGTGTTCTTCAGGATCAGTGGAATCACGTTGTCATACATCTGCCAGAATGCACTGATCGACATAAACGCAAGACCGATCAGGAAAGTCCGTTTATAGTTTAGTTTCATTTCATCCTTCCTTTCTCTTCCCAAATCAGGATTATTTTGTTTTTTCCGACCTTTTAAAACAATTCTTTTCGACATGCTCATTATAGTAGATTGCCGACATAAAATCAATTGTAACGAATCGGTTTTACTATTTACTTTCGTGCTAATTTCGGATATAATATTAGCACGAAAGGAATGATACCATGAACCAATTTGAACAGCTCGACCAACTGATGAAGGAACACGGAGGCACGATCCAGACCTTTCAGGTGTTGGAGGCCGGGATCAGCAAGTCCGTCTTTTATGCCTATGTAAAGGAAAAGGGACTGGAGCAGGCGGCGCATGGCGTTTATGTTGTACCGGATGCCTGGACAGATGCCATGTATCTATTGCATCTGCGCTGCGGGCAGGCTGTATTCTCCCATGAAACGGCGTTGTTCTTCCATGATCTGACTGACCGGGAGCCGCTGCAATATTCCGTTACGGTAAAAACCGGCTATAATCCATTCCGCCTCCGGGAGGACGGCGTTCAGGTCTATACAGTAAAAAAGGAGCTGCATGAGGTGGGAATGACCACCGGGCAGACCCCATTCGGCCATACGGTGCCGGTTTATGATATGGAGCGGACAATCTGTGATTTGATTCGCAGCCGGAGCCGTATAGAAATCCAAGTGTTTCAGGATGCCTTAAAGCAGTACGCCCGGAGAAAAGACAAGAACCTGCGGACACTGATGCAGTATGCGGCCATGTTCCATGTAGAAAAAATGCTTCGGCAGTATTTGGAGGTACTTTTGTAATGATAACAACAGCAAGACAGTTAAAGGATTTGATCCGCAATCTCTCTAAGAAGAAATCTGCGGACGCACAGATTTTAATTCGGAATTATATGATGGAGCGGTTTCTGGAGCGGATCGCTCTTTCGGACTATAAGGACAGGTTTATCCTAAAGGGCGGGATGCTAGTGGCCGCAATGGTCGGTCTGGATGCCCGCTCCACGATGGATTTGGATGCTACGGTAAAAGGGGCCAATGTCAGCGTGGAGGATGTGGAAAACATCATATCTTCCATTCTTTCGGTTCCGTTGGAGGACGGTGTGGAGTTCCGTGTGAAGCGGATCTCCGAGATCATGGAGGAGGCGGAATATCCGGGAGTCCGCGTCAGCCTGGAAACTACCTTTGATGGTGTACGGACGCCGTTAAAGATCGACATTTCCACAGGGGATGTGATTACGCCCCGCGAAGTCCGGTACAGCTTCAAGCTCATGCTGGAGGAACGCTCCATAGAAGTGTGGGCCTACAACCTGGAAACGGTGCTGGCGGAAAAGCTGGAAACGGTCATCAGCCGGAATGTCACCAACACGCGCATGAGGGATTTTTACGATATACATATCCTCCAGCAGCTCTATGGGGAAAGCATTTCTGCGCCGGTACTGCGGGATGCGCTTGCCGCCACCGCGAAAAAGCGCGGGACGCTCCTGCAGATGCAGGAGGCCGAAGCGGTCTTTGATGAGGTGGAGGAAAGCCCGGTCATGGAAAAACTCTGGCAGTCCTACCAGAAGAATTATTCCTATGCCGCTGACCTCTCCTGGCATACGGTTATGGATTCCGTCAGAGCCTTATACCGGACAAAAGGCAGCATATAAACGACGGAGAGCTGATTGGCAAGAGCGGCGATCCTGACCTTGAACGGTGGCGTGGAACACACTTTGTTGATTTCAGAAGAATCAAACAGCCAAAAATCGAAAAGGAAACCCCATCAAAATAAGGAAATTTTCATCCTTGTAATCTTTCAAAAAAGCACCTGAATTGCGGAAATTTAAATCTTTTCCCGTGGGCATCTTGCTTTTTCTTTTTGAACAATTCATAATCTATAGCAGAAAGATGGAAGGAGGACGCGCATGAAGCTGATAAATTTTGATGAATGCAGGCGCATCCCTACGAGGGGTTACCGCGGAAATGCCGGACGGAAGCAGGCGTACCTTTACGACAGAACTATGGATGGTGAAATTCCCGCAAAACACAAAAGATTTAAAGGAAGCACATCTTCCATCCTACACTTCAAGTCCGCTCAGTGAATATATCGGATTCTGCAAATGATCGATGCCATCCCTGAAACAGCATGGGATTTGAACATCATCTCCCCTGCGCAGAAAGAGTTCTATAAAAAACTGCTCACAGCATCATGGGAAAAAGGAATTATGCCGACATACACGATACTGAATCCGGATGCACATTGCACAGCAATAAAATAACCCCCATATAATGGGGGTTTTGTAATCGGAGTGACAGGATTTGAACCTGCGACCTCTACGTCCCGAACGTAGCGCTCTACCAAGCTGAGCCACACTCCGATAAAAGAAAGAATCTGGTTTCCAGATTCTAAGCTACGGAAAAGGGACTTGAACCCCTACTAACAGAGTCAGAGTCTGCTGTGCTGCCAATTACACCATTCCGCATTATCTTGCTGCGCATTCCTCAAACGCAACATGGTTATTATACCAAACTTTCAAAAAAAATCAAGTACTTATTTCACTTTTTTTCTTTAGAATTTTTTCTTTTTTTTACATTATTGTCAGTTTTTTTAAGACAGATTTCTTATTTGAAATGGAATCCGGGAAAACACCCGCTTCTGCATGGATGTTCCCGGATCATTCTATGTTTCTCTTTTTCGTTTCTGTCTTTTTACAGTGCTTTGATCCGCTCGATCGCCGCCACCGTATTTTCATAGCTTCCGAATGCGGTCAGCCGGAAATATCCTTCTCCGCTTGGTCCGAAACCGGAACCCGGAGTACCGACTACATTCGCATGTTCCAGAAGGTAATCAAAGAATTCCCATGACGTCATTCCCTTCGGCGTCTGCAGCCAGATATACGGTGCATTCACACCCCCGGATACGGTGTAACCTGCGTCTTTGAGTCCTTCATAAATCACTTTTGCGTTATTCATATAGTATGCAACCTGTTTTTTGAGCTGTGCTTTTCCTTCCTCGGAGTAAACTGCTTCTCCGGCTTTCTGCACGATATACGGCGCTCCGTTGTACTTGGTGCCGTGTCTTCTTGCCCAGAGAGAATGCAGCGTCACATCTTGGCATTTCAGATCCTTCGGAATGATCGTTGCGCCGAGACGCACACCGGTAAATCCGGCATTCTTAGAGAAGCTGCGCAGCTCGATCGCGCATGTTCTTGCGCCTTCGCACTCATAAATCGTGTGCGGAACATCCTCCTCGGAAATGTATGCTTCATACGCAGCGTCATAAATGATCACAGCGCCGACTTTATTGGCATAATCTACCCACTCCTGCAGCTGTGCTTTCGTGATTGTGGAGCCGGTCGGATTATTCGGGAAACACAGATAAATAATATCCGGCGTCTCCTTCGGCAGTTCCGGGGCAAAATTGGTTGCGGCGGTGCACGGCATATAGATCACATCGCTCCATGTCTCGGTCTTCGGATCGTATGTTCCGGTTCTCCCCGCCATGACGTTGGTGTCTACATACACTGGATACACCGGATCGCACACTGCGATTTTATTATCCACGCTGAATATTTCCTGAATATTACCGGAATCGCATTTTGCGCCGTCGGAAATAAACACTTCGTCTGCTGCGATATCGCATCCGCGCGCCTGATAGTCGTTTTTCGCCATCGCGCTGCGCAGGAATTCATACCCCAGGTCCGGCGCATATCCGTGGAATGTCTCTGCATGTGCCATTTCGTCCACCGCGCTGTGCAGGGAGTCGATGATCGCCGGAGCCAGAGGCTGCGTTACATCGCCGATTCCCAGCCGGATAATGGACTTGTCCGGATGTGCCTCACTGTAAGCCGATACCTTCTTTCCGATTGTCGAGAACAGATAACTTCCCGGTAATTTCAGATAATTGTCATTGATTTTAAACATCTTGTCGTTTCCTCCTTATTCTTCTTCCCATACGCCGTCAAATACAGCCTCTGCCGGTCCGGTCATAAATACGGTGTCCTTTTCTTCATCCCACCGGATCAGCAAGTCTCCGCCTAAGAGTTTCACTGTCACTTCCCGCTCTGTCAGTCCGTTCAGAACACATGCGACTGCGACTGCGCACGCACCCGTGCCGCAAGCAAGCGTCTCGCCGGAACCACGTTCCCACACCCGCATCTCTACGGTATGGCGGTCCAGCACCTTCACAAATTCCGTGTTGATCCGGTTCGGGAAATATGCATGATGTTCAAACAACGGCCCGATCTTCTCGATTTCCAGATTCTTTACATCATCAAGGAACACAACCGCATGCGGATTTCCCATTGAGACGCCGGTCATACGGTATTCTCTGCCTCCCACTGTGATCGGGACGTCAACCACAGACAGATTTTCTTTCCCGGCATCTGCCTGATCCAAAAGGATCGGGATCTGTTTTGCCTCGAGCACAGGTTTTCCCATATCGACCTTTACCTGCTTTACCTTTCCGTTTGCTACCGTCAGGTCAAGATACTTGATCCCTCCCAGCGTCTCCACAGAAATCTGTTTCTGATCTGTCAGACCATAATCATAAACATATTTCGCCACACAGCGGATTCCGTTGCCGCACATCTCTCCGCGCGAACCGTCCGCATTATACATCTCCATCTCAAAATCCGCATTTTCCGACGGCTTGATCAAAATCAGTCCGTCTGAACCAATCCCAAAGTGCCGGTCACTCACCTTTACTGCAACGGCGGACGGATCTTTTACCTCTTCCTCAAAGCAATTGACATATACATAATCATTGCCGAGTCCCTGCATCTTCGTAAAACGCATACATTACTTCTCCTTTTCATTCACTCATGATCGTCAGTACCATCTGTGCTGTTTCCATCATGTTTGTTCCGCTGTCCATACTGCTCTTCTGCAGATAACGGTGTGCCTCCTCTTCGGTCATATGGTTTCGTTCCATCAGGAGCGCTTTTGCATGATCGATCACCGCCCGCTGTCCGGGACTACGCTTTTTGGACAGTTCCCGACGCTTCTTTCTCCTGCGCTGCATCGTCTGGAGTATCATTTCCACGGTATTCAGCAGATCGTACACTTTGATCGGCATCGCAAGTCCGATCACGCCTTTCTCGATTCCGCCTTCCCATCGTTCCGGCGATGCGATGAGCAGCACTTCAAAGGTATCCGGCAGACATTCTCTGAGTTCTCCGTACATCATATCCGGCAGCCGGTATCCACAGATCACCAGGCCGTCGTCAAGCATATCCGTGCTGTGCAGCACCTGGGCGCCGGTCGTGCAGACGCCGTATGTATCAATGCCGCCTCTTGCCAGAATATTGCGTATCTTCACTGCGACTTCTTTCTTTGGGAATGCAACGATAATGTTGCTCACATCTGCTCACACCTCCCGCCTCATCCATTCTGAGGCAAACTGTCTTTTGCCCCGGGATACCGAGTTTCCTGCTTTACATCTTGTGCAGATAATTCGCGATCTCCCACTCTGTAACCTGCATACAATATTCATGATATGCCTGCTCCTGTGCCGCTATGAGTCCGGCAGAGAGTTTCTCGCCCAGCACATTCTGAATAAAATGATCTTCTTTCAGTTCCTGAATTGCTTCCGGTAGGCTGCGCGGAAGTGTCTCAATGTGAAGTGCTTCCCGCTCTTCCCCGGTCATCTTCTGTGCGTTTTTATCCACGCTGTCCCCCGGCATAATCTGATTTTTAATTCCGTCCATCCCGGCTGCAAGCAAAACTGCCAGCGTCAGATACGGATTTGCTGAACCGTCGGGACTGCGCAGTTCCAGGCGCTCATGTTCGCCGCGCACGCCCGGGATCCGGATCAGCGGCGTCAATGCTTTTCCGGACCATGTCACATAAACCGGCGCTTCATATCCCGGCACAAACCGCTTGTAGGAATTGACCGTCGGGTTTGCGATACAGGTGATTGCTTTCATATGCTTCAAAAGACCGCCCATGAAATAATAGCCTTCCCGGCTCAGGCCATTCTCATCCGCATCATCCCGGAAAATATTTCTTCCGTCTTTCCAGAGTGACAGATGCAGGTGCATTCCGGAACCGGCTGTTTCAATTTTGGGTTTCGGCATAAAGGTCGCGTGCAGGCCGTGACGCTTCGCAATTGTCTTCACGACCATCTTAAACGTCATGATATTATCCGCCGTTGCCAGCGCGTCATCGTAATGAAAGTCGATCTCATGCTGGGCTGGAGCCTTTTCGTGATGAGAGCTTTCTACTTTGAATCCCATGTCCTCCAGCGTCAGGACCATATCACGGCGTGCATTTTCTCCCAGATCCAGCGGACCGACGTCGTAGGAGCTTCCCTGTTCATGCGTCAGCGTTGTCGGAAGATTATCCTCATCCATATGGAACAGGAAAAATTCACACTCCGGACTTACATTCAGTGTATATCCCATTTTTTCTGCTTCCTGCACGACTTTTTTCAGGACATAACGGGAATCCGCCTCAAACGGCTGTCCGTCCGCGCGGTGTACGTCACAGATCAGCCGCGCCACCTTTCCCTGCTGCGGACGCCACGGAAAGATTTCAAACGTGCCGGGATCCGGATACAGGTACATATCCGCCTCCCCCATGCCGGAGAATCCTTCCACAGCCGAACCGTCAAATACGCACTCATTGTTCAGCGCCTTTTCCAACTGGCTCACTGTCACCGCGATATTCTTGATCGTACCGGCAATATCCGTAAACTGCAGACGGATAAAACCGACATCTTCCTCTTCTACCATGTCCATGATATCATCCCGTGTATAATTGTGCATTCCGGTACCTCCAATTCCCATGCGCCATCCAACTCTGCCGCATGGCAAAAACTTTCTGTTATTCGGAAACGGGCGCTCTTCACCCCTGGAAAGAACGCCCTTGTTCGTTGTTTATTATAACTGTGCCATATCAAATTGTCAAACCTTAGTTAGTCTTTCTTCAGCCACAGAAATCCATGGCCCGGCAGTGTGATATTTTCCGGTTCCACAGCCGTACCGTCCGTCAGGCTGTGATACCGTCCCTCTGCCTGAATCTTCACGCACTTCTCAAAGTCCCCGAAGTTAAACAGTCCGACCACCTTTTCTGTCTCCTTTTGCCTTGCAATGCACAGAACAGAATCGTCTCCGGTATCCTGTGTCCATGTGTCTGCATCGGTATCAAATGTGTGTTCGCTCCTGCGGATCTGTTCCAGTTTCCCGAGCGAAGCAAAAAGCTTTCCCTGCGCGGTTTTCGGATCTCTGCTGTTTTCTGCCAGAGTCCAGTTGAATTTCCCGCGGTGGATATAGCGGGAATCAGCCGCTTTATTTGGATCATCATGATACGTATAGTCATTCAGCTGTCCGAT
The DNA here is from genome assembly GCA_958402795.1 of uncultured Lachnospiraceae bacterium. GTDB lineage: Bacteria > Bacillota > Clostridia > Lachnospirales > Lachnospiraceae > Schaedlerella. Next base: position 32,141 of record CATXUX010000004.1, on the reverse strand, counting down.
CTCGTCGCCGCTGTAGAGCATGGGAATTCCCGACTGCATCAGCATGTAGGCGTGGAGCATGACATCAAACCGGATGGCCGCTTCCGTCTTTTCTTCATCCTGTTCGTACTGCGCACTTTCCAGTCCGCACATGGAAGCCGTCGTCCCGCAGAACCTCGCGTCTCCCGTAACCGGATCGGAATTGTACAGTTCTCCGCGGCTTACGCTGCCGGGAATCTGTCCGGTAAAATAGTCATTCAAAAACTTTTTATGTGCGACCTCTTCCATCCCCCAGCCGGCAAGCGTTTCGTAATCCAGTCCCCAGCCGATATCGTCATGGCAGCGCAGATAATTCAGAAACGTATACTGCTTCGGCAGGCCGTTTACAATATCCATCTGTTTTTTCAAAAGCCGGACGTCTCTTGTCGCGACCGCGTTCCATGTGGTTGCCATCGTTGTGACATTATAGAGCATATGGCATTCCGGTTTCTCTACGGTTCCGAAATAAGGCGCCACTTTCTCCGGCTCCATCACGACCTCGCCCAGCAGGATCACGCCCGGGCATACGATCTCTCCGATCATCCGCATCATCCGCACGATCGTGTGTACCTGCGGAAGATTCCGGCACTGTGTCCCCAGTTGTTTCCAGATGTAGGGAACCGCATCGATCCGAATGACGTCCATGCCCTGATTTGCCAGATACAGAAAGTTATACATCATTTCATTAAATACCCGCGGATTCGCATAATTCAGATCCCACTGGTATGGATAAAACGTCGTCATCACATAGTGTCCCACTTCCGGGATCCATGTAAAATTGCCCGGCGCTGTGGTCGGAAATACCTGCGGTACCGTTGCCTCATATTGTGCCGGAATTTCATAATTATCATAGAAGAAATACCGGCTCATATATTCGCCCTCTCCCCGGCGCGCCCGCCTCGCCCATTCGTGTTCCTCCGACGTATGGTTCATCACAAAGTCCATGCACAGATTTATGTTCCGCCTGTGGCACTCCTCCGACAGATCCGCCAGCTCCTCCATTGTCCCAAGCTGCGGCTTCACCTTTCGAAAATCCGCGACTGCATAACCGCCGTCTGAACGTCCTTCCGGCGAATCCAGAAACGGCATCAGATGTATGCAGTTCACATTGCAGGACTGCAGATAATCCAGCTTGTCCTTCACCCCGCGTATATTGCCTGCAAAGCAGTCGATATATAACATCATGCCGAGCATATCATTTCCGCGGAACCATTCCGGATCTGCCTCGCGCCCGGCGTCCAGTTTTTTCAGATCCGGTTTTCGTTCCTCGTAAAACCGGTGCATCTGATCGCACAATTCTGCAAACATATCGCCGTTGTCATACAACTCCATGTACAGCCAGCGCAGCTCGTCATGATGGCGCGCAAGCCTCTGTTCAAAAAGATCTGTTCCCACTGTCATCTGTCATTCCTCCCTATGATCTGTCTACTCTGCAAGCTGCAGATGGAACTGATACGCCTGGTAATCACCGAATTCCACCGGCAGCGGCACGCCTGTTTCCATAAGCGCGTCGGAAGGATAGCGTTTTCCGGTCTTTGTATCCTGATAAAAGGTCCCGGGTTTTAACCCTTTCAGCCGCAGATAGTTCACGGTCATATTTCCGTGAATGGAAAGCATCACAACCTCTGCAAGTACCTCCCTGCGGTCTTCGGATACGAACTCCCACGCGCCGGTTTCCTGCTCAAACGGATTGGTCAGGCGGTAGTAGAGTCCTTTCTGGATCAGCGGCGCATACTGCTTATATTCTTTCACCTGCCCGCGGATCTCCTGCTTTTCCTCCTCTGTGAGAATGTCCAGCTTTAATTCATAGCCGAATGTCCCTGCCATGGCTACGGTTTTTCTCGTATTCAGCGGCATCCTGCGGCCGGTCTGGTGATTCGGCGATGCAGATACATGAGAACCGACCGCGGATACCGGGAACCCAAAGGAAGTTCCGTACTGGATCCGTATCCGGTCCGCCGCGTCAGTATTGTCGCTGCACCAGATCTGCGGCGCGTAATAAAGCATTCCGGCGTCAAATCGTCCGCCGCCCCCGCAGCAGCCTTCGATCAGCAGATCCGGATACCGCTGTACGATCCGTTCGAGGAAATCATAGAGTCCGAGTATATAATCGTATTTGACCTGTCCCTGATTGCCCGCCGCCACAGAAAAGGCGTCTGCCATGCTCCGGTTCATATCCCACTTCACATAGTCGATTCCTCCGCAGTCCAGGATCCTGCAGATCTGTCCGTAAACGGCATCCACAACCTCCCTGCGTGAAAAATCAAGAAGGAGCTGGTTTCTGCCCCGCACAGGCCTGCGCCCCGGGATCTGCAGTACCCAGTCCGGATGCTTCCGGTACAGTTCACTGTCTTCATTCACCATCTCCGGCTCGATCCAGAGTCCGAACTTCAGTCCCAGTGCATTGATCTTTCCGATCAGATCCTGCAGGCTTCCGCCGAGCTTTTCCTCATTCACATACCAGTCGCCAAGACCGCTGTTGTCGTCGTTGCGTTTTCCGAACCATCCGTCGTCCAGCACGAGCATCTCAATGCCGAGGTCTGCCGCCTGCTCCGCCAGACGGATAATGTCCGCTCCTGAGAAATCAAAGTAATTTGCCTCCCAGCTATTGATCAGCACCGGGCGGACACTGTCGCGGTACTTTCCCCGGCACAGATGCGTACGGATACAGCGGTGCAGATTCTGGGAGAGAAGTCCCAGTCCCTCTGCGCTGTACGTCATTACAACCTCCGGCGCGTAGAATTCCTCGCCCTTCTGAAGGGAATAGGAAAACCACTCGTCCTGCAGTCCCATCTGCATTCTGGTCTGGTTATACTGGTCCTGCTCCGCCTCGCCTTTAAATTCCCCACTGTACACGAAGGACATCGCGTAGCAGCCTCCGGCATCCTCGTTTGTATCCTTCTGCGCAAGAATCATCACCGGACTGTGCTGATGGCTTGACGTTCCGCGTCTGCTTCCGATGATCTGCGCACTGTGCGCCACCGGAGTCCGCTGGTAGTTCCGCTCCATCGCATGACGTCCGTAAAATGTGATCAGGTCGTAACTGCCGGAGACAAAATCGAGACACGCAGACTGGATCTTGCGCAGACGGACCTCCCCGTCTTCCCTGTTTACTACCTTCACGCTCCGCGTGATCACGTCAAATTCAGGCAGCACGCCGTAAAGAAGATGCACCTCCAGCTTCGATGCGGTATCTTCCATCACGATGTCCAGCGTCTGTGCCTCTTTGGCATCCGCATAGACTGCCGGAAGTCCCCGTAATCCGTATTTTCCCTCACGGATCTCATGGCTCTTGTAACGCAGATCGCACCCATAAGAGCCATCCGCATTCTTCAGATCGATTGCCGGACTGCGGAAGTCCCCCGTCAGGCGGCTCGGATACTCCTGCGGAAGCGCGTCCATCGAATACGTCCGGTCGCCGCCCACATCATTCGGGTTGCCGGAATATCCACGGTCCGCATAGGTCAGCAGATAATCCATACACCCTTCCGTCTTTCGTCCGTAATACAAATGGAGCAGAAATCCATAAGCATCCACCTGCATCTGGTAGGTCGTATTTTTCGTATGTAATGTAAATGTCTGTTTTGTCTTGTCATAGATAATCGCCATACCGCATCCCCTTCCTTAGCCTCATGTAGTCTGCCGCTTCCGGCAGACTACTTTATCTGTATTTTACCACAGTGTTTTCGGTTTTTGCAATTCCCTTACACGCACTCTTTCGAATTATTTTACAGCGCCGTTTACTACTCCGTTCAGAATCTGTTTCTGGCAGATCAGATAGAAAATAAGCATCGGCAGCAGTGACAGCAGATAAGACGCAAACGCCAGATTATAGTTCGTGCCGAACTGTGTCTGGAACGTAAGCTGTGCCAGCGGCAGCGTGTTCATGTCTCCGCCGCCCATGATCACCAGCGGCGTCATGACATCGTTCCAGGTTCCCAGAGCAGTCAGTACCGCGACCGTCGCATGCATCGGTTTCATGATCGGGAAAATGATCTTCCAGTATGTCTTCCATGTGCTTGCGCCGTCCACTCTTGCGGCTTCTTCCAGCGCCATCGGAATATTCACCAGATATCCCGAATACAGAAGTACATTCTGGGGCATATAGAACACAAGGTAACACAGGATCACGCCGGCCACATTGTCGATTCTCATCTGAGCCGTCTGTTTGACCAGCGGCATCATCAGGATCGCGAACGGTACGAACATACCGCTTACAACATACAGATACGCGGTTTTATAAAATTTGCTGTGATCCTTGTTTCTTCCGATCGCATAGCCGAGCAGAGAATGAACCACGATGGAGAGCACTACCGTCACGGTCGTGATCAGAATACTGTTTCCGAGTGAATGCCAGAAATCCGTCACTTCCATCGCTTCCCGGAAATTATCCAGGCTCCAGCTCTTTGGAAGGGACAAGATGCCGGAAATGCTGTTCGTCATTTCGCTCGGCTGTTTGAACGCGATCACCACCGTCATGTACAACGGAAGCAGGATCGTAACAGTTCCGAGAATCAGGAGGACCGTAACCGGCCAGTTTGCTTTTTCTTTCTTCGTTGTATGTTTCATTATAACTGTTCCTCCTTCTTACCCATCGCATTCATCTGGAATACGGAAATCGCCACGATAATGATAAAGAATACCACTGCGTTTGCACTCTGGAATCCGAACTGTCCGCCCTTCATACCGTTGTTATAGATCAGGAAGGAAATGGATTCTGTGCTCTGTGCCGGGCCTCCGCTTGTCAACGACATGATCTGGTCAAATACCATCAGGAAGTTTTTCATACACAGCACCATGTTGATCGTGAAAAATGGCATGATCAGCGGAAACGTCAGGTTTTTGAACTTTGCCCAGCCTGTCGCTCCATCCAGGGCGCCCGCCTCGTACACATCCTCCGGCACGGTCTGCAGACCGGAGATGTAGATGATCGTATTGAGTGCGATCGACTGCCATGCGCAGACGATCACGACAGCAACCCACGCCCATTTCGTACTTGCCAACATACTGTTTCCTTCTCCGCCCAGCATCTTTACGAACGCCGGGAGAATGTAGGTGAAAAAGTAGCTGAAAATATAGCCGACTACCAGTGATCCGAGAATATTCGGAATAAAATACAATCCTCTCAGCGCACTTTTAAACTTGATCTTACTGTTCAGTGCAAGCGCGAGGATCAGGCTGATCACGTTGACTACGATCGTTGTCACAACCGCAAGTTTCACCGTAAACCAGTAGGAATGCCCGACACGTGCGTCGGAAAACAGATCGATATAGTTGCGCAGTCCGACCCAGTCATAATCGCCGTATCCTCTGAAATTTGTAAAACTATAGATCACGCCCCTGATCAGCGGCAGTGTATTAAAACAGAAGAACAGTGCGAGAATCGGTATCGTAATCAGCAGGAAGGTTCGCTGTCTGCTGTTCATGCTTTTTAATTTCTTCATTTTTCCACTCCTTTCCTTTTTCGGACGCCCGGATCATACGCGCGTCCCGGCATACCGTCCGGTATCCGTTATTCCTCTCCATGTTCGCTTTCGTAATCCTGTACTTTCCGGATAATATCCCGGTTGTACCGTGTCCAGTCTGTGTCAAATTTTTCCAGAAACGCGTCGATATCCTGGTTCAGGATCAATGTCTGGATCTGTGCGTCGACTGACATCTCTGATGGATAGTAATGGTCCTGATAGTCCGCCATCCGCCCTTCGTCCAGATATTTCTTCATACCGTCCAGCTCCGGCGCCAGCTCGAACTCCTCATCTTTACAGGGAACCGCGTTCTGGTCGTCCAGATACATCTGGATGTTATCGTGCTCAAGCAGGAAATCCAGTACCTCATAGGCTTCCTCCTTGTGCTCACATGCTTCTGTCACGCAGAACTGCAGATCCACACCGGAGTTCAGCACATTTTCTTCCTCACTGTCATTTCCCGGCATTACAAAAGAGTCGATGTTCATATCCGGATTCACAGACTTGATCTGCGGAACCGCGTAGCTTCCGATCGTGTACATCGCCGACTCCCCGTTTGCGAATGCGGTACATGCATCGTTGTATCCGTATGCGACGGCTCCGTCCTCGCCATACTGGAGCAGTTCCAGCATCTTCTCCGCCGTCTCCCGGTACTCTTCCGTGAATGTCGTCTCACCCCGGTTCACCTGCTGGCAGACATCCGCCGGAGCAAGGTCTACTGCCAGCGCGTTCCACGGCGCCAGACAGGTCCATGTATCCTTGAAGCCAAAATACAACGGCTGGATGCCTTCACTCTCGATCTCCTCACAGAGCGCGATCAATTCGTCCCACGTCTCCGGAATCTCCCAGCCGTGTTCCTCAAACATATCCCGGTTGTACAAAATTCCCGCTGCATTCGCCACGTATGGCACTCCAAAAGTTCCTTCTGTCGGAACATATTCCAGATTTTCCAGAATATCCACATAAGCCGGTTTGATCGTACTCAGTCCTTCATAGTCCGAAATGTCCGCCAGAATCCCCGCATCAATAAAGTTCGAGTAATTGACGTCGCCTCCGATCCCGATGATGTCCGGATAGTCCTCCCGGATAAATCTCGTTTTCAGAATGGTTGTCGCATCGTTCGGCGAATCGATCGTGAGATGAATATCATCATGCGTAGCATTGAACTCTTCCTCGAGTGCTTCGAACACCTTTACTGCTTCCGGCTTGTACTGGACGATCTCAATCTCAACCTTACCGCTGTTACTTTCCTCCGTTCCACAGCCGGGCAGCGCTATCCCCGCAAGCATGACCCCAGCCATTCCCAGACTGACAAGCGCTTTCTTTTTCATCGCATTTTGTCTCCTTCCTTTCAAATATTCTCGTTTATGTTTCTTGCAGAAGGATTATAACATGCCTTAATGCGTTTATAAATATCCGTATTTTTCCATTTTCATACCATAATGCGACATTTCTATGGATAGCATCAAGTCATGTCGCATTATGGTATATTCCTCAAAAACTTCTGTTTTCTATATATCCCGTCGTTTCTGGTTGACGGTCTCTTTCTGTGCGTGGTAAACTAACTCTGCCAGGCACATGGCTGCTCTGTGTTTCTGGGAAAATGAGTTTACGGAGGATTTTCAGCATGAGTGATTTGATTTTTTCGGTTTTTCCAAATGAAAATTTTGTTGATCTCGGATTATACCAGTTCGGACGGGAACAGTGCCACCCCGCGCATTCCTTTGGTCCGGCAAGCCGGAACCACTATCTGTTCCACTATGTATCGACCGGAACCGGAACACTGTTTGCCGATGACTCCAGAGGTGTTACGCATGAATATCAGATCAAAAGCGGACAGGGATTCATGATTTTCCCGGGACAGATCACAACCTATATTGCCGACCGGGAACTTCCCTGGGAATACGTATGGCTTGAATTTGACGGATTACGCGCGAAAGAAGCGCTGGAAATCGCCGGACTCACGCAGGATAACCCGGTATACCGCGTCCGTTCCCGGGAGCTCCGGGAGACGATGAAAGACGAGATGAACTACATCGTAGAGCACAAAGACGCCTCTCCGTTTCACCTGATCGGTCATCTCTACCTGTTCATTGACGCCCTTACCCGCTCGGCGGCTACGATGAAAGTGTCTAAGGGAAGCAAACTGCAGGATTTTTATATCCATGAGGCACTTGTATTTATAGAAAACAACTTTCAGAATGATATTTCTGTGGAAGATATTGCCAATGTGTGCGGACTCAACCGCAGTTACTTCGGCAAGATTTTCAAGAACGGGACGGGAAAGTCCCCGCAGGAATTTCTGCTGAATTACCGTATGACAAAGGCGGCGGAACTGCTGAAGCTGACCAAATTGAGCATCGGGGATATCGGAAATGCAGTGGGATACCCGAACCAGCTCCATTTTTCCAGAGCCTTTAAAAACATCTACGGTGTATCCCCCCGCGAATGGAGAAAAGAAAACTTTTATGCATAAAAAGAAGTTTCTTATTTCGTTTCGAACAGTACTGCCATTGCCTCATAAGGACGTAACGTGATCTGTGGCGCTGCCTTTTCCAGACCGTAATTCGAGATCAGAACCTGTCCTTCCTTTCCTGCCAGTTCTTCCGGGCAGGTGTATTCCAGATCATGATCCACGAAGCTGCAGACGACAAGCAGCGTCTGGTCGCCCCGTGTACGCAGATATGCATAAATCTCTTCACTGTCAGGAAGAAGCAGCCGGTAGTCTCCATAAACAATGATGTCATACTCCCTGCGCAGAGCGATCAGCTTCTGGTAATAGTGGAATACCGAGTCCTCTCTTGCTAGCTGTTCTTCTGCATTGATCTCTGTATAATTCGGATTTACTTTAATCCAGGGCGTCCCACTGGTAAATCCTGCATGTTCGGAAGCATTCCACTGCATCGGCGTCCGCGCGTTGTCCCTGCTCTTGTAAGCGATCGAGCGGAACATCTCTTCTTTTCCGGCAATCCCGCTTTCTGCATAATCCTGATATGCATGGATGCTTTCCACATCCCGGAACTCTTCCACCGAGGTGAACGGATAATTTGTCATTCCCAGTTCTTCCCCCTGGTATACATACGGAGTTCCCTGCAGCATATGCAGACAAGTCCCCAGCATCTTTGCCGAGACTTCCCGGAACGCAGGTCTGTCGTCGCCCAGACGGGATACGATTCTCGGCTGGTCATGATTGCACCAGTACAGACTGTTCCATGCTTTTCCTTCCAGTTCCGTCTGCCATTTGGACAGAATCTGCTTCAGTTCGGTAATCTGTACCTTTCTGTCGCACCACTTTCCATAAACACCTTCATCCAGTCCCATATGCTCAAACTGGAATACCATATTCAGCTCATTTCCTTTTGCAGACGCATATTTCTTCGCCTCGTCCACGGTAACACCTGCGCACTCGCCCACCGTGATGAGATCGTATTTTGAGAGTACCTCCCGGTTCATCTCCTGCAGATATTCATGAACGTGGGGGCCATTCGCCACATACGGAGTAAAATCCCCGTACCCGCTCTCGCCCACTCTGCCGTCCGGCAGTCCGGGTTCCTTGGAGATCAGGCTGATCACGTCCATGCGGAAACCGTCGATTCCTTTCTCGCACCACCACGTCATCATATCAAACACCGACTTCCTGACCCTGGGATTTTCCCAGTTCAGATCCGGCTGCTTTTCCGCAAACAGGTGAAGATAGTACATCTCGGTTTCTTTGTCGTATTTCCATGCCGATCCGCCAAAGGACGCGCCCCAGTTGTTCGGCTCCTTTCCTTCCTTTTCCTCCCGCCAGATATAATAATCGCGGTACGGATTTTCCTTTGAGCTGCAGCTTTCTATAAACCATGGATGCTCGTCGGACGTATGGTTTACCACCAGATCCATCATGATCTTCAGTCCCAGCTCGTGCGCACGGGAGAGCATGCGGTCAAAATCTTCCATCGTGCCGAACTCCTCCATGATGTCACGGTAGTCGCTGATATCATACCCGTTGTCTGCATTCGGAGACTTGTAGACCGGCGAAAGCCAGATCACGTTGGCGCCCAGTTCCTTTACATAATCCAGTCTGTCCGTAATGCCGTTCAGATCACCGATCCCGTCTCCGTTGCTGTCACAGAAGCTCCTCGGATAAATCTGATAGACGACGCTTTCCTTCCACCATGCTTTTTCCATTTATGTAAAACCTCCGTCTTATTTTTCATATAGGAGGCGCCGCACTTTGACGCCCCCTCATAGCAGTCCTATTTTCTGAAAGACCGGATACAGATAGCTTGCTCCAAAGCAGTTTAACTTCTTTGGTCCACTGATTTCGCCATCTTCTCGTTTCAGAGAGATCAACGTACCGTACGCTTTCGCCACAGAGGCTTTTGTAATCGTTTTCTCTTTTCTGTCAACAAACATCTCATTTCCTTTTATATAGTAATGAAATTCCAGATTCTTTACCGTATAAAAAGAAGATTCCTGAAACAACTGCAGTGTCTCCCACACCTTTTGCACAGCTTCACCAGAAGCCGCTTTGCTCCCGCTGTCAATCTCCCGCTGTGTCAGAATACGCAGGCTTTCTGTGGCTTCCTGCCGCTGTTCTTCCAGATCTATACTCTGTGCCGCCATATCTTTTTGTATCCTCTTCTGTATCCGTCACTTTGTTACTGCAGCATTTTCAAAATCGCTTCTTTCGGCTGTGCGCCCAGATCCTTTGCCGCCACTTCTCCGTTCTCAAACACAATAAACGTCGGAATGCTCATCACGCCATAGCGCTGCGCGATCTCCATGTTCTCATCAATATTGAGTTTCCCGACCTTGACACCTGTAACCTCTCCTGCGATCTCCTCAATGACCGGAGCCATCATCTGGCACGGGCCGCACCAGTCTGCATAAAAATCAACCAGTACCTTTTCCTCTGACTGCAGTACCTCCTGATCAAAGTTATCCGTTGTAAGCTTTACTACTGCCATAACCGTTCCTCCTTATCCGTGCTTTGTCATCCCGCCGGGGACAGACGCTTTCGCATCGTCCGCAGGCATTTTGTCCGGCCTTTCGCCTTCCAGTTTCATTGTACTGTTTTTTTGTAACAAATCAACCCCCAAAATAGAAGAAAATAGAAGAAGCTGCCAAAATATTTTGCAAGGTGAATTTTTCTCTTGACTTTTTTGCTTCTGTTTTTTAGAATAAGGGTGCAGGAGAACATTGGCATCCTGCATTCCATATTGAGGGCTTGTACTGGTTTCGACAGGGATTCTGAAGATGGAGAAGCTATCCGCAGGCAGATGCGTCAAATCGCAAACTTAAAATTAAACGCTAACGACAATTACGAATTAGCTGCAGCCTAAATGCTGCATGTCAGTCCCGGGGCACCCGCACCCTGGGAGTCTGGCATCGACCATGCGGGAAACGATACCGGCAAAGCTTTGAACCGGCAGGCGTAATATGAAGCTACTAAAACCGTAAGGGTGTTCGTTCCCGTGCGGCAGAGGGAATGAAAAAGAACGGACTATGATAGTAGAAGTACATGGGATGGGTTTTTGGACGCGGGTTCGATTCCCGCCAGGTCCATGTTTTGGGGAACAGCGTAAACACGCTGTTTCCCTTTTTTCACTTTCTCTATGACTTATCAGCTCTATACACATTTTTACTGAACGTACATATTATGATATTGTAATCTCAAATATGAAAGGTTCTAATCATGAATAATCAAGATATGAATCCACAGTGCGGCTGCGAACCGCAGCGTCATGTACACGAATTTATCGGGAGTACCGCTGTCAAGCAGGAATGCGATGAATGCCACAATCATCGATTTGCCACAGTATCGGGCGAGGCAATCCCGATAGGGAAAAGCCATGTGCATGAAGTAAAGTTCCGCACGGACTTCTCAGACGGACATTTCCACGAATTTTGTGGGAAATCCTCCCCTGCTATCGATGTAGGCGGCGGAAAGCACGTGCATTTCGCGAAAGCATTTACCGATGAAGAAGACGGACACCGTCACCAGTTCCAGGCTGCATCGCTGATCGACAGTCCATTGGACTTCGAATGCAAAAAATAAGCGGTCTCTTTATTTCTCGTGACATGTAACATTGTGTCTCTGTCATATGGCAGGGGCACAAATTCTTTCTTCCTTTTTTTCTTTCTCTATAGTAAACTATAGGTAATTCACAAATGGAAAGGTTCTGATATGATGAAAGTATTAGTAATTGCAAATCGGGAACGTTATGAAAAATTCATGCCTGATCTGGATATCGTCCGGCAATGCGAGGTGGTTTACTGTCCTTTGGGTACGTCTGACGAAGAACTCCTTGACGCCGCCGCAGATGCGGATGTAATCCTCGCAGACGCGATCGCAGAGGTCAGCGGAAGTCTGATCCGACAGATGCCGAATCTGAAGCTGATCCACTCCGAGGGCGTTGCTTTCAACAAGATTGATATTCAGGCTGCCGCCGAGAGCGGCGTCTACGTCTGCAACAACAACGGGGCGAATGCACACTCCGTCGCAGAGCAGACCATTCTGCTGATGCTTGGAGTTCTACGGTTTGTAGAAGAAGGTCACGACGCAGTTCTCGACGGGCGGCAGATTCAGATCAAGGAAGAGCGTATGGTCAGCGGCTTTGCCGATCTCGGCAACTGTACGGTCGGACTGGTCGGTTTTGGAAATATTGCGAAAGCCACTGCACAGCTTTTATATGCCTTCGGCTGCAAATGCTACTATTACAGTCCGCACAGAAAATCTGCTGAAATGGAATGCCAGTATCACGTCACGTATCTTCCGCTGGAAGAACTGCTTCCCGCGTGTGATATCGTGAGCCTCCACGCCGCCGTCACCCCGGAAACGGTTCATTTGATGAATGCAGATACACTCTCCATGATGAAAGACGGTGCATATCTGGTCAATACCTCCCGCGGGGAACTGGTCGATCAGGAAGCGCTGTGCCGGGCGCTGGATTGGGGTCACCTCAAAGGCGCAGGACTTGATGCGCTGTCTCCCGAACCGGTTCAGACCGACAATCCGCTCGTATGCTTCGCAAAAGAACATCCTTACCGGATTCTGTTTTCCCCGCATATCGGAGGCGTCTCTGCAGGCTGTTTTCAGAACATGCATACCCGGATGTGGCAGAATGTGCAAAAAATAAAATCCGGCGAACGCCCGGACTGTGTTGTAAACGGACTCTAAGCCAAAGCGCCTGATGTAAGCACATCTGCCCGACCTTATGTTCACGAGAAAAAAATTAAAAAACGGAAAATGAAAAACCATGGACACAATCACATAATCTAAATGTCTATATGCAGACCGTATCCATGGTTTTTTCACGTTTTATACAATTGCCGGAGACGCAGACCTAGGAGCGGATCAGTGCTTCAACCTCTTCCCTCTCCGGCATTGCCTTGATCGCGCCTTTACGTGTGGTGACGATTGCCGCCGCTGCGTTGGCAAAAGTAAGCATCTCGCCCAGTTCCGTTTCCGTCAGATTTTCAAAATCATGATCCAGCAGATAATTCAGAGAGCTTCCGCAGAACGTATCCCCCGCACCGGTCGTTTCGATCGTCTTACACGAAAATCCTGCCCGTTCCACTCGCAGATCTTTATAATATGCCCGGCTTCCGTCTTTTCCCATCGTCAGCAGGATCAGTGGAATATGATACGTCTCCTGCAGATACCGGATTCCTTCGTCATAATCTTCTTTTCCGCTCACAAACTGGATCTCATTGTCCGAAATCTTCAGAATATCACAGTTTTGGAACCCATATTCCATCTGTTCTTTCGCCAGTTCAAGGGAACTCCAGAGCGGCGGACGCAGATTCGGATCAAAGGAAACCAATAGTCCCTTTTCTTTCGCCGTCTGCAGTGCTTTTTTTGTTGCGGCCCGCACGCCGTCATGTGTCATAGACAGCGTCCCGAAATGGAACAATCTCGCCTGCGCAAGGAATTCCTCATCCACCTCGTCCTCTGTCAGCATCATATCCGCTCCCGGATTGCGGTAGAAAGAAAACTCGCGGTCCCCGTCCGGAAACGTATGTACAAATGCCAGTGTCGTATTGACCTCATCATCCGTCAGCAGATGAGACACATCAATCCCGGCTTCCTCGACCGTACTGCGCAGCATTGTCCCGAACTGATCCTTCCCGACCTTTCCGAAAAATGCCGTTTTCTTCCCCATCTTATTCAACAGTGCGAGTACATTGCATGGCGCACCGCCCGGACACGCTTCAAACACATTGTTTCCCTGACTGCTCGTTCCGCTCATCGTAAAATCAACCAGAAGTTCGCCCATTGCGATCACATCAAATCTCTTATCCATTCTTTTGCTCCCTCCACATTCTTGCTTCTTTGCCACTAGTATACTGCATCGACACGACGATTTCAACGTACTCTTTTCCCGCAATGTTCAAAAAAGACGGATCATATAACATCATTGATTATTCCAGAATCACGCACTGACAGGAGCGGGATTCAAATACCGATTCAAACTGTTCTCTGTCATATTCTGTCTCTCCGGAAATGGGATCTGCGATCGTAACCAGATCCTCCGAATATCCGATCAGGACAGCGCCGTGGTCGCTCGTACTCCAGTCGATATACGTTCCGTCTTCTGTATACCAGCTTCCGTTCACTTCCCGATCCGCCATCCCGATCGTAACCCACACGATCACAGGAATATCCTGGCTCACCAGTCCGTATAGTTCTTCCGGAGATGAACCGGTCAGATCTATCGCCTGCATATCACTTCCCTGATCGTTCAAGTAGGTATCTGCCGCCGTCACGATTGCCCCGGTTCCGCACACTACCCCGTCTTCTGTAAATGGATTCCCGATAAAATACTGCTGCAGATCCGTTCCATAAAGAGTTCCATCCTCCCCGTAATAAAACATTTCATCTACTGTCGGCAGGTATTCTGCCGCCATTGTCGTTTTCTCCACATCAAAGCCATAATACTGCAGAACCATAGTCAGTGCTGTCACCTCACACCCCGTCGGAAGTTCCGGTATCTGCAGGATGATCGGAAAGGATTCCATCGTGTATGCTTCAGGAATCTCACTGTCCATGACTTCCGCACCATCTCCCTCTGCATCTTCTGTAAATGTCGCCTCCAGCGGCTGTGCCTCAGGAATTTCCTCGCTGCTGTCTTCCATCTGCCCTAATCCAAACGCCAGCGCCGCGCATAAAATGACCAGTGCCAGCACCGCGTATGTAATCTGCTTTCTTTTCTCATTCTCCACTCTTCTTTTTACTCCTTATTATCTCCATGTACAGCACCCGCATAAGCAGGCGCACGCTGCTCCTCCCCTCCATGAATGTTACTGTTCTATTCACAGCCACTCCATATGAACACATTTTTTTCACATTTTTCCACATAAAAACAGAGCGGGTAAACTTACCTGCTTTGCCCCCGCTCTGCTTATCATTCATTCTTATAATTACTTAGTTGAAGTATACCAGTTCCGGTATCGGCTGTGCCGACTCGATATGTTCTGCATTCAGCACCGGTCCTTTTCCCCGGTAAACCGCCATTTTTTCGTAGCCGACCTTTGCACGCACCTTTACCCACTGCCCTGCCTTGAGTTTCGGTGCGTAAGAACTTCTGCATACGTACCCGAGAAATGTCGTGTCATCTGCGCAGCAGGTCATCGCCATGCGCCCCGGCATAAACAGCTTGTTTGAAAAGCTGCGGGGTTTCAGTACCCTGCCGGTGATTTCTACCACTTTCCCGTTATACCGGTCCGGATTTTCCATCATATCCACATACCAGATCCCATAATCCTCCGGGAGGATTTCGATCACAGGCGCCTTCAGATCGTATGGAACGTCGTCTTCGAAGATATTCTCCACTTCTCCGTTCTCGTCCTCAAACACCACTTCCGCCTGCGGACTGACAACCTTTACGCTTCTGCGGTATCCCGCCAGCGGTTTGATATCCGTGCAGCGGTTAAACAATACCAGTTCCGAATTCCGTACCATTTCCACAAACAGCGGCTTCATATTCGCCAGATAGATCTGGAACGTGCTCGCATCTACCGTCGTGATCTTCTGCTCGATCGCCCAGCCGTCCGGCAGCTTCATCGCCTCAAACTCACTGACCTTCCACATGCCGTTGTATTCGATCACGACACGCTCCGGGTGGTACTTTGCATCCAGCTCTGAAAGCCACTCTTCCGTTAAGTCCTCCGGATCCTCTACGGTTTCCATCACGATATTATGTGCCTTTCGCATCTCCTCATCGTACTCTTCTTCTCCTTCTTCACACAGGATCAAGAGAGTCCTGCCGTCGATCTGAAAATACTCCTGTTCCAGCGTAAATTTCAAAAACTGTGTCTTCCCGCTGTCGAGAAATCCGGTCATCAGATACACCATCACATCCGGTTCATTCATATCAATCTCTCCCAAATAACTCTTCTAACTTCTCTTCGTTCAGCTTCGATCCGATCACGCAGATCCGTCCGGTATACTCCGGCGCACCATCTCTGACTTCATGCTCCTGGGGAACCATATCGAAGTAAATCCACTCTTCCCCGTCTGCACTGGCAACCATTCCCTTTGCACGGAGGATCGTCCCATAGGACGCATCCGATTCCAGTGTCTTCAGGATGCCGCTAATCTCATCCTTTGTATACTTCCTGATTGTCTCATGTCCCCAGCTTGTGAACACCTCGTCCGCATGGTGGTGTCCATGATGATGGTGGTCATGGTCATGACCGCAGCCGCACTTGCCGTCGTGATGATGATGGTGCTCATGTTCCTCATCGTGATCGTGGTGATCATGCTCCTCATCGTGATCGTGGTGATGATGCTCATGGTCGTGACCGCAGCCGCACTCGTCATCGTGTTCATGCTCGTGATCATGCGCCTCCTGTGCGATCTCGGACAGAAGTTCTTCTTCCAGAGATTTGCTGCCTTCCATCGTCCCCAGCAGTTTTGTCCCGGAAAGCTGCGCAACCGGTGTTGTAATGATCGGCGCTTTTGCATTTAATCCACGCAGGATCTCCACACTTTCCTCGATCTTCTCCGGTTTTGCCTTATCCGTACGGCTCAGGATGATCGCGCCCGCATACTCGATCTGATTGCTGAAAAATTCACCGAAGTTCTTGCTGTAGATCCTGCACTTCGTCACATCGACCACTGTCGTAAAGCTGTTCAGAGACGCGTCCAGATCTTCCTGTGCGTCCTGCACTGCCTTGATCACATCAGAAAGTTTTCCGACTCCGGACGGCTCGATCAGAATCCGGTCCGGATGATAGGTATCTACTACTTCTTTCAGTGACCGGCCGAAATCGCCGACAAGCGAGCAGCAGATACACCCGGAATTCATCTCCTTGATCTCGATCCCGGAGTCTTTCAGGAATCCGCCGTCGATGCCGATCTCTCCGAATTCGTTTTCAATGAGGACAACCTGCTCTCCCTGAAACGCCTCCTCCAGAAGTTTCTTGATAAATGTTGTTTTTCCGGCCCCGAGGAATCCGGAAATAATGTCAATTTTGGTCAAAATAACCGCCTCCTAAATGATTTTATGCTCAGTCTTTGAGTTCCAGCACGACCGGACAATGATCCGATCCGTATATATCCGTGCGGATTTTGGCGTCCGCCAGACGATCTTTCAGTGATTCGGATACACAGAAATAATCAATCCGCCACCCGGCGTTCTTCTCCCGCGCCTTGAAGCGGTAGGACCACCACGAATAGATTCCTTCCTGATCCGGGTAAAAATACCGGAATGTATCAATAAAACCCGCGTCCAGAAGCTCGGTAAACTTCTGCCGTTCTTCATCGGTAAAGCCTGCGTTCTTCCGGTTTGTCTTCGGATTCTTCAGATCGATCTCCGTGTGCGCCACATTCATATCTCCTGTCACGATCACCGGTTTTTTCTCTTCCAGCTTCTTCAGATATGCACGGAAATCGTCCTCCCAGCGCATCCGGTAATCCAGCCTCTTCAGTCCGTCCTGTGAATTCGGCGTATACACTGTCACAAAATAAAAATCTTCGAACTCGCAGGTAATCACGCGTCCTTCGTGATCGTGCTCCTCTATGCCGATACCATATGCCACGTCGAGCGGCTCACGCTTTGTAAATACCGCCGTCCCGGAATATCCCTTTTTTTCCGCATAATTCCAGTACTGAAAGTATCCCTCCAGCTCCAGATCAAGCTGTCCTTGCTGCATCTTTGTCTCCTGGATACAGAAGATATCCGCATCCAGCTCTTTGAAGCTGTCCAAAAATCCTTTCTGCACGCAGGCGCGCAGTCCGTTGACATTCCAAGATACCAGTCTCATAACCTTGTTCTCCTCTTGCCTTTCGCATTTTTTTATTCATGTTCTTCGGCAAATTTTTATTATACACCAAAAAAATGCCGTTGTTAAGTTTTCGAAAAAAGATTTCCTCATCATTTTTGTGAATTTTTTGTGAAATCGTAATATACTTCTTTCAGGCACAGTCCGCATGCGGGCGCGAGAAATCCGGCGTCCGCTCTGACGCCCGACTCCAGCACATCCTTCACACTCTGTATGCTGCGTTTTCCGCTTCCGGCTTCCAGCAGAGTTCCGGTCAGGATCCGGACCATGTGATACATAAATCCACTGCCGCGGTACTCGATTCGTAAAATACTTCCGTCCTGTCTGATCGTAATCGCATAAATCCGGCGGTTCGTAGACTTCTCATCCGGCCGGTCCGTAAATCCGGCAAAATCATGCAGACCGCAGAGATATCCTGCAGCGGACTTCATTGCTTCGATATCCGGCGTCTCCGGATAGTGGAACGCATATTTTCTGGAAAAGACGTCTGCCTTTTCTCCGGTATCTACTGTATATTCATATCGTTTCCCACGCGCGCTGTAGCGTGCATGGAATCCGTTTTTCATCAGTTCCACTTTTCGGACACGGATATCCTCGGGCAGCTTTCGGTTCAGGTCCTCCCGGAATTTCCATTCATCTACTTTTCCCGGAAGGATCACGCTCGCTGTCTGCCCGGAAGCGTGAACTCCGCCGTCTGTACGCCCGGAACCATTCACCTCCACAGTCCGGCCGGATAAAGCAGAAATTTCCCGTTCCAGAATCCCCTGAACC
The DNA here is from genome assembly GCA_958402795.1 of uncultured Lachnospiraceae bacterium. Lineage (GTDB taxonomy): Bacteria > Bacillota > Clostridia > Lachnospirales > Lachnospiraceae > Schaedlerella. Next base: position 13,614 of record CATXUX010000004.1, on the reverse strand, counting down.
GTCAATCCGGTATCCGGCTGCCGCTGCCACCCCCGAAAGCGGGAACCATCGTAAGCGATCGTCAGCTTATATGTTCTCATATGTTTCCTTTCTGCGCACCCTGCGCGAAAAAACGTGACTTTTTCTATCGTCTGCGCTATAATATACAGACGCATTCTGATAATTCTGATCATGGGAGGTGAAATCCATACGATGGATAAGAAACAACCGGCGAAAAGCAAACCATTTTTTTCATTTCTCCTGAAATGTACTTCCGTTCTGCCTGCCGTTTTCATGATGTGTGTCATTTTCGGCTTTTCCGCACAGACCGGAGACGTCTCCGGAAACTTGAGTTACAAAATCAGTTACCAGATCGTGCAGACAGGCAGCCGGATCCTTCATCAGACCATGGACGAGGAACAGCTTGACGAACAGGCACAGAAGCTGGAATATCCGCTTCGGAAATGCGCGCACATGACAGAATATTTTCTGCTTGCACTGACAACGGTGCTTCCACTCTATGTGTGGGGTGTCCGCGGAAACCGTCTCTGCTTTACTGCCTTTTTCCTGTGCGTTCTGTTTGCGTGCGGTGATGAATTTCACCAGTCTTTCGTCTCCGACCGCTCTCCCGCCGTCCGGGACGTCCTGATCGACAGCATCGGTTCCGCACTCAGTCTCCTTGCCGTGCGTCTCTTCACCGCGCTTCGAAAACGCAGGCGCCGCGGCTGAGTCATGCCCTGCAGACCGCCGCGGCTGCTCCCTTTATATAGTCCTGCTTTGCAGTGTCACACTTTCCCGGTATTCTTTCGGCGTCTTCCCGATATACTTTTTGAAGATCTTTGTAAAATAATTCACATCCGGGATTCCGCAATACTGCGCGATCGTCTGGATCTGCATATTGGTGCTGTTCAGCAGGAACACTGCATTTTCAACTCTCTTTTTGTTCACATAATCGGTCAGTGTATACCCCGTCTCCTTTTTAAACAGCGTGGAAAAATAGCTGGCATTCACATTCAACAGCTCTGCCTGTGTCTTCAGGCTCAGATCTGCAGTCAGATCAGAATCGATATGGACAAGCGCTTTTCTCACAAGCAGAGAATACCCTTTCATAGAGTGATTCTTTACAAGCAGGCAATATTTATGCACCATTTCCCGCTGCAGCGCATTTCCTTCTTCGACCGATGTGATTGTTTCAATCTTTCTCGCATACCTGGCGGACAGGTCATCAATATGAATCGGATGCACGGATCCTGCTTCGGCAGCTTTCCGCAGCAGTGTATTCAATATGATGCAGTAATTTTTCATATTTCGGATCTGGTCGGTGATCCGCAACTCCACTCCGACGAAATTTCCGTTTGAAAGAAGCATCTCCGCCTTTTGCAGTTGTCCGTGAGAAACCGCCTGAAGCAGCCTGTCCTCATATTCATACCGCTCCTCCAACATACGCATTCCCACTTCATCCCTCTGCCTTGTCTGCGGATCCGGCTGTACCACGATCATTTCCTGTTCATTCGGGAAATAATTCTCAAATGATTCAACCGTAAACTGATCCATCCCTCCCCACATCACTTCACCAAGTGTACTGACGATCGAACTGAGCATACTGTCATCTATGATCATCGGGACGTCACAGTAATACCGCTCCAGCGCCGGCAGGATCTCCGACGGAAGATTCATCTGCTCGATGCAGTCCATGATCTGCTGCTTTCCGACCGGCATCTGCGTGTATGGTCCGATCAGGACGACCGAGTCTTCTTTCTCACTTCGCTTAAAGCAGATATAACTGCAGGAATATACGTCCGTCGCCCGGTATATCTTCCGCTCCTGAACACATTCTACAACCTTTTCCGCTGTAGTCTCCGAATAAATCTTGAAATAATCCTTCTCCCCATATATGATGCGCCGCAGTCCCATATCATACTCCGGCATGACCTTTGTATCCCGTCCGACTATACTCAAATTCAGGTGAAAATTCTGAATCAATTTACAAAAGAACTCCCACTCTGCCTCATAGTGATCATTATACATATGTAACCTCCGTCCGGTGACCTCTTGTCACGGGTGTCAAATTCCTGACATCGTAATATTTATATCTATTATCGTATAATTTTTAGATAAATGCAATCACTTTTTATGATACCAGTGAGAAAAGGTCTTTCTACACAGAAATAATGCTGCCACAAATCTGTGACAGCATTATTTCTGCATAGCAAATTGGGATTATTTATTATCTCTGGACACATCCGGAGGCAGTACCTCCGGCGAATTTTGCGACTTCGTCCATTGAGACCATATGATAGTCACCCTCGATGGAGTGTTTCAGGCACGACGCCTTATTTGCTGCGAATATCTGCAACTAACTGAACGGCCTCTGCCACCAGCTTCTCGATCTCGTCAAACTTGCCCTCGTCTACCAGGGAACCTTTTACCATCCAGCTTCCGCCGCATGCAACGATCTTGTCGCAGGACAGATAGCTTTCCAGATTCTTTACGCCTACGCCGCCTGTTGGCATGAACTTCAGTCCTACATACGGAGCTGCCAGCGCCTTGATCGTGTTCACTCCGCCGAACGGCTCTGCCGGGAAGAACTTCACAACCTTCAGTCCTCTCTTCACTGCCTGCGCTACCTCAGACGGTGTGATCACACCCGGGAATACCGGAATGTCCTTCTCAAGGCAGTAATCTACGATCTCCGGATCAAATCCCGGACTCACGATAAACTTTGCGCCTGCCGCTACGGCACGGTCAACCTGGTCAATCGTCAAGACAGTTCCTGCTCCTACAAACATATCCGGGAATTCCGTTGTCATGATACGGATGGACTCCTCAGCCGCAGCCGTACGGAAGGTAACCTCTGCACACGGAAGTCCGCCGTCACACAGCGCCTTCGCCAGCGGTGCAGCGTCCTTTGCATCGTTCAGTACAACAACCGGTACAATTCCAAGTTCCTGAATTTTCTCTGTTACATTGCTCATCTTTTTTCTCCTCCAATTCGCTGATTCTTTCCGTTGTTTCAGCGTTTCATAATGTGAAACTGCATTTCGCATTATGAACCTCTCTGAAAACGATTATACTACAATCCGATTTAATGTCAACCCTGTTTTTTAAAAAATACACCCGCAGAGATTGTACCGCAGTCAATCCCTGCGGGTATATCTATCCGCATCTTACCGGTTTCTTTTTCATTTGGGAACCGATGCACTCCCGGCGACGGTTCCCAAGATATTCGTTTCTTTATTTTGCTTTATTATTTCTTGCCTTCTCTTCTCTCTGCCAGGATATGGCTGTTCTCGTCAACTTTCTTCTTGGACAGCGGGTAAGCAAACAGCAGTACAAGACCGAGCGCAACATATCCGATTGCCGGAATCAATGTAGCTATATTATAGATTCCATCCGTAACCGCCGGATCGAAAGCTGTCTCTGCCGTATATCCGATCGCGGTCAGAAGAGCACCTGTCAGTCCTGATGAGAATGCCTGGCCAAGTTTCCGTGCGAAAGAGTATACGGAGTAGATCGCGCCGTCGCTTCTCTTTCCCTGACGAACTTCGTCATCATCAATTACGTCGATGATCATCGCCCAGCACAGTACGTTGAAGCAGCAAAGTCCGACATAACCGAGCATATAAATTGCAATGTAGGTGTACATATTATCTGTATGCATAAAGTATGCAATAAAGAATATAATCGCACTGAAGAATGTACCTACTGCCGCAATCTCTTTCTTACCAAACTTCTTCGTAAAGTTCGGAAGGATAAACGCAAGTACAAGGGCTACTAATGAAGCTACAAGGCCTGCAATAGACGCACCTGCCGCATTATTAAAGTAGTTCGGATAAATATAAGTGTTCATGCCCTGCATCGTCAACTGAGTGAGGAGAAGCAGGATCGCCGCGATAATAATCGTGATCAGAGCACGGCTGGAACCAAGCTGCTTTAACAGAGCGACAAAACTGAACTTCTCGGTCTTGGTCGGGATCTTTACACGCTCAGTTGAAAGTGTTACGCACAGAAGATAGCAGATTACCGCACCGATGGAGCATACAAGCGCTGCAATGCTCATCTTTGTGCCGGAAAGCTGGGTATGTCCCTCTGCATCTGTATAGTAAACTACCATCGGAAGCACAACGCTGATGACCGTTCCTGCCAGTGTCGCACCGATGTTTCTCCAGGAAGAAAGCTGTGTTCTCTCATCCGGATCAGCGGTGATCGCAGAAGCCATCGAACCGTAAGGAATGTTTACACCTGTATAACATACGCTGCCCCAAAGCAGATAGGTAAAGAACATCCAGAAGATCTTAAATGCCATTGGCATATCTCTGAACCAGCTTGCATACAGCAGGAAGGAAGCCAGTGCCACAGGTCCCATAAATCTGCGGATCCACGGAATGAACCGGCCTTCTTTCGTCGGCTGGCTCCGGTCAACGATCTGTCCCATCATGGTATCGGTAAACGCGTCCACGAATCTTGCCAGCATCATCAGTGTTCCGACAAGTGCTGCAGATACGCCCATAACGTCCGTGTAGAACTTCAACATGAAAGATGAAGCAAGGATGAAGGTGAAGTCGTTACCGAAGTCACCCATGGCATAACCGATCTTATCCCGCATGCCAAATGGTCTTACTGTTGTGTTTTCTTTTGCCATAATAGTAAACCTCTTTTCTTTAATTTCACCCTGTTTTCAGGGTTATATTGCCTTTCGGGTGGCTCCCCGTCTCAGCCTTTATAATCCAGCGGCAGCTCTTCCCAGCGTTTCTTCAGAAGATACGCGATATCTTTCGGCTGTCTCTGTCTTGTGAACGCGCCCTTCTTGTTGCCGTTCACACGCATGATTCCCTCTGTCGTCTGGAAATCCGCGAAATTCCACATCTGCTCACCCTTCACAAAGTCATAAGAATCGAATACTCTGTGCTGCATCTCCATGTATTCGTTCTGATATTCCTGACTCCACATAACGGAAGGCAGCTTATGCTCCGACGCATAGGTATCTGCACCATATTCGGTAAAGATAAACGGCTTGTTCAGATCCTTCGCCGCCCATGCATCCATCTCCTTACGGAATGCTTCCTCGGCATTGGAAATCTCATTTCCGCCCATCACATACCAGCCATAATAACGATTCAGCGCGATAATATCACTGAACTGATAGCACTTGCATACATCAGGCAGAGAATTCATCACAAGCGCGAATGTTCTCGGACGCTTCTGCGGATCCAGCTCACGCGCCCGCGCAAACACCTTTTCAAAATACGGAACTGCCGACTCACTGGTCGTCTCCGGCTCGTTCAGCAGACTCCACGCGATCACGCACGGATGGTTCTTATCTCTTGTGATCATCTCCTCCAGCGCTTTCAGGTGTGCTTTCAGCAGAATCGGCGTCGTTTCCTTCTCAAAGAACGCCGTCTGCTTTCCTGTGCTCGCCTCTGCGAAATTCATCAGACTCTCAAACAGTCCGACCGCGGGAACCTCATCAATGATCAGGAATCCTTCCCGGTCCGCCATCTGATAGATCTCTTCGCTGTACGGATAGTGCGATGTACGGAACGAATTCGCTCCTACCCATTTCATCAGCTCAAAGTCGCGTTTCATATTGCCGATGTTAAACCCGCGTCCGACTACGTCGCTGTCCTCATGCTTTCCGAAGCCTCTGAGATATACCGGCTTGTCATTCAGCAGAATGCTGGTTCCCCGTACTTCCACGGTACGGATTCCGATCTCCTGCTCGTATTCATCCAGTACAGCATTGTCATCCACGATCCGGATCACAAGACGGTACAGATACGCGTTATGTACTTCCCACAGATGTGCGTCTTTCACTTCCATTGTGCCTTCTTTTCCCTCGGCACTGGCGACTTCCTGCCCATCTGCATCCAGAAGAGCCAGCTTCACATCATGACTTCCTGTCGTCTTTACGCTGTAATTGATCTTCGCATCAGCGCCGTTCAGTTCATACGTCAGGTCGAAGTCAAAGACTGACTCTTCCGGGAGTGCGACCAGCGTCACGCTTCTCTGCAGTCCGGAATAATTGTAGTAGTCAAAATACGGCTTATTCATCTTCCTGCCATTCGCCAGTGTGACACACGTACCGCAGGGGATGTTCGTCACATTGAGTTCATTGTTAATCTTGACAACGATCTTGTTGAACGCATTGTAACGTACCACTTCGGTCACATCGGCGCAGAATGGAAGGAACCCACCCTCATGTTCCGTAATCTTCACACCGTTCACGTATACAACTGCACGATGTGTCGCTGCTGCAAACCGGACAAAAATCTTCTTGCCTTCCCACTCTTCGGGAACGAAAGCATCCTTTTCGTACCAGACATCGCCTGCGAATTCCCGGATTTCCTTTTCGGTGTAGAAATCCTGAAAGCTCGCCGGAACGGGGATCATCTCATTTCCCGGAAGTCCGTCGATCCAGCCGCTTTGCTCGCCGGCGGTATCCCAGTCAATGCAGAACTTCCACATTCCGTCCAGAGACGCCATTCTCCGGGATACGGAAGATTTCGGATACAGCATGGAATACTCCAACATATCACTCCTACCTCCTTCGCTCAATATAGAGAATATTTTAATACTTTTTTTATAATTTCGTTAGTAAAATATCTACCTTTTATCGTACAATTTTTACTCTATATTTGTCTTTCTACCAAAAAAATTAGTAAAAAGTTCCAAAAAGCGGCCGCATCCTTCTCCCGGAACATTTCTCTTTTCCTTTTAACTTTCTTAATAATTTTTATAAATTATTCTATTTTTTTCCATATTCCTGACACATTTCCCTTTTATACTAAAGTCATACAAACAAAGGAGACGGCGATTGTATCGATTCGTTCATACGACCGCCGGGCTTCGCCTAAAATATGACATTCAGTTTTATTTAGATATATTTTCTCCCTCCTTTTAGCCGGCGCAGATTCTGCACCGGCTATTTTTTCTTAATTACTTTTCACTTGGTAGGGAAATGCGGAAAAAGTTGGTGCAAGCTTGTCTTTTTTTAGGAGTCATGCTACAATACTCGGTATGAAATTTCTGTCCGAATGGAGGCATATCTATAATGGAAGAAAACACAGACAGCAGGGAAACAAAGAATCCGATCCAGGTATCCGAGCGTATTTTCAATGTGATTGAGTTTCTCGCCGCGAACGGAGCAACGGGACTTCAGGATTTGAGTGCAGATCTCGGTCTGAACAAAAGTACCGTTCACCGGATTCTCAATTCTCTGATCTGCATGGACTACGTATGGCAGGATCCGGAAACGTTAAAGTATAACCTGAGCTTCAAGATCTGCAGGCTTTCCACACAGATTCTTTCCCACAACACTATGATCGAGCTTGCGCGTCCGTATCTGCATCAGCTTGCCGACCGGTCCGGCGAAACGGTTCACCTTGTTCAGGCGGACGGCAATCATGCGGTATACATTGATAAGGTTGAATCCGCCAACAATACGGTCCGCCTTGTCTCAATGATCGGAAAGAACATCCCGCTCTACTGCTCCGGCGTCGGGAAGGCAATTCTCGCTGAAATGCCGGATCAAAAGATCCGGGAAATCTGGGAAACAAGTGAAATAAAAAAACTGACCGAATATACGGTCACCGACTACACGGAATTTTGCCGCTTAATCTCTGAAATACGCAAAAACGGATATGCTTTAGATAATGAGGAAAATGAACCCGGCGTCCGCTGTATTGCAGCCGCGCTTCACAACTTCAGCGGGAAACCAACTTACGCCATCAGTATCTCCGCCCCGAAAGACCGGATGGACGATGAACGGATCCGGGAATTTAAAGGATTGATCCTCTCCGTAAAAGAGCAGATTGAAAACGCAGTAAGCGGGCGCTGAGCAAAACTCCTGATCTTCTCCCTATTTTCCCAAAAAAGAACACCTCTGTACCTATTTCGGTAAGGTACAAGGTGTTCTTTTCAGATCCGGATCTATCCGGTTCTCTTACATCTCACATCTGTTCCCGGCGCAGGAATCAGTCTTCCTCTGCAGTCAGTGCCGCGCGGATTTCGTTCACCATCTCACCATATTCTTCATCGGACAGATGTTTCTCTCCCGGGTTCATCGCAAAGACGCCGCCCCACTCATAACCGTCTTTGTACTTCGGTACAAGGTGGAAATGCAGATGATGGCCGGTATCACCATACGCTCCGTAATTGATCTTATCCGGATGATATAACTCATGCAGCACATTCGCTACTTTTGCAATATCTTCCATATATGCAGCACGCTCTTCTGCTGTCAGTTCCACGATCTCGCTGACATGTTTTTTATGTGCTACGATCACACGCCCCTTATGGCTCTGTTCCTTGAACAGATATACTTTAGAGGTCTCCAGCTCGCAGATCTTGATTCCGAATGCATCTACCAGTTCGCCTTCTACACAATATGCACAATTTTGATCTATCATGGTTCTTTCCTCCTTTACTTACAGATCGAATCCAAAATATCTTACCGCGTTGTTATAGGAAATTCCTTTTACGATCTTCTCAAGCACCTTGTAGTCTGCCGGATATTCGCCGTTTTCTACCCAGCCGCCGATCAGCTCGCACATGATCCGGCGGAAATATTCATGTCTCGTGTAGGACAGAAAACTTCTGGAGTCGGTCAGCATTCCGATGAAGTTGCCAAGCAGTCCGAGATTTGCCAGAGACTTCATCTGCTCGGTCATGCCGGACTTGTGATCGTTGAACCACCATGCGCTTCCCTGCTGAATCTTTCCTACGTTGGACGAATCCTGGAAGCAGCCGATGATCGTTCCGATCGACGCATTGTCAGACGGGTTCAGGGAATACAGGATCGTCTTTGGAAGCTCGTCTGTCTCCGCCAGTGCATTTAAGTAATCTGCCATCTCAGATGACGGTGCATAGTTGTTGATGCAGTCGATTCCCGCATCCGGTCCCAGTGCGTTGAATACACGGCGGTTGTTGTCTCTCTTTACACCGTAATGAAGCTGCATTACCCAGTTCTTTTTATGATATTCTTTTCCAAGCGTTACCATGTACGCAGTCTTAAACTGCAGTTCTTCCTGACGTGTAATCGTCTGGCCCGCCAGTCTCTTTGCAAAGATTGCCTCGATTTCTTCGTCAGACGCCGGTGCATACATCACATACTCCAGGCCGTGATCCGATACGCAGCAGCCGTTTTCTTCAAAGAAATCCATCCGGTTCTTCAGTGCAGCGATCAGGGATGCGAAGCTGTTTATTTCGATTCCGCTTGCATTGCTCAGTTTTGCAAGGTAATCCAGATAGTCTGGTTTTTCCAGATTCATTGCCTTGTCCGGACGCCATGCCGGAAGAACCTGCACGTCAAAACTCTCATCTTCCTTGATCTTCTTATGCCACTCCAGCGAATCTGCCGGATCATCTGTCGTGCATACCAGAGTTACGTTGGACTGCCTGATCAGATTCCGTGCTGTCATGTCATCATGCTGGAGCTTCTCATTGCACAGATTCCATACTTCCTCAGCGGTATCGCCATTGAGGCAGCCTTCGTAGCCGAAATATCTCTTGAGTTCCAGATGACTCCAGTGATACAGCGGATTTCCGATCGCCATCTCCAGTGTCTCCGCCCACTTCTGGAACTTCTCACGGTCTGTTGCGTCACCGGTAATATAACGCTCTTCCACACCGTTGGAGCGCATCTGACGCCATTTGTAATGATCGCCGCCCAGCCAGACCTGCGTAATGTTTTCATATTTGCGGTCTTCATAGATCTCCTTCGGATCAAGATGGCAGTGATAATCCAGGATCGGCATTACCTCTGCATATTCATGATATAATTTCTTTGCGGTATCTGTTGTCAGGAGGAAATCCTCATCCATAAATTTTTTCATCGCTCTAATTTCCTTTCTGCATTCTGCATGTTTCTTCTGCTTTTTGTAAAATGCGCCCACGCAGAAATCCGTTTCATCTGTCCGTTTCTCCGTGAGCGCCTGATTTAAGCTGCCCTGCTATTTATACGTATTTTTTCAGTGTCGCGCGTACCGCTCCCGGTCCTGCGATCATTTCCTTGAAATATCCGATCACTTCTTCTGCCATACCGATCTCATACAGGTTCACGCCAAAAATCTTTTCGTTCTCAAGAATCGGTTTTACAGCAGCTTCTACATCTGCAGCTTCTCCCAGTTTGATTCCTGCAACATACGGGCAAACCGTATCCAGCAGCGGATCCGGACTGAGTTCAAATGCGTTGCCCTCATCATCTACTGCCATCAGGTAGCGAAGCCATCCTGCAAATACAAGCGGAATCATCTTCAGTTCTGAAACGTCTTTATCTGCTGCCGCTTCATAAGCCTTGATCGTCTCGCCGAAACGGATCGCCAGCTTCTGGGACGTATCGGTTGCAATTCTCTGCGGGGTATCCGGCATAAACGGATTCGGCACACGAACTTTCAGTACCGTATCGATAAATTCCTTCGGATCAAGGATTCCCGGATTTACAACAACCGGAAGTCCCTCCTGATATCCGACTCTCTCCACCAGCTTCACCAGCTCTTCATCTTTCATCTCATCGGAGATCTTCTTATAACCAAGCAGGCAGCCGTAAATTGCAAGACAGGTGTGCAGCGGGTTCAGGCAGGTGCAGACTTTCATCTTTTCTACCTTGTCCACGGTCTCACGGTCGGTAAACATCAGGCCGCCCTTTGTCAGATCCGGACGTCCGTTCGGGAAATCATCCTCAATTACAAGATACTCTGTCTCCTCTGCGTTTACAAACGGCGCAACATACGTATTCTTGGATGTGATAACCGGATCCAGTTCTTCTACACCATCTTCATGCAGAATTGCTTCCACAGATGCATCCGGACGCGGTGTGATCTTGTCGATCATGCTCCACGTGAAAGATACCTTGTCGGAATCGATATAATCCGCAAATCCCTGTTCTGCCTTTCCGTTCTCTGCCCATGCCTTTGCGAATGCAGAAATTGCCGCATACAGCTTGTCTCCGTTGTGTGAACAGTTATCCGTGCTGACCATAGCGATCGGCTTCTCGCCTGCTTTGTATCTTGCATACAGAAGAGACGTTACTTTTCCCATATAGCTTGCCGGCTTCTCCGGTCCTGCTGCAAAATCAGCAGTAATATCCGGAAGCTGCTCGCCTCTGCCGTTTACAAGGCTGTAACCCTTCTCTGTAATCGTAAAAGTCGCCATCTGGAGAGAATCCTTCGCGAAGATTTCTTTCAGTCTGCCATACGCATCTGCATTGTCAGAATCAAGCGGAATCGACTCTGCAACACTGGCAACGATCGTCTTGTCAATTGTTCCGTCCGCTTTCAATGTTGCAACAATCCCCAGATTGTCATGCGGCGCATACATCTTCTCTACGATCTCATAGTCAAATCCTTCTGCAACTACAAGTCCTCGCTCCAGTGAGCCATCGTTGAGCATATTCTGGACTACGTTTGCATGGAATGCACGAAACAGATTCCCTGCGCCAAAGTGAATCCAGAACGGAGCTTCCTTTGTCGCCGCGATCATCTTCTCCACATCATACTTCGGAAGGTTGTATCCCTTCTCTTCCCACTGCTGTCTGTCAGCAATACCCTGTAAACTTAACTTCATAATCTTACCAGACCTTTCTTTGTTTTTTTACTGGTTTATTACCCTATTTTTTATTATACGTGCGGTATTTGAAAAATCCAATTGATATAATTGTTGTGTCCATTGCAAAACTTGCGGCAACATGGTAAAATATGTACAAAAAGCGAGATCAAAAAACCCATTTGAAAGGAAAAACTCATGAAAAAAAACCTGCAGACTACGTTTAACACCCGTCAATATATGGTATCCAAGGACTTTGAGCTCTATTACTATAATGATAGTCATTTCTGCGGAGTGTCCAGCCATACACATAATTATTATGAATTTTACTTCTTCATCGAAGGAGAAGTATCCATGAATATCGAAGGGAATGTACACCCCCTCAAGCAGGGAGACGTCATCGTCATCCCCCCGCATATCCGCCATTATGCCATTCTCCGTACAAAAGACACGCCCTACCGCCGTTTCGTATTCTGGATCAGCGAGGAGTTCTGCAGCCAGCTCTCTGCGCTCTCTCCGGATTATATCTATCTGCTGAAACAGATCAAATCCACACACAAGTATATCTATCACTATGACGTGATCGACTTTAATGCTCTTCAGTCCAAAGCATTCAGCCTGATCGAAGAGCTTCACTCCGACCGGTTCGGCAAGGACGCAAAAATCTCGCTCTGTGTGGAAGACCTGATTCTGCATCTGAACCGGACGATCTACGAGATGGAGCATCCTAAGACGCCGCGTGAAGAGCAGCGCCTTTATGTAAACCTGATCCAGTATATCGAACGCCATCTGGACGAAGAACTGACGCTCGATCACCTTGCCGGTAAATTTTACGTAAGTAAATACCACATTGCTCATATATTTAAGGAAAATATCGGGATGTCCGTCCACCAGTATATTATGAAAAAACGGCTCGCCATGTGCCGGGACGCAATCCTGAGCGGCGCCGGTATCAGCGAAGCATATCTGCAGTGCGGATTCAAAGACTACTCCAGCTTTTTCCGGGCGTTCCGGAAAGAATATGGCATGTCGCCCAAAGAATACAAAGAAGTTTTCTCACAGAGGCGGGGCGAATAATCCCCGCTTTTCCCGCCATGCAGGTTCTGTAACTATTCTTCGTCAGTTTCCAATATTTTTCTTACTTCCTCTTCAGACAACTCCCATAAATCTGCCACACCTTTTATACTTCCCATCCGCTCATAACTCCGCCTGATCATACGATTCTGCTCCTTAATTTGTGCTCTCTGTCTGTCTATTTCTTCCTGCATCTCGTCGATCATCAACTGCACTGTATTTCGATCGAGTTCTTTCAGTTCTTCCGAGAACATCTGCATCACCTCTTCTATGTTCCGGCATATCTGATATCCTTCTTCATAGAGCTTTTTGAACTCCGGATAGATATCTGCAACAATATTTCAACGAGAAAATCTTATTTCTCACTTTTCCTTTATTCTTCGTCAATTTCCAATATTTTCTTAGCCTCATCCACAGAAATTTCCCAGAAATCCGCTACACTTTCTATATTCCCCAGTTTTTCATAGCTACGCCGGATCCTTCGGATTCGTTCGGATTTCTCCGCCTCTAACAGCCGGATATTTTCCTTTCTCTGATTCTCAATCTGTGTTCTCTGCCTATCTATTTCTTCCTGCATCTCATCGATCATCAACTGCACTGTATTTCGATCGAGTTCTTTCAGTTCTTCCGAGAACATCTGCATCACCTCTTCTATGTTCCGGCATATCTGATATCCTTCTTCATAGAGTTTTCTGAACTCCGGATAGTCTTCTATCAGTTGAATCACGGTTTCCGGATCGTCATCACTCAGGAACAACAGCCATGCCTCAAGTTTGTTTTCTGCTCTTTTTCTACCTTTATTTTGCAGTTTTTCCTTGAAGATGTCAAGCGGAATAAAGAGATATTTCTGCAGAAGCTCGAGTTCCAGTCCGGTATTCGAATTTTGTTGGAAATAGTGCAGATAAACGTCGGAATATTTCTTGAATTCTTTCGGACTGTTTTCAAACAATACGACTGTGTAGACCCCTTTGATATCTTTGTAGCTGAACTTTTCATTCTTTGTACTGCGAACCCGCTTGT
>CATXUX010000003.1 GCA_958402795.1 uncultured Lachnospiraceae bacterium | reverse complement strand
GCTGTCTTATTATGAACTAACGCCATTTTTCAATGCTTGATACCAAAGTCAGGTAGTATGAAAAAAAACCGGTGGCAAGAGTGTATCCGCAGGAAAGGGGATTGTATTTTCTCACGATTCGTTTTATACTGATTTGGAGATTCGGAAAGGAAATGAACGTGCAGAATGGCAAAAAACAAGGAGGAACTGCAGTTTCGGTTCTACAGTATACCATATGGAGAGCAGGCGCTCGCCCTGCTGGGAGAAAACTGGATCCGTCCGTACGGTGTGGGAGGCGGCCAGCATTTTCACAACTATACGGAGATCGGTCTGTGCAATTACGGACATGGAGACATGAAGTTTAAGGGAAAGCGCTATCCGTTCGGGGACAAGTATATCACGGTCATTCCGCCGTATTATCCTCATGATACCCTGTCGGCATCAGGGACAAAGTCTTACTGGGAATGGATCTATATTGACGTGCCGGGTATTGTGGAAAAGATGGAGAATGATCTGCAGGAAACGGAAGATGCGGATCAGGTGGTCGCAGAGATCAGCCGGGAACCATTGTTATTTCGGGAAACGGAGCACCCGCGGCTTGCCCAGCTCCTCTACCTGCTCCGGGCAGAATACGAAGAACCGTTTTATATGCATACAGAGTTCGTAGGAGGGATTCTCCAGGCAATTACAGCAGAGTTGTTCCGCATCCAGCATGTGGAGGATGAGGTAGAGCGTAAGCGTAAAAGGAGTCTGATGATCGAGCCTGCGATTCAATATGTGCAGAAGCATTATGCCGAGCAGATCAAGATGAAACAACTGGCGGACGAGTGTCATATCAGCGAAAGTCATTTCCGGAGACGGTTTCAGGAATATATGAACATGTCGCCCGGAGAATACGTGAATCTGGTCCGGATCAGGCAGTCGTGTGTGCTGATGGAAAAGACGGACGTTTCGATGGAAGAGGTGGCATACCGTACCGGATTTGTCAATGTTTCTACATTTAACAGAAACTTTAAGAGGCTGTTAAATACCACGCCTTACCAGTGGAAAAAATCAGAGAGCAATTACAAAGGACAGGTGCTTGATTTCCATATCAGCGCCCTGAAAGGATGGTAATTAAGATGTATGATTATGCGATTACAGAGCAGGTATCACGGAAAACCAAAAAAGGCGTAAAAGCGCTCCGTAGGACGATGATCGTGTTCGCGGTCCTCTTCGTCCTTCTTGGCATCATTTTCACGAATGGCTTCATGCTGCCGGCATTCTTGCTGGTAGTTCTGTACTTTGCCTACGATGTATTTTGTGAAAAGGACTATGAATACCGGCTGGATGGGACTACATTTACAGTTCATGTGATTTATGGGAAACGATACCGTAAAGAGGCGCAGGAGCTCGATATCAAGGATCTGGAAGTGGTCGCGCCGCACTGGCATGATTCCGTGGCAAAGTATAAGATCAAAGGAGGGACACAGCGTCTGAAAAAGTACGACTATACATCGTACGATGAGGACACGCCGTACTACACCATGATCATTATGAGCAAACACCAGAAGATCAAGCTACTTCTGGATCTGAACGAGCAGATGCTCCATGCGATGAAACAGATGTATCCGGAAAAAGTCTTTTTTGCATAAAATCAGTCTGAATGGAAAAAATGAGGGGAAAAAGCCGTGCCAAAAGCATGGCTTTTTCTATAAAACGGGGCAAAAACTATCCAAAAATACTTAAAAAACAGAACAGAGGAAAATATTATATGGTCAAAATGTTAAGGAAAGAAAGAAGAAAATTGCGAAAACTATGCAGAATACACAGAAAAGGTTGAAAATGCACTTTTTGCGAGCGAAAATGAGCACTAATGCACAAATGATTTTGCTATAATGAATAACAGAAAGTGACCTTGCACAAAAAATACAGTCAGTAAATGTGTTTTTTGAAAGGGAAAAAAGGAGGACAAGAAGTATGAAGAAAAAATTACTTGCAGTGTTACTGGTTGGTACGATGGCACTGTCACTGGCGGCCTGCGGCGGCAGCGGTGATTCCGGCGACGGTGGTTCTGACAGTGGTTCAGACACCAGCTCCAGCGACGCATCCCTGACAGTCTATGCATGGGATCCGACGTTCAACATCAAGTCGATGGAGATGGCCGGAGAGGCATATGCGGAGGATCATGAAGGTTTCACACTGGATGTGCAGGAGTACAGTTCCGATGACTGCCAGCAGAAGCTGGTCAGCAGCGCGACCACCAATTACAACGCACTGGCTGACATCGTTCTGATGCAGGACAACAGCTACCAGAAGTTCCTCACAAGTTATCCGGATGCGTTCACGGATCTCTCCGATATGGATATTGACTGGGATCAGTTCTCAACGATCAAGCAGTCCTACTCCATGAAGGATGGCAAGCACTACGGTGTTCCGTTTGATAACGGTGCGGTAATCGCATGCTACCGGACAGATATTCTGGAACAGGCGGGTTACACATTGGAAGATCTGACCGACATCACATGGTCCAGATTTATTGAGATCGGCATAGACGTACATGAGAAGACAGGCGCGTATCTGCTGACAAGCGAGAACGGCGGCGGAGACCTTCCGATCATGATGCTGCAGTCCTGTGGCGCTTCGTTCGTTGATGAAGACGGCAATCCGAACTTCACAGACAACGACGTACTTGATAAGGTTGTAGATCTGTATGTAGAGATGATCCAGAAAGAAGTTCTTCTTCTTGTAAACAACTGGGATGAGTACATCTCCACACTGAACAAAGGAACCGCGGCGGGCGTTGTAAACGGCAACTGGATCATGGCTTCCATTAAGCAGGCGGAAGACCAGAGCGGAAACTGGGCAATCACCAATATGCCGAAGGTAGATGATGTTGATACCGCTACCAATTATGCGAACAACGGCGGATCTTCCTGGTACATTACCGCAAACTGCAAGGACGTAGAACTTGCGAAGGACTTCCTGCAGAGCACATTCGGGTCAGACGTACAGTTCTACAATGACATCCTTCCGGTATCCGGCGCGATCGCTTGCTACCTGCCGGCTTCCGACGGAGACGCATATCAGGAAGTAGACGAGTTCTTCCAGGGCGATGCGGTATACCAGAAGATTCTGGAATACTCATCCAATATTCCGGAGTGCCCGACGACACCTTACCATTATGAGTTCCGTCAGGATCTTGCAACGGCTGTACAGAATATCGTAGACGGCACGGACAAGGCAGAAGCACTTAAGACGGCGCAGGAGACTGCAGAGTTCGAGATGCAGGGATCAGGAGAGTAAGCAAGTCTTACGGATTCCGGACAATCGAATAATAAGCGAATATGTTACGCAAATGGGGATTTGCATGCAAATCCCCATTCCTTTTAGAAATCTAAACGGAAGGAGGGCTTTGTTGTGAATACAAAAAAGAAAATGGGCCTTGTAGCGAAACAACAAAGAAAAGGCTGGATCTTTCTGGCGCCGGCGGCGATCATGATCGCATTGATGAGTTTTCTGCCGATGATCCAGGCGTTTATCATCTCTCTGCAGACAGGGCAGGGAAATAACCTGACATTTACAGGTTTCAGCAACTATGTACGAATGTTTCAGGATAAGGTGTTTATCCAGTCAATTAAGAATACGTTCTTTTATCTGATCATTCAGGTTCCGATCATGCTGATCCTGGCGATCCTGCTGGCACAGCTTCTGAACAATAAGGACCTGAAATTCAGAGGACTGTTCCGTACATGTGTATTCCTGCCGTGTGCGACGTCCCTGGTATCTTACGCGATCATCTTCCGTTCTCTGTTTGCACAGGACGGACTGATCAACAGCATTTTGGTGAAGCTGCATATTTTCAGCTCGAATTACAACTTCCTCGGCAACGCAGGAAGTGCGAAAGCGATCATTATCATCGCTTTGATCTGGAGATGGACAGGATACAACATGGTATTCTACCTTTCCGGTCTGCAGAACATTGAATATTCTGTATATGAGGCGGCGAAGATTGACGGCGCGAACGGATGGAAGACGTTCTGGCGGATCACAGTTCCGCTGCTGAAACCGACGATCATTATGACATTTATTATGTCGATCAACGGTACACTGCAGTTGTTCGATGAGTCTGTCAACCTGACCAAGGGCGGTCCGGCAAACGCGACGATCACCATGTCTCATTACATTTACAATACTGTTTTTGTTAATATGCCGAACTTCGGATATGCATCAGCGATGGCATTCCTTGTATTTATTATGGTAGCGATTCTGGCATTTATTAATCTGAAAGTAGGTGATACACGTGACTAAGAAGAAAAATAAATCAATGATTCAGCGCAGACTGATTCCGACCTACATATTTTTGGTGATCGTATCATTTATTTCAGTGTTCCCGCTGTACTGGATGATTTCCGCGGCGACAAATACATCTGCAGATGTGTCAAGAGGAAAGATCACAATCGGAACCCATTTTATTGAGAACTTCCAGAATCTGACCTCGCAGCAGAATCTGTGGGGATCTTTGTGGAACTCGCTCTTCTATGCGGCACTGACTACGGTGGTCTGCCTGCTGATCTGCTCGCTGGCAGGATATGGATTTGAAGTTTACCACGACAAGGGAAAAGACAGACTGTTTTCCGTGATCCTGCTTGCAATGATGGTTCCGCAGGTTGCGACTATGGTTCCGTTGTTCAGAATGTTTTCGAACATGAATTTGCTGAACACGGCGATTGGCTTTATCCTTCCGATGATCTCAACGCCGATGATGATCATGATGTTCCGGCAGAATGCACGATCGTTCCCGATCGATATTATCGAGGCCGCACGTCTTGACGGACTCGGGGAGTTCCAGATCTTCATCCGGATGTTCATGCCGACGATGAAGTCTACCTATGCGGCTGCTGCAGTTATCACATTCATGAACGCATGGAATGCGTATCTGTGGCCGAAGGTTATCATGACAGATAACCGTTATCAGACCATGCCGATGCTGGTTGCCAACCTGATCACCGGATATGTGACCGATTACGGTATGCTGATGTGCGCGGTATTGTTCTGCTCGATCCCGACGATGATCATCTTCTTCGTACTGCAGAAGCAGTTCACAGAAGGTATTACCGGTGCTGTAAAATAAGGACAATGCAGGCGGCCAGTCCCTGATGACTATGTAATTTTAATGTCCGGCATACGACGGCAGTTCTTACAGGAGTATGCCGGACATTCTGTATAATTACCGGAAAAGGAGTAATGAGAAATGAGTGATTTTATTCTGAATGTGATCCACAGACCGGAGATGGTACCGGAATATTCGGCTACCGTAACCGGACAGGGAAAGGAAGAGGATATCGGAAACGAGAAGCTCCTGACAGAATCCCTGGACATTTTTAAGACGCAGCAGCGGCTTGCTCACGAGAACGGACTGAAGGTAACGATCCAGATGACGTATGCTTCGCTGTTCAATGAAGAAGCGGTGGAGCTTGCGAAAGAACATCACCGGACATACGGTGACGAGATCGGACTCTCCCTGCTTGGTCTGCCGTGTGAGCAGTTCCGGGAAAAGTATCAGACGAAGGATTTCTGCATCTGGATGTTCTCGATGGAAGACAAGAAGCGGATCGTGGATGATGTGTTTGGAAAATTCCATGAGACGTTTGGCTTCTATCCGGAATCAACCGGTTCCTATTATATGGACGCGGATCTGACAAATTACATCAAAGAGACTTATCCATCCGTAAAGTGCGCGATCGCAACCTGCTGGGAAGAAGGACCAAAGGCTTACCATACATGCAACAACTCATGGTATACGCTGTTTGACGGCGGCCCGTGGGCGCCGTGGATCCCGTCGAAGCAGAACACACACGCTCCGGCGGCGAATGAGGAAGAGGACAGTGGAATCGTGGCGATCCCGCATCTGTCGAGAGACCTGCTTGCATGCTATGACGGGAACGGCTCCAACTTCGGAACTCATCCGCAGAACGTGCTGCGTGGTATGATCTATGATACGAAGACATGGGAGTATCCTTACCTGTATAATCTGATCGACCAGTACCGTGCGCAGGAAAAGTATAACGATGGATATTCCTATAATATGATGTTCGTCGGACCCGGCTGGATGAATAAGATGGGACGCTGGGAGGCGCCGTATGAGCTGCTCCTGAAATCTTACTCGGATGGCTGCAAATATTACGGAGACCTGAAAAAGCAGGGCAAACTCATTGACATGACAATGTCGGAATTTGCAGATTATTACCGCGGCAAAAAGACATACACGGAGCCGGAATGTGCGCTCTGGAGAGATATTCTCTATGGCTCGGACAAGCAGGTGTTCTGGTATACCGATCCGTATATGAGGGCAGGCGTGAATATGGATCAGGGCGGCGCGATCTTTGATCTTCGTCCGTATGCGGCGAAACTGAAGTGGGAAGTCGGAATCGGAACGAAGCATGTGCAGGATGCGTCCTATCCGTTTTTGATTCAGGAGAAGTACCGTGCCGGATATTTCACCCACTATGCAGGAGAGGGAACGATCCGCAGTGCAAAACTCTGCCATAACGGCGAGGAAGTGGATCTGTGTCTGTGCCGGACGAAAGCACATTTCTCACAGGAAGGAACGACCAGGATCCTGACGCTGGATCCCGTGGAAATTGAATTTTCAGATCTGACGGTCACGCTGCAGACGAAGGAGTATTTCGAAGAAGGAACGGGATCGATCCGGATCGAACGGAACATTCTCTCAATGAGTGATCCGGATGCGGACGTCGAGCTGAATGAGTACATGGTAGCCTGCTATGGCACGACGGAGTATCCGGAGGATATGACGGGGATTATCCTGAAATGCGAGGGAAGCGAAGAAAAGGTCATTCCATATGAATATAAGTGCCGTGAGGAGAGCCTGCAGGGCGCTGCGGCTGTTTCGGCAGTGATTCCGGCGATCGAGACGAAAGTTTCTATGACGTCTTCGTCAGACGCAGAAGGATATATCCGGGAAGGATATGCGTTCTCCCCGATGTTTACGCTTGGATATAAGAAAAAAATAACGGAGAAGGAGAGGTTTTCGACATGGCTCAATCTGGAAAAGGCAAATTAAATTACAGATGTCCGTCCTGCTTCATGAGAGATCTGGACATTGATATGTTCTATGACAAGGATAAGCAAGAATATTACTGCCTCCGGTGCCAGTTTACCGGCAGCGAGGAGGATGTGCTGGCGATGAACGAGACGGTCCGGATTCGTTATAAGGCGATGAATAAGCGGTTCACGAAGTTTGATTTTGACTGACCGGACCCGATCGTACAGGAAAAGGTCATAAAACAAACCGATCAAAAAAGAACAGGTCCCGGAAAAACAACGGGGGCTGTTCTTTTTTTTGATGGTTTATGGATCAGAGTGATCCAAAGTCCCGGGGATCGTCCCGGATCACATCCCATGCGGGGAGTGCATTGCCGTCGTAATCGAATAATGCCTGATTTGCCCATTCGTTGCCGCATGGGCCCGGATCGTTCATGTAGCGCAGGGACGCCGGGGTTGCCCAGCCGCTTCCTTTTACCGGGATCCATGCAGGTTCCCAGTAGAAGAATCCTTTTCCTCTTCCCTCAGGTACGTCGTGGATACATGTTAATAGTTCTTTCATGAAATCTGCCTGTCCCTGTGGAGTCATGGGAAACTCAAGGGTTTCTACAAGCTTTGGCTTCGTGGCGTATCCTTTCCGCCGGCCCTCCGGGAGCTGTTCATAATCTTGATAGTCTTCCATTGTAAATCCCATGGAAGTCTCGGCGATGACCAGATCTTTGTGATAGCGTCTGGCCAGTGCGTCCATATTCTGTTTCAGGTCGTTTATTGTACCGTGCCAGAATGGGTAATAGGACAACCCGATGATTTCAAAAGGCTCTCCGCGCTTGAGATATTCATCAAACCATTCCCGGTACATCGACGCATTCCCCCCGTTGTCCAGATGCAGCATGATGGGGATCGTTTCATCCACGCTTCGCACGGCACGGATTCCTGCGTTTACGAATTGTGCAATATGGTCAAAATCAGGCTTCTTCCCGTCCGGCCAGAGCAGTCCGTTTGTCAGCTCGTTCCCGACCTGCACCATGGAAAGACGGATCTGATTCTCTTTGAAGATGCGCATTACATCTCTGGTATACGAGTATACGGCGTCGGCAAGCTCATCGGGCGTCATGTTCTGCCATGCTTTTGGTTTGATCTGCTTGAGCGGATCGGCCCAGAAATCACTGTAGTGAAAGTTCAAAAGAACCTGTAAACCGGCGTCCGTTACTTTTTTTGCAATCGACAGTGTTGTGTCCAGATCATTCGTCCCTGCCCCGTAAGGCTCACCGCTTTCCGAGTACGGATCATTCCAGAGACGGAGACGGATCGTATCGATATCGTAGTGCTTCATGATCTCCAGCAGATCCGCCTGAGTGCCGTGATCGTAGTATACGGCGCCCAGTTTTTCCAGTTCGTTCATTGTGGATAAATCCATTCCTTTTACGTAGTCCATAAGCGATTCCTTTCTGACATCTGATTTTTCCCTCTTATTATAGCAATTGTGCCGCCGAAAAGAAATGTCATTTTCGACCGTATTTTGTGAAAAAATGGTGCAGAACCGGAAAAGGTATGGTATGATAGTTGCATTGGAGGCATGGAATATGGAAAACAAGAAGCAGTCGGTCATTCATTTTATTATGAAACTGATCCTTGGCGGATATATTATATTTACAGGAATTGCACTACAGTATGAGATGTTTCAGGAACGTCCGTCGGATATGGCATGGAAATCAGCCGTTGCCGTGATCTATATTGTAGTCGGGACTGCGTATCTGTTCTATACGGTTCGCAGGTTTGTTGTCCGTGCGCTGCAGAACCGGAAGACAAGGGCGCAGATGGAGCGGGAAAAGGAAGAACAATTACAGCGGGAGCGCAGGCAGGCGCAGAAGCGCAAGATGCTCCGGACTGCGCCGATGCCGTCTGAGAGCGAGATCATTCAGGGGATGGCGAGACAAAAGGCGGAGATACCGGCCGATGAGGAAAAAGCAGATCAGGCAGGGGAACCGGTGCGGCTGGATGAGGAGATAGAGGAAGCGCCGTCCGGGGATGAGGAAACAGATTTCGAGGAGGTATAAGAATGCGGGTTGGAACAGGATATGATGTACACAGACTGACAGAAGGACGCGACCTGATACTGGGCGGTGTGAACATTCCTTATGAAAAAGGACTTTTGGGGCATTCGGATGCGGACGTCCTGCTTCACGCAGTTATGGACGCGCTGCTCGGAGCGGCGGCTCTTGGCGATATCGGAGCACATTTTCCGGATACAGATCCGGCGTATAAGGGAATTTCCAGTATGAAGCTTTTGGAGCACGTCGGCAGACTGCTGGATGAACATGGATATATTGTGGAGAACATTGACGCTACGGTGATCGCCCAGCGTCCGAAGCTGCGTCCGTATATTGAGGAAATGCGGCAGAATATCGCAGGCGTACTGAAGATTGAAGTAGAGCAGGTGAACGTAAAGGCGACAACGGAGGAAGGTCTGGGATTTACCGGAACCGGAGAAGGAATCTCGGCACAGGCGGTATGCGCGCTGGAGAGAATCCTGAATTACAGCAGCTATGATGTGACGCCGAAAAGTACAGGGACCGGCTGCGACGCCTGCCCGGGGTGTCAGAGAAACCAGACGGAGTAAGAGACGGATTTGGAGAGAGAAAGGGTATGAAAATCCGAAAGTTAGACCAGCGCGAACATGGGAAGACACGTAAGCTCTGGGAGAACGTGTTTCCTGAGGATACGAAAGCGTTTCTGGATTATTACTATTTTTTTAAGACACGGGATAATGAGATTTATGTGGCGGAGGAGAACGAAGGTGTCTGCTCCATGCTTCATTTGAATCCGTATCTGATTCAGGTAGAAGGGGAGCAGTTTTTGCTGCACTATATCATTGCGGTCGCGACGGAGCCAAAATACCGCGGCAGGGGATACATGAGGGCGCTGCTCGTACACGCCATGCAGGAGATGTACCGCAGAGGGGAACCGTTTACGTATCTTGTCCCGGCGGCGGAGGCAATCTATACGCCGTATGATTTTCGCTTTATCTATGACCAGACCGGCTATGAGCTGTCAGAGAATCTGCCGCAGGAAGCAGCGGACTTTTTGCAGTGCCATGCATTTGCGGGAACCCAAGGGATCGAGTCGAGAGACGCCTCAATGGGGGACGCAGGACGGATCGCCGACTTTTTTAACATACATTTAGCAGAGGAAAAGCAGGTCTTCGCAGTCCGGGATGAGCAGTATTATCAGGCAATGCTGCTTGAACGACAGAGCGAAAACGGCGGGATCCGTCTGCTGGAGAAGGAAGGAACACTTGTCGGAACATTTGCATATTGTAATGAGGATGGTCTGGAGATTCAGGAGCCGGTTTTCGCAGCAGGATACGACGGTCTGTTTATCCGCGAAGCGGGAAAAAAACCGACCGTGATGGCGCGCATCCTTCGTCCGGAAAAACTGATGAGGGCGATGAAAGTGAAGCCGGGAGAGTCTGTGGACTGTTCCTTTGCCGTACTCGACTCCATCCTGCCGCAGAACAGCCGCATCTGGAGAATACAGGGCGGCGGGGAAGGAGAAGACGGACGGCTTCATGTCCGGGAAACAGAGGATTCGGAAGGAGTCCTGACCATCGCGGCGCTGACAAGCCTGCTGTTCGGATACCGGACGGTGGAGGAGACGGCCAAAGAAGCAGATGTGCTCCTGAGCGCTCACCTGCAGACAGAACTGCAAAAGATCCGGCCGCTTCGTAACGTGTATTTGAATGAATTTGTATGATCAGGATGTTATCATTCGGGAGGCAGAAAAATGGGGATTATTTCTTATATAAAAGATGAGATCAATGTTGTGCGGGAGCGTGACCCCGCGATAAAATCGAATATGGAGGTCTTGCTTTATCCGAGCTTCAAGGTTATACTGAGATACAGAGTCGCGCACAGGCTGTATCTGAAGAAGCATTATTTTCTGGCAAGATGGATTTCCCAGCGCGCGGCGCGCAAGACCGGGATTGAGATCCACCCGGGCGCGACGATCGGGAAAGGACTGTTCATTGACCATGGAAGCGGCGTGATCATCGGTGAGACGGCAATCATCGGGAACAACGTGACGCTTTATCAGGGGGTGACACTGGGCGGTACCGGAAAAGAGCAGGGAAAGCGTCATCCGACGCTGAAAGATAATGTGATGGTGAGTGCCGGGGCGAAGATTCTCGGTTCCTTTACGATCGGGGAGAATTCCAAGATCGGAGCCGGTTCGGTCGTTTTGGAGGAAGTGCCGCCGAACTGCACCGTTGTAGGCGTTCCGGGGCGTATTGTGAAGCGGAACGATAAAAAAGTGCCGCGTGAGGAGATGGATCAGGTTCATCTGCCCGATCCTGTGCTGAACGATATCCGGGAACTGCAAAATGAAAATATCCGTCTGAACGAGGAACTTCACGCGATGGAAAAATGGCTGAAATGCATGACATGTAAGGAATCAAAGTGTTCCATGGCAGAAAAGATGCCGGAGCTAAAAGAAGAGGAGAAAGTAGAAGATGAAGCTGTATAATACGATGACAAAAAAGAAGGAAGAGTTTGTCCCGCTTGAGGAAGGAAAGGTCAGGATGTATGTCTGCGGCCCGACGGTTTACAATTACATTCATATTGGAAATGCAAGACCGATGATCGTGTTTGATACGGTTCGAAGATATTTTGAATATAAGGGATATGAGGTCAATTATGTCTCGAATTTTACGGATGTGGATGATAAGATCATACGTAAAGCAAATGAAGAGGGTGTGTCTGCCGATGAGATCTCGAAACGGTATATCGCAGAGTGCAAAAAAGATATGGAAGGCATGAACGTAAAGCCTGCTACGACGAATCCGCTGGCAACGGAGGAGATCGGCGGTATGGTAGAGATGATCCGCACACTGATCGAGAAGGGGTATGCATATGAGAAAAACGGAACCGTGTATTACCGCACGCGGAAGTTTCAGGATTATGGGAAACTTTCCCATAAAAATCTGGACGATCTGCGTTCCGGAAACCGTGCCCTGCTTGTAAGTGGTGAGGACGAGAAGGAAGATCCGCTGGATTTTGTGCTGTGGAAGCCGAAGAAGGAAGGAGAACCTGCGTGGGAGTCACCGTGGAGCGAGGGACGCCCGGGCTGGCATATTGAGTGTTCGGAAATGTCCAAGAAATATCTGGGCGAGCAGATTGACATTCATGCAGGCGGGGAAGATCTGGTGTTCCCGCACCACGAGAACGAGATCGCGCAGAGCGAGGCCGCGAATGGAAAGGAATTTGCAAGGTACTGGATGCATAACGCATTTTTGAATATTGATAACCGTAAGATGTCGAAATCTCTGGGAAATTTCTTTACCGTGCGGGAGATCAGCGAAAAGTACGATCTGCAGGTACTGCGGTTCTTTATGCTGAGCGCGCACTACCGGAGTCCGCTGAATTTCAGCGCGGAGCTGATGGACGCGGCGAAAAATGGTCTGGACCGGATCGTGACAGCGGCAGATAATCTGCGGTTTCTGATGGGGAACGCGAAGACCGAAACCGCATCAGAGACGGAAAAGGAGCAGCTTGCGAAGACGCAGGAGTTCGTGGAACGCTTTGAGCAGGCGATGGATGATGATTTTAATACGGCGGATGCGATTTCGGCTGTGTTTGAACTGGTCAAGTACGCCAATACAACGGCAGACAGCGAAAGTTCAAAAGAATATCTGCAGGGTTTGTATGATCTGCTTGTAAAACTGACCGATGTGCTTGGGATCATCGTGGAGAAAAAAGAAGAACTTCTGGATGCAGATATTGAGGCGCTGAT
This sequence comes from uncultured Lachnospiraceae bacterium, assembly GCA_958402795.1. Lineage (GTDB taxonomy): Bacteria > Bacillota > Clostridia > Lachnospirales > Lachnospiraceae > Schaedlerella. The sequence goes on along the minus strand of CATXUX010000003.1, from coordinate 132,405 downwards.
CGCCGAGCGTCAGGCGGCGCGCAAGGAGCGTAATTTTGCACGGGCAGACGAGATCCGGAACGAACTGCTGGAGAAAGGAATTATTCTTGAAGACACCCGGGAAGGTGTAAAATGGAAGAGGGCGTAACAGAATGGAGGATTTCCGGGATTATATTGAAGAGACACTGCAGTTAAAAGAGAGAAACCCCGAAGACTATTCCCCGCTTGTTCTGGCATATATCGGAGACTGCGTATACGACCTGATCATTAAGAGCATGGTGATCAATGAGGGGAACCGTCATGTAAACAAGCTGCATGAAGAAACAAGCGGCTATGTGCAGGCGTCGGCGCAGTCGCGGATGATGCGTGCCATGCAGCCGTGCCTCAATGAGGAGGAACACGCCATTTACCGCAGGGGCAGGAACAGCAGGACCGTGACTCCGGCGAAGAACCAGACTGTCACGGATTACCGGCGGGCGACCGGGTTTGAAGCTCTGGTGGGATATCTGTATCTCAGGCGGGAGTATGCCCGCCTGATGGAACTGGTGAAGATCGGATTAGAGAGTCTGGAAGAAGCGGCAGAGTCTGAGTGTGAACAAGACACTGCCCGGGGAGAATGAGGAAACAAGATGGAACACACATTAGTGATTGAAGGACGAAATGCGGTGATCGAGGCACTGCGTTCCGGACAGCCGATAGATAAAATTTTTGTGCTGGACGGCTGCCAGGACGGTCCGGTACGCACCATCGTCCGGGAAGCAAAGAAGCAGGACATCATACTGAATTTTGTGGGAAAAGAACGGCTGAACCAGATTTCTCCCACGGGACGGCATCAGGGCGTGGTAGCCTACGCCGCCGCATATGAGTATGCAGAGGTGGAGGACATGCTGCAGCTTGCAAAAGAGCGCGGAGAGGATCCGTTTCTGATCCTTTTGGACAATATTGAAGATCCGCACAATCTGGGCGCGATCATCCGTACTGCCAATCTTGCCGGCGCGCACGGGGTGATTATTCCGAAGAGACGTGCTGTGGGACTGACTGCGACGGTGGCAAAGACTTCCGCGGGGGCGCTCAACTATACGCCGGTCGCGAAGGTGACAAATCTCGCGAAGACAATGGAAGAGTTAAAAGAAAAAGGACTCTGGTTTGTCTGTGCCGACATGGGCGGAGAATCGATGTACCGGCTGAACCTGACCGGTCCGATCGGACTGGTCATCGGAAACGAAGGAGAGGGCGTCGGACGGCTCGTGAAGGAAAAGTGCGATTTTATTGCAGGGATTCCGATGAAAGGAGAGATTGACTCGCTGAACGCTTCTGTTGCGGCGGGTGTGCTGGCTTATGAGATCGTGCGCCAGCGGATGAACGCATAAACGAGGTGGATAAATGGGCGAATATGATGCGATACCGGACGAAGATCTGATCGTCCGGTACCATGACGGGGAATCGGATGTCATGGATTATCTGATGGTGAAATATAAACCGATGGTGCGAAAAAAGGCACGTGCGATGTACCTGATCGGCGGAGAGAACGATGATCTGATTCAGGAAGGAATGATCGGACTGATGAAGGCGGTGCGGGATTATAGTCCCCAAAAGGAGATGTCGTTTTCCGGCTTTGCGGAATTATGTGTGTCACGGCAGATGTATTCCGCGATCAAGGCGTCAAAGCGGCAGAAGCATATTCCTCTGAATTCTTATGTCTCCCTGTATGAGCAGGAGAAAGCAGGCGATGACGAGAAGAGTATTCCGCTGATCGATACCCTTGCGCCCGAGGAGGAGACAGATCCCGAGATATTGTATGTAGGGAAAGCATATTCAGAAGCGTTTCTGGGGGAATTGAAAGGACGCCTGAGCAGTCTGGAAAACGATGTGCTGAATCTTCACCTGGAGGGGATGAATTACCGGGATATTGCAGAGAGGCTGGGGAAGAGTCCGAAAGTAGTTGATAACGCGCTTCAGCGGATCCGTGCCAAAGCAGAAAAACTGCTGAAAGAACATGAAACATAAAGCAGAAACGAAGTTTTCTGTAATATGAAAAAAGATCCTGCCGAACCGACAAGATCCTTTTCTCTTTTGAAGCTGTCGAGCGGAATCGAACCGCCGACCTCCGCCTTACCAAGGCGACGCTCTACCGGCTGAGCCACGACAGCATCTTTCTGTGCGATTTTGCCACACAGCTTTATCATAATACAATAAAAGGAGAATCTTGTCAACAGATTCTTCAAAATTTTTGCGAGATTTTCGAAGATCCCTCAAGACCTTTTGAAAGTGTTTCACGGTTTTTTACACGGTTCTTGAGCAGAGAGTGTCCCGCAGGCGGAAAAAGAACGAAATGCAACGAATCGTCGCAAATTTTCGGGGGGGGGTTGTCAAATACAGATAGAAGGAATAGTTTGTCTGTATGGGCAGTGGTGGTGTCCCCGGATGTGTTCCCGGAGGATAAGGAATGAGGAATGAAGTGACAGAAGAACTAAGAGACCTGAGAGATTCCCTGGATGGTCTGATGAATCTTGTTGACAGCATCGAATGGAAAGAACCGGTGTATTTTTACCGCTTTCTGGACACGATGAAAAATAATATTGAAATCTGGCTGTATACGCCTGCTGACTGTGCCGGGTATGAGGAAGAACTTGATACGCTGAAGCAGACTCTGAACCGGGACTGGGAAGCGGCGAACGATGAATATCTCGGAATTTCATCCTACGGGTTTTGGACGGATTGTGCGGATGCAGAATCAGAATCTGTGAAAAGCAGATATTTTGAACTGGTTTTTGAAGTGGAATCCTATTTTCACGAAGAGGCGCAGATACCGGCAGACCGGGAAACATATTAAACAGAAAATGCATGAAGCAGGAGATATATTAAGACAGATAGAAGGAGGTTGTTTGCCATGCCGTCTTTTTTGAAAGAGATCAGCCGGTTTTACGGAACCGGTGAACGAAATAAACAGGGGGAGACACTGGAGGAATTTCTGGAGAAGTATGATGCGGCGAAATACCAGACGCCAAGCTGCACGACAGACGCAGTGATTTTTTCCAGAAAGGAGGAACTGACAAAAGAGCTGTACGGCCTGAAAGTTCTTCTTGTGAGACGGGGGAATCATCCGAGTATCGGGTACTGGGCGCTGCCGGGCGGATTTGTTAATATGAGGGAGAATCTGGAAGAGGCTGCAAAGCGGGAGCTGCGGGAAGAGACCGGCGTGGAAAATCTTGTAATGGAGCAGTTTGCCACCTATGGGGATTATGACCGCGATCCGCGCACCCGCGTGATCACGACGGCATATATGGCGCTCGTACACGAAGAGGAAGTTACGGTACATGCCGGAGATGACGCGGCGGATGCGGCATGGTTTGAGATTGCGCTTGCGCGGGACGACTCCCTGCGCCGTGTGGACCGGGCGGGGACGGAAACGCAGTGGTACCGGCTGCATGTATGGAATCACGATAAGAAGGTGGACACGTGTGCGCTTGTGAAACGGACGTGCTGCAGCGGACTGATCCGCGAAGAGAAATTCATAGTAGAAGACGGGGGAATCCTTGCGGTGGATCACGCGGCGATTCTTACGCAGGCTCTTGTGCTGCTGCAGGACAGGCTTCCGGCTTGACCGCAGAGGGAAATTACCAAAATTCACCTTGCTGTCCCAGATGTTTTATGATATCATATGAACACTTGGCGAGGTGTTTTCGAGCCTGGTGAGAATTATGATTAGCGGAAATCTACGGAAATGAGGAGAATGTTATGGAAAACGAAACGATTTCAAAGAATTTTATTGAGCAGGAGATCGATAAGGATCTTGCGGAGGGGGTGTATGACCACGTTTGTACTCGTTTTCCGCCTGAGCCGAACGGATATCTGCATATCGGACATGCAAAGTCTATTCTTCTGAATTATGGACTTTCCAGAAAATATAACGGGGAATTTCATCTGCGGTTTGACGATACGAATCCGACGAAAGAAAAGATGGAATTTGTGGAGTCTATCAAAGAAGATATCCAGTGGCTTGGCGCTGACTGGAAGGAACATCTGTATTTTGCGTCGGATTATTTTGACCAGATGTATGAGTGTGCGGTGAAGCTGATCCGCAAAGGAAAAGCGTACGTCTGTGACCTGAACGCGGAGGAAATCCGGGCATACCGCGGCACACTGACAGAGCCGGGAAAGGAAAGTCCCTACAGAAACCGCACGGTAGAAGAAAATCTGCGGCTGTTTGAGGAGATGCGCGAGGGAAAATATCCGGACGGATCGAAAGTCCTGCGGGCGCGCATTGATATGGCCTCCCCGAATATCAACATGCGGGATCCTGTCATCTACCGCGTGGCACATATGACGCATCACAATACAGGAGACAAGTGGTGTATTTATCCGATGTATGATTTTGCACATCCGATCGAGGATGCGATTGAAGGAATCACCCATTCGATCTGTACGCTGGAGTTTGAAGACCACCGTCCGCTCTATGACTGGGTTGTGCGTGAGTGTGAGTTTGAAAACCCGCCGCGGCAGATTGAGTTTGCAAAATTATATCTGACCAATGTGGTAACCGGAAAACGTTACATTAAGAAACTGGTCGAGGAGAAGATTGTGGACGGCTGGGACGATCCGCGTCTGGTATCGATCGCGGCGCTTCGCCGGAGAGGGTTTACGCCGGAGTCTATCCGTATGTTTGTGGAGATGTGCGGCGTTTCCAAGGCACAGAGTTCCGTGGATTATGCGATGCTGGAATACTGTATCCGGGAAGATCTGAAAATGAAGCGCTCCCGTATGATGGCGGTGCTGCATCCGATCAAACTGGTGATCGACAATTATCCGGAGGGACAGGTAGAGTATCTGGACGTACCGAACAATCTGGAAAATGAAGAACTTGGATCGAGAAAAGTTCCATTCGCAAGAGAACTGTACATCGAGCGTGACGATTTTATGGAAGAGCCGCCGAAGAAGTATTTCCGTCTCTTCCCGGGAAATGAAGTCCGTCTGATGTCTGCGTATTTTGTGAAGTGTACCGGATTTGAGAAAGATGAAGAAGGAAATGTGACGGTCGTACACTGCACATATGATCCGGAGACAAAGAGCGGAAGCGGATTTACCGGAAGAAAGGTAAAAGGAACGATCCACTGGGTAGCGGCTTCTACGGCAAAGAAGGCAGAGGTGCGTCTCTATGAGAATCTGGTTGATGAAGAGAAAGGCGTTTACAATAAGGAGGACGGATCTCTGAACCTGAACCCGGATTCGATCAAAGTGCTGAAGGACTGTTATGTGGAGCCGGAGCTTGCGTCCGCAGAGGCATATGACAGCTTCCAGTTTGTACGGACCGGATATTTCTGCGTGGACGCGAAGGATTCGGCGCCGGACGCTCCGGTGTTTAACCGGATCGTGTCGCTGAAGAGTTCATTTAAGCTGCCGCAGAAATGAGACGCAAAAAAAGAGGATGAAAGAGTAAGATGAATGATCTGACGATCCATTTGCAGCCGTTGTCGAAGGTCCCGCTGTATGAACAGATTTATGTGTATATCAAACAGAATATTCAGGATGGCCATATCAGGAGCGGAGAACGGCTGCCCTCCACGCGCACGCTGTGCCGGCATCTTGAAGTCAGCAGAAGTACGGTGGAGCTTGCCTATGAGCAGCTTTTGTCTGAGGGGTATGTGGAGGCCAAACCGTGCCGCGGGTATTTTGTGGCGGAGATCGAGGGCGTATATCGGCTGCGGCCGGAATCGCCATGGAACGATATGGAGGAAGAACCGGAGGAAAAAACATACCGGTATGATTTTACGCCAAACGGCGTGGATCTGGACAGCTTTCCGTACAATACCTGGCGAAAGCTGTCGAAAGAATGCCTGATGGGGGACTGTGAGGAGTTGTTCCGTCTGGGGCATCCGCAGGGGGAGGCAGGACTGCGCAGTGTGATCTGCACATACCTGCACCAGGCGCGCGGCGTGAACTGCTCGCCGGAACAGATCGTGGTCGGCGCGGGAAACGATTATCTGCTGATGGTGCTCGCGACTGTGATCGGTGTGAAGCACAGAGTCGCGTTTGAAAACCCGACATACAGGCGGGAATACCGGCTCTTTCAGAATATGTCCTGCGAGGTGTGTACGGTGGATATGGACGAATACGGGATGTCTGTATCGGAACTGGAGCGATCAGGCGCAGATATCGCGTTTGTCATGCCGTCCCATCAGTATCCGCTTGGCATTGTCATGCCGGTAAAGCGCCGTCTGGAGCTGATGGCATGGGCGAGGCAGGGAGAAGGTCGCTATATTATAGAGGATGATTATGACAGTGAATTCCGGTATAAAGGGAAGCCGATTCCCGCGCTGCAGGGGTACGATCACCATGAAAAGGTGATTTACATCGGGACATTTTCCAGATCGGTCGCTCCGTCCATACGAATCAGCTACATGGTGCTGCCGCGGCCGCTTCTTCAGCAATACAGAGAAAAAAGCGGCTTCTTGAATTCGACGGTTTCAAAGGCAGATCAGATGCTGCTGCAGCGATTTATCGAAGGCGGATACTATGAGCGTCACCTGAATAAGATGCGGGCAATCTACAAGGGAAGGCATGATATGCTGCTGGGCTGCCTGAAAGGATTGCGGGGACAGTTCGATATGTCCGGGGAATACGCGGGCGTGCATCTGCTTTTACACGGTAAAAGAAATCAGACCGAAGAGGAACTGATCGCGCGCGCGTCAGAGCGGGATGTGAAAGTGTACGGACTCTCGGAATATTATGTGAAACCCCGTCCTGAACAGGCGGCAACGATTCTGCTCGGCTACGCGAACATGCCGGAAGAGCAGATCAAAGAGGCAGTGCAGATCTTGCAGGAAGCCTGGAAATAAAGAGATGTGTGACAGAAAAAACGGCAGGGATCATGACAATTCTGTGGTCATACCTGCCGTTCTTTTATCTTGTTTTCTTGCTTCTTATTCTGCCGTTTCCGGCTCTTCTGCCTTCTCTTCTGTTGTACTTTCATCCGTAGATTCTGCAGATGCCTGTGTGCTGTCAGTCTTTTCTTCTTCTTTCGCAGATTCATCGGAGACTTCGGATCCCTCTGCTTCTTCCGGCTTTTCTTCTGCTTCCGGCTCTTCTGTCATTTCTTCTGCTTCAGGTTCTTCTGTCTTTTCTTCGGCTTCTTCTGCGTCTTCTTTTGGCGTCTCTTCGTTTTCTTCCGGATCGGACGTCTCTGCCGCCGCCTTTTTCAGTGGCACATATTCCCTCTCTTTTACAGGTTCCAGATCCATGTCAAGATCATCTTCCGTAAAAAGGTCATCCGTCCCGGCAGATGAATCCTTGTCCTTATCCTTTAAAAGTATGGCAGCCGCCACTCCGATGACAGCGCCTGCGCCGACAAGGGCAGCAAGCCATTTCGAACTATTTTTCATTGTAGTTGCTCCTTTCCTGATTCCTGCCCGGTTTCCGGACTACAGCAGATACCTGCAGGGATTTTTACAAGGGGATAAATCAAATCAACTAATATTCTAATACTTTTTGAGAATAAATACAATGTTTTTTCACGAAAAATTGTGATATTTAAGAGATTGCCGATTCCCGGGAAGTATGTTAGACTAATCATAATTGGACATTCAATGCAGACAAGAATCAGGAGGCAGCATGGCATGATGAAAAAACGTGAAGTAGCAAAGAAAGCAAAAAAAGGAGTTTTGAGTATTGTCTTCAGCCGGACTGCGCTCATCGTAGTTCTCCTTTTATTACAACTTGCGGTGATGTTTCTGGTGCCGTACTGGCTGCGTTCTTCTGCAACCTTGGCTTATGGGATTATGACAGTCCTGCAGGTGATCGTGGTGATCAATATTATCAATGAAAAATCCAGCACGGAGTTTACGCTGACATGGATTCTTCTTGTTTTAATCTTCCCGGTGTTCGGGGCGCTGTTTTATTTATATGTGAGAATGGAAGTCGGCCACCGGTTTCTCAGAAGACGGCTTGGCGAGACGATGGAAGCAACATGGCCGTACATGCGCCAACCCAAATATGTGATGGACGCACTGCGTGTGAGCAAGCCGGCCAACGCAAATCTGGCGGAATATATGAACCGACAGACACATACGCCGATCTACCGGAACACAAAAGCGGAATATTACAGCTGCGGGGAGAAGATGTTTCCGGCGATGATTGAGGAGCTTGGAAAAGCGGAAAAATTTATTTTTATGGAATATTTCATTGTGGACGAGGGCCGGATGTGGGGCACGATCTTGGAAATTCTCAAGGAAAAAGCAGCGCAGGGCGTAGAGGTCTGTTTTATGTATGACGGGATGAACAGCATATCCAGACTTCCGTATAATTATCCGAAAGAACTGCAGAGATACGGCATCCGGTGCAAGGTGGTAAGCCAGATTCATCCGGTATTATCTACCACGCAGAATAACCGTGACCACAGAAAGATCTGTGTTGTGGACGGCAGAGTCGGTTTTACCGGCGGTATCAATCTGGCGGATGAGTATATCAATGAGAAGGAACGGTTCGGTTACTGGAAAGACACCGGGGTTATGATCGAGGGAGACGCCGTGCAGAGTCTCACGATGATGTTTTTGCAGATGTGGAACACCACGGAGACCAGACCGGAGGCATTCGAAAATTACCTGACGAAGATGTCGGGCGAGCTTCACCGGGAGCTTGGGTTTACGCTTCCGTATGCAGACAGTCCGTATGATGATGAAAATGTCGGAGAAGAAGTGTACTGTCATATTCTGAATCATGCGAAGAAATACGTACATATTATGACGCCGTATCTGATCCTTGACCGGGAAATGATGGATGCGCTCTGCCGGGCGGCAAAAAGCGGGATCGACGTGAAGATCATTATGCCGCATATCCCGGATAAATGGTATGCATTTGCACTGGCAAAGACATACTATGAAGAGCTGATCACAGCGGGAGTTAAGATTTATGAATTTACTCCCGGATTTGTACATGCGAAGGTTTTTTCCTCTGACGATGATACGGCGACGGTGGGGACGATCAATCTGGATTTCCGCAGCCTGTATCTGCATTTTGAGTGCGGGATATTCTTCTACAATAACATGGTCGTGCGCGACGTTGAGCTGGATTTTCAGGAAACGCTCAAAGAGTGCCAGCAGATCACGATGGCGGAGGTGGATAAGATCAGTCTGCCGATGATGCTGTGCGGACGCGTGCTGCGCCTGATCGCTCCTCTGATGTGAAAAAAGATTTTACAAAACCAAGAATATATAGTATAATTCATACGGTAGTTTCCTGATAAGAATTACTAATAAAAGCAATATAAAATCGAAGAAACAGAGATAATACACAGGAGGATTCACTATGGTTAAAGCAGTAGTTGGAGCGAACTGGGGCGATGAGGGAAAAGGTAAGATTACCGATATGCTTGCGAAAGAGGCAGATATCATCGTACGTTTTCAGGGAGGAGCCAATGCGGGGCATACGATCGTGAACGACTATGGAAAGTTTGCACTGCACACGCTGCCTTCCGGTGTGTTTTACGGGCATACGACAAGTGTGATCGGCAACGGCGTTGCACTGGATGCGCCGAGACTGTTTGAAGAGATACAGTCTATTATGGAGAAAGGCGTGCCGCAGCCGAAGATCCTTGTTTCGGACCGCGCGCAGATGGTCATGTCTTACCATAAGTTATTTGACGCTTATGAAGAGGAGCGTCTGGGCGGAAAGTCATTCGGCTCCACAAAGTCAGGCATTGCACCGTTTTATTCGGATAAGTATGCGAAGATCGGTTTTCAGGTGAGTGAACTGTTTGATGACGAGCTGCTGAGAGAGAAAGTGGTCCGTATTGCCCAGCAGAAGAATGTGACGCTGGAGCATTTGTACCACAAGCCATTGATCGATCCGGATGATCTGTATAACGAACTGATGGAATATAAAAAGATGCTGGAGCCGTACGTGTGCGATGTGTCCTTATATCTTCATCAGGCGCTGAAAGAAGGAAAGAATATCCTTCTGGAAGGACAGCTTGGCTCTCTGAAGGATCCGGACCACGGAATCTATCCGATGGTTACATCCTCCTCCACACTGGCGGCGTATGGTGCGATCGGCGCCGGGATTCCGCCGTATGAGATCAAAAAGATCATTACAGTCTGCAAGGCTTATTCCAGCGCGGTGGGCGCCGGAGCGTTTGTCAGCGAGATCTTTGGGGATGAAGCAGATGAACTGCGCAGACGCGGAGGCGATGGCGGCGAATTTGGCGCAACGACAGGGCGTCCGAGACGGATGGGATGGTTTGACTGCGTGGCATCCAAATACGGCTGCCGGATGCAGGGAACGACAGATGTAGCCTTTACGGTACTGGATGTGCTTGGCTATCTGGATGAGATCCCGGTTTGCGTAGGATACGAGATCGGAGGAAAGGTGACAACGGACTTCCCGGTTACGCATCTGCTTGAGAAGGCAAAGCCGGTTTATAAAACACTTCCCGGCTGGAAGTGCGATATCCGCGGAATCCGTACCTATGCGGAACTTCCGGAAAACTGCCGGAAATATATTGAATTTGTAGAGCAGGAGATCGGATATCCGATCACGATGATCAGTAACGGACCGGGAAGGGACGACATTATTTATCGTTAGGATTCCCGGGAATCTGTGTCATTGTCGTTTTTGTGCATCAGACGCCAGACGAGCTGAAATCCATAGAGCAGTACGGGAAGAAGAATCGTAACCGCCACGGATGCTTTCAGAAGATCTGTGGCGAGCGGCGTCCCGATGAGGGCGAAGATCAGGGTACATGCATACAATCCGATCAGAAGAATGGCACCGGTGAGCGCGAGGATTCGTTTTATTTTTTTCATATGTGCGGTTCCTTTCTTTATGGTGCTGGGGGCAGACCTAATTATGATACCGGATTGCTCCGTACTTTGTACTCACACAATCCTGATATCATCATGATAGAGCATTTGAGCGGATATTTCAATGATTTTTGTTGCAAAACGGGAAAGACTGACATAGAATAGTACGGGGTTTTTGACCTCAACATCATCATTATATATAAAGGAGCTGGATTACGATGAGCGATAAAAGTTTGCTGGAACAATGGCATGATATTGCCTATGACCAGACGAAGGACAAGCAGCAGTTGAAGAATTTCTGGGACAGATATTTCCTGATCGAGAAAGAGATCTACGAGCAGCTTTTGGCAGAGCCGGATGTGGAAGTGCGCGGCACGGTGAAGGAACTGGCTGAAAAATACGGGCAGGACGTCCTGACGATGGTGGGATTTCTGGACGGGATCAATGACAGCCTGGCTGTGGCGAATCCAATCGAGACGATGACGGAGGATACGCAGGTCAATCTGGTATATGACAAAGAAAAGTTATATAAGAATATGGTGGATGCGAAAGCGGACTGGCTTTATGAACTGCCTCAGTGGGAAGCAATCTTCGACGAGGATACAAGAAAGCGGCTGTACCGTGAGCAGAAGCAGTCCGGCACGATCCGCAAGGCGAAGAAGATCGGAAGAAATGATCCGTGTCCGTGCGGCAGCGGCAAGAAATATAAAAAGTGCTGCGGCAGAAACCTGTGATGTATTTTCTTCTGACCGGGGCAGCGTGCGTTTTGTACTATGCTTTGATCGTGTGGTATACCGGAAAATGGAATTCAACTTTTGCCGGATTCTGGATGGGAGCGGGAGCCGTTCATCTGGCTGCCGCTTATTTCTATCCTGTTTTTCCGGGAGGATTGCGCACTGCTCTCATCATTGCGGTGGTTGTTTTCTGGGTTGTGTTTCTCTGGGTGGAGCTTCGAATCTGCCTTGCAATGAAAACGAAAGAACCAGAAGAAGTACAATATCTGATCGTCCTTGGCGCGCAGGTGCGGGGAACAAAGATTACCAATTCGTTGATGCGGCGGATCGACCGCGCCTGTCGTTATTTGCAGGATCATCCGCAGACCCGGGCGGTTTTGTCCGGCGGTCAGGGAAAAGGAGAAGATATCACCGAGGCGGAAGCGATGGCGGAAGAACTGAAACGCAGGGGAATCAGTCCGGAGCGTCTTTTTATGGAATGCCGTTCGACTTCTACGATGGAGAATCTGAAATTCAGTGCAGAGATCATCGGGGATCTCACAGTCCCGACGGCGGTGGTCACAAACAATTTTCATGTATACCGCGCGCTTCTGCTCGGCAGAGAGGCCGGATATACGAATCTGCATGGGATTGCGGCGTCTTCCAATCCGGTGCTTCTGGTAAATTATATGGTGAGAGAATTTTTTGCGGTTCTCTTGACAAAACGAAAACGATGAGATAAGATAATTGGCAGATAACACGTTGATGAGACGAGTAGGATGTGAAAGGCCACAGAGAAGGGAACCGGATACCGGAGATTTGAACCGCGGGAGTATATGGGATCCTGCAGGAAAGTGAATGGATGGTACAGGCTGGAAGTTCCCGGGTACGGAAGCATTTGAAAACTACCTCGGAGTGGCTGAAAACAGTCCGGTGATTCCGTTACCATCATGAATGAAGAGGTTCCGGCGTATGCCGGTTCAAGTAGGGTGGAACCGCGAGATGAATACTCGTCCCTTTCTGCAGGATGCAGAAAGGGTTTTTTTATGTTATAGAAAAGGGTTTTACATTTTTCCGCAACATAAAAAGCCATCGGCAGGCGGCGAAAATAACAAGATAAAAGGAGACGAAGAAGATGAAAGTAACATTGAAAGATGGTTCATGTAAAGAATATGCGCAGAGTATGCGTGTGATCGATATCGCGTCGGATATCAGCGAGGGACTTGCGCGTGTCGCGACGGCGGGAGAAATTGATGGGAAAGTTGTGGATCTGCGTACGGTTGTGGAGAACGACTGTGAGCTGAATATTCTGACATTCCAGGATGAGAAGGGAAAAGGCGCGTTCCGCCACACTGCGTCTCATATTATGGCGCAGGCGATCAAGCGGTTATATCCGGATACGAAACTGGCAATCGGACCGTCGATTGATAACGGATTTTACTACGATATTGACCGGGAGACTCCGCTGACAGAGGAGGATCTGGAAAAGATCGAGGCGGAGATGAAGAAGATCGCAAAAGAAGCGCTGCCGCTGGAACGGTTCACAAAACCGCGCGCGGAAGCAATCGAATATTTTAAGGAAAAGGACGAAAGCTATAAGGTGGAACTGATTGAAGATCTTCCGGAAGACGCCGAGATCAGCTTCTATTCGCAGGGCGAATTTACAGACCTCTGTGCAGGACCGCACCTGATGAGTACGAAACCGGTCAAGGCGGTGAAGCTCACCAGTCTTGCGGGCGCATACTGGCGGGGAAACGAAAAGAACAAGATGCTCCAGAGAATTTATGGAACGGCGTTCCCGAAAAAAGCAGAGCTGGACGAATATCTGACCATGCTGGAGGAGGCAAAGAAGCGCGACCACAGAAAACTCGGAAAAGAGCTTGGTCTGTTTATGATGCGTGACGAAGGTCCGGGATTCCCGTTTTTCCTTCCAAAGGGAATGGTATTGAAAAATACGCTGCTGGACTACTGGAGGGATGTTCACAATAAGGCAGGGTATGTAGAAATATCCACACCGATCATGCTGAACCGGAGCCTCTGGGAGACGTCCGGACACTGGGATCATTACAAAGAAAACATGTATACAACGGTGATCGACGATACGGACTTCGCGATCAAGCCGATGAACTGTCCGGGCGGGATTCTCGTATATGAGTCAGAGCCGCGTTCTTACCGTGATCTTCCGCTGCGGATGGGAGAAATCGGACTTGTACACCGCCACGAGAAATCAGGTCAGCTGCATGGACTGATGCGTGTGCGCTGTTTTAATCAGGATGACGCGCACATCTTTATGATGCCGGAACAGGTCCGTTCGGAGATTAAGGGCGTAGTAAAGCTGATCGACGAGGTATACAGCCTGTTTGGATTCAAGTACCACGTAGAGTTGTCCACACGCCCGGAAAACAGTATGGGAAGCGATGAGGACTGGGAGATGGCGACAGACGCTCTGCGGGGCGCTCTGGACGATCTGGAGCTTCCTTATGTGGTAAACGAGGGAGACGGTGCGTTCTACGGACCGAAGATCGACTTCCATCTGGAGGATTCGATCGGACGTACCTGGCAGTGCGGGACGATCCAGCTGGATTTCCAGCTTCCGCAGCGGTTTAATCTGGAATACACCGGAGCAGACGGAGAGAAGCACCGCCCGATCATGATCCACAGGGTAGTATTCGGTTCCATTGAACGGTTTATCGGTATTCTGATCGAGCATTATGCAGGCGCATTTCCAACATGGCTGGCGCCGGTTCAGGTGAAGGTACTGCCGATCTCTGATAAACATATGGGGTATGGAGAGAAGGTTCTGGATACACTGAAAGCGGCAGGAATCCGGGCGGAACTCGATACGCGTGCAGAGAAGATCGGCTATAAGATCCGGGAAGCACAGATGCAGAAGATCCCGTATATGCTTGTTGTGGGAGCGAAGGAAGAGGAACAGGGACTGGTATCCGTGAGAAGCCGTTTCGCAGGAGACGAGGGACAGAAGAGTCTGGATGACTTCATCACCGCGATTCAGAAAGAGATCAAAGATAAGGTTACGCGGGAAGTAGAAAAGAAAGACTGAGAGCAGCACGGTTCATGCGGCACATAATCTGTAAAAAAGCGGGCATAATAACAGGGATTTCAATAAGGAGGTGCCATTATTATGCCAGAATTAAAATGTACTGTGCAGACTTGTGTGCACAACAAGCAGTTTTTATGTGATCTGGATACGATCCAGGTAGGAGGAAGCGATGCGAGAGCACCGCGGGAAACCTGCTGCGACAGCTTTCAGGAGCGAAAAGGCGAGACGTATTCTGATGTGGCAGGACAGGCGTCCAGTCTGACAAAGATCGACTGCAAGGCGACAGAATGCAGATATAATGAGAACTGCGACTGTCATGCCGGAAAGATCAGCGTGGAGGGCAGCAATGCCTGTCAGTGTGAAGGTACAGAGTGTGCGACATTCAACTGCGGGTGACAAACTTTTTGAAAAAAAGGATAGAAAAAACTGCAAAACCGGGATGAAAAATCCCGGTTTCTGCGGTTTCTGCAATACATATGCAATACATGAGAAGAGATGAGGAGATATGTTATGAACGACAATAGAGAACGGGGTACTTTTACCAGTAAGATCGGATTTATTCTTTCTGCCGCCGGTTCTGCCGTGGGACTGGGCAATATCTGGAGATTCCCATATCTTGTTGCAAAATACGGGGGAGGATCTTTTTTGCTCTGTTATGTGATCCTTGCCGTTACATTTGGTTTTACATTGATGATCGCGGAAATCGCGATCGGCCGCAAAACCGGACTCAGTGCGATCGGAGCATTCAAAGCGCTGGATCAGAGATCGGGATTTATCGGTGTTCTGGCTTCGATTGTTCCGGCGATCATTCTTCCGTACTATGCAGTCATCGGCGGATGGGTGGTCAAGTATTTTATTACGTTTCTATCAGGAAACGGTCAGGCTGCCGCAGGAGACAGTTATTTTAATGATTTTGTATCCGGCACATCCGGGCCGATCATCTGGTTTGCGATATTCCTTATTTTTACGGCTGCAGTTGTGATCATGGGCGTAGAGAAAGGCATCGAGAAAGTCAGCAAGATCATGATGCCGGTACTGGCAGTTCTTGTTGTCGGCATCTCTGTTTATGTGCTTACGATCGACGGCGCGCTAGAAGGTGTGAAATACTATGTCCTTCCACGCCTGTCGGATTTTTCTGTGAAAACGGTGCTGGCTGCGATGGGACAGTTGTTCTACTCTATGTCGCTGGCAATGGGGATTATGATCACTTACGGCTCCTATATGAAAAAGAGTACGGATCTGGAAAAATCAGTACGGGAGATCGAGGTGTTCGATACAGCGATTGCTTTCTTTGCGGGACTGATGATCGTTCCGGCTGTGTTTGCATTTTCCGGAGGAGATACCTCTGCGCTGAATGCGGGTCCCGGACTGATGTTTATTACACTTCCGAAAGTATTTGCAGATATGCCGCTGGGCGGTGTGGTCGGAACGGTATTTTTCCTGCTTGTATTCTTTGCGGCGGTGACTTCTGCAATTTCTCTGATGGAGACGATTGTTTCGATCCTGATGGACCGGTTCCACTGGAAGAGAAGGACAACCTGTATTCTGGTGACTGTGTACTGCCTTCTGATGGGAATCCCGTCCTCCCTTGGGTTTGGTGCGCTGGATTTCCTTCAGCCGCTCGGTATGTCGATCCTTGACGCATGGGACTTCATCAGCAACAGCGTTCTGATGCCGATCGTCGCCCTGCTGACGTGTTTCTTTGTCGGGTTTGTCATTAAACCAAAGGCGATCATCGATGAGGTATGTCAGGAAGGCGCGCAGTTTAAAGCAAAAAAGATGTTTACAGTGATGATCCAGTGGATCGCCCCGGTGATCCTGATCGGAATCCTGGTCAGCTCCGTTCTCAATGCTTTCGGAATCTTTACATTGTAAACGTATATTTCACCGGATCGAGGGGAATCCTAACTGTCAGTACCGATTTCGTGCATAACAGGAGGGACAGCAATGGTAAAGAAGACGAAGAAGAAGGTTGGCGATTCCTTTCAGGATAATCTGGCATACATGAATCAGACACTCCCGGTCGGAGAAAGTTTCGATGTGATCCGCCGGGACATGGTGATCGGCGGAAAAAACGCTGCTTTTTATTTCATTGACGGTTTTACAAAAGATGAGTCTATGCTGAAGATCATGGACTCATTTTTCAGTGTAAAAGAGGAGGAGATGCCGGAAAATGCGTCAGAGTTTGCAAGACTGTGCATTCCCTACGTCGAGGTGGAGGTCGTTACGGAATTTGACGAAGTGATCCGCAGTGTACTCTCGGGAATCACCTGCCTGTTCATTGATGGATATCCGTCGTGTATCGCTGTGGACTGCCGTACCTATCCGGCAAGAAATGTGGGAGAACCGGAGAAGGACAAGTCGCTGCGCGGTTCCAGAGACGGTTTTGTGGAAACAATCGTATTCAATACGGCGCTGATCCGGCGCAGGATCCGGGATCCGCATCTGATCATGGAAATGACAGAGGTCGGACAGTCTTCCCGCACGGATATTGCTATTTGTTATATGAAAGACCGGGTGAACCAGGAGCTTCTGGACAAAGTGACAGAGATCATCGATGGACTGGAGGTGGATGATCTGCGGATGAACCAGCAGAGTCTGGCAGAAGCGATGTTTAAGAGGAAATGGTTTAATCCGTTCCCGAAATTTAAGTTCACCGAACGGCCTGACACAGCGGCTGCCTGCCTGCTGGAAGGGAAAGTCGTGATCCTGGTGGATAATTCTCCATCTGCCATGATCCTTCCGACTTCTGTATTTGATATGATCGAGGAGGCAAACGACTATTATTTTCCGAAGATCACCGGGGTATACCTGAAGATCTCCCGTGTACTGATCTCTATCGGAACGGTATTTATAACACCGTTGTTCTTGCTCTTCATGCAGAACCCGGAGTTTTTGCCGGATGTGTTTGAATTTGTACTTGTACGGGACATGGTAAATATTCCGCTGATTTTTCAGTTCCTGATTCTGGAACTGTCCATTGACGGTCTGCGGCTGGCGGCTCTGAATACGCCGAATATGCTCAGCACCCCGCTCAGTGTGATCGCCGGTATCGTAATGGGAGAGTTCTCTGTGCAGTCCGGATGGTTCAACTCCGAAGTCATGTTATACATGGCATTTGTTGCTGTAGCGGATTACACACAGCCGAATTATGAGCTCGGTTACGCGCTGAAATTTATGCGGCTGATGATCCTGATCCTGACTGCCTGTTTCAATCTTCCCGGATTCATTATCGGATCGGTCCTGGCAGTATGCTGCATTATTTTCAACCGCACGATTACCGGGCGGAGCTTTCTTCACATAAAAGTACACTGATGAAAAAGTACACGGACTAATGCGGAAGGGGAGTTGTGCTGCCGAAACCGCCGTTACGTCTGTCTGTCACATCGTCATCCAGCGTAATACCGTACTCCACAAAAATCCCCTGCATGAATCCGGTTCCTGCGGCAAGCTCCACGGTCCTGCCTTCTCTGGAGTCATTTGTGATCTTGGCGAAAATGTGTCCCTCATTATCCGAGTAAAAATAATCACTGTCAATGATACCGACCGTGTTATCGAGCTGAAGACGGAACTTGAAACCCAGTCCGCTTCTCGGATAACACTTCAGTACCCAGCCTGGTTCCATTTCTACCCGGATTCCGGTAGGAATCTTTATTGTCTTTCCCGGTGCGATTCTAAAATCGGCCGGCACATAAAAATCATATCCGGCAGATCCCGCGGTTGCGCGCCGCGGCAGCCGGATGGCTTCATAGATTTCTTCGGCCTGTTCGGGAGTCTGCTCCGGAAAGGCGCCTGTCCAGTCTATTACAAACTGTTCTTTGCTTACTTTATGAAACTTTGCGATACGCTGCATATCTATTCTCCTTGTTTTGTGTGTTTCACGGTATATATGATGATTCCTGCCGGAACATTTGCGACTGTTTCAGAACTTCCAGCAGTTCGGTGATTTTTTCTTCGTTGATGACCAGCGCCATCCGCACATACCCTTCGCCTTCGCTTCCGAAAGCGCTTCCCGGCGTTACGATCAGTCCGGTGCGGTCCATCAGTTCCATGCAGAAGTCAAGAGAGGAAACATATCCTTCCGGGATCTTTGCCCAGACAAACATGGTTCCCCGGCTGTCCGGCACATTCCAGCCGATCCGGCGCAGTCCGCCGCAGAGTGCCCGGTTCCGTCTTTCATATTCCTGCCGCTGTGCTTCAATAAAATCATCCGGCCCGGTAAGCGCCGCCACCGCAGCTTTCTGGATCGGAAGAAAGATTCCATAATCGATCTGGGAACGGAATGTCTTCAGCTTTTGCACGATGTTACGGTTCCCCACCACAAAGGAAATTCTCGCCCCGGTCAGGTTATAGGATTTGGAGAGAGAGTAGAATTCCACTCCGACCTCCTTTGCACCCGGAAAAGAGAGGAAAGATCTTCCCTGCTTTCTCGTATAGATGATATCGGAATAGGCATTGTCATGGAGGATGATAATCTTATTTTCCCGGGCAAATGTGATCAGCCGTTCATAGAATTCGTCCGGCGCGCAGGCACAGACGGGATTCAGAGGATATGACACGATCATATACTTTGCTTTTTCACGCGTTTCTTTTGGAATTGATTCCAGATCGGGCAGATATTCATTCTCTTCCCGCAGGGTATAAGACTGAACCTCTGCGTCCGCCATGATTCCGCTCATCTCAAACAGCGGATACCCCGGATTCGGCACAAGTATGGTGTCTCCGGGATTGCACAAAACCATTCCGATATGTGCCATACCTTCCTGCGAGCCATATATGGAAGTAATCTCGTCGGTTTCCAGTTTCACTCCAAAGCGGTGCAGGTAACGGTACTGTACTGCTTCCAGAAGCTCCGGCAGATCCCGCAGGGCGTATTTATAATTCTGGGGATCGCGGCATGCTTCCTCCATCGCTTTCATGATATGCGGGGCAGGAGGAAAATCCGGCGTTCCTACAGAAAGATTATAAACGGTTCGTCCCTGCCGGATCAGTTCTTCTTTTTTGGCGTCCAGGGCGGCAAAGATGCCCGGCTGAAACTGGTTGACTTTTTCTGAAAAATCGGTATCATTCATTTTTATCACCTGTTTTTTTGTAAGTATTGTAAAAGCAGTCCGCTTATTCCGGACTGTAAATGTCCCGCATAAAGGCACTGTAGTCCTGCTTCAGATCCGGCGTGCCATACAGGTCGAACGGCGTACTCTGGTATACATAATAGTTCAGCCAGTTGCTGTACAATGCGTTTGAATGACCGCGCCACATCAGATTCGGCTTATTTTCCGGGTTATCGTCCGGGTAATAGTTCACCGGGATCTGAATGTCCAGTCCTTTTTCGGCGTCACGTTTGTATTCTTTATCCAGAGTGATCCGGTCGTACTCGGGATGTCCCATGACGAAGATCTTGCGGCCGTCTTCCGCCATGCACAGAAAAACGCCGGCCTCTTCGGAATCCGCAAGGATCATGATCCGGTCGTCCTGTTCCAATAAATCCTGCGGCGTTTCCGTGTGGCGGGAATGCGGCGCATAGAACACATCGTCAAATCCGCGTACGATCGGCACTTTCCGGTTACGGACACGGTGGGCGAAGACACCGAACTTCTTTTGCGGGAGCGGCACCTTGTCAATCCCATAGTGGTAATAAATCCCGGCCTGCGCTCCCCAGCAGAGGTGCAGGGTGGATGTGACATGGGAAGAAGTCCAGTCCATGATCTCTTTGAGCTCTTCCCAGTAGTCCACTTCCTCGAACGGCATCTGCTCCACAGGCGCGCCCGTGATGATAAAGCCGTCGAATTTCTGCTTCTTGATCTGCTCAAAAGATTCATAGAACTTGTATATGTGGCTGGTGGATGTATTTTTGGATACATGGCTTGTCACCCGCACAAACGTAACATCTACCTGAAGCGGTGTGTTGGACAGTGCGCGCAGGATCTGGAGTTCCGTATCCTCCTTGAGCGGCATCAGATTCAAAAGTCCGATGCTGATCGGACGGATCTGCTGATGCGCCGCACGGTATTCGTCCATGACAAAGATATTTTCCTTCTCTAATATTTTTTTGACCGGTAAGTCATTTTGTACTCGTACTGGCATTACGTTTCCCCTTTGTTTTATTTTGTTTCTTTTTCGTCCGGTTCTGCTTCCTCCCGGCTGTGTTCGGCGTCTTCGGCGCCGTGACAGGAATAGTTCCCCTGCGCATCGACACTTCCTGACGCATCGTAAGCGTTTGTCTGCGTCGGAAGATGCTTTTTCTCAAGCCTGTAGTTTATATACATCCCGACGAGATGATAAATCACTGCAAATGTCGGTACGCCCAAGATCATTCCGGGGAGTCCGAACAGACCGCCGCCCAGAAGGATTGCGGTGACGACCCAGAATGCGGACAGTCCCGTAGAATTGCCCAGAATCTTCGGTCCGATGATATTTCCGTCGATCTGCTGCAGGATGATGATAAAGATGATAAAATAAAGTCCTTTCAGCGGATCCGCCAGCAGGATCAGGATCGCGCTCGGAATTGCTCCGATATACGGTCCGAAAAACGGAATGACGTTTGTCACGCCTACGATCACACTGACCAGCATCGTATATGGCATGTCCATAATGGAAAGACCGATAAAACACAAAACACCGATGATTAGAGAGTCTACCACCTTGCCGATGATAAACCCGCTGAAAATTTCATTGCTTTTTCCGGCTACGTCCAGGATGATGTTTGCGTGGCCCGGTCGGAATAAAGCATAGATGATCTTTTTTCCCTGCCGGGCAAACTTTTCTTTTCCCCAGAGGACATAGACAGACACAATGATCCCGATCACGGCATTGAGCAGTCCGCTTGCGATGTTCACCACACCCTCTGTCAGACCGGCCATCAGCGCGTTGATCTGATCCAGCAGGTCTGTGCGCATCCAGTTCTGCAGATAGTCGGTCAGTTCGCTCAGTGCTCGTGTAAATGCCCGGTTCAGCGTCGTATCTTTTGAAAATGCCCTGTCGATCATATCCACCGCGTTGTTTAACTGTCCGGGAAGTGTCCGGATCAGACCGAGGATACTGCGGAGCAGTTCCGGAAGCACCATGTTGCACAGGCCGGTTATGGCAAAAAGCAGTAGCGCAAGCGCGGCGGCTACGCCCAGTGTGCGGCAGAGCTGACCGGCCTTTTTTTCGTTACGGATCACTCTTTGCAGCAGAGGGGACAGATGGCGCTCCACAAATCTGACGACCGGATTCAGTACATAGGCGATTCCGAGACCGTAAATGATCGGACGGAGAATGTCAAATACTTCCTTAAAAAATACTGCAATATCATCAATCCGAAGCAAAGCGAAATAGAATATCATGCAAAACGAAATGATGAAGCACCATGTTTTGGCAGATCCGGACGGACGCCAGAAACGAGATCCGCTGTCCCGGCCGGACTTTTCCCGGTCATCCGGCCGTTTCCCCGGTCCGGAATACCCTGTTGTTGTTTCCTGCTTTTTCTCTTTTTCCATACCCTTTGAATTTTCCTCTTTAAATTTAAATAACATATTTCTGATTATAACGCGGCACACCCCTTCCGTCAACTGTTGAAGCCGGGACTTTACGTGGCTTTTTTGGTATGCTATAATAAATCCGGATTAAAAGAGGAGGTATCATGATGGGACTGGAAGAATACAGAGAAGCATATAAGGCAGGAAAAAAGGACTATAATGCGCGTATGATGCAGGGAAAGCGTCCGACACTTCCTGTACTGGACGAGATACTCCCGCCGAAGGGATCTTATTCGGAAAAACCTCTCGGCCTTGTGCAGATTCCGAGTGAACAGATCGTTGGGACAAAAACAGGGGGAAGAAGTACCTCATTTGCAGGAAACTTTATGCCGATCCTTCGGGAAACCAGTGAATTTGCCGCGAAATGGTCTGCGCTTAGCACCAGTCATGTAGAGGAAGGAATCCGTGAACCGATCAAGGCATATGAATATATGAATCAATTTTATGTGCAGGAGGGAAATAAACGAGTCAGTGTCATGAAATTTTTCGGCGTTGTCTCTATTCCCGGCGAGGTGACCCGCATCATCCCCCAGCGTACCGAAGAAAAACAGAACAAGATTTATTATGAATTTATGGATTTTTATGATCTGACAGAGATCAATTACATTTACTTTTCAGAAACAGGGTGTTTTAAAAAGCTGCAGAAAGCAGTGGGAAAAGAACCGGATGAGGTATGGACGAAGGAAGAACGCCTGACGTTCAGCTCGGTCTACTCCCGTTTTCTGGCTGAATATGATGCAAAGGGCGGGCAGAAACTGGATATCCTGCCGGGAGACGCGTTTCTTGCTTTCCTGAAGATCTATGACTACAACACATTGGATCAGATCACGACAAATGAGCTGAAGCAACTGGTGGCAAAGAGCTGGGAAGAGTTCGAACTCCTGACAAAGGACAAGGAAGTGGATCTGAAAATGGATCCGACAACGGAGAAGACGCCGATACTGACCAAATTATTCTCCATCGCTTCGCTGAGTACGCAAAAGCAGAAGATTGCATTTTTATATGAAAAGACGCCGGGAACCTCTTCATGGACGTATACCCATGAACTGGGAAGACTTCATCTGGAGGAAGCATTCTCGGACGAAGTGAGCACGATGTACTATGAAAATGTCACGCCGGAAAATGCAGAAGAGAAGATTGAAGACGCGATCAGCAAAGGCTGCAACCTAGTATTTACCACAACGCCAACCTTTGTACAGGCGAGTGTGAAATCTGCGATCGCGCATCCGGATGTGAGGATTTTGAACTGTTCCCTGAACACGACGCACCGCTATATCCGGACCTACTATTCCCGGATGCATGAGGCGAAGTTTTTGATGGGGGCGATCGCCGGGGCAATGGCAGAGAACGACCGTCTGATGTATGTGGCGGATTATCCAATCTATGGGGCGATTGCAAATATCAATGCATTTGCGCTCGGGGCAAAGATGGTAAATCCGCGTGCGAAAGTGTATCTGGAGTGGTCTACGAAGAAAGATCTGGATTTGTGGCAGAGAGTTCAGGAGCTTGCGCCTGCGTGTGTCTCTGCGCGGGATATGGTGATTCCGGAAGAGGGCAGCAGATTTTTCGGGATCTTTCATAAGGATGGGGAAGAGATGTACAGCCTTGCGATGCCTGTGTGGAACTGGGGGGCGTTTTATGAACGTCTGATCCGGACGATCATGGACGGAACATGGAAGTATGATGATTCCGGCGAAGTGAAGGCAATCAATTACTGGTGGGGAATGTCCGCGGGAGTGGTGGATGTGATCTGCTCGCAGAACCTTCCCGTGGGGACAAAACGTCTCGTGAGCCTGCTGAAAAATACGATCATATCCGGCGGCTTCAATCCGTTTGAGGGAGTATTGTACTCACAAAACGGGGTGGTACAAGGCGATCCGAACCGTGTGCTGACGCCGGAAGAGATCATGTCGATGGACTGGCTCGCAGAGAATATCATCGGGGCGATCCCGAAGAAAGATGAACTGGAAGATCATGCGAAACCAGTCATTATTCAGCAGGGTGTGCTGGAAAAGGAAGGATAAACCGGGTTATGAAGATACTGGCCATTGCAGATGAGGAGTCAAAATATCTGTGGGATTATTATGAGAAAAGTAAATTAGAAGGGATCGACCTGATCCTTTCCTGCGGTGATCTGGATCCGGAGTATCTGTCTTTTCTGGTGACGATGGCAAACGTCCCCGTATTTTATGTTCATGGGAACCACGACGGGAAATACAGTGCCAGGCCGCCGGAAGGCTGCACCTGCATAGAAGACTCGGTTGTCGAATACAAAGGCGTCCGTTTTCTCGGACTGGGCGGATCCATGCGTTACAGCAGCGGACCGCACCAGTACACCGAGAGGGAGATGAAAAAAAGAGT
This sequence comes from uncultured Lachnospiraceae bacterium, assembly GCA_958402795.1. Taxonomy (GTDB): domain Bacteria; phylum Bacillota; class Clostridia; order Lachnospirales; family Lachnospiraceae; genus Schaedlerella. Next base: position 107,981 of record CATXUX010000003.1, on the reverse strand, counting down.
CCGGAAGCTTTGGCTTCCGTTGCATCGCAAAGGCGGTTTTGATATCCTTGTCACACATGCGCCAGCATATCAGCTCAACGATGGGAGAGATCTCCCGCATCAGGGGTTTCAGGTTTTCAAGGATCTGCTTGAAAAGTATCAGCCCCAGTACTTTGTACACGGTCATGTCCATAAGAGTTACGGCTCCGATTTCCGGCAGATCGACGAATACGGACAAACCTGCGTGATCAATGCATTTGAGCGGTATACGTTTGAGATATAAAAAGTGAAAAAAACTGTTGACATTGGAAGTAAATTATGGTAGAGTAGCAGTTGCGTGAAGCGAAAGAAAAAGAAAGCAGAGTTTCCACTCTCACCATAGCATAATCGGGTGACTATGGTTGATATTGAATGACAGGACAGATGATTGTGTATGACACATATGCTGACGATTCAATCGGGTGGAGATGATTCACCCGGTTTTTTATGTTTATAAGCGGGAAACGCGGTGCTTTTTCTGAGCTTTTGGCAGGCGGTTATCAGATCAGCCTGATGTTTCGCAGTGGAAAGCTAAAGGAAATATATTTGACGGAGGTAAACAACAATTAGCGATTTAATGATTAACGAGCAAATCAGAGACCGTGAAGTACGGCTGATTGGCGAGGATGGGGAACAGTTGGGAATTATGTCAGCGAGAGAAGCGTACAAGATTGCGCAGGAGGCAGAGTTAGACCTTGTAAAGATTGCGCCGACAGCGAAACCGCCGGTCTGCAAGATCATTGATTACGGCAAATATAAGTATGAACTGACGAGAAAAGAAAAAGAAGCCAAGAAAAAGCAGAAAACTGTCGAAATAAAAGAGGTGCGCCTGTCACCGAACATTGACAGCAACGATCTGAACACAAAGATGAATAATGCAAAGAAGTTTCTCCAGAAGGGAAACAAAGTGAAGGTAACGCTCCGTTTCCGCGGGCGTGAGATGGCGCATGTACAGCAGAGCAAGCATATTCTGGATGATTTTGCGAAGATGCTGGAGGATGTGTCGACCGTTGAGAAACCGGCGAAGATGGAAGGCCGGAACATGAGTATGGTTTTAACTGCAAAACGTTAAACATAAACAGCTACACAATAAAGGAGGAAATCATCATGCCAAAAATCAAAACGAATAGAGCGGCAGCAAAACGTTTCAAAAAAACAGCGACAGGAAAGCTGAAAAGAAACAAAGCCTACAAGAGCCATATCTTAACAAAGAAGACGACAAAGAGAAAGAGAAATCTCAGAAAGTCTACGATCACAGACCAGACAAATGTAAAAAATATGAAGAAAGTATTACCATATCTGTAAGATTTGGAAACGGACAGGAGGATTAGGAAATGGCACGTATTAAAGGCGGAATGAACGCAAAGAAAAAACACAATAGAACATTAAAACTGGCAAAAGGATACAGAGGAGCACGCTCCAAGCAGTACAGAGTTGCGAAGCAGTCTGTTATGCGCGCACTGAATTCTTCTTATGCAGGAAGAAAGCAGCGCAAGCGTCAGATGAGACAGCTCTGGATCGCGCGTATCAATGCGGCGGCAAGAATGAACGGACTGTCATACAGCAAGTTTATGCATGGTCTGAAGCTGGCAAATGTAGATATGAACAGAAAAATGCTGGCTGAGATGGCAGTAAATGATAAAGAAGGATTTGCTACGCTGGCAGAACTGGCAAAAGCGCAGATTGCTTAATAGAATCATAAATAAAAAATATCCTGTGAAAATCCGGGTTTTATGAAAAATCCGGGTTTTCACAGGATTTTTTAATCCGTTTTTATCAGCTTTTTTTGTCTGGCTGGTTTTCTTCCAGCTGCTGGGCAAGTTCAAAGAGTAAATCCTGATTTTTCCTGCTCAGACGTTCATAGACACGGCAGAACAGATAATTCCGCTCTACGGTTTCGTTAAATTCGATTTCATACTCTTCGGTGCGTCTCGTCTGCGAACGGCAGAGAATATAATCGACGGAAACACCGAAGAAACCGGCAAGATCGATCAAAATATCAGCGGGAAGAGCATTTTCCCCATTTTCAATCCGGCTGATCGTCTGCTGTGAGACATTCATTTTGGCTGCCAGTTCTTCCTGACGCATATCACGTTCCTTCCGAAGCTCCCTGACCCGATTGCGCACAACTATCACCTCTTCGTAAAAAATTCCTATTTCTTATTCTATCGGATATTGTGCGCTGTGCTATCCAGATTTTATGTATTATTCTACTCTGAGACGTGATGCCCTCCGGCACGTTCCGCAATTTTTCTTTTTAGAATCTGCTTTTGGTGAAAGTATTCTCCGGCAGCCTTTTCATCTCCTTTTTTCATCATCAGCTCTCCGAGAGCGTCCAGTACCATGCAGGTATAATGGTTTTCTTCAATAAAATATGTTTTTGTAAAAGCGAGGGAGTTCGACAGGGCGGCTTCGGCGTCATCATAGTTTCCGAGAGCCGTATGGCAGCGTCCGGTAATATAGTCCACATGCCATTCACTTGCTTTTTTCGCCTGATCCAGATCGGAGGAATATTCCTGCGTTCTTCGCCTGATCCAGACAAGAGCGGTCCGGGGTCTGCCCCATTCCAGATACAGTACAGCCAGTTCCATATAAATATCCAGCAGTGCACCGGCGCCGATTCCTTTGACATAGCCGATATCGGCAGCGGCCGGATCTTTCTTTAATTCACGGGATAAGTAAGACTGTGCGTCCAGCAGTACCTGCTCTGCTTCTTCATATTTTTTCTCATAGCGGAAAATCTTTCCGTATTTGTGGCAGATCACGGCATAATAGTACGGCTGGGGATGCTTACAGTTTTTATATCCGTGATACGCCAGACGGAACCACTGTGCGGCAGTTTCTTCCTTTTCCCAGTTGTCATACATGACGCCGATGCGGTAGCGGATATTTGCTGTTTCGGTGCTGTCTTCGGCATATTTCTTCCGGCAGTGGCGATACAGACTGAATCCCAGCTCTTCGGCAAGAGAATAATACCCAGTCAGCCAGCACCCGCTCATGAGAAAAACCAGATCGTCAAAAGGTTCTTTTTCTGTATCCATCAGGGTAAGGACAAGTGTATATACATAACTTTCAAATTCTTTCTTTTCTTCCGCAGTTTTGGACCATGACTGATGACTGAGGATGCACAGCGTCTGTGTGTATGGATAACAATTCCGAAAACTGACTTTTTCTGTCTGCCGGACGGTTCTGCAGATGAGCGGATGCAGAGAAAGCACTCCGTCCTGTTCGTTCCATTCGATCAGTCCCCGGGTGATCAGTTTTTCGATTTTATCCGTATTTTTGATCCGGCACCAGTCGATAAATTTCTGAACCGGAATCCCATATAACGGCATAACCGACAGAAAACGCAGGATGGCACGCTCTTCTTTCCCGAGTGCGGAAATCCGGAAAATATGCCGTATCTGTGCGTTGAGAGAGGAATCATCACCGGGCGCAGGGGGAGTGTTCTCCTGCAGAACAGCCAGCAGAGAGCTGATCGTTTCCCCGGATTCTGCCAGATAAGACGCGCATAGTTTGATCGAGAGTGTATGTCCGTTCAGAAACAGGAGCAGTTTTTCTAATTGTGGGAGTTCGGATGGCGGTAATGTGTCTCCGTAATATGCATAGAATAACTGTTCCTGCATCGCAGGCGAAAGAGCAGGAATATGGATCCCGGGAAGAGAGAACGCAGAAGGAGCGGTTCTGCTTGTAAATAAGATCCGGCAGGGCAGTGCTGTGACGGCATGCAGACGCTCATCGGAAAGAACGTCAAAATTGTCGATCACAAGCAGTGTACGTTCGTCTACGATCTGCTGAAGAATATCCAGCTTCCTGCGAAAGTACCATCCCCGTTCGCCACGCTTTCCACTGCTCTGAAAATGAAGATGCTGTACGGAAATCTGGCTGTCATCGATCACTGTCTCCTGCAGATTTTCATGAAAATAGCAGAAGACAATGGTCTGATAGGAAGAAGCATAGCGATTCACATAGGCTTTTGCTACCTCACTTTTCCCAATCCCGCCCATACCGTAGAGGACAAGAACTTTGCTGCCGGTGTTCAGTTTTTGGTGGATACTGTTTAAAAGTGATTCCCTGCCGGTGAATCTGGGACTGACCGGGGTGGTCCGCTCCTGCAGACGGTACGGGCCGGAAACGGCTTTGGACTCCATGTCCACTATTTTTTCAAAACGCCGGGAGAGATCTGCCAAATCTGCAAGATACCTGTCCTGGTCTGTATAATGGTACTGGGAGGCAGGAGATAACAGCCTCAGTACAAACCGGTTCCATGCATAGCGCAGATCTGCTGGAATTTCATAGCCGCCGCATCTGCCGGCAGGCAGCATCCATGCCGCTGACAAATAAAAATCGTCCACATTCTCATAATGAAGAGAACCGGAATGATCCGGCTCGGACAACGACTCTCTGAGTCGCCTTCTGGCATCAGTAATACCGGAGTGGTCTTTGACGGACTCCTGTAAAAAAAGATAAATTTGTTCTATTTGATTTTCTGCTCTGTTCATTTCATCTCTCCAAAAGAGCGGAATTTCATGATCCGCAGATTCTTTAACATTTTTCGCTTTTTCCGGCCTTCTGTAGTGCCCTCCGGATAAGAAGCCAGACATTTTACGACCAGCTCATCTATACATTTTAGCATGATCTTCTGGGTTTGTCTGTCCGTTTCCATATCATGAGAACGATATTTTTCGAATTGTTCCAGAACCCAGAGGAACAGCCGGTCTGTATGCGCGCCGGATTTCTGCCGGATCTTTGGAGACAAAGGGGCATATCCCAGACATTCCAGAGATTCATTCATGATACTGGTATTGACTTCCGGCATCAGCAGGATGGTCAGAAGCCTCTGAAGCGTGCTGCGGCTGATTTTTTCTCCCTTTTTGAAATACCGGGCACATTCGGAAGAAAAGTTGCGGCTGTATATATGGTGTTTGTGATACCAGTTCCGCTCATGCTCCGGATGCCAGATACAGTCCATAATATCTGCGAACAGAATATGGCGCAGATAGTTTTCGGTATCCTGCGTTTTGATCTGCAGTTGCTCCAGACGGTTTTCCGGTATCAGTGCGAGATATCTTCTGGATAATGCGGACAGAAATACCGAAGTATCGCGGTAAGGCTCCGGGGTATAAGGAAAATCTGCTGCAGGGAAAGCAAAAGCAGAGAAATCCTGCACGTTTAATCTGGTTTCCAGCAAGATTTCTGTCAGCATCGTATTGAGTTCTTCCGGGGATACTTCTAATGCGGATCCAAGCCGGATCATTTCTTCCCGGTTCTTTGGAATATGCTGTCCGCATCTCCAGTAGCGGACCTTCAGAACTTCGGAGTTCTGCGGAGTACGCCCATACATCCGCGTAAATACAATCGTATCTAGATCTCCCGTGCGGAGGATCTGCTTTTTTTCCCGGAAATGTTCAAAATAAATCCCGAGCCTGTTGTCCGTGGCCGGGAGGGAGAGAATTTCTTCAAGTTCTCTCTGTAGTTCAGGCAGAAAGGCTGCCGGCAGGTTCTGTTCCCTCATCATATCCCCTCATCATATCATCATGTCTGTGTTTTTTCTCATTCCTTTTATTTGTCCATTTTAACATACGGAACTTTTCGTTTAAACACAGTAAAGTTTAACAAAACTGGAAAATGTTAAATTTTACTTGGTATGCAGCAGTAGTTGGAAATGCTATGATAAATACATGTGATGATACAGGAGGGAGAAAGAATATGATGAAATTATGGAGAAAAAAGGGCAGACTGCCGCTGACACTTGCGCTGATACTCGCGATGACCGCGGGCATGGCAGGCTGCGGAAATTCTGAAGCGCCGGCAGAGGGGAAGACAGAGGAGACGGCAGGGGAGACGACAGAAAAAGAGGAAACCGTGAGTGAGGAACAGACGGAATCAGATGTACTTTCTATCGAAGAGCAGGTGCTGCTTGAGTGGGAAGGACTTACGGTTACGGCAACAGGAATAGACGAAAACAGTCATTCGGCGTTAAAACTTCTGGTTGAAAATGATACGTCTTACGGGATCGATCTGGAAGTGGCGGAAATGTATGTGAACGGGTGCTGCATGTTCACATCGGATCCGGGAAATTCCATCGGGGAAGTTCCGGCAGGGAAAAAACTGAATGCATCGATCAATTTCAATCAAGGGGTAAATGGCTTTCTGGAAAAAGCAGGAATTGAGGAAGTCGGATCCATCGAATTGAAGTTTATCGTAAGGGACAGCAGCCAGGATGTATATGACGATGCGTCTGCTCTTTATACATCGGAAGTGATCACAGTTAAGACTTCAGCGTATGAGGATATGGATACGGAAGCAATCGCAGAAGGAAAAGAACTGTATAATCAGAACGGTATCCGCATTGTGGCGAAGGAACTGTCCGCTTATGCCGGGATGGATTACAATTATGCACTGTTCCTCTACATAGAGAATTCAACGGATAAGGAAGTTGCAGTGGACTGCTATGACGTATCAGTAGACGGATTTGTCAAAGGAGACGCCGCCGGTACGCTCTGCTGGATACCGGCGGGCAGATATACAGTCACCGGACTTTGTGTGCTTTGCGACGAAGAAGTGCCGAATGAAGACGCACTGAAAGATGTAAAAGAAATGGAATTCGGACTGAAAATATACGATTCGGCAACCTGGGCATGGGGATATGACGACACCGGACTTCTGGCGGATACCGGAATGCTGGTGTATGAACCGTAGAGTTACATAACGCAGAAAAGAAGGGCAAGAAGGAGGAATACCCTTCGGGTATACCATTATGCCTGCAAAAGAAAGTCAAGAAGGAGAAATAATCGATGAAAAGAAGATGGATTGCAATCTGTGCGGCAGGGATGCTTGTATTGGGAATGACAGGATGCGGAGGAAATGCTTCATCCGGAGAGGGGGCGTCTTCCGACGGAGCGTCGTCTGCGGACACACAGAGCAAGAGCGAAAAAGATGCCGAAACGGGATATACTCTGGATACGGTTCTGTATGATCAGGAAGGACTGAAGATTACGGCGTCAGAATATCAGATCAATGAAAAAGGAACTCACTCGATTGTATTTGAGGTGGAAAACGGGACGGACTCGGCGATCGGATTTGACTATACCAGTCTGGATGTAAACGGTTTTGTTGTAGAAGACTACAGTAATCCGTTTTCGTCAGTCATGGACTTCACATGGCAGTTAGATATGGTGAGAACTACAAGTGAAGAGGCCGGATACGATTTTGAAGAGGAACTGGAAGACTGGTACCATATCGTTCCGGCCGGGGAGACGGCTGAGAAAACGGTGGATGTGTATTTAGATGATGCAGAAGCGGCATGTATCGGGGAAATACAGCAGATTGACATCTCTGTGGCGGCGATGAAGTTTACAGATATGGAGGACGTATCGACACTCGGAGCGCAGGAAATGCCGGAAGGCGAGACAGTATCCATCCAGACGGACGCATTTGACGGAGAACTGGTGCTGCCGGAGGTGGAAGGAACCGAGATCTATAATCAGGACGGAATCCGAATCGTTGTCCTTGGTATGGAATTTAATGAAGAGTATAAGGATTTGGAGATTGAACTGTATCTGGAAAATAATACAGACAGGAATATTGGTCTGATCGAAAGAGATTTTTCGGTCAATGATTTTATGACAAACGCCTTTCTGTCGATGTGTAGCTCTGTGAAGAGTCATGCCAAAGCCTGCGGCAATCTTAGTCTGATAGACGAGCTGGATCTGGAAAGCCAGGATGAGATCCAGAATCTGGAGTTTACGGTCGAGATAATGGACGAAGATACATACGATACAATCGGTACGGCAACCTACACCTATGAACCGTAATCTGTAACAAGGGATATCATGCTTCCGCCGCAAAAATATGCTTGAAATGAAAAGAAACATATGTTATGGTAAATGCACACGCATCGTCTGCGTGTGCATTTCAAGTATTCTGACTTAATTCTATATAAAGCGGAACATTCGGTTCCATTCAAAGGACAATTTTCGTCTGATGATTCAGAATTAGAAAATGCAGTGTAGCGACAAAGGTACATAAAAATATAGTGAAACGGAGGAGTAGCGAAAATGTATACGATCGAAGACTATTATGCTTTGCCGGAAGGAATAAGGGTGGAGTTGATTGACGGTGTATTTTACGATATGCCGTCGCCGAGCTATGTGCATCAGATGATACAAGGATGCATATTTACTGCGATCTACCATTATATTAGAGAGAAAAAAGGAAAGTGCCTGGTATTTATGGCGCCGGCTGACGTGCAACTGGACTGTGATGATAAGACTATGGTACAGCCGGATGTTTTGATTATCTGCGACAAGGGAAAAATAAAAGAACGATGTGCGATGGGAGCGCCGGATTTTGTTGCTGAAATACTGTCGGACAGCACAAGGAAAAAGGACATGACTGTGAAATTGCGCAAGTATAAAAATGCAGGAGTCCGCGAATACTGGCTGATAGACGAAAAAAACGATTCTGTTGTTGTGTATAATTTCGAGAAAAACGATATGCCAGTACTGTATGGGTTCGACAGTAAAATCCCGGTCGGTATTTATCAAGGCGATTTAGAGATTGATTTTGCGGAGATTAAGAAAGAAGTGGGATCACTGTATTAGAGCGCTTCATAGCAGAAATTTTAGCGCGAAAATTGGAAGAACCTGGATGAATTTATTCGATGTATTTCCGTCATATGGTCTTGCAGAAAGGAAAATGGCATGTTATAATACGAACATACATTCGATTGAAAGGCAGGAGGAAGGCGGAAGTGGCGGAACGTGTATATATTGCAATTGATCTGAAATCGTTTTATGCATCGGCAGAGTGCGTGATGCGTGAGCTGGATCCGCTTACGACGAATCTTGTTGTTGCAGATTCCGCGAGGACGAATAAGACGATCTGTCTTGCGGTATCTCCCTCCCTGAAAGCATATGGGATTCCGGGAAGACCGAGACTGTTTGAAGTGGAACAGAAGGTGAGAGAGATCAACGCCCGGCGTCTGGTGAGAGCGCCGGGAGGAGCCTTTACGGGTTCTTCCGTTGATGCAGAAGAACTTGCAGCTTCCCCTGCGCTTTCCCTGGACTATATTACCGCAGTGCCGCGGATGGCTAAGTATGTGGAGTACAGTACAATCATTTACAACATTTATCTTCGATATGTGGCTCCCGAGGATATTCATGTGTATTCGATCGACGAGGTTTTCATGGACGTGACGGATTATCTTGGCTCGTGCGGCAAATCTGCCCGTGAATTTGCTGATGCCGTCATACATGACATTATGCGGGAGACCAAGATTACGGCGACGGCGGGCATCGGGACGAACCTGTATCTGAGCAAGGTTGCCATGGACATCGTAGCAAAGCATATTGAACCGGACAAGGATGGCGTCCGGATCGCTGAGCTGGATGAGATGTCGTACCGCAGACTGCTCTGGGGACACCGGCCGCTTACGGATTTCTGGCGGGTTGGAAGAGGATATGCGCGGAAGCTGGAACAGAACGGACTGTTTACAATGGGAGATATTGCCAGGTGTTCGCTCGGAAAGGCGGGAGAGTATTATAACGAAGAACTGCTGTACCGGCTGTTTGGCGTGAATGCGGAGCTATTGATCGATCATGCATGGGGATGGGAACCGTGTACGATGCAGGACATTAAGGCGTTTAAACCAAAGGCAAACAGCATCGGCTCCGGACAGGTACTGCAGTGTCCGTACAGTTTTGAGAAAGCCAGACTTATTGTAAAGGAGATGGCGGATTCGCTGGCGCTGGATCTGGTAGAAAAAGACGCTGTGACAGATCAGATCGTGCTTACGGTCGGATATGACAGGGAAAATGTCAGCAATCCTGCGAAAGCCTATCGTGGAGAGGTGGTACTGGATCACTATGGGCGAAAAATTCCAAAGCATGCTCACGGAACGATCAATCTGGATGGTTATACCTCGTCCTCTAAGAAAATCATGAAAGCAGTATCGGATCTGTATGACCGGATTGTGGATCCGGAACTTTCTATTCGGCGGATCACGATTTCCGCCGGGCGTGTCATTGCCAGGACAGATGCTGTCACCGATTCATATGAGCAGTTGAGTCTGTTTGCGGATGATTCAGAGCAGGAGCAAAGAAGAGAAGAGGAAGAGCGTGAGGAACGGATGCAGCGTGCGATGCTGTCCATCCGGGAGAAGTATGGGAAAAACGCAGTGATAAAAGGAATGGACTTAGAGGAAGGCGCAACTGCAGCCGACCGCAACAGACAGATCGGAGGACACCGGGCATGAAAGACAGAAACAGAGCAGAGAACCATATGTATGATGATATTCTGACGCTTCCGCATCATCAGTCCTCGGTACATCCGCATATGTCCCGGACGGACCGGGCGGCACAGTTCGCGCCGTTTTCCGCGCTGGCGGGATATGAGGAAGCAATCTCTGAGACGGCCAGGCTGACGGAGGAAAAGAAAGAACTGGATGAAGATGAAAAGGCACTGCTGAATGGAATATTAGAAGGACTGCAGGAACAGATGGAGAACCAGACGGAGGAACTGCCGTGTGTGGAAATCTGCTATTTCAGACCGGACGAGAGGAAAGAGGGCGGCGAATATATCACTGTGACAGGAAAGATAAGGCAGATCCATGCATACCGGCGATGCCTGAAACTGGAGGACGGTACGGAGATCCCAATAGAGGCAATTATGAAAATTACTCAGGTTTAGGTACATTGTAAAGGGTTAAACAATAAGTAATGGTTAAATAATCAGTAAGAGATAAAAGACTGCAGAATCAGGTAAAAGATGCCGCACGCATGAGATTTTCACGCGCGCGGCATACGGATCTTATGTACCGGGACTTATGCATTCTTCAGAGCATCCGCTCCGGAATTTCCTCCCGGCATGGAGATTCCGAGTTTCCGGATTTCTTCCCCGATCCGGCTGGTACTGTAATCTTCAAACTGCAGTTCACCAAAGACGGAGAACAGCCATTCTACGCTCAGATCCAGCCATTTTGCAACATGGTCGTTCAGGACCTGGCTGGAGCCGTCTGCGCAGGCAGCGTTTGCCAGACTATATCCGTGCGGACCTTTCTGGAATAAGTGGTATTCGCAGAGTACATTGTGGTCATCGTAGGCGCGGACGAGATCCAGCGTCATCCGCCGTGTGGTAGAATCTTCCCCCGTAGTAAAGACAAACAGAGGCGGTGCGTTTTCCGTTACCTGTTCATTCAGGTTCAGGTATTTTTTCTCGTCTTCGGACAATTCTTCTTTTCCGGCAAGCAGCCGTATCATAAAGGAGGATGCCTCGCCTTCAAAGACAGTCGCGGGATAACCGAGGATCACGCCGTCCGGTTTCTGCGTGCCGAGCAGTCCGCCCGAGAGCGCCAGATGTCCTCCGGCTGAGAATCCGCAGGTCAGTACTTTGTGCTCATCGACCAGCCATTCGTCCGCGTGTTCCCGGATCAGTCCGATCGCCCAGTCCAGTTCCTTCATCGGCGAGAATCCTGCGGCATCCCAGCCGACAGAGTAATGCAGTACAAAGGCATGGATTCCTTTTGCCGCATAGGCAAGGGCGACAGGCTCGTCTTCCCGTGGGGAGAGATAGACATATCCGCCGCCCGGACAGATGACGACTGCCGGACGCTTCTTACTCTGTCCGAGACGCAGACCCGAATCCAGCAGATAGCAGTCCAGAGATACCTGTTCTTTTTCCGGATGTTGAATTTTTTCAAAATGCATGAAAAACACTCCTTTCAAATGATCCTAATTATCATGTGTTTTATTATAGTGTACCCGGGCATTTAAGGTCAAGAATAAACAGAAATAAACAGAAACCCTCTAAAAATAACTTGTCAAATAGTATAAATTCACTTATAATGGGGAAGACAATTTAATAATGAAGGTTATTTGAAGAGGGAGACAAAACATGAAAAGAAGAATGACAAGTATTCTTTTGGTGCTTACGATGGCGGTGTCTGTTGCACTGAGCGGATGTTCAGGTGACAAGAACGAACCGGAGTCTACAACGGAGAATGAACTTTCAAAAACCCCGGTCGAGGGAGGAAGTATCAAGGTCGGTATTTCCCAGGATCTCGACAGTCTTGACCCACACAAAGCAGTATCGGCAGGAACAAAAGAGGTTTTATTTAACATTTACGAAGGTCTGGTAAAACCGGACAGTGAGGGAGAGTTAGTGGATGCGGTTGCTTCCGACCATGATATTTCCGATGACGCGACAGTGTATACATTTACCCTGCGCGACGGCGTGAAATTTCACAATGGGGAGACGGTGACTGCGGAAGATGTTAAATACTCAATTGACAGATGCGCCGATACATCAAGCGGAGAACCGCTGGTATCGGCGTATTCGATTATTGAGAGTGTGAATATTCTGGATGAGAAGACGGTGGAGATCCGTCTGACGGAACCAAACACAGAATTTCTTGCGTATATGACGACCGCGATCGTGCCGAAAGACTATGAGGATCTGGAAACCGCGCCGATCGGAACCGGTCCGTTTAAATATGAATCACGGAATCCGCAGGAAAATATTATTCTTGTGAAAAATGAGGATTACTGGGGAGAGAAAGCACATCTGGACGAAGTGGAATTCCGGATCGTGGCGGACTCCGACATGCTGGTTACGAATCTGAAAGGCGGTTCGCTGGATATGGCAATGCGTCTGACGACAAGTCAGGCGGCGGAACTTACGGAAGGCTTCTACATTGAAGAAGGAACGATGAACCTGGTACAGGCATTGTATCTGAACAATGCGGTAGAACCGCTGAACAATGAAAAGGTAAGGCAGGCGCTCTGCTATGCGATCAATCCGGATGAGATCATGGATATGATGGCAGACGGGAAAGGCGTCCGTATCGGGACCAGTATGTATCCGGGACTGAAAAAGTATTATGATGAAAGCCTTGCAAATTATTATGAACAGGATTATGACAAGGCAAAAGAACTGCTGGCGGAAGCAGGATATCCGGACGGATTCGATCTGGAGATCACGGTAAGCTCTGCAGACCAGCCGCATGTGGACACCGCGCAGGTGATTTCTGAAGAATTGAAGAATATCGGAGTCAATGTGACGATCAAACCGGTGGAATGGGAAGCATGGCTGGAAGACGTCTATGCAAACCGTAACTTTGAGTCAACAGTAGTCGGCGTGGATGCGTCCAGTCTGACTGCGCGGGCAATGCTGGAGCGGTTCACGAGTGACGCCAGCAATAACTTTATCAACTTCAGCGATGAAGAATATGATCAGGTGTTTGCAGAAGCAATCTCAACAGTGGACGAAGAAAAGCAGACAGAACTGTATATGCGTCTGGAAGAGATTCTTGCAGAGAAAGCGGCAAATGTATATATTCAGGATCTCGCGAATCTGGTAGCGATCCGCGATAACTATGAGGGATATGTATTCTATCCGCTGTATGTACAGGATATGTCAACCATCTATATGGTTGAGTAGTAAAAAAGGGCAGTTCAGCCATAACAGACCGTTTGTTTGAACTGCAGCGCAAAAGAGGAGAGCAGGTATGAAATATGTAATGAAAAAAATATCAGGTCTTATAATCGCATTATTAATTGTCAGCATACTTGCTTTCCTTGCATTTGAAGTGATTCCCGGTGATCCTGCCAGAACGATCCTCGGCACGGAAGCCACAGAAGGGAAAGTGCAGGCTTTGCGGGAGGAGATGGGCCTAAACCGTCCCCTGCCGCAACGTTATGCAGAGTGGGTGAAGAATTTTGTGACAGGAGATATGGGAACTTCTTACTATTACCAGGAACCGGTAAGTGAGATGATCGGGGATAAAATACCGATCACGATTACCCTGACGGTATTGTCATTTGTATTTATTCTGTTCCTATCGATTCCGGTCAGTATTCTGTGCGTCCGCTATGAAAATAAGTGGGTAGACCGGCTGTTTCTGATCCTGAACCAGATCACGATGTCGATCCCGCCGTTTTTTATCGGGATTTTGTTCACCGTGCTGTTCGGCCTGATCTTCCGCTGGTTTACGCCGGGAGGTTATATTTCCTATACGGAGAGTGTGTCAGGATTCATCGGCTATCTGAGCCTGCCGTCTCTGGCGATCGCCCTCCCCAAAGCGGCGATGACAACGAAAATGCTCCGGAGTTCGCTGATTACAGAGATGCATCAGGATTATGTCCGCACTGCGTTCAGCAGGGGAAACAGTCCGTGGCGGGTGCTGCTGGTGCATGCGTTCCGCAACGGAATCCAGCCGGTGATCACATTTCTGGGAGTTGTGGTGGCGGACATCATCGCGAACAGCATCGTGGTGGAACAGGTTTTCGGTATTCCGGGAATCGGACGGACGCTGATCTCATCGATCTCGAAGCGGGATTATCCGGTGGTTGAGGCGATCATTGTCCTGATCGCGGTTGTAATCCTGGCGATCAATACGGTGGTCGATCTTTTGTATCATAAACTGGACAAGCGGATAGAGGTGTAAAAGAACATGGAACGAAAGAAAACTTTCCGCAATCGGAAGAAACACACAACCTCTCATAATTTTACGATCGGACTTACGCTGACGATCATCATGCTCACATTGATCATTGTCGGCTTTTTGTGGACTCCATACGATCCGGACGCGATGCAGGGGACTCTCAAATTAAAAGGTCCCAGCCTGATGCATCCGTTCGGGACGGATCAGTTTGGCCGTGACGTTCTGAGCCGGGTGCTGGTCGGGGCAGGAAGTACCCTGATCATTGCACTGGGCACGATTTTGATCGGTGGAAGCATCGGTGTGCTGCTCGGAGCAGTGACCGGTTATTTCGGAGGCTGGCTGGATGAGGCGCTGATGCGGGTCAATGATGCGATCGCGGCATTCCCCAGTGTCCTACTGGCTCTGGTCATCATTGCCGTGACGGGAACCGGGACTTACAAAGTGATGCTGGCTCTGGGAATTGCGTTTATTCCCAGTTTTGCGAGAATTGTACGGGGAGAGTACCTGCGGCTGAAAGAAGCGGATTATGTAGTCAGTGCAAGACTGATCGGAGTATCAACGCCGAGGATCTTGTTTGTACACATTCTGCCGAATACAATGCCGACGCTGCTCTCTTCTCTGGCGATCGGATTTAATAACGCAGTACTGGCAGAGGCGGGACTGAGCTATCTGGGAATCGGAGTGCAGCCGCCGGATGCCAGTCTGGGACGGATGCTGTCGGAATCACAGACCTATCTGGCAAGCGGTCCCTGGTGCGCGATATTTCCCGGATTGTTCCTGATCCTGCTGGTGCTTGGCGTGGGAATGCTGGGAGAAGGAATTCTGGACCGGTTTGGAGGTGGAAGATAATGTTGAGAGTAGAACAGTTGTCGATTCATTTTGAAGACCGGGACGAAGATCAGGAAGTAGTGAAAAATGTCTCTTTCTCCATCGAAGACGGAGAAATCCTCGGAATTGTCGGAGAGTCCGGTTCGGGAAAGACGATGACTGCGCTGACGATCGCAGGACTTCTAAAAAAGAACGCCGTGCTGGACCACGGAAGTATCCGGCTGGATGAAACGGAGCTGCTGGGTCTGTCTGCAAAAGAAATGCGCAAAATACAGGGAAACGAGATCAGCATGATCTTTCAGGAACCGATGAGCGCGCTGAATCCGACGATGCAGATCGGGAAACAGGTAGAAGAAGCCCTGCTGCTGCATCCGATGCCGGAGATGGCGGCTGCCCCCGGAAAAGCGGGAAGGAAAGCTGCGAAAGAAAAACGCCGGAATCTGGCGCTGGAAGCATTGCGGGATGTGGAACTGGATGATCCGGAGCAGTTATATAAGAAGTATCCGCATGAATTATCCGGCGGAATGCGCCAGAGAGTGATGATCGCAGCGGCGATCGTATGCAGACCAAAGGTTCTGATCGCGGATGAACCGACGACTGCACTGGACGCAGTTACACAGGAAAGCATCCTGAATCTGCTGAAAAAGCTGAATCAGAAATATGGAATGAGCATCCTTTTTATTTCACATAATCTGCGGGTAGTGAATACGCTCTGCAGCCGTGTGCTGGTGATGAAGGACGGGGAGATCATCGAAGAGGGGATGACGGAAGATATTTTTGCAAACCCGCAGACGGAGTATACAAAAGAACTGATCGCGGCGATTCCTGTGCGGACAAAAGAGAACCGCTGGTATGATCTGATGAGAAAGGCGCAGGAAGAGATGCAGGAGCAGTGACGCGGCATTTTGGGGAATGGAATGCAAAAGTGTGGGGAGACCGGAATTGTGAGGACAGGAAGGCGGTGTGGAAGTTGCCGGAGAAGGTGCTGGAATTAAAGCATGTAAACGCATATTATAAAGAAGGAAGGACGCGGAAACAAGTTCTGGAAGACGTCTCTTTTACTTTGTATGAGGGAGAGATCGTCGGACTGGTAGGTGAGAGCGGAAGCGGGAAGTCAACGCTCTGCAGATGTGTGCTGGGATTATTAAAAGAATATGACGGAGAGGTCATCCACTATACAAAGCGGCCGCAGATGGTATTTCAGGATCCGTTCGGTTCGCTGAACCCCAGAAAGACGATTGGCTGGATTCTGGAAGAACCGCTCAGAGTCAAGGGCGGATATACGAAGGAAATGCGCCGCAAGGAAGCGGAAAAGATGCTGGAGAGAGTGCATCTGCCGAAAGAATTCTATGGGAGATACCCCAGGGAATTAAGCGGCGGTCAGCGTCAGAGAGTCAGTATTGCGCTGGCCCTGATCACCGGGACAAAGTTTATTCTGGCAGATGAGCCGCTCTCGGCTCTGGATGTGACGGTGCAGGCACAGATCATCTCGCTTCTGAAGGAACTGCAGGAGAAAGAGAAAATCTGTTATCTGTTTGTGTCACATGACCTGGATGTAGTCAGTATGATCTGTGACAGGGTATTGTTTTTACAGAACCGGAAAATACAGTGGCTTGAGTAGGAGACAGACGGGATGACCGGCTGTCTCCTGCGTGATTTATGATTTTTTAATGAACTGACACATTATTTTAGATAGACAGACGGACCATTTTCACTTATAATAGAAAAAAAGAAAAGGTGCAGGTGAAGAACGTGGGAATGGATTTGGAAACGTACGGAAAGAAAAAGGACTATCTGATCTGTGTGGATTCTGACGGCTGCGCGATGGATACGATGGATATCAAGCATATCCGTTGTTTCGGCCCATGTATGGTAAAGGAGTGGAATCTGTATGACTGGGAAACTCCGATCCTGGCCAGATGGAACGAGATCAATCTTTACACGATGACCCGGGGGATCAATCGATTTAAGGGACTGGCAAAGATGCTTCGGGAGATCGATGAGACTTATGTGGAGATCGATGAGATCGAGATTCTGGAGAAGTGGGTGGAAGAGAGCAGTGAATTGTCCAACGGTGCGCTGGAAAAGGCAATCGCTGAGACAGACAGTACGATCCTGAAGAAGGCGCTTTCGTGGTCAAAGAGTGTCAATGAATCGATCACAAAACTGCCGGAGGAGGAAAAGAGACCGTTTTGCGGAGTAAAAGAAGGTCTCGCTTATGCGCATCAGTATGCAGATATTGCGATTGTATCCTCTGCGAATCTGCAGGCAGTTCTGGACGAGTGGGAGCTTTACGGTCTGCTGGATCATGTGGACATTGTGCTTTCCCAGAATGTGGGAAGCAAAGCATTCTGCATACAGGAGCTTCTGAAAAAAGGATACCAGAAGGACAGGGTATTTATGGCCGGAGACGCAGTGGGAGATTATGAGGCGGCAAAGAAGAACGGTGTGTTCTTTTATCCGATCCTTGTGCGCCATGAACAGGAATCCTGGGAGGAATTCAAAGAAACAGCAGTGGCAAAGCTGCTTGACGGAAGTTTCGGCGGGGAATATCAGGAGGAAAAGCTGAAAGCATTTACTGATAACCTGAGCGAAAAGTAATTCTTTTGGTCATAGCACGTCTGTTTACGGACATGTTATACAGGCAAGTAAAAAAACAAAATGGAATCATGGACAGATCCGTGAGAAAGGAGAACAGTATGGTTGATTTGAAAGCAAATCCGTACTACTTGTCAGACGAAGACTGCAAATGGGTGGAGGACACGATTGCAGGGATGACTCCGGAGGAAAAGGTCGGACAGTTATTTTTCCAGCTTACCTCTTCCCAGGATGAGGAGTATCTGAAGGAACTGATGGAAAAGTATCATCTTGGAGGCTGCCGCTACAATCCGATGCCGGGAAAGATGGTGCAGGAGCAGAACCGGAAGCTGCAGAAATATGCGAAGGTTCCGATTTTTATCGCATGTAATACGGAGTCAGGCGGAAACGGCGCCTGTGCAGACGGAACCACGATCGGATCCGGCGTAAAGATCGGAGCGACAGACAAGGAAGAATACGCATTTGCATTAGGGCAGATGTCCAACGCGGAAGCAGCGGCAATCGGATGTAACATGGCGTTCGCGCCGGTATGTGATATCGCGTATAACTGGGAGAATACAGAGATCATTACCCGCGCATTCGGAAACGATCCGGACCGTGTCGCACAGATGAGCGCCGCATACCTGAAGGGCGCACACACAAATCCCGGATTTGCCTGCGCGGCGAAGCATTTCCCGGGCAATGGCCAGGACTTCCGGGATGCACATTTGTCCAATAATGTGAACTATTTTGATGTGGACGAGTGGGACGCAACGTACGGAAAGGTTTACAAGACTCTGATCGACAATGGCCTGGATGCGATCATGGGCGGACATATCATGCTGCCGAAGTATGCGAAAGCGATCAATCCGGATCTGCAGGATGAGGATATGATGCCGGCGACACTGAGTCCGGAGATCATGACAGGTCTGCTCCGCGACAAGCTGGGATTCAACGGAATGGTGGTAACGGATGCATCTCATATGGTAGGTATGACGGACCGCATGAAACGGAAAGATATGCTTCCGTGTACGATCAACGCGGGGTGCGACATGTTCCTGTTCTTCAACGATCCGGATGAAGATTTCAATACGATGCTGGACGCTTATCAGAGCGGCGTTATCAGCGAAGAGAGAATGCAGGAGGCACTCACCCGGATTCTGGGACTGAAAGCGCATATGGGACTGCATAAGAAGAGCCTGGACGAGCTGGTACCGCAGCCGGAGAAGGCAGACGAAGTTCTTGGAAACGAAGCGCATAAAGAGATGGCGAAAGCGATCAGCAACGACTGTATCACGCTTGTGAAATACAAAGACAAAGACGTGCTTCCGATGACGCCGGAGCGTTATAAACGGATCATGATCGTCCATGTAAAGGCTGCAGAAAGCGGCATGGGCGCTCTGATGAAAGCGATGGGAATGGGCGGAGGAAAGAATCCGGCCGAGAAGTTAAAAGAGAAGCTCTGCGCAAAAGGATTCGATGCATTTATCTATGAAAGTCCGATTGAAAAGATGAAGAAGCAGATCGCGGCAGGGGAAAAGCCGAATATCAATCTGTACTTTGCAGGAAAGAATGCGATCGCAGACTTCGTAAGCGATATGGATCTTGTAATCACATTGTGCGATGTGTCCAGCGGAAGACCGATCTTCGGTATGTCCAAGGGCGGCGGAGAAATTCCGTGGTATGTATTTGAAATTCCGGTCGTGGTAGTCGGATGCGGACAGCCGACGATGCTTGCAGACGTTCCGCAGGCGCGCACCTATATTAACACCTATGATGCAGATGACAGTACATTTGACGCACTGGTAGAAGACCTGATCGCAGGTCCGGATGCATTTAAGGGAAGTGATCCGATCGACAGTTACTGCGGATTGTTTGACACAAGACTGTAAAAAGTGATTTATGAGAAGAAACGGCAGCCGGAGAAATCCGGCTGCTGTTTATTTCCGCAGGCAGTGAATCAGGCGGACATGCAGGTTTGTCTATTTGGCGGCTTCCGAAAAACAGTAGAGATTTATCCCCCGGGGGAGCTTGTACGGCTCCTTTTTTTATGTAAATATAAAAAAGAGACAACAGAAACGATGAAATTTTTTGAGTGAAACGAGGAAACTGTATTATGAAAAAAAACAGAGCAATTGCACTTGCACTTGTGGTCTTTATCCTTGCCGGTCTGTCTGCCTGCGGGAGCAGACCCAAGTCCAAAGCGGGATCGGAATCAGCGGAAAAAGACAGCGTCGTGATCGCCATCGGATCTGAGCCGGAAACACTTGATCCGACGAAGGGATGGGGACATGGTAATTCACCGATCGTGCAGAGTACGCTGGTAAAGTATACGGCAGATCTTGCGTTTGAAAAGGATCTGGCGACCGACTATTCACTGTCAGAGGATGGCCTGACATGGACCTTTACGATCCGCGACGATGCGGTTTTCACAGACGGTGAAAAGGTAACTGCCGCTGATGTGGCTTTTACACTGGAAACTGCGAAGGCGGCACAGGGATCGGTGGACCTGACCTACATGGAAAGCGCTGTCGCGCAGGATGATGCAACGGTGGTCGTCACACTGTCCAAACCAACTTCCATATTTCTGAATACGGTCGCATCAATCGGAATTGTCCCGGAGCATGCTTATGGGGAAGATTACGGAACGAATCCCATTGGCTCAGGTCCTTACAAATTTGTGGAGTGGAAACCACAGGAGCAGATCGTCTTTACAGCGAACGAGGATTACTATGGCGAAGCGCCGGCAATAAAAAATGTTACCGTAGTCTTTATGTCCGAGGATTCTGCTCTCGCGGCGGTTCAGGCAGGTGAGGTGGACGTCGCATATTCCTCTGCAACGCTGGGCACCACGGAAGTAGACGGCTATCATGTGGAAGCAATCACTTCCGCAGATAACCGGGGATTTACCCTTCCGATGCTGCCCGATGAAGGGAAGACAACCGAGAGCGGCGCGCCGATCGGAAATGATGTGACCTGTAATCTGGAAATCCGTCAGGCGATTGCCTATGCGATCGACCGGGAGCAGATCGTCGAAACGACATTGAACGGGTTTGGAAGACCGGCTTATTCGGAAAATGACGGGATGCCGTGGAATAATCCGGAAGTAGTGATCGAAACAGATGTGGCATACGCCAAAAAGCTGCTTGCCGATGCAGGATGGTCTGACACGGACGGGGATGGGATCGTTGAAAAAGATGGATTGAAAGCGGAATTTTCCTGCATCTATCCGGCAGGAGATTCTGTGCGTCAGGCAGTGGCAATGGCTGCCGCCGAGCAGGTGAAGGAGATCGGGATTCAGATCGATGTAGAAGGGACAAGCTGGGATGAGATTACGCAGCGTATGTTTTCTGAGGCGGTTATGATGGGATGGGGTTCTGCAATCCCGAATGAAACGTATTACCTGTATCGTTCGGAAGGCGCGCTTCTGGATGATTTTTATAATCCGGAAGGATACAAAAGCGAGGTGACGGACGGATATCTCAATGCGGCGATGGAGGCTCTCACAACAGAGGAAGCGAATGAAAACTGGAAGAAAGTCCAGTGGGACGGCACTTCCGGCACCGCGATGAAAGGGGATTGTCCCTGGGTATGGATCATCAATCTGGATCACGTGACGTTTGTGAGGGACGGATTATCGATCGGAGAGCAGCCGGTGCATGGCCATGGTCACGGCCTGCCGCTGATCCAGAACCTACAGGAATGGGAATGGACGGAATAAAATGACGATACCAGGGTCAAAAGGTCTAAACCCACATGAGCTTGCTCATAGGTGGGTGAAAGACCTTGGGACCCGCCCCAACATGAGGATAAAAGTGGGGCGTATGCCACACGATATCCGAATTTGGGGCAGGATTGTGGGAGTGCGTAGCACGAAACAATCCGTAGGTATCATAGTTGAGGGGCAAAAATCCCAAACTATGGTATCTATAGATTGAATCAGGAGTATATGATGAAAGACAGAATCGGGCGGTTGTTCCGCACAGGTATTACATACAGTATAAGAACGGTTACACTTCTACTGGCGGTAAGTATCATTACATTTGCACTGGTAAGTGCCTCTCCGGTGGATCCGGTGCAGCAGTATATTCTGGGACTGGAGACGTCAGTATCACCAGAGCAGCGCGCAGAGATCGAAGATTACTGGGGCGTGGATGAACCGCCCGCAGAGCGGTATTTTAGCTGGCTTGAGGAGGTTCTGCATGGAAATCTCGGAGAATCGGCGTTATACCGCAGACCTGTTGCAGATATCATCGGGGAACGGTTTTTGAATTCACTGGCACTGATGCTCTGCGCATGGGTTCTGTCCGGACTGATCGGATTTTTCCTTGGATGTGTGATGGGAATGTATCAGGATAAAATGCCGGATAAAATTCTGAAGAAAGTCTGTTACATTCTCAGCTCGGTTCCGACGTTCTGGCTTGGACTGGTGTTTCTCCTTGTTTTTGCCGTATGGCTGAAATGGTTCCCGATTGGATTTTCCAGTCCGATCGGAGTGCTGAGCAGGGATGTGACGGTCGGACAAAGGCTGTATCATCTGGCGCTGCCTGCGATCACTTTGAGCCTGACCTCGTTTTCGGATATTGCCTTGCATACACGGCAAAAACTCATAGACGTATGGAACAGTGAATATGTCTTATTTGCGAAAGCGAGAGGAGAAGGAAACCTGACGATTCTGAGACGCCATGGCCTGCGCAATATCTTACTTCCGGCACTGACATTACAGTTTGCTTCTTTTTCCGAACTGTTTGGCGGTTCGGTCCTGGCGGAAAATGTGTTCAGCTATCCGGGACTGGGCAGTGCGGTGACGGAAGCCGGATTAAACGGCGATGTTTCCCTGCTTCTGGGGATCACGCTGTTTTCCGCATTATTTGTCGCGGCGGGAAACCTGATCGCAAATTTACTTTATGGAGTCATTGATCCACAGATACGGGAGGCAGACGAATGAATACATGGAACCGACGCACAAAGGTGGTGATTCTGACGATCGTTATGGCGCTGATACTGATTGCAATTTACGTATCCGGACTGCTCATTCCGGAGGAGGCGACAGCCGGAAACTATCTGAATGCCGGGCAACCGCCCTCTTTTGCGCATCCGTTTGGTACAGACGCACTGGGCAGAGATCTTCTGCTGCGCACGGTCAAAGGATTATCGGTCAGTCTGACAGTCGGAGGAGTGGCTTCGCTGATCAGCGCGGTTGTTGCAGTCCTTGTCGGGATTGCAGCGGCAGCGGGGCCAAGGCAGTTGGATGCGTTTGTAAACTGGCTGATTGACCTCGTCATGAGTATTCCGCATACGATCCTTGTCATTCTCATATCTTTTGCCGCAGGCAAAGGGTTAAAGGGCCTGCTGATCGGGATCGCAGCTACACACTGGTGCAGCCTTGCCCGCCTGATCCGCGGAGAGGTACTGCAGCTTCGCTCGCAGCAATATGTGGCAGTATCCCGCAAACTCGGAAAATCAGGCGGATGGATACTGGTGCATCATCTGCTGCCGCATCTGGTTCCGCAGTTTTTTGTGGGACTGGTTCTGATGTTTCCCCATGCGATCCTGCACGAAGCATCCGTTTCCTTCCTGGGATTTGGACTGCCGCCGGAGGAGCCTGCGATCGGAATCATCCTCTCGGAAAGCATGAGGTATCTTTCCACAGGAATGTGGTGGTCTGCCGTACTGCCAGGACTTACGCTTGTACTGATCGTACTGCTGCTGGATAAACTCGGGGACAATCTGCGGATGATCCTGGATCCATACAGCGCACAGGAATAGTAAAAAACGAACACTGGGATAAGGAGAAGCGATGGAACAAAAAAAGGATACGTTACTGGAAATTCATGACCTGTCTGTTACATTTCGCATGTATGACCGCGGACTGGAGCAGAAAGACCTGCAGGTTATCTCGGATCTGCATCTGAAAGTACGCCCCGGTGAGATTGTGGCGATCGCTGGTTCATCCGGATCAGGGAAAAGTCTGCTGGCTTCTGCCATTCTCGGCATTCTGCCCGCCAATGCCACAGTCCGCGGGCATCTGCATTATAAGGGAGAAGAATTGACATCACAGAGACAGGAACAGCTCAGGGGGACAGAAATCGCGCTTGTACCTCAGTCTGTCGCATTTCTCGATCCGCTGATGAAGACGGGACGACAAGTGGACGGACACAGGAAACCACGTCCTGTGGAGAAGAGAAAACGTCTGTTTCGCCGTCTCGGACTGCCGGATGAGACAGCACGGCTCTATCCGTTCCAGCTCTCCGGCGGGATGGCAAGACGTGTCCTTGTATCTACCGCGCTGATTACGGAGGCCGAACTGATCATTGCAGACGAACCGACGCCGGGCATGAGTCTTGGGCAGGCGCTTGAAGCGCTGCAGATGTTCCGGGAGATGGCAGATGCAGGAAAAGCAGTTGTTCTGATCACCCACGATATCGATCTGGCCGTAGAATTTGCGGACAGAGTTGCGGTTTTTTACGCCGGAACTACAGTAGAGACCGCAAGAGCAGAGGATTTTAAAAATGGCCCGGATGCGCTGCGCCACCCCTATTCCAAAGCATTGTGGAGAGCGCTTCCGCAAAATGAATTTCAACCCATCGAAGGGTTTCAGCCTTATGCCGGCGCGCTTCCAAAAGGCTGCCTGTTTGCACCACGCTGCCCATATAAGACGGCGGAATGTACACAGATGCTGCCGCCGGTGCGTGAAGTACAAGGCGGAGAAGTGAGGTGCTACTATGGCGCTTGAAGCAAAACATGTATATTTCCGTTATCATTCGGGACAACCGTGGATTCTTGAAGACCGCAGCATCGAGATCGGCAGGGGCGAGAGAGTTGCAGTATTTGCACCGAGCGGATATGGGAAGACCACATTTGCCATGCTTCTGGCCGGGTATCTGAAACCGGATAAAGGAGAAATCCTGCTGGATCATGCGCCACTTCCAACAAGAGGAATCTGTCCGGTTCAACTGATCTGCCAGCATCCGGAAAAGGCCGTCAATCCCCGTTGGAAACTGAGACGTGTATTGGAGGAAAGCGGGAAACTTCAGGAAGATATGCTGGAAGCTTTTGGAATTGAGAAGGCATGGCTTGAGAGATTTCCAAGAGAATTGTCCGGCGGTGAGCTGCAGAGATTCTGTGTCGCGAGGGCGTTGATGAGCGGCGCGGATTATCTCATCTGCGATGAGATCAGTACGATGCTTGATGTCATCACACAGGCACAGATCTGGAATGTCGTTTTAAGCGAAGCCAAAAAACGAAATATGGGAATCATCGCAGTGACACATAACAGGTATCTTGCAGATCGAATCGCGACAAGAATCGTAGATCTTTCGAAACGCTGCGACGTATAGTAATTTGGAGGGGTAAAACAAAGGATTAAAACATTTCTTCCCGCACTTGACATTTGCAAAAGAAAGCGACAAAATAAAGAAAAGAAAAATGTTAAGGAAAAGGAAGCGAGGGACAATTATTTGAAGGAATATGAAACGGAAAATCCCGAAAAAGCATTTGAAGCGGACGATGAGAAAATGGGACACAGTGACGGCGGGGACATGATGATTGTACGGGAGACACCGGCATATCATGCTCAGGTAAATGAGTATGAAAAGAAAACCTTAGAAGATTATTACAGCCTGCCGGAGGATGTTCGGGCGGAGTTGATAGATGGCAGGCTTTATAATATGTCTGCGCCGTCTGCAAATCATCAATTGATCTTATCGGCGCTTACCATTCAGATCGGCTTGTTTCTGCAACGTTCAAAACGGAAATGCAAAGGATTTCCTGCACCGTTTGATGTGAGACTGAATCGGGACGATACCACCATCGTGCAGCCGGATTATATGATCATTTGTGATAAAAGCAAATACGAGGGTGGAATCCGCTGCGAAGGCGCTCCTGATCTGGCAGTAGAAATTGTATCCCCGTCGACTCAGAAACGAGATTACGGGGTGAAACTTTGGAAATATAAAGATGCCGGAGTAAGGGAATATTGGATTGTCGATCCGCTGAAAATGAGGATTATTGTTCATACATTTGAGCAGGATGCGATACCGGTCGTTTATTCATTTGACGATACGGTGGCGTCAAGAATCTATCCGGAACTGAAAATTGATTTTTCAGAGATTAAGGCGGAACTAATCGGAGGTGTTATATCATGAGCAGTATTTTTCACAGAGTGAGTATCAGAAAATATCAGGACAAGAATGTGGAACAGGAAAAGATCGAGCAAATGCTCCGGGCGGCAATGGCGGCTCCATCGGCATGCAACCAGCAGCCGTGGGAATTCTATGTCGTGACAAATTCGGAGATTATTGATAAGCTTTCCAAGGCGTCTCCGTATGCGGGATGCGCAGCGGGCGCTCCGCTTGTTTTTGTGCCATGCATCCGGAAGAAAGGGATTGCGCCGGAATATTTTCAAATCGATTTAAGTGCAGCCGTGGAGAATCTTCTTTTACAGGCGGATGAACTCGGACTTGGCGCAGTCTGGCTTGGTATCGCACCGGAAGAAGACAGGATGAAAGCAGTAAGTGAAATTCTTGACCTGCCGGAGTCTGTAGATCCTTTTGCCCTTGTTCCCTGCGGATATCCGGAAAGCGAACGAAAACAGCAGGACCGGTACGATGAGGCAAGGGTGCATTATGTGTGCTAGAAAGGATAATACCATGAACGACATAAGCTATTATAAGAGCATTGTAGATCAGGACAGAACTTCTGTGGTCATATGCAATTTGCAGCATGAGATCATCTATATGAATCCGGCAGCAGTAAAGAATTATGAAAAAAGAGGCGGAGCTGCTCTGACAGGGAGAAGCCTTTTGGCTTGTCACAGTGCAGAGTCAGGCAGAAAAATACAGCAGGTGACAGACTGGTTCGCAGAAAATGAGGAACACAATATTGTATATACCGGTCACAATGCCAGGGAAAATAAAGACATTTACATGGTGGCTTTGCGGGATAATGGAAAACTGATCGGATACTATGAAAAACATGAATATAGAAATCCGGAAAGCATGAAACCATATGATCTCTGGTAATATGCGACAGAAAGGTTAAGATGGGAGGCGGCACCATGAGTAAAAAAGGAAAAATCTTTTTTGGGATTATTACAATAATCTTAGTATTTGCTACATCATTGATCGGACTTGGTTTTTTACCTGCAGAGACGGGATATGAGTTTGTTTTACGCTTTATCTTAATGGTAACACCATGCATGACAGTAGTATGCGTTATAAATCTACTAAGGAGGGAATGAAATCAGAGTGCGGGGGATACAAAATGAGAGAAAATCATGTAGAAACAGCGGTTGAGGCGATCATTACAAGCTATAATCAGGGAACGATGATTCTGGACGCAGTACAGTCATTGTGCAGTCAGACCATGCTGCCTGAAAAAATAATCATCATAGATGATGGCTCAACGGATGAAGAGTCGCTGAGAATACTGAGTGATATTGAAAAGAACAGGGAATTACAAATTCCGGTCATGATATATTATCAAGAGAACCATGGTGTATCCTCAGCAAGAAATACCGGAATCAAGAAATCGCAGGCTCCCATGCTGTTGATTCTTGACGGCGATGATAAACTGGAACCTAGATACATCGAATGCGTCAGCAAGCTGCTCCGTGATAATCCGGCGATGGTTGCGGCTTCTTCCTGGATGCGGACTTTCGGGGTTCTGGATGCCGTGGTTCGTCCTGCAGGCGGAAGAATCATACCGTTTTTATCTCATAATTGTTGTCCGGCAACACATATTCTCCGCAGAGAGAGTTATGAGCAGTGCGGCGGATATGACGAATCGATGCGCTCCGGTTTTGAGGACTGGGAGTTTTTCTTAAGTATGCTGGAAACAGCACCGGAAGCACGGATCGGAATCGTCGAGGAACCCTTGATTCGTTATCGAACTGCACCTGCTTCGGCAAATGTGAAAAGCATGAACAAGCGACTGGAGCTTATGCGTTATATCATAGAAAAACATAGCAACAGTTACCGTGATCACATGACAGAGGTATTGCTGGATCTGGAAGCAATCTCTTCTTCCAGATTATCCGGCTGGGAGAATGAAATGCTCCATTCGATAGCGAACCATCAGGAATTGAGCGAAGAATCAAAGGATTTTATAAAAAATCCTACATATGGTGATGGAGGAATGGCTTCAGCGGTCCGGATCATGGGAGATGGAAGAACCCTTTTCTGAGGATAAGTATTTGGAAAAAGGGCGACGTACGCCTTTGGCGTACGGCTTCGCAGCTGTTGGGCGGTAACCCGTGAAAAGTAACAGAAAAAGAAAGCGTGGCCTATGGATAATTACATTTATGCCTTAACAAAAATCGGAGAAATCTGGGGGATTGGAATCGGTATCTGCGGGGGCGGGATGCTCAAAGAGATATGTCACATGGATGAAAGTAATCCGTTATATTGCTCAGAGAAGCTGCGTGATCTGTTGAGAGAACGCGCCGAGAGTCAAGAAACTGCCGTTATTTATCAGGATGAATTTGGGGTATGTTTTGGTTGTATCAAGACGGATGAGCAGTACGTGATGACAGGACCGCTTGCGTTAAAGCGGCTGAACCGTATCGAACTGCATCAGTTTGGCAGGCAGTATCGCATCAAAACGGAACAGGAAAAGGAACTGCATAAGTTTACAACTGCTCAGATCCTATCCCTGATCGGACTGATCAATCACATTATTACCGGAGAGGAAGCAGAAGAAGCGGAACTGATGCAAAGGAACCGAATCCAATATGAAAGCCAGGAAGAGATCGAGCAGGAGCAGGTGAAGTTTTCCATCAAAGAGGACGAAGCGGAACTTTATCATCACACCTATATGGAAGAGCGAAGACTCCTTGACTGTGTCCGGGAGGGCAGAGTAGAAGAAGCGGTCCAGAACAGTATGCGTATTGATATGGATATGGGAAAGCTTTCGGAAAATGAGATGAATCATTGGAAGAATACGGTTGTAGTTGCGATTACTTTATGTACCCGCGCCGCGATCGAAGGAGGCGTCTCTCCGGTCGTGGCATACCGGCTCAGTGATTTTTACATTCAGAAAAACGAAGAATGCAGAGATATTCCGGCAATGATCGACTGCCGGAACCGTGCAGTGCGGGAACTGACCACACAGGTGAAAAAGAAACTGGAAGGAACGAGAACCTCCAGCTATGTGGAGCAGTGTAAAAATTACGTAAACAAGCACTATAAAGAAAAAATTTATCTGGACGATATCGCAGAGATTCTGGGAATCAGCAGTACGTATTTGTCCAGAATCTTTTCGAAAGAAACCGGGATGCGGCTGCAGGATTATATCACGTCTGTGCGGGTGGAACGTTCCGCAAATCTTCTGATGTACTCGGACGAGAGCCTGTCGCACATTGCGGAATATGTGAATTTCCCGAACCAGAGTTATTTTGGAAATATTTTTAAAAAATATAAAGGGATGACGCCGCGGGAATTTCGGGAGCGGTATAAGCCAAAAGATTTTATATAAAGAAAAGTGCAAAAAATGATAATACATTTTTTCCTGAAGAATAGAAATCGTAGAAAACAGGATGAAATAGGATAACTGTTTTGGATAATATAAAAAAGATTTTCTTTCATAATCTGCTTACAATAGAGTTAAAAATAAAGCAGAGAA
The DNA here is from genome assembly GCA_958402795.1 of uncultured Lachnospiraceae bacterium. Classification (GTDB taxonomy): domain Bacteria; phylum Bacillota; class Clostridia; order Lachnospirales; family Lachnospiraceae; genus Schaedlerella. The sequence goes on along the minus strand of CATXUX010000003.1, from coordinate 78,493 downwards.
TGGAGTGGATCAATGATGAAACTTGGATTTGTAAGTGCGATTTTGGACACAAGCAGTTATGAGGAGATGATGGATTTTGCATCAGAACATGGATTTGAGTGTGTGGAAGTGGCATGTTGGCCGCAGGGAAAAGCTGAGAGGCGTTATGCAGGGGTAAGCCACATTGACGCGGAACGTGTTCTGGAAGATGAAGAGTATGCAAATCATATTATGGATTACAGCAAAGAAAAGGAAGTTGAAATTTCTTCGCTGGCATATTATCCGAATACGATGGATGGAAATCTTGAGAAGAGAGAGGCGGCTGTTACGCATCTGATGAATCTGATCATAGCAAGTGCCAAGCTTGGGATTGGAATGGTTACAACATTTATCGGGAGAGACCAGACAAAGACGGTCGAAGAGAATCTGGAACTTGTAAAAGAGATATGGCCGCCGATCATTAAGCTGGCAGAAGAACAGAATGTAAAAATCGGGATTGAGAACTGCCCAATGCTGTTTGGTGCGGATCAGTGGCCGGGCGGACAGAATCTTATGACAACACCTGCAATCTGGAGAAAGGTCTTTGCGATTCTTGACAGCGATCATTTGGGAATCAATTATGATCCGTCTCATTTTGTATGGCAGATGATTGACTATGTGAAACCGATTTATGAATTTAAGGATAAGATTTTCCATGTACATTATAAAGATATCAAGGTATATCGAGACCGCCTGAATGACTGCGGTATTATGGCGTATCCGCTGGATTATATGTCGCCGAAGCTTCCGGGACTTGGAGATGTAGACTGGGGCAAATATGTGTCTGCTCTGACCGATATCGGATATGACGGATACACTTGTATTGAAATAGAAGATAAGGCATTTGAAGGCTCCAAAGAGAAGGTAGAAGACTCTCTGGTACTCAGTCAGAAATATCTCCAGCAATTTGTGATTTAATTGTTGAAAGAATGAAAAAGGACATCTGATGAAAAATCGGGTGTTCTTTTTTTGATGAAGGAATGTGCAAAAACCACTTGTCATTTTTTGCAAAAACCAGAGTGCCATGGCGAAAAATGAGATAGGAATCAGATAAAAAAGCAAAAGTAAACGACAGGCATAGTTGTTACTATAAGTATAAGAAAAAACAGGACAGGAAGGAGTGGAACACGTTGCCGACAAAATTTATTAAATGTGGATTTGAAGACAGGGTAATCAGAGAAGAAGGATTTTATAAGCTTCTTCTAAACGGGAAAAGCGCAGGATTTAATCTGGACGTAAGAATTAATTATTACAGAGGACTACCGTTGTCCAGCGTGCAGAAGCTGGAACTAAAGGTTGATAAAAAGAGGATTCCGGAGAACCAGATTCTGGCGGAGCTTCATGGAAAGATGTTTCCAGTGAGACAATTGAAAGAATTATATGCGGAATATTGGGGAATTAAGACCCCGATGCATCTAAGAGTTTATGATTATGACCTGGAACCGGGGGAGCATGAAGTGGAGCTTACGCTGATTTACAAAAGTCCTTATATGGCATTTGCACCCGGAGAATATGGCATGATTGATGGTTCGGCGTCGAAACGGCTGGAACTTGGCGAAGGGAGGGAAATCTGATGGGAAAGATTGACTTAGGCGTATCCTTGTACGGTTTTACGGAAAGATTTGTAAAAGAGGATGATTATGGGTTTGAACAGATGTTTCAGGAAATCCATAAATTGGGTCTCCACGAGGTTGAAATTGTCGGAGCGCAGATGTTCCAAAACTATCCGATACCGGATGATTCGGAGATCGAAGAGGTGTTAAGACTTGCCGATCAATATGATATCGAACCCTTCAGCTATGGCGGTTATGTTGATTTTGCAAAACACTATGATCATGATATGGATGATGACGAAAGAATTACTCAGGTGATATTTGATCTTATGACCGCGCATAAACTGGGCTGTAAGTATATGAGAGGATTTGGAATTCCGGGCAGATTGTATCCGCGGATTGCGAAGGAGGCGGAAAAATATGGCGTGATCGTATGTTTTGAAATTCATTCGCCGATGCTTCCCAGTGACCCAGAGGTACAGGAACTGCTCAACATTTTTGATGAAATACAATCTCCATGGGTGGGGTTCGTGCCTGATTTCGGCTGTTATATCGAGCGGCCGAATGAAATCCAGATCAGCCGTTTTTTAAAGCTGGGAGCGAAAAGAGAAAATCTGGAATTCATTATCAATAACCGGTGGAATGGATACACCGAAGAAATGATGCAGGAAAAGATGAAAGAACTGGGCGGAGGACTTGCGGAGAAGATGGCAGTCAGCGACTGGTTCGGTTCGCTGACATTTCAGCCGGCAGACATTGAAGGCTTTCAAACCGTATTACGGCATTCGAAATATTACCATGGAAAGTTCTATCACATCGGAGAAGACTGCGTAGAAACAACGATTCCGTATGAAACACTTTTGGGGTTGATTCAGGAGTCCGGCTTCGAAGGCACGGTGATTACAGAATATGAGGGTCATCTGTTCCTGCAGAATGATGCGGAAGAGCAGATTGCCCGCCATATCCAGATGGAAAAGAAAATTCTTGGGTTATAGGAAAAGTGAAAGGAGAAAAAGATGATAGCATTACGTTTAAATTTTACAGATGTTGTATGTGACGACTCATTGAAGCACATCTGGGCGAACGGCAAAAAGACAGGATGCCGGTTTGATGTGAAGCTCAGCTATTACAGAGGACATTTTTTGTCGGCAATCAATGAGCTTCGGGTGAAAATCGACGGAGAAGAAATTCCGCAGCAGGATCTTACATTCGGACTTCACGGCAGAGAGTACGGAATGGCAGAACTGGAACATCTGGGCGATGTGTTTTGGCCGGTTGCGGAACCGGCAACGATTCACGTATTCAAAGATGGCGGATATGAGCCGGGAGAACATGAAATCGAATTTGTCATGTATTTCCGCTCACCATATATGGAAATCGGACCGGATATGTATATGCCGAATGACGGATGCGGCAGTAAGACACTTGTAATTGCGTAGATACCATTATGCGCTGGGAAGACGCGCAAGAAGGAGGTAATACCCAAGGGTATACCATTATGCGCTGAAAAGACGCGCAAGAAGGAGGTAACAGTGAGTAATATAAAACTGGGCGTAACATTATATTCTTTTTCGACAGAATATTGCAAAGGGGAAATGAATCTGGAGGATTGTATCCGTAAGGCGAAAGAATTAGGATGCGAAGGATTTGAGATCGTTGCAACACAGATGATCCCTTCTTATCCGGAGGTAAGTGATAAATTTCTGGGAGAATTTGATGCAATCTGCCGTCATTATGATATGGAGCCGGTTTGTTATGGAGCAAATATGGACAAAGGGTTGTACCGCAGCAGGAGTATGACGGATGATGAAATGATTCAGGCTGCAATTCGTGATATCAAAAATGCACATAAAATGGGATGCAAGGTGATTCGTGAGCAATATCTGATCGGACCGGAAAATTTTGCAAAGCTGGCGCCTTATGCGGAAGCTTATGACGTCAAAGTAGGAATTGAAATCCATAATCCGGATTATCCGAAATCTCCGATGGTTTTGCGGTTTATGGAAGAAATTGATAAAACAGGTTCGAAATATCTTGGATTTGTTCCGGACTTCGGATGCTTTGCAAATAAGCCGAACAAAATGCTCTGGGATAACGCGCTGAAGGCAGGCGGCAGTGAGCATATTCTGGAAATGATCAGAGATATGAGATATGCGGAAATTCCGCAGGAGGAGGCACAGGCAAAGGCAATTGAAGCAGGGGCAGAAAAACCGGAACTGGAGTTTTTGCGTGACAGTTATGGATTCCTGCAATTCAGAAAAGATATTTCATTTGCGCTGGAAGGACTGAAGGAAATCATGCCGATGTGCTTCCATATGCATGGAAAATTTCATTATGTATATGAGAATCTGGAAGAGGCGGCGATTCCATATAAAGAAATTTTTGATGTGATTAAAAATTCAGATTATGAGGGGTATGTTGTTTCAGAATATGAGGAGTATAACTCGGGTCATTCCATGCTGATGCTGGAACGTCATCAGAAAATGATGCAGAAATTGTTGGAAAATCAGTAAATTTTGAAAGTAAATCATAAGAGGTAGAAGATATGAGTGATATTGGATTTGGAATTATAGGACATGGGTTCATGGGCCATGAACATGAGACGATGCTGACACAGATGGACGGAATCCGGGTTGTCGGAATTACGGACAGAGAGAAAGAACAATTAGAAGATGTAAAAGAAGGAATCATCCGTTACGAAACAGTAGAAGAATTACTTGCCGATCCGAAGATTGATGTGGTGATTATCGCGGCAAATAATAATCAGCATCTGGATCTGGTAAAACGTGCGGCACGGGCGGGAAAAGATATCATTTGTGAAAAGCCTGCCGCGATGTCTGTAGCGGAGTTTGATGAGATGATGCAGGTGGTTGAGGAGAATCATGTGAAGTTTACGGTGCATCACCAGAGAAGGTTTGATCCTGATTTCCGAAAAATCAAAGAAGTATACGACAAGCAGAGCCTTGGAAATGTATATATGATTAAGAATCAGTTATACGGTTTTAACGGAAACATGCACGACTGGCACGTATATATTTCAGAGGGCGGCGGTATGCTTTACGACTGGGGCGTACATCTGATCGACCAGACACTCTGGATGGTGGATTCTAAAGTGAAATCCGTATACGCGACAGTTAGAAACGTCATCAACTTTGAGGTAGACGATTATTTCAACATTCAGCTTCTCTTCGAAAATGGACTTGCTGTGGAAATTGAGCTGGGAACATATTATCTGAAGGATGCGGACAACTGGTATGAGCGTCACTGGTTTGTCTGCGGAGATAAAGGAACCGCTTATGTGGACGGTTTTGCTCCGGTAGGAAAGATTGTCCGGGCGACGGATGTACTGCATAATGTTGCAGGAGTCAGGACGATGACGGCGGCAGGACCGACAAGATCGTTTGGTCCGCCGAGAGAGGGATTGATCGTAACGGAACCACTGCCGAAAGTAGATACCCGTCATGAAGATTATTTTGAGAACTATAAGAAAGCATATCGGGGAGAAGAAGAATTTCTTGTAAAACCTGCTCAGGTCCGTCGTGTACTGGCTTTGATGGAAGCAGTAAGAGAATCCTCAAGAACCGGAAAATCCGTAGATTTTGAATAAGCGAAGGAAAAGTCTTGCCGCGGCAGTATGCTGCGGCAGGACTTATTCGTGCTTGTATCTATTGACGGTCCGGCAATAAAAAGTTATTATAACAATAAACCGATGACAGGAACATAGGTGGTGTTTTTTGATTGCCGCGGGATTCCGGCAACACTGGGAGGAAGGTCTGGAAGATGGAAAATCATGCAGAAATTGAAACAACAGTTTTTTCAAAGATTGATGAAAAAATACACTGGCATATTGAATTCGAATTCATATATGTAATAGCCGGAACCTGTGAGATTGAGATAGAAGAAAAAAGGTACAGGATTCCGCAAAATGAAATGATATTAATCAATTCCGGGAAGAAGCATTCGCTGGCATCCGGAAAGGAAAGTCTGATATGCAGAATCTATTTTCCATACCATTTGGTCTGTCGTTATCAGGAGGAGGACTATGTCAGCTTACGGCTGAACAGTGCGGTTGAGAACAGTTATAAGTATGAAGTGCTTCGGGGATATATCAGAGAACTGCTGACTGCTTATGCCGATGGGGAACAGCAGGCTTTTCTGGTAATGGGAACCGAATATAAAATTCTGGATTATCTGCTTCACTATTTTCAGGCTGATACAGAGAAAAGCAATGCAGATAATCAGTACTGGCAGAGTAAGAGACTGTCTCAGATTTTAAACTATATCTATGCGAACTATGACGATACAGTAAGTTTAACGGAAATTGCGGAGAAGGTATATATGACTCCGTCCTCTCTTTCGCGTTTCTTTAAAAAGGCAACCGGCGAATCATTTGTACAATATGTCAGAAAAATCCGGCTGCAGAGGGCGGCGGATGCGTTGGCGGGTACACAGCTTCCCATTTCAAGAATTGCGGTAAACAACGGATTCTCGAATCCTTCGGCGATGAATAAGGACTTTAAAGAGTTTTTTGGAGTGACTCCGACAGAATACAGAGAGAACCATAGCAGGAACGTCAAAGAGGATACAAAAGAACGTCAAAAGCTCCGCGAGATCATGAAGGAGACACAGATCAGACAGACGAAAGAAGTAAAAGCACAGGAGGTTTATCACATAGACGTCAGAAATACACTGGATTATCGTATGTGGAAAAATCGAGTATTGAATGTAGGACCGGCATATTTATTAGAAGCGGCGAGTATGAGAAAGCAACTGTTGATCTTAAAAAATAAAATCGGATATGAGTATGTGCGTATCTGGAATTGGTTTTCGGAACAGATGTTGATTTATGGGGAGGGAAACAGAGGAACGGCCAATTTTAATAAAATAGACGGGATTCTTGATTTTTGCGTGGAAAACCATATCAAAGTATTTTTTGATCTTGGACAGCGGACAAATAAGGCAATGGCAAGTAATGAAAAGATGATTTATCATAAAGAAGAAGGAATTCTGTTTCACAGTGAAGAAGAATGGGCGGAATTACTGGAAAGATTAATGCATCATCTGGTGAAGCGTTACGGGAAAAGCACTGCCGGGCAGTGGATTTTTGAGTTTACATTTTTCCTGAACGAGAGACCATATTTTGAATCAAATGCGTATAGTACCAGAACGGTGTGGAACAGGGGATATCAGATCGTAAAAAGAATGCTTCCGGAAGCGCGCGTAGCCGGTCCCGGACTTCTTGTCATGCCGAATGATTTCATTATGAAAAAGATTATTAAGGATTTTCTTTCCTTTGGAAACATGCCGGATATATTTACAACTATGGACATGTCTTATTCAGGCGAGCTGGAGTCGGGCGGGTATCAAAGAATATTGGATGAAGACTTTCTGGGCAGGGAAATTCAGATGATAAAAGAAATCCTGAAGGAAGAAAATTTTCAGAATCAATATTATATTACGGACTGGAGCAACAGTATGGCGAATCGAAATTACCTTCAGGATAGTTGTCATAAAGGAACGTATATCTTGAAAAATGTGACACAATATTCGCAGGAAGTAGATGCGATGGGAATCTGGTATGCGACAGATCTGCTGAATGAATATTATGATTCCGGAAGCATATTAAGCGGCAGCGCCGGACTTATGACAAAGGACGGAATCTGCAAACCGTCATTGTATGCTTTCGAATTTCTGAACAGTATGGGAGAATTTCTTCTGGAAAAGGGCGAAAATTATCTGGTGACGAAGGATGAGCGGGGAGATATCCAGATTCTGGTATTTCACAATAAAGAACTGGCTCCGGTTTATTTTATGGTGGAAGAGGATTCTCACAGACCGGATAAGCTGGAGCATCTGTTTACGAATCAGGAAAACATGGCAATGACGTTTTCTCTGGAGCATCTGGAGCCGGACTGTCAGTACACGATCCGGCAGCGGATCATAAATCCGGAGTATGGGAGCGTGCTGGATAAATGGGTTGAGTTGGAATGCACAGAGGAATTGAGGCCGGAGGATATTGAATATCTGAAAAATGTATCTGTGCCAAAGATCGCCCTCAAGAATGTAATATCCGAACCAAAAGGAATCCGGTTGGAAATTGTGATGCGGCCGCATGAAATGCGCTGGATTTCCGTTGAAAGACAATAAATGATATGGATGCAAAAATCTGTTAGCGGTTTTTGCATCTTTTTTTTTGCGTTTTTTTGACAGACAATTTCTGAAAAAATACAAGAGATAATAAGAAAAGCGGTAAGAAAAGAATTTCTGTAAAATAAAATCTATCAAAAGCATAGAAGGAGAATAATAAGAAACTATGGGAATTAAAACAAGTGTAAGTCTGTACAGCCTGCAGTACCAGTATCTTCATGGAAAAATGAATCTGGAAGATATGCTGAAATTCATGCAGGAACTTAAGGTTGACGGAATCGAATTGCTGCCGGATCAAATGTTGAAAGGTACGCCTTCGCCGACGGAAGAGACATATCGGGAGTGGGATGCTCTGATGAAGAAGTATCATCCGGGTCTTGCCTGCGCAGACGTATTTCTTAACACAAACCTGTATAAGAACAGAGAACTGACAAAAAGAGAATGCGTGGAATTGATTAAAAAAGAAATTATCATGGCTCATCGTCTGGGATTTAAGGTTATCCGCCTGGTGTCTATGGTTCCGGCATGGATTCTGGAGCCTTGTCTGGAAACAGCAGAGAAAAATGATGTCGCTATGTGTATTGAGATTCATGGCGGACTTGGGTTTGGCGTCCGTAAGACAGAAGAATTTCTGGAAGAAATGGTTCGTCTGGATTCTCCTTATGTGGGAATCGTACCGGATACAAGCATCTTTATGAAACGTCCGCCGCGTGTGGTCGCAGAATATTGCACCAAATTATACGAAACCAATCCGGAATTGATCCGGTATGCCAATGAAATATTCGAAGCCGGAGGAGATACATTCCGATTAACGAAAGAGATTGGCGGGAAGATGGATGAAAAGCTGATGTCTTATGTGAAGGATCCGGCAAAAGATATGGAATATGCCAGAAATCTGGATGGGTATGAAAATTGCAGCTTATCGGTTATGGATCCTTATGTAAAATACATCCGGCATTTTCATTTCAAGTTATATGAGATGACCGAAACAGGAGAAGAATGGAGTATCAATTATAAAGAAATTATACAGTATCTCCATGATCATGGGTATGAAGGTTATGTTTCTACTGAATATGAAGGAAATCGTTGGACATTGCCCGGACAGCCGATCCCGGAAAAAGAACAGGTGGCGGCGCACCAGAAATTGATTCAAAGATTAATCAAGGAAATTGAAGGAAAGGAGGAATAGAAAATGTTTGATAATAATGTGTTTATTGAAGGAACTTGCAAAAATGTGGAAGAAAACGGGAAAATTACCGGCTATGAAATGCAAACACATATTACATATTATCGAGGAATTCCTTTGTCCATGATAAATTTTATTAAAGTAGAAACCGATGGAGAAGAAGTGCCGGAGGAAGACATTCTTTTTACCCCTGATCACATCGACTGGTTTACTTTGAAAGAGATGGAAACAGTGGCAGAAATCAAATGGGAATACGGATGCCCTGCGACAATCAGAGTGCGAAAAGAAGGGGGTCTTGAAAAGGGCGAGCACAAAGTGAAGTTGACTGTATGTACAAGGACCGCCTATATTCCGGTACCGTTGGAAGGAACCATGACAAGGAAAGTAATAATTTAATGAAATATTAAGGAGGAGAAACAAAATGAGCAAATTGAAAATTGGAGTGATCGGTTGTGGAGGAATTGCAAATCAGAAACATTTTCCGGCATTGAAGAAAAATGCAGATCTGAACGAAATTGTTGCATTCTGCGATATTATTGAAGAAAGAGCGCAGACGGCAGCAAAGGAATACGGAACGCCGGATGCAAGGGTTTACACAGATTATAAAGACCTGCTTGCAGATTCAGAAGTAGAAGTCGTACATATCTGTACGCCGAACGTATCTCACAGTGAGATCGCCATTGCGGCATTTGCGGCAAAGAAGCATGTGTATTGCGAAAAGCCGATGTCGCACAGTCCAAAAGAGGCACAGAAGATGGTCGATGCATGGAAAGAATCCGGAATGCAGTTTACGGTCGGGTATCAGAACCGTTTCCGCAAGGACGTGCAGAATCTTCACAAATCCTGTGAAAAAGGCGACTTGGGAGAAATTTATTATGGAAAGGCCCATGCAGTGAGAAGAAGAGCCGTGCCGACATGGGGAGTATTCCCAAATAAGGCTCTTCAGGGCGGCGGACCGCTGATCGATATCGGTACACATGCGCTGGATATTACACTGTGGTGTATGGATAATTATGATGTGGATAGTGTAACGGGGTCTGTTTTCTACAAGCTGGGACATCTGCCGCAGGCTACCGAAGGAAATATCTTCGGACCATGGGATCCGGAAACCTATGAAGTGGAAGATTCCGCAATGGGATACATCAAGATGAAAAACGGGGCAGCGATCGCGCTAGAAGCAAGCTGGGCGCTGAACGTGCTGGAGTCAAAAGAAGCTTCTACAACATTGTGTGGAACATTGGCAGGGGCAGAAGTGCGTTCCGGTATGAGCTATCAGGTTCCGGAGGTAATCTATAACCGGGGCAGAAACGGAGAATTGATGGAAGAAAGAGTTTCTGCTGTCGGCGGAGTTGCTTATTTTGGCGGCGGCGGAGATGAGGAAGGCGTCATTGATTGCCGACAGTGGCTGGAAGCCGTACAGAACGGAACCGAGCCGCTGGTAAAACCGGAACAGGCGCTCATGGTAACAAAGATCCTGGACGCAATCTATTGTTCTGCACGGGAAAATAAAGAAATCAAGTTCGAATAGGGGAAGTGGACGATGGAAAGAAAAATCAAACGAGGTGTATCGATATACAGCTATTCAGGTGAATACGGACGTACGATGGATTTGGAAGACTGCTTTAAGGATATGTATGATATGGGGGCGACCGGAATTGAAATTCTTGCCAATTCCCATATTGACAGCTATCCGGAGTTAAGCAGTGAATATTTGGAAAAGTGGAATTATCTTTGCGAAAAATATAACATTGAACCTGCAGAATACGGACACTGGATCGATACCCGTCTGTACAAGACAAGAGGAATCAATCTGGAAGAAGCAAGACGTCTGCTGGTCAATGACTTTCAAATTGCCCATGCGCTTGGGTTCAGGGTACTTCGGACAAAGATGGGGATTCAGAGTGCGGACGCCGTGCATGGAGACGGAATGCCGGAAGAAGGATGGAGAGAGATCATAGAAAGCGTACTTCCGGAAGCCGAAAAATATGATGTGATTATGTGCCCGGAAATTCATCTTCCGATGACGCTGCAAAGTCCGGCTGTAAAAGTATATACGGATTTTATTGATGAGACGAAGACGAAACATTTTGGACTGAACATCGATCTGAGCGTGTTCCAAAACCGCTTTGACGTACCGGGAGTCCTGGTGTACACGAATGAACTGGCACATTCGCTTCCGGAAGAAATCATTCCGCTGCTGCCGTATGTAAAATGTATCCATGCAAAGTTTAATAAGATGGATGATAATTTTGAAGAACTGACGATCCCGTATCCGGATATTATAAAAATTTTGAGAGAAAATGGATGGGAAGGCTATCTTTTGAGTGAATACGAAGGGGAGCGCAAGGAAGAACCGGGATTTACTTCACAGGAACTGCGTAAGCAGCATGTGATGATGAAGCGTTTGCTGGGGTATTAGAAAGGAGAGAGGAAAATGCTGGAAAAAGATGTGATTCAGTATAGAGGATTTCACAATATAGAGCAGGATGGGAAAATCATCGGATTTCAGGTGTGCGTGCGGAGCGATTACTATAAGGGAATCTGGCTTAGTCAGTTACGTCCGGGCAGAGTGATCGTTGACGGAGAATGCTTTCCATGGGATACTGTGATATGGAGTATTAACGGAAAAGACTATACGACAGAAGAAATGGAAAAGGACAGTGTAGACTTTTGGCGCGTTACAGATGTGGCGGTATTGAAAGTAATGAAGGACGGAGGACTTTCACAGGGATTTCACGATGTGACGGTGCGTTTCGGGGCAAGTTGTTCTTATATGCCGCCAGAGATGGATACGTTTGATGACAACGCAGAATATACGACGTTTTTCGGCGGAACTTATACAAAGAAACAGATGATCATTGTCTAGCAGAAAGGGGAAAAAATGGAAAATAATACGAAAAAACTGCCTTTATCGGCGAAAGTGGGATACTTGTTTGGAGATTTCGGAAGTCAGTTCTGCTGGACGTTTATCGGCTCTTATCTGAGCGTGTTTTATACAGATGTTGTCGGTCTGGCGCCGGCGATTGTTACAACCATCTTTTTGATCGCCAGAATCTGGGATGCAGTAAACGATCCAATGATGGGAGCAATTGCAGAGAGAACGCATACAAAGTGGGGACGTTTCCGACCGTATATGCTGTTTGGAGCACCGTTTCTGGCAATCTTTTCTGTACTGGTCTTTACAACACCGGATGTTTCAATGGGCGGAAAGATCGCGTTTGCAGCATTTTCTTATATTGCAGCAGGGATGCTGTATACATTGGTAAATATTCCGTATGGAGCGCTTGCGGGCGTTATGACATCGGATGTAAAAGAAAGAAGCTCACTGGCGGCTTTCCGTATGAACGGCATGAATATTGGGATGCTGATCGTCAACTTTGCGGCAATGCCGTTAATCTTGTTCTTTAGCGGAGCAGATACTTCGTCAGGAAAGGGATATACATACACAGCGCTCGTTTTTGCAGTCATCGGATTTATCAGTTTTTATATTACTTTCTTTACAAGTAAAGAGGTCATTCAGCCGGTAAAAAAAGAAAAGGTTCCGATCAAGGAAACAATCCGTACGATCTTTTCCAGTAAGCATATTATAAAGGTTGCGTTGATTCAGTTCTTTGTGATGTGTGGATTTATGGGAAGAATAGGCGTGGCAGTATATTACTATATTTATGTGCTGAAACGGGTAGACCTTGTAAGTCTGCTGATGACGCTTCCATCTATCGGCGGGATCATCGGTGTCATGATGATTCCTAAGCTGGCGGCAAAATTCGGGAAAAAGAAAGTTGTAGCCGCAACGAACGGTGTTACAGTACTGATACTTTTGTGGATTTTCTTCATCCCGGCGGATAATATTACGATGCTGACGATCGCCACATTCCTTTTTGGACTTTGTTCGGTAGGTTCACCGCTGATTTTAAGTATGCTGGCGGATGCCATTGATTATGCGGAATATCATACCGGAGTCCGTGCAGACGGAGCAGCCTACGCGACAAATGGACTGGCGTCAAAAGCCGGATCTGCAGTTGCGGGCGTTGGGGTTTCGATTATGGCAGCGTTTGGATATGTGGCAAATGCGGAACAAACGGCAGAGGCACTGCGGGGAATTAATATTACCGTCAATCTGGTACCTGCAATTTGCTTTGCACTTGCATTTCTTGTGACACTTACATGGAATCTGGATGAAGAGGAAGCGCAGAAAATCCGCAGCGAGCTGGATGAGAACCATATCGCAGGCGATAAATAAACTCGAAGTAGCGGAAAAACATCAAGAAAAGCTTGAAACGAAAAGAGAGATATGTTACAGTAGATGCACCCGTAGAGAATGCGGGTGCATTTCCAATATTCTGACGATTTCAATATACAAGTGGAACATTCGGTTCCATTCATAAGGACAGATTCGTCCGGAGGTTCAGAATTTGAAAAAAATGGGAATTACGATGAAAACGGGAAAAAACAAAAAGTACAAAAAATGGAGGAACTAACTTGTATACAATCGAAGATTATTATGCGATACCGGATGAGAGAAGAGTCGAGTTGATTGATGGCGTGTTCTATGATATGGCGTCACCGAGCTTTGCACATCAGGTGATCATCATGAGTATTGCTAACACAATACAAAATTACATCAAAAAAAAGAAGGGCAGATGTAAAGTACTGACGGCTGCGGTGGATGTGCAGCTTGTCTGTGATAATAAAACAATGGTGCAGCCGGATATTGTAGTCTTATGCGATAAGAAGAAAAACGTGGAACGCTGCATTATGGGAGCACCGGATTTTGTAGCCGAAGTGTTATCGAAAAGCACAAGAAAAAAAGATATGACAATTAAACTGGAGAAATATAGAAATGCGGGGGTGCGGGAGTACTGGATGATTGATATGAAAAATGAAACCGTGATCGTGCATGAATTTGAAAAGGGAAATATGCCGGTAATCTTTGGATTTGACAGCAAAGTGCCGGTCGGAATCTTTCAGGGCGATCTGGAGATAGATTTTGCAGATGTGAGAGCAGATCTGGAGTGGGATAATTAACAGAACAATAGAAAAATATATAAAGTGATTTTTAATAAAGGACAAAATAAAAATATTAACAGCAAAATAAAAATATAAAAAGTCTTCTGCTTTTGATATTCTAAATTCAGCAGGAAGATAGTTTATCAGAAGGAGAAATGAAAGATGATACGAAAATATCCGAACTTATGTAAACCAATTACGTTGGGAAGGACAACCTTCCGCAATCGAATGTTTTCCGCGCCGATGGGCGGTACAGATATTACCAATGACGGCTGTATCGGCCCGAAATCAACGGCATTTTATGAACTGCGGGCAAAAGGCGGAGCAGGAGCAGTGACAGTCAGCGAGCTGATGGTGCATCCGAAGACGGACGGAAGTCATGCTTACCATCTGGATGAGAGCATCTTGAATTCTCTGGCAGCGGCAACATATACTGCAGATGCAATCCGCAGGCACGGCGCCATGCCGAGTCTGGAATTGTCCCATTCCGGCATGTATGCAGGAACCTATATGACAGATAAGAGCAGGCAAAAGTCTATGAACCAGTGGGGTCCGTCTGACACGGTTCGTCCGGATGGCGTGGAGGTCAAGGCGCTCACAAAGGAAATGATCGATGATATTGTGGCATCTTATGCACATGTTGCGGGACTGGCAAAGAGAGCCGGATTTGAAATGCTGATGATCCATGGCGGGCACGGCTGGCTGATCAATCAGTTCTTGTCTCCATATTTTAATAAGCGTACGGATGAATATGGCGGAAGTCTGGAAAACCGCTGCCGCTTTGCAGTAGAAGTGTTAAAAGCGATCCGTGAAGCAGTCGGACCATTTTTCCCGCTGGAGTTCCGTCTTAGCGGTTCCGAACTGCTTGAGGGCGGCTATGATCTGGAAGAAGGATGCCGGATCGCACAGCAGATCGAACCGTATATCAACTTACTTCATGTATCAGCCGGAACCTATCAGAGAGGATTTGGCGATACCCATCCGTCCATGTTCAAAGAGCATGGGTGTAATGTCTATCTGGCGGCAGAAATTAAGAAACATGTATCAGTTCCGGTGGCAACCATCGGCGGACTGAATGATCCGGAGCAGATGGAAGAGATCATTGCATCCGGGAAAGCAGATGTGGTCTACATGGCAAGAGCGCTTCTGGCAGATCCATATCTGCCGAGAAAAGTGACAGAGAACCGGGAGAAGGAAATTGTAAAGTGTCTGCGGTGCTTTACCTGTATGGCAGAACGTGCGGCAACCTCAACGAGAAGATGCACCGTCAATCCACTGATCGGAAGAGAACTGGAGGGGGATGAAGTTCTGCCTGCACCCGTCAGGAAAAAAGTACTTGTCGCAGGCGGCGGACCGGGAGGATTGTATGCAGCATACACGGCGGCAAGAAGAGGACATCAGGTGATTCTGTGTGAAAAAGAATCAGAAGTGGGCGGAATCCTGAAAAGTGAACAGGCGATTCCGTTCAAGCATGAAATGTATGAGCTCTCAGGAACATACCGATTACTGGCAGAACAGGCGGGTGTGGAAATCCGTCTGAATACAGAAGTGACGAAGGAATATGCCGAAAAGGAACAGCCGGATGCATTGATCATTGCAGTCGGCTCCTCGCCGCTCGTGCCGCCGATTCCGGGATTAGACGGAGAAAATGTGGTGGTCGTAAACAATTATTACCGGGAAAAGGAAAAAGTCGGAGATGACGTGGTTGTATTCGGCGGAGGTCTCGCAGGCTGTGAGTGTGCGATTCATCTGGGAATGGAAGGAAAGCACGTACATCTTGTAGAAATGCGGGATGAACTGGCCCCGGACGCCAATGTACGCCACCGTCCGCTTCTTTTAAAGGAGATAGACAAGTATGTGACGGTACATACGGGTATGAAAGGTTTGGAAGTTACGGCGGAAGGGATTCTCTGTGAAAATAAGGCCGGAGAGAAAGAACTGGTTCCGGGAACTTCGGTCATCTGCGCGCTGGGACAGCGTTCCAGAACCGATGTGGTGGAGGAACTGCAGGATGCGGCGCCATTTGTAAGGGTAATCGGAGACGCGGCGAAAGTATCTACGATTACCAATGCAGTGTACTGGGGATATCATACGGCGCTGGATATATAAGTTGGAATATGGACCGAATCTCACGTCAAAACTCGCGGGAAACTTCTGAAAAATATGAGAAAAGAAAGATAAGATATAATAAAGATAAAATAGACAAAATAAAGATATTTATGATCGACCGGTCATGATATGATAATCTCACAAAAGAAAAGCGCTTTTAAAGAATAAGAAAAAGGAGAATGAGAAAATGATGAGTTTAGCAACAAAACACAATGATCCGGACGCACCTCTTGGCTGGGGTGAGCGTATCGGGTATGGAACCGGCGGTTTTGCATTTAATATGATCAACGGGATCATCGGCTCTTTCCTGACGATTTACTTTACATCGGCAGTTGGATTGAATGCGGGTATTATTGCGACAATTTTTGCAGTATCCAAAGTATTCGACGGCATTTCGGATTTGATCGTCGGACGTATGGTAGACCGTACAAAATCCAAACTGGGAAAAGGACGTGCATGGCTGGCATATATGTGCATTCCATTTGCAGTGACAACGATGCTTTTGTTCTATGTACCACAGAATATGCCGGAGATGGCACAGTATGTATACATTTTCCTGATGTATAATATTGTAAATGCGGTCTGCCTGACGGGAATGCTGGTTCCGTATTATTCCATGGTATCGCTGATTACTGCGAATCCGTATGAGCGAGGTTTCCTTGGAAATATACAGCAGATTTTCCAGACATTAGGAAATGTATTTGTAAACACTACCTTTATCACACTGCTTGGAAAGTTCACGAGTAGTACAAAAACACTTTACACACAGCGTGCATTTACAATCACAATGCTGATTTACTGCATTATCATGGTAATCGTTTCTCTGTTCTGCGTGTTCAGTACAAAAGAGCGTGTAAAAGATACGGCGCAGGCGACAGACGAGAAAGATGCAAAAGAGAAAAAGAACAATGGGAATGTAATGGCAACGGTAAAGGCACTGCTGACCAATAAATACTGGCTGCTCCTTACACTTTCGAATTTTGTAGTATTCTTTGTTGTAATTATGTACTCTATGGGAAATGTATATTTCTGCCAGTATGTTCTTTATGACATGGGGCAATATGGCGCATTGTCAAATGCAATTTCCATCGCACAGTTTGGAATTATGTTTGTAACACCTATTTTTATGAAAAAATTCGATAAAAGCAAGATCTACATAGCAGGTATGGCCGTTATGGCGGTAGGTTTTCTGGGGTTCGGCCTAGTCGGAGAATCTGCAGGTCCGGTTTTGATGATCGTCTTCAATGTACTGAAAGGCTGCGGTGTCGGCATGGCAGGAGGCATGGCGCTTGGTATGGTAGCCGATACTGTAACGTATGGAACTTTGAAATCCGGAATTGATACAGTCGGTATGGGAAATGCAGGAATTTCCGCAGCACAGAAAGTAGGTCTGGGTCTTGGAACGGCTGTATTCGGCTGGGTCATTGATGCGGCAGGATTTGACGGTGCTTTGGATGCGCAGGGACTGCAGCAGGCGGCGAGCGTCGGAACAGCGATCAATTTCCTGTATAACTGGCTTCCGTTTATCATGGTCGTGATCATCTTTGTTTTGATGATTTTGTTCTATCACTGTGAACGTGATCTGAAGCGGATGCAGGCAAAAGAAGCGTAGAAGATTAATTTCATACAGGAAAAGTATTGAGATGAATCAGGACTGCTTTTGATCGGGCAGTCCTGATTCATATTGTAGAAAAATGTTGTAGCGAAAATGTAGCGAGGTGTAGCGAAAAATGGTTTAAGATATCAAAAATAGTGTTGTATAAATAAATGAAATGTGATATCCTATCTTCACAGGTCAAATGTTCTAAGACTTCTATTATTCATGGCGTTTCGCCTTAGAATCTCAGCATTTGAATGTAAATGGAAAGCGGCAGGGGGGAATGCGTATGATTGTAAATTTTCACTGATTATCTGTTAAGTTACTGCAAAATGTGATAAGATAAAGGAGAAATGTATGGATAAAAAACAGAACAGGGTACCATTAAAAGAGTTAAACCTTACAGACAGGTTTTTATTTGATGAAGTCATGGAAGATCCCGAGATACACCGGGATGTGCTGAGTATCATTTTCGGAAAGGAGATTTCGCTCCTTACACATAACGAGACGGAGAAAGAGTTGAGACTGTCTCCGCTGATCCGTTCGATTCGGCTGGACGTTTTTTCTGTCGATGAAAACGCGGTGCTGTATAATACAGAAATGCAAAACAAGAAGAAAAACGATCTGGCGAAGCGGAGCAGGTATTATCAGGCATTGATCGATACGAATCTTCTGGAACCGGGAATTCCGGATTATAATCTGCTGAACGCTACGTATATTATCTTGATTTGCACTTTTGATATCTTCGGGTATAAGAAATATCAATATACATTTGAGGCAGCCTGCAAAGAAGTTCCGGAATGTACACTCGGAGATCGGGCGGTCCGGATATTTCTAAATACAAAAGGGGAAAATGACGATGAAGTATCAAAGGAACTGGTAGAGTTTCTGCACTATGTAGAAGAAAGCACAGATGAGGTGGCGGAACAATCAGAAAGCGAGCATATCAAACGGATCCATCAGCGCGTATGTAAGGTGAAAAACAGTGAAGAAGCAGGGGTGAAGTATATGCAGGCATGGGAAGAGAAATATTATGAACGAGAAGAAGGACGCAAAGATGCGCTGAAGGAGTTGATTAAGAAAAAAATTGCAAAAGGAAAATCAGTAGAAGAGATTGCAGATGCGCTGGAAGAGAGTGTGGAAGTGATAGAAGAATTGATGAAGGAATTGTAGGCGTTGAACTGAACCATGTAGGAAAAAGGACAAGGATGTTCATTTCAATGGCAGTCTTGGCTTACAAAGAAGTTCCGGAATGTATACTCGGAGATCGGGCGGTCCGGATATTTCTAAATACAAAAGGTGAGAATGACGACGAAGTATCAAAGGGGTATTGTGGATGAAAGGTCTATGGTGCCTCTTTTTTGTCAAAATAAGGATATAATAGACAAAATAGGGATATCTGATTTCGGGAATTTGTATTACGATATCTATCAAGAAATACATGACGAGTAGAAATAGGAAAGGTAAGAGGTGCTCAAAATGAAGATAAGTAAAGTAAAAATCAATGGCATGACAAATCCCATCGGATATTCTTTTGAGTCAGTCCGTGTTGCATGGCTGGTGACAGAGACAAAGGCAAAAAAAGCAGATTATGCGAAAATTGAGATTAGTTTGGATGCGGGATTTCAGACGATTGTATATGTAAAGGAAGGAGCCGGACTGAATTCTGCCGGAGAAAAGCTTCTGTTTACCCCTATGCCGCGGATCCGGTATTATGTTCGGGTACAAGTCAAAGCGGATAATGGAGAAACTGCGGTGAGTGCGGAAAAAGCGTTTTTTGAGACTGCTAAGATGCGTGAAGAATGGATGGGAAAGTGGATCAAACCGCAGAAATCGGATCATTTTCATCCTACATTTGAAAAGGAATTTACCGCAGAGAAGCCGGTGAAAAAGGCACGTTTGTATATTTCCGGTTTAGGTCTGTACGCTGCCAGATTAAACGGAAAGAAAATAGGAGAGGAAGTATTGACGCCTTATTACAGTGATTACCATACAGAGTGCCAGTATCAGACCTATAATATTACTTCCATGATCCGGTGTGATGAATCAGGGAGAAATCATTTTGATGGGGCAGATTCGCCAAATGGAGTTGAAAGAACTTTATCTGATCAGGAAAAGACACGGAATAAGATTGAGGTTTCACTCGGAAACGGCTGGTACAAAGGAAAATTCGGTCTGAATGGAAAGACAGAGAATTTTGGAAGTGAATTTCAGATGATCGCGGAGATCCATCTGCAATATGAAGACGGAAGCGTGGAAGTAATTCCGTCAGATGATACATGGAAATATAGGGGTTCTAATACAGAAGGCAGCGACATTTATGACGGAGAAATTGTCAACCGTGTTCTGTGGGAGAAGAAAGAAAATCCTTTGAAAACACCTGTTTACGGAGAA
Organism: uncultured Lachnospiraceae bacterium; assembly: GCA_958402795.1. Lineage (GTDB taxonomy): Bacteria > Bacillota > Clostridia > Lachnospirales > Lachnospiraceae > Schaedlerella. Next base: position 58,482 of record CATXUX010000003.1, on the reverse strand, counting down.
ATAGAAGGGAAATTAGTGGAACGATACAGTCTTCCGGTATTGGAAAAGGAGGAACTTCCGGTTAGAGAAGTGATTCACACTCCGGCGGGAGAGACTGTACTGGATTTTGGTCAGAATTTTGCAGGATACGTGGCTTTTCATGCCAAAGGCCTTTCAAAAGGAACAAAAGTAGTGCTGGATTTTGGAGAAATTCTGCAAGATGGAAATTTTTATAATGAAAACTATCGCGCGGCGAAAGCACAATTTATCTATGTTTCAGATGGAAGAGAAGAATGGGTAAAGCCGTCGTTTACATTTTTCGGATTCCGCTATGTGCGCGTAAGCGGATGGGAAGGAACGCTTCATGCAGAAGACTTCGTAGGAAAAGTACTCTATTCCGATATGGAAATCACGGGAACGATTGAAACCGGACACGCGAAAGTAAACCGGCTGTTTTTAAATGCGCTGTGGGGTCAGAAGTCGAATTCCATTGATTTCCCGACGGACTGTCCGCAGAGAGATGAGCGTCTGGGATGGACAGGAGACTGTCAGGTGTTCTCAGGAACTGCAAGTTATAATATGGATACGGCGGCATTTTACAATAAGTTTCTTCATGATTTGCGCACAGAACAGGTACAATTGGATGGAATCCTGCCGGGAGTGATTCCGGTATGGGAAAAAGATGCGGCGATCTTTTCCAGTGTCTGGGGAGACATTGCGACATTTCTGCCGACGGTACTGTATGAGCATTATGGAGATCTGGAAGCGCTCCGTTCCTATTATCCGATGATGAAAGACTGGGTGGATAAGATCACACGGGAAGATCAGGCGAGAGGGCAAAAATACTTGTTTGATTTCAGTAATCAACTGGGAGACTGGCTGGCGTTGGATGGGCGGACAGAACAGAGTAATGCGGGCGGTACAGATGAGTACTATATTGGTTCCTGCTATTATGCGGAATCGGTAAAGAAAGTGGCGGATGCCGCAAAAGCACTTGGAAAGACGAAGGAAGAATCGAATTACAGGGCGTTGTATCAGCATATCTATGACGCCATTTTGGAAGAATATTATACAAAAACCGGAAGACTGAGCATCGATACGCAGACCGGGTATATTGTAGCACTATATACCGGAATCTATCCGGATAAAGAGCGTGTCATCGAAGGTTTGAAAGGGCGTCTGTATAAAGACTGTTATAAATTAAAAGGCGGATTTGTAGGGGCGCCGATCATGTGCCGGGTGATGGCGGAAAACGGAATGGAAGAAGAGGCATTTTATTTCCTGCTTCAGGAAGGATATCCGGGATGGCTGCATTGCGTGGATCTGGGCGCGACCACGATCTGGGAACGGTGGAATTCGGTACTGGATAATGGACTGCTCAGCGGCACGATGATGAATTCCCTGAACCATTATGCATATGGTGCAATCGTAGAATATCTGTACCGGGATGTGGCCGGGATCAAGGCTCTGGAACCGGGTTTTAAGAAAGTGGAAATTTCTCCGCTTGTGAATCAGAAGCTGAAATATATGAAAGCAGCCTATCGTTCTGCATATGGTACATACCGAAGCGAGTGGAAGATTTTAAAGGACGGGAAAGTACATGTAGAAATCGAGATTCCATTTGGAGGTACTGCTGTGATAGGTCTGCCGTTCTACCCGGAAGAACCAATCGGAGAACTTCCGGCGGGAGTGTATGCATTCACGTATCAGCCGACCGAGGATCTGCGGTGCAGATATACAAAGAAGACTTTGTTCAAAGATATGATGCAGGATGAACGTGCAGTGCAGATTATTGAAAGAGTGTCGCCACTTTTACAGTATTTTTTGAGCAGCGGAAATGAAGATTTTCTGCATGAAAGCCTGACTACTTTGCAGAACATGTCTTATATGGGATTTTCAGAGGAAGAGATCCGCAATTTGACAGAGGAATTGATGAAATTATATGAGGATTAAGGACTGCGCATGCTGATGAGGGAAACCGTGAATGGGATTATGTATGTAGTCTATGAAGAAAAAGGAGAAAAGGCAGATGCAATTTTATGAATATGAGGCAGTCAATGATTCGATGAAAGTGATCAGGAGTATGACGGGAGAATTGCTGTACTTGATAGAAGGAACAAAGAGTGCGGTTTTAATCGACACATGCGCGGGCGTGGGACATTTGCGGGATGTGGTGGAAGGCCTGACAGGCAAACCGCTTGCCGTGCTGCTGACGCACGGACATGTAGATCATGCGCCGGGGGCGGCAGAATTTGAGGAAGTATATATGAACCGGAAAGACTTGGACTTGTATAAAAAACATTGCAGGCTGGAAGAGAGAAAAGGCTATCTCAAGGCAGGAATGGGACCGCAGTTTGAAGAACTCGAGGAAACAGATTTTGTGCGGGAAGACCCGGAAAAAGAATTCCGGGATCTGCAGGATGGGGATGTGTTTGATCTGGGTAGTATTCAGATCGAGGCGATTGCGTTTCCGGGACATACAAAGGGAAGCATGGCATTTCTTGTACGGGAGATGCGGATTCTGATTTTGGGAGATGCGTGCAACAATGCAACGTTTCTGTTTGATGAGGAGGCTTCCACTGTAGAAGAATACCAGAAGAATGTCCGAAGCGTGATGAAAAGGACAGAAGGCAGATACGGCCGGGTGTTCATATCACATCATGTAATGGAAATGGGAACAGAGATCTTACAGGAAATGCTGGATGTATGTGAAGACATAAAAAACGGGCAGGCAGACGATCTGCCGTTTTCGTTCATGGGAACACAGGCATATATTGCGAAGAAATGTAATGAGAGATTTGAGCGGGCAGACGGAAAGAGCGCAAATTTGATTTACAATAAAGAGAAAATTTACTGAACGAAGGAGACGCAGCCATAAGAGACTGTCTTGTGGCTATGTTTTTTTCGTTTCTTCAAAGAAAGCAGTGAAAAAATAAAAATACTTGACATATGACAAGTAAATATGTATATATAGTAGTATAGTTCAAAAACAATTTTGAGTATTTCATATGAAAGCATGAAAGCAGGTGATAAAGTGGAAACAAAAGTGATCAAAGAGATTCAGGATCTCACATATTTATCGTGGGACAGAATCAGAAATTCGTCAGGAACAGCAGGATCATTTTTAAAAGCGTATTCTGATTTGGAAGATAAAAAAATATATTATAAGCTCTCCAATTATGATGCATTTCGAGGAATCGTAGGACATGAGTGTGTGAATGAAATTATTGTGGACCGCTTATTAACAATCCTCGGGATAGAGCATTTACATTATCAATTATTACATGCGCAGGTCTTGCTGGATCATAAAATATATACCACATATCTGTCTGCTTCCGTAGATTTTAAAGAAGCCGGAGAAAGCAAAGTGGCGTTGGATAATTATTATCAGCTTGAACGGATGGAAGAGGAATCACCATTGGAATTTTGCATCAGAAATGGGTGGGAAGAGTACATCTATCAGATGCTGGTCGTTGATTTCCTGATTTTGAATCGTGACCGGCATGGGGCAAATATAGAAGTTTTGCGGAATCGTAAAAAGAAAACAGTTCGGTTAGCTCCATTGTTTGATCATGGACTATCACTGATCTTTCATTGTCAGCAGGAAGAGGATGTGAAGCATTTTGATGTATTGCAGGACAGAGCGGTTCAGAGCTTTGTCGGTTCCAGATCTGCAATGGATAACCTGCATCTGATTCCACGTGACAGACTTCCGGAATTAAGACGCCTTGAAAGAACGGATCGTGAAAAGATTTTTTTAGATCTTGAAACAATCCTTCCGGAACTATGGCAGGACAAGATATGGGAAATGATATGGAAAAGGTGGGAAGTTTATGAAAGTTTTTGCAATCAGGGATGAGGAAGATACGGCGCGCAAAAATCTGGGATATGTTCTCTATTATGAGCGGGAAAAGCAATTTTATATAGAACTTCCGGACGACTCTGATGAGTGGGAGACCCCGCTGATACTTTCCTCATTTGTGAAGCGCGGTGAATATACCGTGAATGCATATTGGAGTAAAATATGGGTGCAGCAGCGGATCGTGCCGACCGACCGGCAGAATCTCGGGCAGATTTTAAAGACCAATGGTTTGAAAGAATATGACGAGTATGAATTACTTATGCTTGGAGAAGGCAGATGCGCACAGGACAACTATTATCTGATCCCTCTGCCGGAAGAAGAAATAACAGAACGATTTCGGGAGCGTTATCAGCGGAAAGTAGAAGATGTTGTTCCGTTAGAAGACGCCAGGCTCTTAGTTTTTTTCCGGGATGGAAATGTACGAAAATGCAATATGAAGCTCATGCTGGCTTGTGATCGACGTTTTTCTGCGATTTTGAACAATGAAGCGTTATTCAGAAAAGTAGGGGTTCAGACTGGAGGATATGGAATCTGCTGGGGAGAAAATTTATATATTTCAGATGAAAAATTATATTCATCCGGGAGAAGCGTACCTCTGTCTTTACGTGATTTCAAAAGTTTTGTTTCTATGCGGATCATCAATACGGCAGAGGCAGCAGAGCTGATGGAATGCTCAAGGCAGAATATCGAAGATCTGGTACGACGTGGAAAGCTCCACCCGGTAAAAGTGGATGCAAAAAGCAAATTATTCTTAAAAAGCGAAATTCAGCAAAGATTATGGAAATAGAATCAGTACTCTTTTGTCTAATAAAAAGATAAAAAATACAAAATAATGATATTCTCAAAGAAACAAATCGGTTATTATTTTCACAGGATAATAGAAGTGGAAAAGCATTTGCCGGATGGAATCCGTTCGTCATCTGCTTTTCCTATGCAGATTTTATGAAATTTCAGGAGGAATGAACATGTTTCCGGATAATTTTTTATGGGGCGGCGCTGTGGCTGCCAATCAATGTGAGGGGGCGTATGATGAAGATGGAAAAGGTCTGTCAATTCAGGATGTGATGCCTCACGGAATCAAAGGGGCAAGAACAGAAAAACCGACAGCAGATAATATGAAACTGGTTGGAATTGATTTTTACCACCGCTACAAAGAAGATGTAAAGCTGTTTGCGGAAATGGGGTTCAAAGTATTCCGCACATCGATCGCGTGGAGTCGCATTTTCCCGAGAGGAGATGAAGAGACGCCGAATGAAGCAGGACTTCAGTTTTACGATGATTTATTTGATGAATGTCTGAAATACGGAATGGAACCGCTGGTTACGATCTCACATTATGAGACGCCGCTGTATCTGGCGGAGCATTATGACGGCTGGCTGAACCGGCAGATGATCGGCTTTTATGAACGATATGTGCGGACGATCTTTACAAGATATAAAGAGAAAGTAAAATACTGGCTCACATTCAATGAGATCAATTCCATCCTGAACTCTCCGTTCATGAGCGGCGGAATCAGCACGCCAAAAGAAAAGTTGACGGAATCTCAGTTGTATCAGGCGATTCATCACGAAATGGTGGCAAGCGCCCTTGCAACGAAAATCGGACATGAGATCAATCCGGATTTTCAGATCGGGTGCATGATCTTAAGTATGCCGGTGTATCCGCTGTCTCCGGATCCCAAGGATGTGATCGCGGCGATGGAAGAAGAACACAAGCATGATATGTTTACAGAGATTCATGTGCGCGGAGAATATCCGGGGTATATGAAGCGGTATATGCGGGAGCATGACATCCATGTGGAATTTGCCGAGGGGGATGCAGAGATTTTGAAGAATACCGTTGATTTTATTTCTTTCAGCTATTATGTCAGCGTGTGCGCAACGGCGGATGAAGAAAAGAATATCCGTGGGGAAGGAAATCTGCTGGGCGGCGTACCGAATCCCACCTTAAAGGCAAGTGAGTGGGGATGGCAGATCGATCCGAGAGGCCTGCGCTATGTGCTGAACCAGTTCTGGGACAAGTACAGAAAGCCATTATTTATTGTGGAAAATGGACTTGGCGCGGTGGATGAACTGGTGGCCGGTGCAGACGGACAGCCGACCGTGGAAGATGATTACCGGATCGAATATCTGAGAGATCATTTATTACAGGTGGAAGAGGCGATCGAAGATGGAATTCCGGTGATGGGATACACGCCATGGGGGTGCATTGATCTGGTCAGCGCTTCGACGGCCGAATTAAAAAAGCGGTATGGTTTTATCTATGTAGACCGCAATGACGACGGGACCGGAACATTGAACCGGTACAAAAAGAAGAGCTTTTACTGGTACAAAGAAGTGATCGCAACCGGCGGAGAGAGCCTGCACAAGTAAGCGGGTCGGAGAGAAGAGTAATAGGAGGTTCGCATGAAATATCTGGTCATTGATATCGGCGGAACATTTACAAAGTTCGCCGTGATGGATGAAGAATGTAATTTTTATGAAAAAGGCAAAGTACCGACGGTGAAAGAGTCGCTGGAACAGTTTATTGATATGCTGGTGCGGATTTATGAGACATATGGTGCGCAGACAGCCGGAATCGCGATCAGCGCGCCGGGAATGATCGACAGTGAAACAGGGTTTATGTATAACGCAGGAACCATTTTCTGTGTGTCAAATATCAATCTTGTGGAAATTCTGGAAAGCCGCTGTCATGTGTCCGTGACGGTAGAAAATGATGCGAAAAGCGCTGCCCTGGCAGAAGTATGGAGGGGCGCTCTGGCAGACTGCAGGAATGCGATCGCGGTCATCTGCGGCACAGCGGTTGGCGGAGCGGTCATCTGCGACCGGAAGGTGCTTCGGGGAAAGAATTTTATGGCGGGAGAATTCAGCTATATCCTGACAGAAACCGACGACTATATGAACAAAGATAAGATATTGGCTGAGATGAACGGAGTACCGGGATTGATCCGCATGGTTGCGGAGAAGAAAAAGATTCCGGCTTCAGAACTGGACGGAGAGAAGATCTTTTCAATGGCGAACTGCGGGGATGAAGAAACTTTGGAGTGCCTAAGGAAATTCTGCAATCATCTTGCAGTGCAGATTACGAACTGCCAGTTCATCATTGATCCGGAGCGGTTTGCAATCGGCGGCGGGATCAGTGTGCAGCCGCTGTTTCTCCAGATGATCAGGGAAGAGTTAAAAAAGATCAATACGGTATATCCGCATAATGTCCCGATCCCCGAGGTGGTTACGTGTAAATATTTCAATGATTCCAACCTGATTGGGGCATTGTATGTACACCTTCAGGCGAAAGAAGAGCGGCTGAATCCGGAAAAGGTAAAAGCATTTATGGAACTGCTAAAGGGGCGAAGGGAAGCCGAATACCTGCGGGAAATGATCTGTGGGTAAATTTTCCCTGCATACATTGTTTTCTGAACTAGGGACTGCTATAATTACGGTATCAGATATTTGCAAGATTTAATCGGATAATAGGATGATGATTATAGATCATTTGGAGAATAACCGCATATCTGCTATGGAAAAGTACATGGCAGATATGCGGTTTTTGGCTATTCTTCTGTGCGGATCAGATTACTGACATACGGGCGCTGACCGGAGAGCACTTCATCATAGAAGTTTTGCTTCCAATCGATATAAGCCACGCTGTCTTCCAGTTCACGGATGGAAGCACGCAGCTCATCCTGTTTTCTGGCGAGCATTTCCTTGCGTGCAAGGATTGTAGATTCTCCCTGCAGGCATAAATTGAGATATTCCTTCATTTCCTGAATGCTCATGCCACATTTTTTCAGACAGGTAAGATCCTGAATCCATTTTACGTCTCTTTCATCAAAAATCCGGCGGTTATTGCTGTCTCTCTTTACATTGGGAACTAATCCTTCGTTACAGTAGTATTTTAAGGTCTGGTAGGTCATATTCAATTCCCGGCAGACCTGCATCATGGTATAGATCATTCTTGCCTCCTACGATTCACAAAATATTCATAAAGAAATCCAAATAAACTATTGACCGATAGTTACTATCGCAAATTATAATCGGTAATAAGAAGCGGTTCAAACAATCGCATTGTAGCATAGAGACAGAGAGATTGCAAGAATCGTGTTACGAGTTTACTGTAAATAGTAACAGAATCGTAAGAATCAGAAGGAAAGAAAAGGAGAGATACCATGAAAGTAAGAAAAAAATCGAGTCATCTTTTACTCATTGTGTTGGTATTAACACTCAGTTTTGTACTGGCAGCCTGTGGCAACAATACCCCTTCGGAAGAATTGTCTTCTGCGGCTGATGAATCTGAAACTGTGGCGGATACGCTGCAAACAGAAGAACCGGAATCAGCAGAGACAGATGTGGATGGCGGAAATATTTTGATCGCATATTTTTCTTATACGGGAAATACCGAGGAAGCGGCGCAGAGGATTGCAGAATACACGGGTGGTACTTTGGCAGAGATTCAGCGGGCAGAAGAATATGGAGATCTACAGACAGAAGCCGAAGCGGAAATTCTGAATGGCGTACACCCGGAGATCACTTTGTCTGTGGATCGTATTGAGGAATATGACACCATCTTTGTAGGGTATCCGATCTGGTGGGATGAAGCTCCGGCTATGATAGCAACGTTCCTTGCAGAGAATGATTTTTCAGGCAAGACGATCGTTCCCTTCTGCACCAGTTCCAGTGACGACATTGGAAACAGCCTCCATATTTTCAGTGAGCTTTGCCCGGATGCAGAGATTGCAGAGGGACTTACCGCAAACGACCTGAATGATATTGAACCTTGGCTTCAAAGACTTGGACTGACGTCTTTTGCGGAGAACGGAAACAGTAATATTCTGATTGCGTATTTCTCTGTCATGGAAACAAATGACGTGGATACGGTAGCCAGTGCGAGCCGTGTAGCGGCAGACGGAGAGACATTTGGAAACAACGAGTACATTGCGCGGATGATCCAGCGCGAGACAGGCGGCGATCTGTTTGCCATTGAAACCGTACAGGACTATCCGACGACACATGATCCGCTTCTGGAATTTGCATATGAGGAAAAAGCAGAAAATGCAAGGCCGGAACTGGCGGCACAGATTGAAAATCCAGACAGCTATGATGTGATTTTCCTGGGTTATCCGAACTGGAACGCCGATCTGCCGATGCCACTTTATACATTCCTTGAAGAATATGATTTCAGCGGCAAAACCATTATTCCATTTACCACCCACGGCGGAAGCGGATTTTCAAGAACTATTCAGACGATTTCGGAATTGCAGCCGGACGCTGACGTTATTTCTGACGGACTTTCTATCTCCCGCAACAATGTGGCAGGAGCAGAGAATGATGTTGTGGATTGGGTAACTAGTCTCAATTTAAACGTCGAGTAAGATAGCAGATGAAAGCCTGTCGAATTATGGGCAGGCTCTTATCTGCAAAGGGGAGGAATATTTCTGATGAAGAAAAAATTTATATGTAAAATAATCATTGATATGATCATGACAGTTTTATTGCTTTTTTTAATGGCGAGGCAGATCACAGGAGATTCTGCTCATGAATGGCTTGGAGTGGGGATGCTGATTCTATGGATCGCCCACCATATTTTGAACCGGAACTGGTACAGTCATCTTTTCAAAGGGAAGTATACGCCTACACGCATTTTACAGACCGTGACGAATTTTGCCGTATTACTTTCCATGTTCGGGTTAATGGTGAGCGGAATCATTCTCTCCCGGGAGGTGTTTGCCCTCCTGCCGATTTCAGGCGGTATCGCGCCGGCAAGATCGCTGCACATTCTTTGCGCATTCTGGGGATTTGTACTGATGGCTTTCCACCTCGGACTGCACTGGAATATGATTCTTGGTATGATGCGGAAGGCGGCCGGGCCGGTGAAATCCAAAGGAAAAAGAATTGCTCTGCGCGTGACTGCAGCAATGGTCGCCGGATATGGACTGTATGCTTTTATAAAGAATCAGTTTTTATCCTATATGTTTTTGACGTCTCCCTTTGTATTCTTTGACTTTGAAAGGCCGGTTCTGCTCTTTTTTATAGAATATATTGCGATCATGGAACTGTTTGTTTTTCTGTCATACTATATTTCGAGAGGACTTCAAAAAATAAATTTCTTACAAGTATAGCGAGGTAAGTTCCGGCTGTGTTTCCCGTATTCAATTGCTTCTGTGGGGCAATGACAGATACATGCCATGCAATGTGTACAATCATTTCCCCATACTGGTTTTTCGTTGTCCATGCGGACGTTACTAAGCGGACATACATCTACGCATTTACCACAGGAAATGCAGGCGTCGGTAGTATAAAATTTTTTGGCATGAACGAATAACGGATAAAAAAGGGCATTTACAATTCCGCTGCTCATGCGATCCTGAAAAGAAATCTCCATTTGCGGGAGCGAATCGTTATTCTTAATAAAAGTGATGGCCCGGTCGATAACAGGTTCCGCCCGATCAATGATCTGCAATGCTGCATCGCGTGTTGGCGTAGAAAAAAGCGCAATATAATTCTCCGGCATTGTAATCCCTATGCATCCACGATAATTCATGTTCTTTTTCTTACATAGCTGCTCCAGATATTTGCCTGCGTTTCCGATACTTCCTCCGCAGGTCATAATGAAATAGATCTCTCGATTTCCGGTAAATGCTGTGTTCTCCATCCACTTTTGTACGACGCGCGGGATTCTCCAGGCATAGGTTGGAACAACCACGATCCACGGACGCTCAGAATACATTTCTGAGAAATCCTGCGTTCGGATTTTTTCAAAAAGGCTGATCAACATATCTCCTGTTTCTTTACAGATTCTTTTCGCTATATACTCGCTGTTTCCTGTCCCGGAAAAATATAAAATCATGGTTTGTTTCTCCTTTACGATTGTGTCATATTTTTTTGTTTTCAGAACCCCGATTGACGGAATCATATGATTTGGTGCAATAGTTCATAGTTCAGATCTCTTTTGTTAAAGTTTTTAACTATTATATCAGGAATAGTCTTTCGCGACAATATCGGTAAAGAAAATCGCTACTATAACGTGTGATGCGTGCAATGAGCGTTGCGCCCGATGGTGTGCAGGAAAACGAATCGTGTAGAAATCAGAATAGGAATTTCATAGATTGTATGCTATAATCAGAGAACAAATCGGAAGTGGAAAGGACACCTGGTATGAAAGGAAAAATGTTTCCAACAATTGATAAGAAAAGAACGGGAATTCATTTGAGAAGGATTATGGATGAGCGGGGACTGTCAGTGAAAGACGTTCAGCAGTATCTTGGACTTGGCAGCGTCCAAAGCATTTACCACTGGCTGAATGGACTGAGTATGCCGACCATTGATAATCTGTACGCACTTAGTGAGTTGTTTCAAATGCCGGTAGATGATATGCTGTGCGGAAACAGACAATCTGTTCCAACGGTCAGATATGATCCGCAATTCGAGCGTATGCAGGCATATTATGAAAAGATTCACGTACACAAAGCAGCATAAATTTGAGGACAGTGCATAGACTGTGGCGAAAATTACGCCTTTGGCGTACGGTTTCGCAGCTGTTGGGCGGTGACCCGTGAAAAGTTAACATGCAAAGCAAAATGTAAAATCTTTTATACTACAAGTTCAATGACAAATAAGAAAACTTCCTTTAAAATTATTTTCAGGACATAAGTATGGAAATGATTTAAGGGAGGACTTCTTATGGGTGAAAGGATGTTAGTGACACAGGCACTGGACGAAAGAGACCTGTTGGTGAAGAAGATCAATGATAAGATTGAGAAAGCAAGTTTCGTAGATACAGTTAAGCCAAATGAGGAAAAAGTATATGCAAAGCGAATTGATAGGGCGGAGTATGCGAAAGAAGCGGAGGCAGCTTATCAACAGATCAATGATCTGATCGAACGTTTCCAGAAAATTGATGCTGCGATCGTGGATTCAAATGCGAAGACAGAAGTTAAGACTTCTTACGGCACTTTTACAGTTGCGGGGGCAATCTCACTCCGGAGCAGACTTCGCGGCATGGATTCTTATGATGGGGAGGCGGACTTCGAAGGTAAGTTGAGAGACAAATTAAACAATGAGTATAATGAGCGCGTTCGTTTCTGCGATATGAAGAACAACCAGCTTCAGGCAACTGCGGAAAATATGCGCCTGAGTATCCTGGGGCGTGATGCCAAGGCAAGGGATGACAAACCGTTAGGCGTTGTTGACGCGTATGTGAAAGAAAATACTACAGAACTTGTGGATCCATTGGATGTAAAGAAGAAATTAGAATTACTTGAAGAAAAGAGAAATATTCTGCTTACGGAATTGGATACACAGATCAAGGTATCCAACGCGACTACTTTTATTGAAATAGCATAAAACGATTGCCTGCATTACGAAAATTCCGAACTTGGTTTCCCTGTAACGGGGTTATGTTACAAGAAGAACACACCAATTCTGATAATTGGATTGCTCGATATGGAAGTGGCGCAGTTGGTAGCGCACATGGCTGCTAACCATGATGTCGCAGGTTCAAATCCTGCCTTCAAAAAAGTTGAGTTTATGTATGGTGCTGGATAACACCTCCAATTGTGAATTGTTTTTGGTTGTATTTGAACTTTCAATTATGAATAGTCAACGATTTTGTTCTTAAACTGTTTTAAGTAAACGCATAACTTTCCTTTAGGCATAGAGATGTGCTGAAATCCATGGAACAGGTTAAGGTGAGAAACTGATTGACCGGGAATAAGCCTCATGGCTGTAATGCAGGCAATTTTCATAAACAGGAGCCGTGGCGAAAGCTGCGGCTTCTGCCTTTACTATGCATCTGTGGGTATCCGGTGAAATCTGCCAGTGAAAGAACGAACGATAGAGAGGGAAGTAAGGTGGAAAAGAAGAGCATATCATCTGTGAATCATATTTGGAATAAAGAAGATTTCCAAATGTGTGGATTGGGAGAAGAAAGCAAGATAATAGCAGAAATAAAACATTTCAGAAAATGTATACGGGGGAGCCTGCAACGTATTGCCCGTGGATATGCGGATTGTGATAAATGGAACATGTACGGGTATTTACAGAATTTGATCCCTGATATGTTACAAGATTTACGGGAAGAGCGCCATGGTTCACCAGGGTATCTGGGTGAGAATTATACAAATGAAGATGGAATATTGGTAAATGATACGTGTCACGAAGAATGGAACAAAATTTTGGATCGCATGATTTTTTTGTGGAGAGAATCCAATGAAGATACCTGCACTATGAAAAATCCTTATGAAGAGGAACATTCTAAAGCACATGAAGAGTTTATAGAAAAATATGGTTTTTTAGGTGAAAAAATACAGACAGAAGAGGAATTAGCAGAGAATCAAAAAAGGGGAGGCGGCGGAACCGTACATTTTATGGATGAACTACCGGAATATAAAGAAATATCTGATAAATACTTGGAAGAAGAGAGAAAACTGGAAAAATATCGAAATGAATCCAAGGATAAGGCGATGGATATGTTGAAGCAATATTTTTTCAGCTTGTGGGATTAAGAAAGGTGGCAAATATATGATATCTACATTGTATGAGCCGTTCCGACACTGGTCGAAAGGCGGTACTGTTTATATTCTGTCAGATTTGCATTTTGATGATCGGGATTGCAAATTAATGGATCCGGATTGGATTACACTGGAGGAACAGATTAGAATTATGATATATATTTCGGGCCACTGTTTATTTCGGAGAAAATACTACTATCACACGAACCGGTGTATGGATTGCCTTGGTGCCTGAACATTCACGGGCATGATCACAATAATATTGAGCCGTATGAAGAAGGCTGCAAGCATATAAATCTGGCGTCGAATGTATGCGATTATACGCCGGTTAATCTCGGAAAGATTATCAGGGAAGGAATATTATCTGATATTCCAAATATTCATAGAGTGGCGATAGACGATGCCGTAATGAGGAATAATAGAAAAATCCCATGTATCCAATATAGATACTTTTAACACAAAAGTTAAAATAAAGTCAAGGAAATATTGACTTTGTGATGTGCTCTACATATAATGATAATGTGGAATGAAGTATTCGTATATTTTGATTGGAGGCACTTGTGATGGTAAACGTAAATGAGATTATCAGTAACAATATTATGAATATTATGAAGCAGAACGACAAGAAACAGGTCGACCTTGCAAGTTATCTCGGTGTATCTAAGCAGGTTACCAGTAAGATGCTTAGCGGAGCCAGAATGATTAATGCGATTGAATTGCAAAAAATTGCAGAGTTCTTGAATGTTTCGATGGAAAGCCTGGTAAAGATTCCACAGGCGATTCCGGAAACAAATACTGTTAAGGCATTTATGGGAAAGGTTGAATCTCAGGAAGCCAAAGATGGACTTGCAGTTGCTGATGAGATTGCGAATCTGATTTGCTTTTACGCTCGTACACACGAGAACGCAAAGGAAATGATGCAGCCATGGGAGGTATAGGCCTATGTGTAAAGTTCTAGATAATAGTCTTTATATGAAGGATCGTAAACGGTATAAAAAAATAAGTGAATGTGTGACAAGTTTTAATTCTATCTATAATAAGAATAACATCATTCAGGATGATATTTTTAATATTTTGGAAAATTATGTGATTCGTCACGACATGCCGTTTGAATTACTTAGATATCCAATAGGAGATGCTGAGTTGTGTGCATGTACTTTTATCAGACAAGGACGGATGTTTGTAATGGTTAACTCAGCAATTCCTTTGTCAAAACAGATATTCGCTGCTGCGCATGAGCTGTATCATATTTATTGCTATTTTGAAGAAAAGGATTTTGAATTGATGCAGTCGGGATCTATTCTTGAATCAGATGTAATTGATGATGAAGCAAAAGATCTAGAAGATATGGAAGCAAATGCTTTTGCTGCACTTTTACTGGCGCCTAAGGATCGCCTTGAAGAGCAGTCTGTTGTATATAATTTATCCTATAAAAATGTTTCAGTTCAGGTTGTGCTAAAGATAATGGATATTTTTGCCATTCCGTATAAGGCAGCAGTGCTTAGAATTTTTGAAGAAGAAAAGATTGATATAAAGACTGCAAAGAGACTTCTGCAGATTAGTAACGATGAAATCTGTAAGCAGATTGAAGTGACTGGGAAAGCTGAAAGATGGCAGGAAATTCCAAAAGACGTTATTAGATTTGGAAGTTTATCAGAAAAAATGTATGAGCTTGAACAATGGGAGAGCGTACAAGATGAACGTTTAAAAAGTGATAAATCCAGATTGCAAGAAATTGTTAATAAATTAGGAAAACTATCGAGGTAGTGCCTATGGAGAAAGACAAGAAATACGCATTATTGGATGCTGATTTTATATATAAATCTCATTTAGCAAGGAATTCGGAAAGTAATACATTGGCAGAGCTGGTTTTGAACTTTGAAGATTATGAATTCTTCTGTCATGAAATGGTAAAAGGAGAACTGACAAGACATAAAATTGATCCGGATCCTAATCCATGGCTTGAAGAGAAAGTGAAAGCAGGGAGGATTACTCTATATTCTGATCGTGATATTGTTAATGAATTGTGCAAAATATATAGAGAGGCAGCGACTCTTACATATATATCTTTACTCCGGATTAGTTGTGATACTTTTAATGCGGGATTTTTTGAAGAATACTATGGAACATTAGAATCCATAGAGAATGTAACGGATATTGACTGTTTTCTTACGGCACTAAAAGCTTGTGATAAAAAGATACATCATCAAAATGGTTTGGGAGAAAAGAAGACTTTTGTCCTGATACAAATGATGGAAATTCTTTATAACAAACAGGTGTATGTATTCTGTTCAGATGATTTCAGAGCAAGACAAAGTATTGCGGGTTTAACAAAACCAATTAATTGCATTAGCATTTTAGGCGTGTTCTATAAACTAATGAAAATGGGGCATGATAAAACGGAAATGCAAGAATACTATAATCGGTTATCTGCATTTTTTAAGAATCAGACGGAGTACAGAGTTTGGTCATTATCAGGCCATCAGAGACTTAGAGTACCAATTATGCAGGTGCTGGATGATATCTATGATGGGAAGTTTCAATTGCTGAAAAATGGGGATTTGCAATACATAAAATAATTCAATAAGATGGTTTTCCTATTAGGCACTTATGAATGATTTTCTATACAAAAAAAGACCAGGCAACCGACGCGATTCCAAACATAGGGTTCTTCGCCGGGGAGAATCCATCCGTGCGGATGGAAAGTATCAATTCAAATATCACATCAACGGAAAACCCCACTTTGTGTATAGTTGGCGGTTGGAACCTACGGATAAGCTGCCGGCGGGAAAGAAACCATGCCTTTCCCTGCGGGAATTGGAAAAGCAGATCGGCTATGACCTTGATTCGCAGTTAGACCCTGTTGGAAAGAACATAACAGTGACAGAATTGGTGGAGCGTTATATCCGAACCAAAACAGGAGTAAGGGATAGTACTCGCGCAGGCTACAGAACCGTGCAGCGAACTTTAGAAAAGGAGCCTTTCGGTGAAAAGAAAATATCCCAGGTAAAGGTATCGGACGCAAAGCTGTTCTTGATAAAGTTACAGAGCGACGACAAAGGATACAGTTCCACTCATTCCATCAGAGGTGTGCTGCGGCCTGCCTTCCAGATGGCGGTGGATGATGATGTGTTGCACAAGAATCCATTCGGTTTTGAACTGGTTACAGTAATTGTCAACGACAGTGTGACCAGAGAGGCTATTACCAAAGAGCAGATGCGGAAGTTCCTGAAATTCATCCATGATGATAATGTTTACTGCAAGTATTATGAGGTGGTCTACATTCTGTTCCATACGGGAATGCGAATTTCGGAATTTTGTGGTCTGACGATTAAGGACATTGATCTTGAGAACCGAATCATCAACATCGACCACCAGTTGCTCAGAACATCGGAAATGAAGTATGTGATTGAAGCGACAAAGACAAACGCCGGAACGAGGAAACTTCCTATGACGGAAGATGTGTTCTGTTGCTTTCAGGCAATCATTGAGGATAGGGAGGCACCGAGGTTTGAGAAAATCGTGGATGGGCATACAGGATTCCTTTTCACGGATAAGGACGGAATGCCGCTGGTGGCGATGCATTGGGAACATCGCTTTAATCACATGGTCAAGCGGTATAATGACATCTACCGGGTGCAGATGCCGAACATCACTCCCCATGTCTGCCGCCACACCTACTGCAGCAACATGGCAAAGTCCGGTATGAATCCAAAGACGCTCCAATATCTGATGGGGCATTCGGACATCGGCGTGACGTTGAATACTTACACACAATAATATAGAAAGAACACAATGGTAGAATATTTGCTTTCTGACATGAATCATAATTTGTTGTAGATATTATCGGGTTTGTTCTTCTATTTCGTTAATTTTTGTGCGCTTTTCCTTCGATAGCAGCCATCCTGTGACACCTGCATTGTCATCTGCCTGCTTTACGCTTTTTGTTCCGGGAATAGGCAGGATATGTATATCTTCCGCAGAAAGTAGCCAGTTCAATGCAACCTGCGCAATTGTCTTGTTATGATTTCTTGCGATTTCGTCCAGTACAGACATCAATGGTTCCATTCCCTTTATATTCACTTCTCTTGGCTGGGAGAAAAGTCTCTTTATAAATGGCACATGATCGTTTCGTTCCTTTGTGATATCAAGATGTCCAAAATAGGATGTCACTTTATATTGCACAGGAACTTTCTTTTCTCCTGAACGGTATTTGCCGGTTAATGTTCCTTCGGCCAAAGGCGCATAGGGAATGAGAGTAATGCCAAGTTCACGGCAAATATCAAAGATACCATTACTTTCCGGGTAACGGCGGATAATATTGTATCCGACCATTGCAGTGGCAAGCGGGATATTATGTTTTTTTAATGCCTGATATGCTTCCTCTATCTGTGCTTTTGAAAAATTGCAGACGCCTACAGCGCGTACTTTCCCCTTTTCTACGGCATCTGCAATTACATCCATATATTCAGATATCTTACCGTTTTGGGGAGGCATATGGATCTGATATAAATCAATACAATCTACACCAAGTCTTTCAAGGCTGCCATTCAACGCCTCCATCAATGCGGCAGGGTCATTCTTGGATACGGTTTTCCTTTTTTGCGTAAGGGGATTCATGGAAGAGGGAGGCGCAAATTTAGTGGCGACCTTTACTTTACGACCGTCTTTTTTCATAAAATCCCCAAGCAGCCTTTCGGATATGCCATTTCCATATACCTCGGCAGTATCAAAAAAGTTCATTCCATGATAAAGGCATCTCTGATAAGTTTCATATAGGCTTTCTGCGGATAAATTTTTATTCGGAAGCCATAGCATCGTTCCGACGCCAACGGAGGAAACCGATACATCCGTTTTACCTAATTTACAATATTCCATTTGCAGACTCCTTTATTCATTTCAAGATTTTTCTCTTGTTGATTTTAATTTCGTTCCTCCTTATAATTATATATACCAGATGTCTGTTTTACAACCAATCATCTAAAAGGAAATGGTTATTAAATCAGCAAATCAGAATAAAGTGATGTGTTTTTGGAGGAATATATAATCATGAATAAAACGAATAACCGCAGGGTGCAAATGACCAAACGGATGCTGAAAAAAATGCTGCTTGAATTATTAGAAAAAACGGATATTTCAAGGATTTCTGTCCGGACTCTGTGCGAGGAAGCCAATGTAAACAGGTCTACATTTTACAAACATTATTCTTCTCAATATGAGATTTATGACGAGATGCAGCAGGATTTTTTACTCCAAATCGAGAAATGTTTTCAGTGCAGTAACGGTGAAAGATTATCCTATGAGGAAGCATTGATTAAAAAGTTGACGTACATGAAAGAAAACCTGCGGCTAAGCAAAATCCTTATTGGAAATCATACAGCATCTGATTTTCAGACTCAATTACTAAATGTGCCATACATACAGCGGGAAATGGCGGTTGATTTTTGCAGAGGAAATGAAACAGAAATAAAGTACAAAAAAGAATTTATTATATCCGGCTGCTTTCGTATTATTGTGCGATGGATTGATGACAATTGTCCGGAGTCTCCGGAACAATTAAGTTCTATTATCTTAGGGTTGCTTAACAATGTAGTATAAGCTGTCGGGAATATTAAATTTGTGAGGAAACTTTACGAATTCTTCTACATTCCCACTCCCAAAATCCCTCAATCTATGGTAGAATATTCGCAGTAGTAAAACACCTTCGTTCTTACAATGTTTTGACTACGTTTCATGTCCCGGGCTTGCCCCGATTTGCCGCATTTTGCTTATTCTGTGACAAATTTAACAATCTTAGGGCAAAGTTTATAGTGGGCAAACTGCGACAAATCGAGGCAGAACACGGCATTTTAGGAGGATTTTCGTTTATGATAAAAGTATTATTTGTCTGTCACGGCAGTATCTTGAAAAGTCCCGAAAAAGCCTGTAAAATCAATGATTTCACAGCGAGGAAAGGCGCTTACTACACCACTACTACACCATTTTTGAAAGAGTCTTGATGTGATAAACTTGATGTGGTAAAGTAAAATAAGAGAAATAAGGAATACGAATATTTGTTTAATAAGGGAGATGCCAAGTGGAACGAAAAAACTTTGCACAAATTTTGGAAGCTGCCAATATTGATATAAAAAGAGAATATGATCGTCTATATAGTTCGTTTTATCTTCAGAAAATTCAGGATATGTATGGCAATTATTGTTCACTTAAAGAACATTGTGCTGCGAACTTTATGAATGTTCCATTCCGTGGAACATGTTTAAGTTTGGATGATTTTGATGATTTTTACGATATTCATTTTGAAAAAGTACCAAGCAATTTTGATTTGAATTATCTAGTGCTATTTTGTGAATATACATATAATTTGGTTCTGTATTTGAATTGTAATATGTCATTGATGTATGCAGGAATAAATGCACCTCAGCAAGTTTATCTGCAACAGGTTATGAAAGTAACTGAATTAATAGGATATATGATGACTCAAAAAGACAGCATTACAATTATGGTTCCTAAATCTCAAGAAGCTATTGCTGTATCAGAAATAGTTTCTCCTGCGTTGTCGTATAAAGTAATTGAATATAATCATCATGCGTTACAAGGAAATATTGAAGCCAAGAAATCTATTATCCTTTTATTAGCAGACCAATTAGAATCTAAGAGAGAAGCACTTAGGAGCATTAATAAAACATTAGAGAATAATATATTCTTTTTGTATAACAGTATGAATATACGGCACAATAATTGTGATCCAAATTCTAAAAATTATAAGGAGCATACAGCTAATATGCCAATTAAAGAATTGGAATTTTGGTATGATGAAATTTACCAATTAAGTTTGCTCGCTTTTTTGGAATTAGATAATATTGAGCGCACTAAGCAAATCGAAATTCTTAAGAAAAATTATTAAACGGATAAGTTTAGTGATTATTCCGGAACACTTTGAGCCACCGGTCCGGATTTTGAGAGCCAGGCAAAAATACTGATTTGGGATTGTAATGATATCCGGCAAAATAGTACTTGTAAAGGCGGCTAACGCCCCGCTCATGCGGCTTTGACCTTGACAAGTACTATCCTGCCAGATGAGTAGTAATCAAGCAAAATCAAAGTGGCTCTGTGCCACCAGAACACTGGCTCCTAATTAACCGGACTGGCGGCTCTTGTATATTACGCGTGAATAGATCACTGTTCACGGATAAACTGATCACTTGTCATGGAGATTTAGATCAGTGATCACGAAAATGGGAGCGTTGATTCCCACTTCCGTGTTTGTTCTATAAATTAAAATGTATCATGGTATCATTCGCGGTTATGTCGCCTGGAAAATGATTTCAGCATTCCCCAGAACGATCTCCGCTTCAATGATATATTAGTGCCAACAGGGCCATTCGCCTTTACAGGCTTTTTGTACCTTGATAAGATAGTCGCGGAATTCCATGGGATCCCCGCCGTCATACTGAAGCTCTTTAAATAACTGATATGCCGGATTGCCGTAGTGCCGGCGTCCCAGATTTTCCAGGATGTCGCTGCGCAGAAGGTTTCCCTGTCCTTCATCCATATGCTGGCTTAACAGATACCTTGTGCTGATACATTCCAGCTCAAGGTGCTGGATATCCTTCAACAATTCATCGATCAACTCGCAGAGTGCGGTGACGGCTTCACAGGAATCAGCACAATTAACCTCATCCAACAGGTCATAGAGGGTATTATCAGTCATTGCCATTCACCCCACTTTCTTCATCTGAAAATGCGTGGCGTTTTCTCATAGAGATGCGGCCTTTGACTTCAATACTGTACTTATTATTAACGATACGATCCAGAATTCCTTCGGCAACGGCACTGCCCTCGTCTTCGGCCCGGTCACAGTCAATGCGGTAATACCAATCATCTATGTCATACTGAGTACAGAGGATCAGCGTCCCTTTTTGGCTACAGGCATCGATCAGTTCCAGAAGATCATAGGCTTCCGATTCGGGAAGCGGCCGGAGAAGCCATTCGTCAATGATGAGCAGGTCAAACCCGGCATAGGCCTTTTTAACCTTGTTTTGTGTATTCAGGCTTTTAGCAACTGCGTATTCATTTAGCAGATCAGGCATACGGACATAGCGGACTTTATAGAGCTGTCTGCATGCGGCGACACCAAGTGCATTTGCGATATAAGATTTTCCCGCGCCTGTTGCTTCCTTCAGGACTACATGGTGGTTGTCACGTATATATGCACAAGTCGCAAGCTTTGTGATCAGTCCTTTATCCAACTCACGGTCTTCATGGTACTCAATCGCTTCCACACATGCCTGGCTTTCACTGAGTTTGGCTTCATGGATCCGGCGCTGGATGGTGTTTTTTCTACGAGAGACGCTTTCAGCATCTACAAGAAGTGCCAGACGGTATTCAAAGGAGAGCGCCTTATAACGCTGGGGTTCTTCCAGCTGTGACTCCAGTTCCCGGGCCATACCGGGAAGCCTCAGGGCACGCAGCTCTTTGACGGTTGTGAGGTCGATCATTTTTCATCGCCCCCTTCCCGGAACTGTTCCGCACCGCGGGTAAAACCTCGGCTCCGATGGCGATTTGCCCTTTGGGTGGAAGGCTGATCTCCCTTCCCATCCTTCTTTGCGGGAGATTTTAGCAATGCCTGGATCCCACGGATGGAGGGATCGCCACTGAACTGAAGAATCTGACGGCATGCTTCTTCGATCCGCTCGGTCTTGTATCGATCTGCATATTTTTTCAGGCTGACACAAGACTTAAACCCCTGCTCAGGAACTTTTCCGGATTCCAGAAAGAAACGAACGACTTTTTCTGTATTGGGACCGACCGTGGAAGCCCAAGCCTGAAAATCATCCTTCGTGTAGGTAAGATACTGCCTGTGGTTCTCCGGCATATGCGATGTAATCATAATCAGATCCCGCCTACGGCTAGCTGCTCTCGGATGGACAGCCACCCGGTTCCCGTGGAAGAATATTTCTACTGTATCGCGCGTTACACGGATGCTGACAGATTCTCCAATCAGGTCATAGGGGACAGAATACTTGTTTAATCCGTCTGTTACAGTATAATCAAGAGTGACTGTCTGTTCCAACCAGAGTGACGGCTCATATGGATTGACAGGAAGTGGCTGCATGAATTCTTTTTCCTCATGGATATAGGCGTCTCGGCGGTTTCCTTCCCTTTTTTTAAAGGGATAACCATTGAGTTCTTCCAGCTTTTCGGCAACAGCCTCTTTGGCATCCGTCAGGGAGAAGAAGGTTTCATTCCTCAATGCCGCCAGGACCCATGTAGAGGCATAGGAGACACTGCCCTCAGCATGACTCTTGTCCTGCGGACGGCGGACGCGCGCAGGAACGACTGCAGTACCATAGTGGTCGGCCAGTTCTGAATAACTGCGGTTAAGGACCGTTTCCATACGGGTATTTTTCAGCACACCAGTGCGGAGATTGTCCGGAATCGTCAGTCTGGGGACGCCGCCGAAATATTCATAGGCATGTGCATGGCAGAGCAGCCAGTTTTCAGATTTCATGTCACTGCAGAGCTCCGCATAAACATAGCAGCTGCAGGGAAGAACTCCGACAAACAGGTACGCAGGAACTGTTTCGCCGGTAACGGGATCTTTGATCGGCAATGTTCCGCCTGCCCAGTCCACTTCCATGGCATCTCCGGGTTTATGATGGATCCTCATCGTGGCTTTGGATTTTTTTGCCCATGCCCGGTAAATGTCACAAAACTGTGTATACTGGTATGGGACGCGCCCGGAGTTGGCGCAATTGACCTGATATTCTTTCCAAAGCAGTGTCAGATTAACTCCCTTTTTCGACAGTTCACGGTGGATCCAGGCACAGTCTGGTTCAAGATAAACTTTTGCTTTTTCCTGCCGTTCCGGATAAAGCAGAACATAAAGCTGTGGATTTGTCACCTCCTCTCCAAGTGGCCATCGGATCCCTTTCTCGTCCGCAAGCCGTTCTACTTCTCTTACGGTGTTGCGGGAACTGTGCAGCGATCCGGCGATCTGAGTGATGTTGTGTCCAAGGCTCTGTAGCCTCAGGATTTCGCGATAATCTACCATGATCATCGTCCTCCCTTATGATGATAGTCACATAAATGTGTGCCATCATCATTATAAGAATAACTTTGATCACCGACTATCCCTTTCCGAGATCAGTGATCTAAATCTCCGTGAAAGGTGATCAATTTGACCGTGAATGATGGTCAGTTCATCCGTAATATACAACAATAATTGTAAATGTAAAAAATAATGTTTGTTTGCTATGCGGGTATCTTCAGTTTTTGTATGGAGGATTGTAGTGAGATAAGTTTACAAAGGAGGTGTTGATACTGGTTTCGGGTTTTAAAGTGTTGCAGTTTTGGGTTGGAATGTTTCTCTGATAGATTCTGCTGCATGAAATTGCGATAACTCGCAAAAATTTTCAGTAGAAAGAAGGGTTATGATATGGAAATTAAGAGAGACATCTATTTGAATAAGCTTATCAGTAAGAAGCATAATGGACTTATCAAGGTGGTGACTGGCATCCGTCGCTGTGGAAAGTCCTACCTGTTGTTTAATCTGTTCAAGGATCATTTGCTGGCAGAAGGTGTGGATGAACAGCACATTATAGAAATTGCGTTTGACTCTTTTGAGAATAAGCGTTTTCGTGATCCAGAAGTTCTGTACCCCTATCTCAAGGAGCAGATTGAAGATGATGAAATGTACTATGTGCTGCTAGATGAGGTGCAGCTTTTGGGAGAGTTTGAATCTGTATTAAACAGCCTGATTCGTATGAAAAATGTGGATGTATATGTGACAGGAAGTAATGCCCGGTTTTTGTCCAAGGATGTGATCACCGAATTTCGGGGACGGGGAGATGAAGTTCATATGCATCCTCTCAGTTTTGCTGAATTTATGTCTGTCTATTCGGGGACGAAACAGGACGGTTGGAATGAATATATGCTTTACGGTGGACTACCGCCTATCATGAACATTTCAAGTCCGGAAGAAAAGATTAATTTTCTCAAGTCGCTGTTTGAGGAGACCTATATTTCGGATATTGTAGACAGACATAATGTACGCAATCGGGCAGAATTAGAGGAACTTCTGAACATTCTCTCATCTGCTATCGGCTCGCTTACAAACCCGACAAAGTTGTCGGCTACCTTCAAAAGTGTCAAGCAGAAAACCATCAGCAACACCACCATCAAAAGGTATATTGACTATCTTTGTGATTCTTTCCTGATTGACAGTGCCGTCCGATATGACATTAAAGGGAAGAAGTATATTGACACACCAGTCAAATATTACTTTACCGATTTGGGATTACGCAATGCCCGTCTCAATTTCCGTCAACTGGAAGGGACTCATGCTATGGAGAATATCATTTTCAATGAGCTGAAGATACGCGGCTTCAATGTGGATGTGGGAGTTATCACTCTGAATAAAACCAATGAAAAAGGTCACGGAATCCGCAAGCAGTTGGAAATTGATTTTGTTTGCAATAAAGGATCCAAGCGTTATTGTATCCAGTCGGCCTATGCGATTCCAGATCAGGCAAAGATGGAACAGGAGCAGCGCTCTCTGATGCTGACCGGTGATTTCTTCAAAAAGATTATCATTATGAAAGATGCACCTGTGCCGTATTACAATGACGATGGGGTGCTGGTTATGAGCGTCTATGATTTCCTGCTGAATGAGGGCAGTCTGGATAATTGATTGGTGGGAAAGAAAATAGATATCCCGAGTTGGATGGGTAAAACAATCCGATTTTTATTGTGATTGATGACATTAACTGGTTTCGTTTTTCAGTATTATGTTTATTTTGGCTTTAAGCAATCTGTGATGCAATCAGAGTAATAAATCGGGAATTTATGCAAGGAAGGATGCATTTATTAAGGCGCATAAAGATTTTAGTATTATTCCAACGGATTAAAAAGGCAACAGGAGGACGAAAGAATATGGTCACATTATTTGATAATGTAGTCAACTCCTTTGAGCAGCTTATAAAACCGCTATGTTTATTGCTATTTGTATTTGTGATAAATGTTGTTATCCATTATTGTAGAGAAAAGACAAAAGAAAAATATTTTTTTGACGATACAAAATTTTGGAAAAAATATGTAATAGCACATGGTATGGCTTGTATTTTTTCTTTGGTGTTTTTATGCATTTTCTATTTTCTTCCAAGAGAAGGGTCAGGAGTATTAGCGTTTTCGGTTTTAGCTGTTTTCTATGGATTTCTGATAAAAATTATAATGACACAAAATGAAGATAACGGCGGACACATAGAAGAGTGGGGTGATGCGTCAGGTTCTATAATGTATATTATGTCAACACTCTCGCCCATTATATTTGTTGTAATTCACTTGTTGTTGTGCAGTGTGTGTTTATATTTTATAAGAGAGAAGATGATAGCTGGGAATGGAAAGTATCAATGATTAAGCGTGCAATAGATTGTGGAGAAGCCTTGATTGCAGTTATAATAGCAAAGATATTAGTTCCTGAAACATTTATCTGTTGTCTCTGGTTGAATACAATTATGATTTCACTGTTTACATTGATCATGCCATTTGTTAATGATTACATTTATGTAAAGTTTGGTTTGGCGGATTCACGGGATGGCGTCTGAAATGATTCTATACTCCCAAAAGTCCAAAATCTATGATAGAATATTCGCAGTAGTAAAACACCTCTGTTCTTACTACGTTTTGACTACGTTTCATGTCCTCAACTTGCCTCGATTTGCCGCATTTTGCTTATTCTGTGACAAATTTAACAATCTCAGAGCAAAATTTATAGTCGGCAAACTGCGGCAAATCGAGGCAGAATACGGCATTTTAGGAGGATTTTCGTTTATGATAAAAGTATTATTTGTTTGCCACGGCAATATTTGTCGCAGTCCGATGGCTGAGTTTGTTTTACGCGACATGGTTGAGAAGAGGGGATTGGGCGATTGTTTTGTGATTGCGTCAGCGGCGACGAGCCGGGAGGAGATCGGAAATGGTGTGCATCCGGGAACGCAGCGGATCTTGCGGAAACTGGGGATTTCTACTCGCGGAAAGCATGCGGTTCAGATGACGAGGGCGGACTACGACAAGTATGATTTTCTGCTTGGCATGGATCAGTGGAATCTAAAGAATATGATGCGGATTTTAGGGGATGACCCGGAAGGAAAGGTGAAGCGTCTTCTGGATTTTTCGGATTCCCCCAGGGATATTGCGGATCCATGGTATACAGGAGATTTTGAGACAACCTACCGGGATGTGAAGGAGGGGTGCGAAGCATTTTTGCAATTTCTTGCCGATTATGATATGATGAGTCAAGGGACAAATGGACACAATCCGGATGCTTGCATACGGACTTGTGCCTATGAGTCCCGTCAAAACATGAGGAAGTAGCCATTTTTTATAGAAAAAATGAGCGAATTCCGAATGTTTTCCGTGATTTTGAGAGTGTGAAGCACGAAAAAATCACGGGTTGACTCATAAAAAGTTCATTTGTCGGGCAACTCATATGATGATACAGGCATAAAGAGTGTAACATCGTATTTTGTCATGAGAGGTTAAAAAGGATTTTATATGAATGTTTTAAATATCGAACATATCACGAAAGTTTTCGGGGAAAAAAGGATTTTTGATGATGTCTCTTATGGAATCCAGGAAGGCGACAAGATTGGTGTGATCGGGATCAATGGCACAGGAAAGACGACACTGCTGAAAATCATTTCCGGTATGGAAGAGCCGGACAGCGGGCAGGTGATAGTCCAGAACGGCATCCGGATGACATACCTTCCGCAGAATCCGAAGTTCCCGGACGGCGCGTCCGTGCTTTCTTATGTTGTGGGGGAAGGGCAGAATGAAAGTAATGTGTCCGAATGGGAGAGAGAAGCGGATGCGAAAACAATATTGAATCATCTTGGGATCACAGAACATGATGCACAGATTGAGCATTTATCCGGCGGGCAAAGGAAGCGTGTCGCGCTGGCGCGGGCACTGCTGGAACCGGCAGATGTACTGATTCTGGATGAGCCGACGAACCATATAGACAATGATATGGCGGCATGGCTGGAGGATTATCTGCGCAGGTTCCGGGGCGTGGTTGTGATGGTGACGCATGACCGGTATTTCCTCGACCGTGTGACGAACCGGATTCTGGAGATCAGCCATGGAAAGCTGTATTCGTATACGGCAAATTATTCGGAATTTCTGGAGCTGAAAGCGCAGCGCGAAGAAATGGAGCTGGCGTCAGAGCGCAAGCGCCAGAGTATGCTTCGCATGGAATTGGAGTGGGCGAAGCGGGGATGCCGCGCAAGGAGCACGAAGCAGCGGGCGAGACTGGAACGTCTTGAGGCATTAAAGGCCGGAAAAGCGCCGGTACAGGATGGAAATGTGGAGCTGGATTCGGTCGGTGTCCGGATGGGAAAGAAAACGATAGAACTGCATCACATATGTAAAAGTTATGAGGAACGGGTATTGATCGATGATTTTGACTATATTGTTCTGAAGAACCAGCGGTTAGGGATCATCGGCCCGAACGGATGTGGAAAATCGACACTGATGAAGATGATTGCGGGAGAACTTCAGCCGGATTCCGGAGAGGTGGTAATCGGCGATACGATCCGGATCGGATATTATGCGCAGGAAGTTCCGGACATGGATGGAAAGCAGCGGGTGATCGACTATATCCGGGATGTGGCGGAATATGTTCCGACGAAGGAGGGACGGATCACGGCATCCCAGATGCTGGAGCGTTTTCTGTTTGACTCTGCGATGCAGTATACTCCGGTCGAGAAGCTCTCAGGCGGAGAGCGGCGCAGGCTGTATCTGCTGAAGGTGCTTATGGGTGCGCCCAATGTGCTTCTTCTGGACGAGCCGACCAATGATCTGGATATTCCGACGCTTACAATTCTGGAAGACTATCTGGACTCATTCAGCGGGATTGTGATCGCGGTATCCCATGACCGGTATTTTCTGGATAACATGGCAGAGCGGATTTTTGCATTTGAAGGGGAAGGGCGTCTGCGTCAGTATGAAGGTAATTACACGGATTATCTGGAGGCAGTGCAGCAGGCAAATGCAGAAAATGATTCAGGGAACGGTACGTCCGGACAAAGTGGAAATCACGGAAAAATGATCAAAGGAGACGTCTCCTGTGGAAACGGCAGGGATGAAAGCACAGACACTGGCAAAGCAAACCGGAAGGACTGGAAGAAGAATCAGCCGGTCAAACTGAAATTTACATTTAAGGAACAGCGGGAGTATGAGACGATCGAGGAAGAGATTGCAGCGTTGGAAGAGAGAATAGAAATGCTTGAACAGGACATGATGGCAAATGCGACGAATTCTGCAAAACTTTCGGAACTGACGGCACAGAAGGAGCTGGCGGAGACTGCTCTGGAAGAGAAAATGGACCGATGGGTTTACCTGAATGATCTTGCAGAACAGATCGCGGCACAATAACCGCGCAACATAATTACATGTTTTCAGGGGATATTGCACGTTTCGTTCATTGAATCGTCAAAACCAGGAACGTATAATAACAATAGAATCCAGATGAAAGGGAGGATGTCAGATGAAAAAACCGGTACTGGTCATCATGGCCGCGGGAATGGGCAGCCGCTACGGAGGTCTCAAGCAGATCGATCCGGTTGATGCAGACGGTCATATTATTATGGATTTTTCCATCTACGATGCAAAACGAGCCGGATTTGAAAAGGTTGTGTTTATCATCAAAAAGGCTATTGAGCAGGAGTTCCGGGCAGGAATCGGCGACCGGATCAGTCAGTACATGGATGTGGAGTATGTTTATCAGGAACTGGACACACTGCCCGGGAAATTCACAGTCCCCGAGGGGCGTACGAAACCGTTCGGAACCGGACACGCGATCCTGAGCTGCAAGGATGTGATAGACGGACCGTTTGCCGTGATCAACGCAGATGATTACTATGGCGTGCATGCATTCCGGGAGATTTATGATTACCTGTCGGCAAACGAAGATGATACAAAATATCACTATGCGATGGTCGGATACATCCTTTCTAATACACTGACGGAGAATGGATATGTATCCAGAGGGATCTGTGAAATGGATGCGGACGGATTCCTGACCGGGATCACCGAGCGTACCCGGATTGAAAAGAAGGGGATGGGCACGGCATTTTCCGAGGATGGCGGTGCAACATGGACACCGGTTTCTCCGGACTGCATCGTATCAATGAATTTATTTGGATTTTCGTCAAGTATTCTGAAAGAGCTGGAGGCGCGATTCCCGGCATTTCTGGAGAAAGGACTGAAAGAGAATCCGATGAAGTGTGAGTATTTCCTGCCATCCGTAGTCGGTGAACTGATCGATGAAGGGAAGGCGGATGTAAAAGTACTTCGTTCGGAAGACCGCTGGTATGGAATTACTTACAAAGAGGATAAGCAGGCTGTCGTAGATGCCGTTCAGAGGTTAAAGGAAGCGGGAGTATACCCGGAACACCTCTGGACATGAAAAATGAATTGTGAAAAGGAGAAAAAGTCATGGCAATTTTAGTAGCAGGCGGAGCAGGATATATCGGAAGTCATACATGTGTGGAGCTTTTAAACAGAGACTATGAAGTAGTCGTGATCGACAATCTTTACAACTCCAGCGAAGTTGCTTTGGAGCGGGTACAGGAGATTACCGGAAAATCTCTGAAATTTTACAAGGGCGATATCCTGAACCGGGAGGATCTGGAACCGATTTTTGAAAAGGAAGACATTGAGGCGGTCATCAACTTCGCCGGACTGAAAGCAGTCGGAGAGTCGGTCGCCAAACCGTGGGAATATTATCACAATAACATTACCGGCACGCTGATCCTTTGTGATGTTATGAGAAAGCATGGCTGCAAGAATATGATCTTCAGCTCTTCGGCAACCGTATATGGTGATCCGGCAGAGATCCCGATCACAGAGAATTGCCCGAAGGGACAGATCACGAATCCATATGGACAGACAAAAGGCATGCTGGAACAGATCTTGACGGACCTGCATGTGGGAGATCCGGAGTGGAACGTGATGCTGCTTCGTTATTTTAACCCGATCGGAGCGCATGAGTCCGGCAGGATCGGTGAGGATCCGAAAGGAATCCCGAACAATCTGGTGCCGTATATTGCACAGGTCGCAGTCGGCAAGCTGGATCACCTCGGCGTGTTTGGCAATGACTATGATACGCCGGACGGAACCGGTGTCCGCGATTACATCCATGTAGTCGATCTTGCAATTGGACATGTAAAGGCAATTGAAAAAATGAAGACTTCTAAAGGTGTTCATATCTATAACCTTGGAACAGGTATCGGCTACAGCGTGCTTGATGTAGTAAAGGCATATGAGAAGGCGTGCGGCAAAAAGATTCCGTACGAGATCAAACCAAGAAGAGCAGGAGATATCGCGACCTGCTACTGTGATGCGTCTAAGGCAAAAGAGGAACTTGGATGGGTTGCAGAGCGCGGTATTGAGGAAATGTGTGCGGATTCGTGGCGCTGGCAGTCCAACAATCCGGACGGATATAGAAGTTAAGATGATTTTAGGTATTGACAAGTAACAGAAAAGTTGTTATCATGAAAAAACAGAGCGTACTCTGTTTTTTCATGATATAAGACTATAATTCGAAAAAGAAAGCAGGGTGTAGTATGAGAAAGCAGGTATATTCTTTGCTGGTCGACAACAATGCAGGTGTGTTAAGCCGGATTGCCGGATTGTTCAGCAGACGCGGGTACAGCATAGACAGCATCACGGCAGGGATGACAGCGGATCCGAAGTATACGAGGATCACCGTCGTGACGACCGGGGACGAGCTGATTCTGGAACAGATCGAGAAGCAGCTTCGCAAGCTGGAGGATGTCCGCGAGATCAAGCTCCTGAAAGAAGGGGAATCTGTATTCCGGGAGCTGATCATGGTTAAGATCCGCGCCAATGCGCAGCAGCGGTCGGAGGTGATTTCGATTGCCGATATTTTCCGCGCCAAGATCGTGGATGTGGAAAATGAGTCTCTGGTAGCGGAACTGACGGGAAATCAGTCCAAACTGGAGGCGTTTCTGAAGCTGTTGGACGGCTATGAAATTCTGGAGCTGGCAAGAACCGGAATCACCGGATTATCCAGAGGAAGTAAGGACGTTACATATCTGGATTAAACGGTGAAAGGCATTGCCCTTTTGGCAAAATCATGTGAATATTGGCGGATAAGCTCTGTTCAGCCAAACAAGACAGGAGGATTTTTCGAAATGGAAACAAGTGAATCAAAGATCTATTATCAGGAAGACTGTAACCTTTCTATGCTGGAAGGAAAGAAAATTGCAATTATCGGATACGGCAGTCAGGGACATGCACACGCACTGAACCTGAAAGAGTCCGGCTGCGATGTGATCATTGGTCTTTACGAGGGAAGCAAATCCTGGAAGAGAGCCGAGGAGCAGGGATTTGAAGTATTTACTGCTGCAGAGGCTGCAAAAAAAGCAGACATCATCATGATCCTGATCAATGATGAGAAGCAGGCAGCTCTTTATAAAAATGATATTGAACCAAATCTGGAAGAAGGAAACATGCTGATGTTTGCGCATGGATTTAATATTCATTTCGGACAGATCGTTCCGCCGGCAAATGTTGACGTAACGATGATCGCACCGAAAGCACCGGGTCATACCGTAAGAAGCGAGTACCAGGCTGGAAAGGGAACTCCGTGTCTGGTTGCCGTATATCAGGACGCAACCGGAAAAGCTCTGGATATGGCACTTGCATATGCTGCAGGAATCGGCGGCGCAAGAGCAGGCGTTCTTGAGACTACATTCAGAATTGAGACAGAGACAGACCTGTTCGGCGAGCAGGCGGTACTCTGCGGTGGTGTGTGCGCACTGATGCAGGCAGGATTTGATACACTGGTTGAAGCAGGATATGATCCGCGGAACGCATACTTTGAGTGTATTCATGAGATGAAGCTGATCGTAGATCTGATCTATGAGTCCGGATTTGAGGGAATGAGATATTCTATTTCCAACACAGCAGAGTACGGCGACTATATTACCGGACCGAAGATCGTGACAGATGATACAAAGAAAGCGATGAAGAAGATCCTTTCCGATATTCAGGACGGAACATTCGCAAAAGACTTCCTGCTTGAGATGTCCAGCGCGGGTGGCCAGGCTCACTTCAAGGCGCTTCGCAAGAAAGCAAAAGAGCATCCGTCAGAGACAGTCGGTGCGGATATCCGCAAGCTCTATAGCTGGAGTGAGGACAATAAGCTGATCAATAACTAATCGGCAGACAACCATTTACAGCGAGAAAGCAAGAGAAAGACCAGTCCCGGAAGATACCGCTTCCGGGACTTTCTTTTGGAAAGAAATCAGGCGGTACAGGAAATGGAGTTTTCCCATACAGCAAAAAACATCCGCCATGACGGGAGCGGATGTTTCTGGTGATTACGTCTATTCTAAAATTAAGCAATGCTGTTTACAGCCTTTGTGAGACGGGAAATCTTTCTGGCAACAGTGTTCTTGTGATAAACACCCTTGCTTCCTGCTTTCGAAATCTCAGCGACAGCAGCCTTGAGAGCTGTCTTAGCTGTCTCGGCATCCTTCTGTGCAACTGCTGTCTCCACTTTCTTGACAGAAGTCTTCACTCTGGACTTGATTGCTTTGTTTCTTGCAGCCTTTGTCTCGTTTACTAAAATTCTTTTTTTAGCAGATTTGATATTAGCCAATCCGTACACCTCCAAACATTCGTGATTTTCAAATGTAATTGCGAACCGATCCGATCAAGCGGATCATAAATCGCCGCTTTACTATAGTCTTTTCATCCCACCGGATTCGGACACGGACGTTCCGGCGGAACACACTTGTTTATTTTATTCCAATGAATAAAAGTTGTCAATACATAATTCTCATTTTTACGTAAAAAATAGTAGCAAACAGAATCGAAGGAGTGTGTTGCAAATGGTTGAACGGTATAGTATCAGAACAGACCTTGCGCTGGAGGAAAAGGAGCGGTTTGAATCGGACGATGTAGAGGTTTCCGGAGTTTCACTGGAAGAGGAATATGATCAGGAACGGGAGATCCGTGTTACACGTGTGAGGATCGAGACGGAGAATGGGGCGCGGACGATGGGAAAACCGGTTGGCGTGTATCTGACGATGGAGGCGCCGAATCTGGCGGTCCCGGATGAAGATTATCACCGTGAGGTGTCGGTAAAACTGGCGGAATATATCCGGGAACTGATTCAGGGAAAGCAGATTGACGAAGCGGATCTGTCAGTTCTGGTTGTGGGACTGGGAAACCGTCAGGCGACGCCGGACGCGCTCGGACCCTATGTGGCGGACAATTTGTGCGTGACGCGGCATATTGTGAAAGAGTACGGAAAATATGCAATGGGTATGGAACATGCGCAGATGGTCAGTGCGATCGTGCCGGGGGTTATGGGACAGACCGGAATGGAAACGCTGGAAATCGTAAAAGGGATCGTGCAGGAGACAAAGCCGGATATGGTGATTGCAGTGGACGCGCTGGCCGCACGCAACAGCAGGCGTTTGAACCGTACCATCCAGATCGCGGATACGGGAATCCATCCGGGATCCGGCGTAGGAAACCACCGCAGCGCACTCACAGAAGAGACTCTTGGCACACCTGTGATCGCGATCGGCGTGCCGACCGTCGTAGATGCCGCGACGATCGTAAATGATACAATGGAAAATCTGATTGAAGCACTGGAATCTTCCTCTATACTCAAGGGGGTCGGTGATGTACTTCACACATACAGCAGCGCAGAAAAATATGAACTGGTGAAAGAACTGCTGTCGCCACATCTGAACGGGATGTATATGACGCTGAAGGAAGAAGACGAAATGGTAAAGCAGATCAGCTATACCATTTCCGAGGCGCTTAATATGCTGTTTTCCAACCGGGATTAAGAGAAGCGGACTAGTGTACTGTATCATTGACAATTAGCATTATTCCTTGTCTATTCTTTCAATAGCTACGTTGACCTCAATCGACGATGCCACCGCATCGCCTCTTTCGGTCGCCTTGTTATTGAAAGAATATCCTTCGGACTAATATTAAAAGTCATTGATACAGTGCACTAGCGGGGTGAGAAAACCATCGTGTCCGGGGTATATTTTCCCCGGGCATCTCATAGGATGAGTCAAGGGACAAATGGACACAATCCGGATGCTTGCATGCGGATTTGTGCCTATGGGTTGACTCATAAAAAGTTCATTTGTCGGGCAACTCATCATTTTTTAAATGACAGAACAGTCTGGGGGACTGCAGTATGGAAAAAATAAAACGAAATCAGGCGCTTGGCATGACAGCATTGTGCCTGATCTGTACATATTTTCTTCTGGGCGCGGGTACGTCCGAAAATAATGCGTGGCAGTACCGTCTCCAGCGTACGTTGTTTGCGGGAGCGCAGGAACTGTATCTGCCGTCGCTTGGTTATCTGGATCAGGGAACGGCAAAGACGCCCGTACAATGGGTGGTCGAAAAGGCGGCCGAGTGGATTCCGATCATCGGGTATGTCAATGCAAGGGAACAGTACGAGCCTGCCGTGGAAGACGATGAGACGATCGCGAGGATTTTGGCGGAGCAGGCAAATGATGAAAACCATATCGACGAGAACGGCAATCTGGTCGGAGAGGCAGAAACTGTGGAAAATATCGTTCCTGCACAGAGCCAGCCGGTTCTGGATCTGTCTGTTGAGAGACTGCGGGATTTCGATTATCTGCTGGAAAATTTTTATACGGTGGACAGTTCTACGATGATCGGTCCGGAGCAGTTGAATGCTGACGATCTGCTTGGCAGAAGCATGCAGATCGATCAGACTACCGGAGGTCCCAAGGTCCTGATTTTTCATACGCATTCGCAGGAGGAATTTGCGGACTCGATTCCCGGAGATCCGTCCACGAGCATTGTCGGGATCGGAGAATATCTGACACAGCTTTTGAATGCAAAAGGAATTGAGACGCTTCACGATACCGGGGTGTATGATATCATCAACGGGGAACTGGACCGGAGTAATGCCTATGAATACGCAGAGGCGTCTGTGCGTCCCATCCTGGAGGCAAATCCGACCATAGAGGTCGCCATCGACCTGCACCGGGACGGCGTGGCGGAAGGAACCCATCTGGTGACTGAGATCGGAGGAAAACAGACGGCAAAGATCATGTTTTTTAACGGACTGAGCCGCACACGGACCAATGGAGATATTGATTATCTGTATAATCCGTATATTCAGGATAATCTGGCGTTTTCGCTTCAGATGCAGCTTGCCTGCGAGGGGAGTTATCCGGGATTCGCCCGGCACATTTATCTGCGCGGCTACCGCTATAACCTGCATTTGCTTCCAAAATCGCTTCTGATTGAGGCGGGAGCGCAGACAAACACGGTGGAAGAGATGCGCAATGCGATGGAAGTGCTCGCGGAAACGCTGTATCAGGTGTTGACAGGAAACGAATGAGACTGAGAACGCGGAAATAAAAAGATTGAAAATATGTTCGGTTTTATGTTACTATAGCAGGCAGAGAAAAATTCCGGATAGAGAAGGAGAGAGATGTATGGCAAAGAAGAATACATATGATGCGGACAGTATCGCGGTGCTGGAAGGACTGGAGGCAGTCCGGAAGCGGCCGGGAATGTACATCGGAAGCGTGTCCACAAAGGGACTGAACCATCTGATCTATGAGATTGTGGACAATGCGGTGGACGAGCATCTGGCCGGATACTGTTCGGAAATCCATGTAACGCTGGAGAAGGACGGCTCTGCCACGGTGGAGGATAACGGACGGGGCGTTCCGGTCGGGATGCACCAGAAGGGCGTGTCCGCGGCGCGGATCGTATATACAACGCTGCATGCCGGCGGAAAGTTTGACGATTCGGCATATAAGACAAGCGGGGGACTGCACGGCGTGGGGTCTTCGGTCGTCAATGCACTGTCTTCCTATATGGACGTATGGATCAGCCGGGAAGGCGCGGTCCATCATGACCGGTATGAGAAAGGAATTCCGGTGGTCGAACTGGAGGATGGTCTGCTTCCGATTGTCGGCAAGACAAGAAAGACCGGAACCAAAGTAAATTTCCTGCCGGACGATACCATATTTGAAAAGACGAAGTTCCGGGCGGAGGAAGTAAAAAGCCGGATGCATGAGACGGCATATCTGAATCCGGAGCTGACGATCATCTTTGATGATAAGCGGGACGGGAGCGAGGAGCATATCGTTTACCACGAGCCGGAAGGAATCCGGGGATTTATCCGGGATCTGAATAAAAATAAAGAGACGCTGCACGAGCCGGTTTATTTTAAAGGCGAATCAGACGGAATCGAAGTGGAGATCGCCATGCAGTATGTCAATGAATTCCATGAAAATGTACTTGGGTTCTGTAATAATATTTATAACTCTGAAGGGGGAACCCATCTGACCGGGTTCAAGACGACATTTACGACCGTGATGAACCAGTATGCCCGGGAACTTGGCATTTTAAAGGAAAAAGATGCGAATTTCACCGGGGCGGATATCCGCAACGGTATGACCGCGATCGTGTCGATCAAGCACCCGGATCCGAGATTCGAGGGACAGACCAAAACGAAGCTGGACAACCCGGACGCGGCGAAGGCAACGGGGAAAGTGACCGGAGACGAGATGGTCCTGTATTTTGACCGGAATCTGGACACGCTGAAAACGATCCTCTCCAGCGCAGAAAAGGCGGCGAAGATCCGCAAGACAGAGGAAAAGGCGAAGACGAATCTGCTTACAAAGCAGAAATATTCTTTTGACAGCAACGGAAAACTCGCAAACTGTGAGAGCCGGGATGCGAAAAAGTGTGAGATATTTATTGTCGAGGGAGATTCCGCAGGCGGCTCGGCAAAGACGGCACGGAACCGGAACTATCAGGCGATTCTCCCGATCCGCGGGAAAATACTGAACGTGGAGAAAGCGAGCATTGACAAGGTGCTGGCGAATGCAGAGATCAAGACGATGATCAACGCTTTCGGGTGTGGATTTTCCGAAGGCTATGGAAATGACTTTGATATCAGCAAACTGCGCTATGACAAGATCATCATCATGGCAGATGCCGATGTGGACGGAGCACATATTTCCACACTGCTTTTGACATTGTTTTACCGGTTTATGCCTGAGCTGATCTATGAGGGACATGTATATATTGCAATGCCGCCGCTTTATAAGGCGATGCCGAAGAAAGGGGAGGAGGAGTACCTCTACGATGACGCGGCGCTGGACAAGTACCGGAAAACCCACACCGGAGAGTTTAAACTGCAGCGCTACAAAGGTCTTGGCGAGATGGATGCCTCACAGCTTTGGGAGACGACGATGAACCCGGAAACCCGCCTGCTAAAGCTGGTGGAGATCGAAGACGCAAGAATGGCGTCCGGCGTCACGGAAATGCTGATGGGGAGCGATGTGGCGCCGCGAAGAGAATTTATCCACGAAAATGCAGCCGAAGCGGAACTTGACGTATAGGAGGAAATGAAGAATGAGTAATACCAAACCACAGATTATTCCGACTGAATATTCGGAACTGATGAAAAAATCCTATATCGATTATGCGATGAGCGTGATCGTCTCTCGTGCATTGCCGGACGTCAGGGACGGTTTGAAGCCGGTGCAGCGGCGGACGCTCTACGACATGTATGAACTGGGGGTACGGTACGACCGTCCGCACAGAAAATGTGCGCGTATCGTCGGTGATACGATGGGTAAATACCATCCCCACGGCGACAGCTCGATCTATGAAGCGCTGGTCGTGATGGCGCAGGATTTTAAAAAAGGAATGGTACTCGTTGACGGACACGGAAATTTCGGCTCCATTGAAGGAGACGGCGCGGCCGCCATGCGTTATACCGAAGCGCGGCTGACGAAATTTACGCAGGAGGTATTTCTGTCTGATCTGGACAAAGATGTGGTGGATTTCGGTCCGAACTTTGACGAGACGGAGAAAGAACCGCAGGTACTACCGGTGCGTGTTCCGAATCTGCTTATCAATGGGGCGGAAGGAATCGCGGTCGGTATGGCGACGAGTATTCCACCCCACAATCTGGGAGAAGTCATCGACGCGGTAAAAGCGTATATGAAAAACAGCGAGATCAGCACAAGACAGTTGATGAAGTACGTCAAAGGACCGGATTTCCCGACGGGCGGCATTGTCGTGAATCAAGACGATCTTGCGGAAATCTATGAGACCGGGCAGGGGAAGATCAAGATCCGGGGAAAAGTAGAAGTCGAAGAGTTAAAAGGCGGAAAAAAACAGCTTGTGATCACAGAAATCCCTTACACGATGATCGGAAGCGGAATTTCCAAGTTTTTGAATGATGTGGCAGGACTTGTAGAATCGAAGAAAACAACGGATATCGTGGATATTTCCAACCAGTCTTCAAAAGAAGGAATCCGGATCGTGCTGGAGCTGAAACGCGGAGCAGACACAGAAAATCTGAAAAATATGCTTTATAAGAAAACACGGCTGGAAGACACATTTGGCGTAAATATGCTGGCAGTTGCAGACGGCAGACCGGAAACGCTCGGACTCAAAGCCATCATTGAATATCATGTAGACTTCCAGTTTGAACTGGCGACAAGGAAATACCGGACTCTTCTCACAAAAGAACGCGAGAAGAAAGAAGTTCAGGAAGGCCTGATCAAAGCATGTGATGTGATCGACCTGATCATTGAGATCCTGCGGGGGAGCAAGTCAGTGAAGGATGCAAAGGACTGCCTTGTAAACGGCGTGACGGACAATATCAGTTTTAAGTCCAACCGGTCGAAAAAAATGGCGGCGCTTCTTCGGTTCACCGAACGTCAGGCGACAGCTATTCTGGAAATGCGTCTGTATCGTCTGATCGGACTGGAAATTGAAGCGCTGCAGAAAGAATACGAGACAACACAGAAAAATATTGCACGTTATGAAGATATTCTGAACAATTATGATTCCATGGCAAATGTGATCATCGAAGAACTGGACGCTTATAAGAAAGAATACGGCAGAAAACGCCGCACGATGATCGAGAATGCAGAGGAGGCGGTTTTTGAAGAAAAGAAGATCGAGGAGCAGGAAGTCGTATTTCTTATGGACCGGTTCGGATACGCAAAGACAGTCGATACCAGCGTGTATGAGCGGAACAAGGAAGCGGCAGACACAGAAAACAAATACATCGTCCATTGTATGAACACTGGGCGGATCTGCTTGTTTACGGATACCGGACGGATGCATCAGGTAAAGGTGCTGGATCTGCCGTACGGAAAATTCCGGGATAAAGGAACGCCGATCGATAATGTCAGCAACTACACCAGCGCAGAGGAACAGATCGTCATGGTATGCGACGCCGAGCAGATGCGGTATGCCCACCTGCTGTTCGCGACGAAGCAGGGAATGATAAAGCGTGTCGAAGGTACTGAATTTCAGGTGGCGAAGCGAACCATTGCGGCGACGAAGCTGCAGGAGGGAGACGCACTGCTTCAGGTACAGGTCGTCACAGAGAACCAGCACGTTGTATTACAGACAAAAGGCGGCTATTTCCTGCGCTTTCCAGCGGCGGATATACCGGAGAAGAAAAAAGGCGCCGTCGGTGTGAGGGGAATCCGCCTGCAGAAAAAGGATGAACTGGAGCAAGTGTATCTGTTTGAAGAAGGACACGAAGCAAAAATTGTGTATCAGGATAAAGAAGTGACGCTGAACCGGCTGAAGCCGGCGAAACGGGATGGCATGGGAACGAAAAAAAGAAATTAAATCTGAAAATTCCCTTGCATTTTCTGGAATTTGGTGGTATGATTACATACAGTTACATAAGGAACCGGCAGAAGAGTGAACGAAAGTTCACTCTTCTTTGTTGGGAGAAAATCAGAAAGGATGTTAGACGTGTCAAAAAGAGAACAATATGAACAGCAGACAGAAGAACTGCTGGAGCCGGTTGTCACCGGATTTGGCTTTGAACTGGTAGATGTGGAATATGTGAAGGAAGCGGGGACGTGGTACCTGCGGGCGTATATTGATAAGCCGGGCGGGATCACGGTCGATGACTGCGAAGCGGTCAGCCGTAAGTTTTCCGATATTCTGGATGAAAAAGATTATATTGAAGATACTTATATTTTCGAAGTGAGTTCTCCGGGACTCGGGCGTCCGTTAAAGAAAGAGAAGGATTTTAAGCGAAGTATCGGCGAGGAAGTAGAGATCAGGACTTACCGTGCGATCGACCGGCAGAAGGAGTTTACCGGGATCCTGAAAAGCTATGATGCGGATACCGTGACGATCACCTGCGAAGATGACACGGAACAGACTTTTGAGAGAAGTGCAATTGCTTTGATACGGCTCGCACTTGATTTTTAAGCCGGGCGGGTGAATTTTTTGAAACACGCCGGAGGCGTTTAACCGGGAACCGGGCAGATCCCGGAATAGAAATCAGAATATATGACAGGAGGAATCAAGAAAATGAACACAGAATTAATGGAAGCATTGACCGTTCTGGAAAAAGAGAAAAACATCAGCAAGGATGTGATGCTGGACGCGATTGAAAATTCTCTGATGAGTGCATGTAAGAACCACTTTGGTACAGCGGATAACATCAAAGTGATCATGAACCGGGAAACCTGCGATTATTCGGTGATCGCGGAAAAGGAAGTGGTTGAGGAGGTGATGGATCCGGCGCTGGAGATCAGTCTTGAAGACGCCGAAAAGCTGGATTCTTCTCTCCAGATCGGCGATGTGGCGCAGATTCCTGTGGAATCCAAGTCATTCGGCCGTATCGCAACGCAGAACGCGAAGAACCTGATCCTCCAGAAGATCCGGGAGGAAGAGCGCAAGGTGATCTATGATCAGTTCTACGAGAAAGAAAAGGATATTGTGACAGGTATTGTTCAGCGTTATGTCGGCAAGAATATCAGTATTAACCTTGGAAGAGCCGACGCCATGCTGACAGAGAGTGAACAGGTACGCGGGGAGACTTTCAAGCCGACGGAACGGATCAAACTGTATATTGTGGAAGTAAAGAATACGACGAAGGGCCCCAAGATCATCGTCTCCCGTACCCATCCGGAACTGGTGAAGCGTCTTTTTGAGGCGGAAGTGACGGAGATCCGCGAGGGGATCGTTGAGATCAAGAGCATTGCCCGTGAGGCAGGCTCCCGTACGAAGATGGCGGTATGGTCGAATGATGAGAACGTTGATCCGGTTGGCGCCTGCGTAGGTATGAACGGCGCGCGTGTCAATGCTGTTGTAAACGAGCTGCGCGGCGAAAAGATTGATATTATCAACTGGGATGAGAACCCTGCGCTTCTGATCGAGAACGCGCTCAGTCCGGCAAAGGTGATTTCTGTGGCGGCGGATCCGGATGAGAAAGTGGCAAGCGTGATCGTGCCGGACTACCAGCTTTCTCTTGCGATCGGCAAGGAAGGACAGAATGCAAGACTGGCCGCGCGCCTGACCGGGTATAAGATTGATATCAAGAGCGAGACACAGGCAATCGAGGCAGGCGAGCTTCCGGAGGACTATATGGAACAGATGGGGATCGCGGATGAGATGGATGAAGACGGGTTCGTCGGCGCGATCGAACAGCCGTATGAGGATGAACCGGAAGACGACTTTTACGACGAAGATGATGATACGGACGATATGTTTGCGGACGAAGATTTCGATGGGAATGACGACGGCGGAAGTGTTGAATAAGCATACAGAGATATAAAAAAGAAAATCCATCAGAAGAGGTGAGGCGTTTGGCTGTAAAACGAAAGATTCCGATGCGAAGATGCGTCGGCTGCGGCGAGATGAAACCGAAGAAAGAGATGATCCGTATTCTCAGAACCGGGGAAGATACGTTTCTTCTTGACGCAACGGGGAAAAAGAACGGACGGGGCGCATATCTGTGCCCTTCCAAAACGTGTTTTGCAAAGGCTGTGAAGAACAAAGGCCTGGAGCG
The DNA here is from genome assembly GCA_958402795.1 of uncultured Lachnospiraceae bacterium. GTDB lineage: Bacteria > Bacillota > Clostridia > Lachnospirales > Lachnospiraceae > Schaedlerella. The sequence goes on along the minus strand of CATXUX010000003.1, from coordinate 16,233 downwards.
TTCCTTTAAACAGGCGATTCCTGCGGACGTATACGAACATCTGGAAAAGGAGATGAATGAGATTGCGGCAGAATAAAATCTTATCTCTGGTCGGACTTGCGACAAAGGCCGGAAGATGCGTAAGCGGAGAGTTTATGACAGAGCGGGAAGTGAAGTCGGGAAAGGCGGCGCTCGTGATCGTGGCAGAGGATTCTTCAGACAACACGAAAAAAAAGTTTCGGGATATGTGTGAATTTTATAAGGTTCCAATTTATTTTCACGGAGATAAAAATACCTTAGGGCATGCAATGGGAAAGGAATTCCGTGCATCTCTGGCAATATTGGACGAAGGATTTGCAAACGGGATTCAAAAACAATTCGAAACCGATGACGAGACAATTGCATAAAGGAGGTAGTGAATAATATGGCAAAATTGAGAGTACATGAGTTGGCAAAAGAACTGGGAGCACAGAGCAAGGAGATTCTGGAGATCCTGAACAGAAAAAATATTGACGGAAAGAGTCATTCCAGTATGCTGGAGGAGCATGAGGCAACAGTAGTCCGCAATGAATATGCAAAGCGCAAAGGCGGACTGTCAGAGCAGACGCCGGCGGATGCGGAGAAGGGAAAAACCGCCGCGGCGCCGAAGAAAAAGACGATCATGCAGGTATTCCGTCCTCAGAATTCAAAGAGTGTGGGAAAACCGCAGGGAAACCGCCCGGGCGCACGCTCCGCACAGGGAGTTCGGCCGGGACAGAGCAAAGCGGCAGGAACCTCCGCCGCGGCAAAACCGGTAAGTCCGGCAGGAAATCGTCCGCAGGGAAAACCGGCGCAGGCTGTCAGATCACAGGAAGCCGTACCGGCTGAAAGACCGGCAGAGAATGTGCAGGCGCAGCGCGATACCGAAAAACCGGTTCAGAATGCCGCACAGACAAAAACAGAGGAACCTCGCGCGGCGCGCGACGACAGAAACCGGAAGAAGAGCCGGGGTGAAGCAACGGAACGCGTCGACAGACCGGAGCGCAGTGATCGCGCAGACAGATCAGAGCGCGGAGAACGTGCCGGAAGAAACGACCGGGGTGACCGCGGCGGACGCGGACCGAGATCTGACAGACCGGAGCGGAGTGACCGCACAGACAGACCGGAGCGCGGAGAACGCACCGGAAGAGGCGACCGGAATGACCGCGGCGACAGAAACGACAGAAATGACCGCGGTGCCCGCAGAGGCGACCGCAACGACCGGGACGGACGCGGACCAAGAAATGACCGCGGTGACAGAAGAGGACGTTCCCAGTATGGCGATCGTGACGGTGCTCGCAGGAATGACCGCGACGGACGCGGACCGAGAAATGACCGCGGTGACCGGAATCTGTCAGAAAGAAATGACAGAAACGGCAGAAGCCAGTCAGGAAATGGTTATTCACAGCAGGGAAGACAGAATTTCCGCAGCGACCGGGATTCGATGTCCACACCGATCGTAGAACAGCAGAAGAGCCAGAGAAACAAGGCAAAGGATAAAGAGAAAGATTACAAGAAGAAAGAACTGCGGGATTCGGAGTTCGAAAACAAAGGAAAGAAAGGCAAAAAGCAGAAACAGGCGGCGGACTCCAAGCAGCAGAAGACACAAAGACTGCAGAAGCAGTCAAAACCGCAGAAACCACAGCCAAAGCCGGTTGAAGAGGAAAAGATCAAACAGATCATAATTCCGGAGACGCTGACGATCAAAGAGCTTGCAGATAAGATGAAAGTCGTTCCGGCGGCGATCATCAAAAAGCTGTTCCTGCAGGGAAAGGTTGTGACGGTCAATCAGGAGATTGACTATGATACAGCGGAAGAAATTGCAATGGAATTTGACGTCCTCTGCGAAAAAGAAGAGGTCGTTGACGTAATCGAGGAACTTCTGAAAGAAGAGGAAGAAGATACGGCAGATATGCAGAAGCGCCCGCCGGTCGTTTGTGTGATGGGACACGTAGACCACGGAAAAACGTCTCTGCTGGATGCGATCCGCAACTCCAATGTAACCGGAAGGGAAGCGGGCGGTATCACGCAGCACATCGGAGCGTCAGTAGTAGAGGTGAACGGGGAGAAGATTACATTCCTCGATACCCCGGGACATGAAGCGTTCACCGCCATGCGTATGCGTGGAGCCAATTCTACCGATATCGCGATCCTTGTTGTGGCGGCAGATGACGGCGTAATGCCGCAGACAGTGGAAGCAATCAACCATGCGAAAGCGGCAGGCGTTGAGATCATCGTTGCCATCAACAAGATTGATAAACCAAGTGCGAATATCGAACGTGTGAAGCAGGAATTAACCGAGTATGAGCTGATCCCGGAAGACTGGGGCGGCAGTACGATCTTTGTACCGGTATCCGCACATACGAAAGAAGGAATTCCGGAACTTCTGGAGATGATCCTTCTGACAGCGGAGGTCCTTGAACTTAAGGCAAATCCGAACCGTGCGGCAAGAGGTCTTGTGATCGAAGCGAGACTGGATAAAGGAAAAGGTACGGTTGCGACAGTACTTGTTCAGAAGGGTACGCTCCATGTGGGCGACGCCATCGCGGCGGGAGCCGCACACGGCAAGGTGCGTGCGATGATGGATGACAAGGGACGCAGAGTAAAAGAAGCAGGACCGTCCCAGCCGGTAGAGATTCTTGGTCTGGATGATGTTCCAAATGCCGGCGAAGTGTTTGTCGGATGCGAGACAGAGAAGGAGGCACGGAGCTTTGCGGAGACTTTCATTTCGCAGAACAAGGTGAAACTTCTGGAAGAAACAAAATCCAGGATGTCTCTGGATGATCTGTTCAGCCAGATTCAGGAAGGCAGCCTGAAAGAACTGGATATCGTTGTAAAAGCGGATGTGCAGGGATCTGTGGAAGCCCTCAGACAGAGTCTGCTTAAGCTCTCTAATGACGAGGTTGTGATCAAAGTGATCCACGGCGGCGTCGGCGCGATCAACGAGTCCGACGTGATGCTTGCCTCGGCGTCCAACGCCATCATCATCGGATTTAACGTGCGTCCGGACGCGACCGCAAAGGAAACAGCGGAACGCGAGGGCGTAGATATGAGGCTTTACCGCGTGATCTATGATGCGATCGCAGATGTAGAAGCTGCGATGAAAGGGATGCTTGATCCGGTATTTGAAGAAAAGGTACTTGGGCACGCCGAAGTACGCCAGACATTCAAGGCGTCCGGAGTCGGAACCATTGCAGGAGCATACGTGCAGGACGGTATTTTCGAGCGCAACTGCTCTGTCCGGCTGTCGCGTGAAGGCATCGTGATCTATGATGGTCCGCTCGCTTCCCTGCGTCGTTTCAAGGATGATGTGAAAGAGGTCCGTGCAGGATATGAGTGCGGATTCGTATTTGAAAACTTTAACGACATCCAGGAGGGCGACCAGGCAGAATCCTACAAGATGGTCGAAGTGGAACGGAAATAGCACGACTGGCAGTGTTCCAGTACAGGAAAGGAGCAGTGTGTATCATGAGAAAGAACAGTATCAAAAATACAAGAGTCAATGCGGAGGTGCAGCGGGAATTAAGTAATATCCTCCGCAGCGGCATCAAGGATCCGCGGGTTGCGCCTATGACATCGGTAACTGCCGTAGAGGTGGCTCCGGATCTGAAGACATGCAAAGCCTATATCAGTGTGCTGGGAGACGAAAGGGCACAGGCAGATACGATCAAAGGTCTTCAGAGCGCGGAAGGATATATCCGCCGGGAGCTGGCGCGGACAGTCAATATGAGAAATACGCCTGAGATTACATTTATTCTGGATCAGTCGATCGAGTATGGAGTAAAGATGAGCAGAAAGATCGACGAGCTGACAAAAGATCTGAAAGACGGTGAGGAATCATGAGTATTGTATTATCCGAGATCCTTGAAGGCAGACGCCATATCGCGCTGGGCGGACATATCCGTCCGGACGGCGACTGCGTAGGATCGGTAATGGGACTATATCTGTATCTGAAAGAGCAGTATCCCCAGATAGAAACGGATGTGTATCTGGAAGAGATTCCGGATTCCTTCCATTTGATCCGGGGGACGGAAGTAATCCGCCACGAGATTCCGGAAGATGCGGTCTATGATCTGTTCATCTGTCTGGACTGCGGTGATGAGAAACGGCTCGGATTTTCCGCGCCGCTCTTTGAACATGCGAAGGAAACGCTGTGCATCGATCATCATATCAGCAACCGTGAGTTTGCAGATTATAACGAGATCATACCGGACGCAAGCTCTGCTTCCGAACTGGTATACCGGCTGCTTGATCCGGAAAAGATCAGTCTGCCGTGCGCTGAAGCACTGTATATGGGGATGGCACATGACACAGGGATCTTTCAATATTCCTGTACTGCTCCGGAAACCATGGAGGCTGCGGCTGCTCTGCTGCGGAAAGGGGTAAACGGAAGTCTGATCATCGACCGGACTTATTATGAAAAGACATATATTCAGAATCAGATCCTCGGGAAAGCACTTCTGGAAAGCATGCTGATTTTGGATAAACAATGTATCGTTTCTTATGTCACGAAGAAAGATATGGACTTCTTCGAGGCAAAGCCGGCGGATCTGGAGGGAATCGTAAACCAGCTCCGCAATACGGCAGGAACAGAAGTCGCGATTTTCATGCATGAGCTAAAGCCGCAGGAGTATAAAGTCAGCCTGCGTTCCAAAGAGACGGTGGATGTCAGCCGTATTGCGGCGTATTTCGGAGGCGGAGGCCATGTACGCGCGGCAGGTGTCACCATGAAAGGGACGTTCCACGATGTTGTTAATAATATCAGCGGACAGATCGAGCGTCAGCTCAAAGCGGCGGGGGCGTGTGCGGATGATTAACGGAGTCCTGAATATATACAAAGAAAAAGGATATACTTCACACGACGTCGTGGCAAAGCTGCGCGGCATCGTCGAACAGAAAAAGATCGGACATACCGGAACACTGGATCCGGATGCAGAGGGCGTTCTTCCGGTCTGTCTGGGAAAGGCAACAAAACTGTGTGATATGCTGACAGATCAGACGAAAGTCTATGAGACCGTCCTCCTGCTTGGAACTGTGACTGACACACAGGATCTGTCCGGAACGATACTGGAAACAAAGGATACATATGGTCTGTCCCGTGAGGAAGTAAGCAGATGTATCCGGGATTTTGAAGGGGATTATGATCAGATCCCGCCGATGTATTCTGCTTTGAAGGTAAACGGCCGGAAGCTCTATGAACTTGCAAGAGAGGGCAGGACGATCGAGAGAACGCCGCGCAGAGTCCGGATTTATGCGATCCGTATCCTTGAGGTTGATCTGCCGAGAGTGCGCATGCAGGTGGAATGCTCCAAGGGGACGTATATCCGCACACTTTGTCATGATATCGGTGAAAAACTGGGATGCGGAGGTTGTATGGAACAACTGGTACGCACGAAAACCGGACCGTTTGAGAGAAAGGACAGCCTGACACTTACACAGGTGGAAGAGTACAGGCGCAGCGGACGTTTCCGGGAGATATTGATTCCGGTGGATGCGCTTTTCGCGGATCATAAAGCAGTTACAGTAAAAAAAATGTTTGAACAGTCTGCTTATAATGGCAATGAGCTGGGAGCGGACCAGGTTATAAACGATACAGCGCTCCCGGAAGGGGAGCAGGTCCGCGTCTATGACTGTGAAGCGCATTTTGTCGGAATTTTCCGCTATCATGAAAAGCAGAAAAAATACACGGTGGAGAAGATGTTTTTGGACCAGGAGGAGATAAAAGGATAACATGCAGTATTTGACAGAGATAAGTGCGTATCAGAGTGAAAAACGTTCGGCGGTCACGCTCGGCAAATTTGACTGTCTGCACCGCGGACATCAACTGCTGATCGACCGTGTCAGAGAATTGTCGGACGAGGACACCTGCAGTATTGTCTGTGCATTTGATATGGGAAAGGAATCCCTTTTGACAAATGAAGAGCGGCGCGCCCGGCTGGAAGGAGAGGTGGACTGCCTGATCGAGTGTCCATTTACGAAAGAGCTTCGTGAGATGGAGGCAGAACAGTTCATCCGGCGTATTCTGGTGGACACGATGCATGTAAAAGACGTGATCATCGGAACGGATTTCAGGTTCGGATATGAAGTGCGCGGAGATGCAGAAATGCTGCAGAAGTATGCCGGGCAGTATGGATACCGCGTGGAAGTGATCGAAAAAAAGAAATACCATGAAAGAGAGATCAGCAGCACCTATGTGCGGGAACTTCTGAAAGAAGGAAATGTAAAGCTGGCTTCCAGACTGCTTGGATATACGTATTGTACAAGCGGGACGGTGGAACACGGGAAACGTCTCGGGAGGACGCTCGGATTTCCGACCATGAACGTATCATGGGACGGAAGGAAGATTGCTCCCAGATACGGAGTGTATGCATGCGAAACCGTGATCGACGGTACGGTGTATCCCTCCATTGGGAATGTCGGTGTGAAGCCGACGGTCGCAAAGATTCCGCAGCTTCTGGCGGAAGTCTATGTGTTCGGATATGAGGGGGATGCATACGGTAAGAAGATTGAAATCCGTTTCCTGGATTTTGAACGTCCGGAGATGCGGTTTGATTCCGTAGAGGAACTCAAACATCAGGTCGATATCGATCTTCTTTACGGGAGAGCATACTTTAACCTGTGATTCAGAGAAAGTGTTAGGAAAAACAAATGGATATGATGACAATTTTATCCCTGCTGGGCGGACTGGGAATGTTTTTGTTTGGAATGCAGATGATGAGCGACGGCCTTCAGCAGGTGGCGGGTGCGCGGATGCGTTCGATTCTGGAGTTCTTTACGAGAAACCGCTTTATCGGAATGATCGTAGGTCTTGTATTTACAGGAATCATCCAGTCTTCCAGTGCGACGACAGTAATGGTAGTCAGTTTTGTAAACTCCGGACTGATGAATTTAAGTCAGGCATCCGGCGTGATCCTGGGCGCAAATATCGGTACGACGGTGACCGGACAGTTGATCGCGTTCAATCTGTCAGACGTCGCCCCACTGTTTATCTTTGTCGGCGCGGCGATGTACATGTTTACCAGGAATCAGACTGCAAAAAAAATCGGAGTTGTGATTCTGGGATTCGGTATTTTATTCATGGGTATGAACACCATGTCCGAGGCGACAGCCGCGCTGAAAGAATCACCACAGATCGTGTCCGTCATGCAGTCACTTCAGAATCCGGTCTTAGGAATTCTCGTCGGACTGGTCGTTACTGCCGCACTGCAGAGTTCCTCGGCGGCGGTCGGGATTCTGATTATGCTCGCGAATCAGGGAATGATGGAGCTTCCGATGTGTCTGTATATGATTCTCGGCAGCAATATCGGCGCATGTGTATCGGCGATGCTCGTCAGTCTCAACGGGAAAAAGGATGCAAAGCGTGCGGCGTGGATCCATCTGCTGTTCAATATCATCAGCTCGGCGATCATCTGTGTGATTATTGCGGTTGCGATGAATCCGGTCTGCAGTCTGCTCATGAATCTGTCCGGCGGCGGAATCGGACGTGCTGTTGCAAACGCGAATACCTTATTTAAAGTATTCGGCGTGATTATTTTATTCCCGTTCATGGACTGGATCATCAAACTGACATACCGCATCATTCCGGGAGAGGATGCGGCGCCGGAGGGAGCCTATGAGCTGAAATATATCGGCAAAGGAAATGTGATCACATCGACGACGGCGATCGTGGATGTGATCCATGAACTGGTACATATGGGAGAAACCGCGAGAGAAAATGTCCAAAGAGGCATGGAGGCGCTCTGTACAAAAGATGAGAAAAAGATTGAGGAGGTCTACAGGCAGGAAGAATATATTGATTATCTGAGCCGTACGATCACGGATTATCTTGTAAAACTCAGCTCGATGGAGCTCCCGACATCGGATGCAAAGACACTGGGCGCACTGTTCCACGTTGTAAATGACATAGAACGGATCGGAGACTATGCGGAAAATTTTGCAGATTACGCAAAGGACCGGATTGAAAAAAACATCAATTTCTCCGAGAAAGCAGAAAAACAGCTCATGGATATGACGGAGCTTGTGATGGACACGCTGAATTATTCGCTGGAAATGTTTTCGGGACAGAACCCGGAGCATATGCGGGAAGTGATCCAGTTGGAAGACGAAGTGGATGAGCGCGAGAAAAAACTGCAGCGCTCACATGTAAAGCGTCTTACGAAAGGACGCTGTACTCCGGAGGCGGGAATTTTATTTTCGGATACAATTTCCGGACTGGAACGCGTGGCGGATCATGCAGTCAATGTTGCGTTTGCGACGCTCGAGCCAAACTATCTGGAGGACGATGACGAAGATGAGTAAAAAAAGTCCTTTACATACAGAAATTGCTGTGGTATACTTGTCGAGGTAAAAAAGCCGGTGTTCGGTGACTGGACGACTCCAGCCGTCACTTAATGCCAGGCGTTTTATGAAGAGAATTATCAGGAGGAAAGAAACATGATTTCAAAGGAAAAGAAACAGGCGATCATCGCAGAATATGGAAGAAGCGAGGGAGACACGGGTTCACCGGAAGTTCAGGTTGCGATCCTGACAGCGCGGATCAATGAGCTGACAGAGCATTTTAAGGCAAACCCGAAGGATCATCATTCCAGACGCGGACTTCTGAAGATGGTAGGACAGAGACGTGGACTTCTTCAGTATCTCAAGGAAACCGATATCGAGAGATACCGTGCACTGATCGAGAAGCTTGGACTGAGAAAGTAATCCCGGGAAGTAAGCTGAGATTTTATCAGGAGATTTGGCGCTAAGAGATAACGCCAAATCTCTTTTTTTATCAGTTGAAAAACCAGACGTGCAGGTCGTATAATGTGATTACAGAGAACAAGAAAGTGATTGGCCAGTCGCACTTCGGATCGGAAAAAAATTAAGAGGTGTGAAATCATGAAAGAAAAAGTTCAGAGATTTGGAAGATTTTTGAGCGGCATGGTAATGCCGAATATCGGGGCGTTTATCGCCTGGGGACTGATAACCGCGCTGTTTATGGAAGACGGGTGGTTTCCCGTCGCGTCCATTGCGGAACTGATCACCCCTATGTCATCGGTACTGCTCCCCTTACTGATCGCTTATACGGGCGGAACCGTTGTTGCCGGACAGCGTGGCGGTGTGATCGGCGCGATCGCGGCTATGGGAGTCATCGTTGGTTCCGACATTCCGATGTTTATCGGAGCCATGATTGTCGGACCGCTTTCCGCGTGGATCTTAAAGAAGTTTGACCAGCTTGTCGAGGGACATGTAAAAGCCGGTTTTGAGATGCTTGTCAACAATTTCTCAATCGGAATACTCGGCGCGATCCTTGCTGTAGCTTCCATGTATGGAATCGCTCCGTTGGTGACAGGACTGAATAACATCCTGTATGTGTGTGTCAACTTCTTCGTTGACCACAGCCTGCTCCCGTTAACAAGTATTTTTATCGAGCCTGCGAAAGTTCTGTTTTTGAACAATGCGATCAATCATGGAATCTTTTCCCCGATGGGAATCCAGCAGGTGGAGGAAATCGGAAAATCGGTATTTTTCCTTCTGGAAGCGAATCCGGGACCGGAACTCGGCGTGCTTCTGGCATACTGTATCGCAGGGAAAGGGGACGCGAAGAGTTCTGCCCCCGGCGCAGTGATCATCCACTTCTTTGGCGGGATCCACGAGATTTATTTCCCGTATATCCTGATGAATCCACTGCTTTTGATCGCTTCGATCGCAGGAAGTGCATGCGGAATCTTCTGCTTTACACTGTTTGATGTGGGTCTGACAGCGCCGTCCTCACCGGGAAGTATCATCGCAATCCTGATGATGGCAGAGCGCCACAGTTACGCAGGAATCCTGATCGGTGTTGCTGTCTCGGCAGCCGTATCCTTTGCAATCAGCATACCGATCCTGAAATACATGGGAAAAGATACGTCGCTGAAAGAGGCACAGGAAAAGAAGGACAGCATGAAGAAACAGTCCAAAGGACTTTCCCAGGCGAAAGAAGAGCCTGCCCGGGAACAGTCGGCAAAAATGCCGTCAGGCGGCACAGCGGCTCAGGGCAGAATCCATAAGATCGCATTTGCATGCGACGCGGGTATGGGATCCAGTGCAATGGGGGCAACCGTCCTGAAGAAGAAGATCGCAGCGGCAGGACTGGAAGGAATCGAAGTCATACATACACCGGTGTCCAGTATTCCGGCGGATGTGCAGATCGTAGTGACGCATCAGGAACTTGGAGAACGTGCGGCGCACAGCAATCCGGACGCAGAACTGATCCTGATCACAAACTTCCTTGCAGCTCCGGAATATGACCTTCTAGTTGAAAATTTAAAGGTGAGAAATTCATAATAAACAGAGATGGTTTGGCTGGGAATCGTATCCTTACAGGCAAGCCATCTTGTAGTATTTACAGAGAGTAGGATGCAGATGAGCGGAACAACGATAACGCCGCGGATGCGGCAGATACTAACAGTGCTTTTAGAGGAGGAACAGCCGGTTTCGGTGAAGCGTCTGGCAGAACAGATCGGTATGAGCAGACGGACGGTGCAGCGTGAACTGGAATCCGTCCGCAGTGCGCTGAAAGGATATGAGATTCAGTTCGTTTCAAAAACAGGTGTCGGCATTCATCTGGAAGGAGATAAAACAGAAAAGGAACGTCTTCTTCTGGAAATCAGTGAAAGTGACCCCTACGATGCAGGAAACAGAGAAGAGCGCCGCAAACGTCTGATTCTCGAGATTTTAAAGGAAAAGGGACTGCGCAAATTGTTTTACTACAGCAGTCAGTTCGGCGTCAGTGAGGCAACGATCAGCTCGGATCTGGAAACGGTGGAGAGCTGGCTTGTCCGTTATGGACTTCGGATTCAAAAAAAGCCGGGCAGTGGGATCCTGATTGAAGGAAGCGAGGAAGATTATCGGAAAGCGATCCGTGCGTTTATCAGTGAAAATATTGATACGAAGGTACTGCGGGAAGCCTATGAAGGAGAAACAGACGTCCCGGACCGAAGAGACGCTCTGAAAAAAAGCGAGATCGGCCAGCTTTTAAATGATGAGATCGTAAGACGTGTCATAGACTGTATTGCGGGAATGGACAATTCCTGTATTTTGACGCTGACAGAGAATTCCTATGTTGGTCTTGTGATCCATATATCGATCGCGGTCAACCGGATTCTCAAAGATGAGGTGATCGAACCGAAGAGCAGCACTCAAACAGAATACGGGAACCTGACGGAAGCAGACGAAGATTATCTGCTGGCAAAACAGATCGTACATGAACTGGAAGAAGAGTTTGAAATTGAAATACCGGACGTTGAGATTTCCTATATCTGCTTACACATCAAGGGTGCGAAACACGAGAAAATACAATGGGATGACCGGCAGAAAATACCGTCTGACAACAGGGAACTCCGCCAGATGGTGAATCAGATGATCGACCTGTTTGATCCGGACAAGGTGTATCATCTGAAGCAGGATGAAGAGTTTATCCAGGGATTACTTGCGCACCTGCAGCCAACACTGATACGGCTTGTACATGGGATGCAGATCCGCAATCCGGTACTGGATGAGATCAAGATCAATTACCGGGATATTTATGAGAGGTGTGTCCGTGTGGCTTCTGTGCTGGAAGAGGCGGTCGGGAAGCCGGTTCCGGAAGAAGAAATCGGCTTTCTGACGGTTCATTTCGGCGCGGCAGCCGTTCGCTTGGAGGGAAGAGGAGAAAATATCCGGAAAGTCAGTGTCGGTGTTGTCTGTTCGAGCGGAATCGGCATCTCCCGGCTGATGACGTCGAAGCTGGAGAAAGCATTTAAGGACAGAATGACGCTTACTGCATATGGGAAGAGCGATATTACAGCATTTGTTGCCGGAAAAACTGACTTTTTCGTATCCAGTATTCCACTGGAACAGACAGATGTGCCGGTGATCTACGTTAATCCGCTGTTAAGTGATGCAGACATGGACGAAATCCGCAGAATGACCTATGAATATGAACGGATGCCAAAAAAGCAGGGGGAAACTGATGAATTTACACTCCAACTGGAAACCATCAACCAGACTGCGGCGCAGATCAATCTGGTGATCCGTCATATGGAATTTTTTAAAGTCAGCAACGGCATTACGTTCGAGGATCTTCTGATCGCCGTGGCGGAAAAAATATCACCTTATGCAGACCGGAGGGACATGATCCAGCAGGATCTTATGAGACGGGAGCGGATTTCATCCCAGATCTTTGCTGAATTTGACTTTGCCCTGCTCCACACCCGGACAGCGGGAGTGACCAGGCCGACTTTTGCCGTCTGTATGACGCGTGACTTAAGTGAGTATACCGATCCGTATTTCAAAGGAATTCATGTAGTATTTGTCATGCTGGTTCCGCCGGACGACCTGTTGCAGATCAACAGCGAGATCATGGGATATATCAGCAGCATGCTGATCGAAGAAGAGGAATTCCTTGACACGGTAAGGCGCGGTGAGAAAGAGGAGATCCGGTCTCTTCTCTCAAAGTATCTGAAGAGATACTTTAAAAAATATCTTGCGGGACTGTCCTGAAAAGGCAGTCCCGATTTTAAAAGTTGGCGCTAAGAGATGACGCCAAATCCGATGTTCTTTCTGTTGAAAATAATCCCCACAGTTCGTTATAATAAAATCACAGAGACAAAGAAGACCATAAAAAATAAAATGCAGGAGGTCAGAGATGTTTTTTAAATCAAAGGCAAAAAAAGAAGAAAAGGAAAACGAAAAGAAGGCTCTGCTTTGCCGGGAGAATATCCTTGTAAACTGTAAGCCGGACACACAGGAAAATGTCATCCGAAAAGTCGGACAACTGCTGGTGGATGCCGGATACGTGAATCAGCCTTATGTGGACGGTATGCTGGAGCGTGAGAAATCACTCTGTACATTTATGGGAAACGGACTTGCACTTCCGCATGGAGTAGAAGCCGTAAAGAATGAGATCAAATCCTCCGGTATTGCTGTCATGACATTCCCAGAAGCGACAGACTGGGAAGGAAATGAAGTACATGTCGTGATCGGAATCGCGGGAGTCGGAGAAGAGCATATGAAAATTCTGTCCAATATCGCTGAGACCATGCTGGATGAAGAACTTTGTGCAAAGCTGCCTTCGATGGACGCAGAAGGTGTATACGAGGTACTTGGCGGAAACATGGGAAAGGAGTAAAGCCATGATCGTAACAGTGACAATGAATCCGGCGATCGATAAGACAGTTGAGATCGAGGCGCTTCAGCCGGGCGGACTGAACCGGATCCAGAAGGTGGAATATGATGCCGGAGGAAAAGGAATCAATGTTTCTAAGACAATCCGGGAACTGGGCGGAGAGAGTATCGCAGTTGGATTTCTCGGCGGAAATGCAGGAAAAACGATTGAGAATGTACTGGACGAAAAGAAGATCCGTCATGATTTTATCTGGGTAGACGGTGAGACAAGAACAAACACAAAGGTGTTCGAAAAGAACGGCGCTGTGACAGAACTCAACGAACCGGGACCGGTCATTACAAAAGAGCAGATCGAGGAACTGTTAAAGAAACTGGATGAATATGCAGGAGCGGATACACTGGTAGTTCTTTCCGGAAGTATCCCGGCAGGTGTGGACAAAGGGATTTATGCACAGATTACAAGAAGAGTCCACGAAAAGGGTGCGGAAGTTCTGATGGACGCAGATGGCGAACTGTTCCGCAGTGCGCTGGAAGCTGCACCGGACATCATCAAGCCAAACCGTGTGGAACTGGAAGAATATGCCGGGGTGGATTACCGGGTATCCCAGGAGGAACTTCTGGAGATGGCAAGAAATCTGATGGATAAAGGAATTCATACTGTAGCAGTGTCCATGGGAAAAAGCGGCGCGATGATTTTAAAAGGAGAAGACGCAGTACGTTGTCCGGCGCTTTCCGTGAAAGCACATTCAACTGTGGGAGCAGGAGATGCAATGGTAGCAGCGCTTGCCTATGCATGGGACAAAAAGCTTGATAATGAGGAGACCATTCGTCTGTGTATGGCGACGTCTGCAGGCGCTGTGACAACAATTGGAACGAAACCCCCGACAAGAGAGACCGTAGACGCACTGATGGATCAGGTCGTGATCGAAGTATTATGATGATACCAAATATATGAAAAGGAGATTACAAAAATGAAAACAAAAGCAGTCAGAATGTATGGAAAACGAGATCTGAGATTAGAGGAATTTGAACTGCCTGAGATCAAAGAGGATGAGATTCTGGTCAAAGTCATGAGCGACAGTATCTGCATGTCCACGTATAAGCTGATCGAGCAGGGCAAGAAACATAAAAGAGCACCGCAGAACATTGATACGAATCCGATCATCATCGGACATGAGTTTGCGGGAGTGATCGTGGAAGTCGGCGAGAAATGGAAAGATCAGTTTAAACCAGGCATGAAATTCGCGCAGCAGCCTGCACTGAACTATAAGGGAAGTCTTGCTTCTCCGGGATATTCGTATGAATATTTTGGCGGAGCATGCACATACTGCGTGATCCCTCACGAAGTGATGGAACTTGGGTGCCTGATGCCATATGACGGCGAGAGCTTTTTTGAGGCTTCTCTTGGTGAGCCGATGAGCTGTGTAATCGGAGGATATCACGGAAATTATCATACCAACAAGAGAAACCATGATCATGCACTTGGAACAAAGGTAGACGGAGATATCATTATTCTCGGCGGCTGCGGCCCGATGGGACTTGGTGCGGTAAGCTACGGAATTCAGTTCGAGAACAAGCCGAAACGGATCGTGGTAACAGATATTGACGACGCAAAGATCGAGCGTGCAAGAGAAGTGATACCAGAATCAAAGGCAGCGGAGAACGGTGTGGAGCTGCTCTATGTAAATACTGCAAAAATGGCGGATCCGGTAGAAGAACTGAAGGCAATCACAGGCGGCAAAGGATATGACGATGTGTTTGTATACATTCCGAACCGGAAGGTTGCCGAGATGGGCGATCAGCTCCTTGCATTTGACGGCTGCATGAATTTCTTTGCCGGCCCGACCGACGATCAGTTCAAAGGAGAGATCAATCTGTACAACGCACATTACACAAGCACCCATATTATGGGAACGACCGGCGGAAATAACGATGACCTGATTGAGGCAAATACACTGGCAGCACAGGGAAAAATCGAACCGGCTGTTATGGTAACACATGTCGGCGGAATCAACAGCATCATCGACGCGACATTAAATCTTCCGAGTATTCCGGGCGGGAAAAAGCTGACCTATACGCAGTTTGATATGCCGCTTACCGCAATCGAAGATTTCGGAAAACTCGGCGAGACAGATCCGTTATTTAAGAAACTCGATGAGATCTGCCGGAATAACCGCGGACTGTGGTGCGCAGAAGCAGAGCGCGTTCTGTTTGAACATTTCGGAGTAGAAACAGCATAAAGACGCATAAGAATTGTTACGAGAGGAAGTGGAGAGGATTCTTCAAATCTGACATAAGGCGGCAGCAATCCTAACGCCAGTGGGACTGCAGCCGCCTTATGTTTTCTGCAAAAGAGATCCTTGAATGTTTTTCACAGAGATCTTCGCTGATATTCCTGAATCAGCAATGGCTGAATAAGAGGATAGGTCCAATTATCCGGCAGATCGTCAAGCAGTACGATCTTTTCTATCTCGCTATGTAATTCCTTGTCAAATTTTATGATATCTGCATAATATAACATTCCGAAAGTTTCTTCTCCAGATTCGTTTACCCTGGTCTTTCCAGTAACAGAGTATACACAAATCTGCTTCATACAGAACTCAATAGCGCCGGTTTCTTCATTAAGCTCCCGCTTTGCCGTATCGAGTATTGACTCGTTCTGTTCCCTGTGTCCGCCCGGGCATTCATAAGTATCACGTTCTTTATGCTTACAAAACACCCATTTTTTATTATATTTGGAAATAATCACTGCAAATTTTAATAGTCTGTCGTCTACGTCATCATAAAACTTTACGTTCATTGTTATTTTCTCTCTTTTCTTTCGTATTCGCAGCTCAGCCTGATTGCATGTACGGTCTGCTGTCCACTGTTGATGAAAAATATCAGGCGAGGCAGCAGACCAGATTACTTTTTTGATTATTTCAAATCTGAAGAATTCTTTCTACTTCCTCTAGTGAGGCCTCCATAATATCAGCCACACTGTCTATATCCTTTAACTTCAAATAGCAGTTTTTGATTGCACGTTCTCTTGCAAGGTCTTTCTCTTTAAGTTGACTATTCTGTTCATTTATTCTCTTCTGCATTTCATCGATCATCAACTGTGCCGTATTA
>CATXUX010000002.1 GCA_958402795.1 uncultured Lachnospiraceae bacterium | reverse complement strand
AAAAACGATACATACAGACAATCCTCTTTACTCAAATATACTTTTTTCTCTTTTGTCACATACTCTCTGAATACTTTCCGGAATCCGGTAAGAATTAGCAGAAAAGTAGATATTTATGAATGATTTCTGATAAAAACAACGAATCTGAATTGCTCTCCATATGGAGATTATCTGTATGAACTTCATACTACCTTCTCAGAAGCAATTTGTCAATCTCTTTTTCAAGATAAAAGAAGATAAAAGAAGGCTCTGGTCTTCACCGGAGCCTCACTACCACTACCTCAAAATTGATTTTGGTGCTAAAAGTGGTTCACAGATTGTTACGCGCTTCTCGCTCCTACAATCCAAACACCCTCTCCGCGTTTTTCCGACAGATTTTTTCATAGGCCTCCCGGCTCAGTGCTCCGGAAGCAGCCTGCTGGTCCAGCCAGTTTCCCAGCGGGAATACCATCTCTGTGTTGACCATATCCGTTGCAAAGAACAGGCGATCTGCATATTGCTCCAGAAACGCAAGGCCAAATTCAGGATCGCGCATGATGGCACAACCGGCGCTGTTCGCACTCAGGTCTCCGCAAAGATTTGGGTAACGCTCAAACAATTCCGGTACACGGCCGCCGGGGAGTACCTTTCCCTCTCCCCAACTGCTTCTTCCTTCTCTGTCTGCGGACGCATCTCCACTGATCTCGATCCAGAAGCACTGACTGTGTCCCAGAAAAAGTGTATCCGGAAAATCTTTCAGGCATTGTTCCAAAAGCGGCAGACCAGGCATATCAACCACACCATATTTATAGCCTTCTTCCGGACTCATATGAAACGTTACGGGAAGATGCAGCTTTCCCGCCGCGTCAAAGACTTCCTGCAAAAACGGATCGTCCAGGCGGCGATTGATCATCAGTTCTCCGATTCCGACCGCGCCCTGTGCCTGATATCTTGCAAGCCGCTCATAGACGGTCGTGGAATCGACCGGATCCAGATTGCACATCCAGGCGTAATGTGCCGGATCTGACTGCACGATCCGGAGATTTTCCTGATTTGAGCCAAACGGACACTTTTCTTCACTCTCGCCGCTCGCCATAAGCACCCCTTTTTCAATTCCCAGTTCCTTTAGATGGGGCAGCATATTTTCTGCACTGCTGATAAAAAAATCTTTCGTCTTCGGCTTTTGTTCCATTGTCAAATGTAAATGAAGATCAATCTTTTCCATCTTTTTCTCGCTCCCTCTGATTTTTTACGTTTCTTCTGATTTTTATCGCTGTGATTATTCCGCTTTCCTCTGGTCTGCCAGCTCTGCATACATCTGGTCAGTCTTCTTCTGATCCAGATTAAAAATCAGACCGATTCCGATCAGTTCCAGCACACAGCTTATTGCAGGAACCGCGTTGACCAGATAATAGATTCCGTTCACCGTTTCTGCTGACTGCGCAACATTTAGTCCGGATACATAGCCGATCGCCGCAAGGGAACTTGCCGCCAGTGTAGATGCGATCGTGCTGCCGATCTTACGGCTGAACGTATACAGACTGTACATACTGCCGTCACTGCGGATGCCTTCCTTCCACTCACTGTAATCCAGACAGTCTGAGACAAGCGCCCAGATCAGCATCGTAAACACGCTCTGTCCGATCATAGAAAGAACATATAGTACCAGGAACACATATACATTTTGAACCTGAAATATCAGCTTGATCACATTGACCACCAGACCAAACGCCGCCGTGGCAAGGATCACATTCCTCTTGCCGAATTTTTCAACCAGTTTGGGTACAATGGGAAAACAAACTGCAATGATCGGGATCGTGGAAAGACTTGCCAGTGTCATCACACTTGTGTTCCCATAAAATTCCTTATAAATATAACTGTTCAACTGACTACTTCCGGTAATCACAAGCATACTTCCGATTGTCGCGACCATCACGCCGATCAGCGGGCGGTTGTGAAACGCTGCTTTTAATACCTTTCCATATTCGAACTTCTGCCCTTCCTTCGGCTCCTCGTGAATCCGCTCCAATGTAAAGTGATTCAGCATACTGTAGCAGACAATGCACAGAATTCCAAAGAGGACTGCCAGAATCGTAAAGTTTTTCGGAATCAGATTGGAATCCGAATCATAACAGAATACCGGAACAAAGCTCAGTGCAACGATTCCCACCAGCGTACCGCCAATACTTCTGCAGCGTGAAAGTTTGGTACGGTCGATCGGATCGTTTGAAACTACATTTGCCATCGCCCCGAACGGCATACTCGTTCCTGTATACATCATACCATAAAACACATACACAACAGCCACATACACATGCAGCGCGATGCCTTCCAGCGGAACATCCCAAAAGCAGAGCACACCGGAGAGCGCCAGTGGTATCATGAACATCTTGATCCATGGTTTAAACTTGTCCGCATTTTTCCCGATGTGCCACCGATCTGGGAAGGAACCCATGATCGGATCGTTGATCGCATCCCAGAGACGAGCGACCAGAAACAATGTCGCCATCCACGCAGAGCTGATTCCAAGTACGTAGGTACAGAAAACGAGAAAATAGGAATCCACAAACAAATTGACGAAACTTCCCGCCATATCTCCGCACACATACCCAATCTGATCCTTAACGCCAAACGGCCTGATCTTTGTATTTTCTTTTTGCATTTTCAAATCCTCCTTCGTAGAACTCTCCTTACAGGCTCCGGAACCTTGTGTTCTTATACTACCAGAGAACCGTTTCGGAAAACATTGTACGAAGCAGATTCTATATTGCAAAAATCGTAATGATTTCCTATAATAAAAGTAGAAATTCCATCAAATATATCCCCAAAAGGAGAAAAGCATTCCGATGATCACAATAGAGGAGCTTCAGACTATTATGAAGCAGTATAACAGCAGTAACTTGTCCCGTACAGATTTTCATGAACACAACTGGATCGCCCACTATCAGACGCTCTCTTCCAACATCTATCAGGATATCCAGCTCGGACAGCAGTATTTCGTGATCATGAGGGATATGATCTATCCGGATCTCCCTGTCCCGCTCCACAGCCACACCTATTATGAGCTGTCTTACTGCCAGAGTGTGTCGCCGATCACCTATCTGATTGAAACCCAGAGATATCAGATTTGCAAAGGAGATATCATTTTCGTAACCCCCGGCATCAGCCACCGGCCGATTATAACCTCCGGACAAACTCCTCCTTTTGAGCGGATTCTGATCATGCTGAACCAGGATTTAACAGAGCAGATCATACATATGTTTCTCTCTGAAGATTCGATCCCTCCTTATTATCTTCTCCACACATCCGGAAGTCAGTGGGAATTTCTGGGTTCTCTTTTTGAGCAGATTATACGTGAGTCGGAGTTGAGCCGCCCTGCCTCTGACGGTGTGATCTTCGGACAGATAATCTCGCTGATCTCATATATACAGCGCAGCACATCCGAAAAAGGGTTTCAGCCGCAAAAGGTTGGTCTTCTGGATGACATCCTGGAGTATATTGAAACGCATCTGAAAGAGTCCATCTCCCTTACTGACGTCAGCAATTCCTTTTATGTCAGCGAGAGTACGGTCGTGAAATTATTCCGGAACAAAATGAACTCCAGTTTCCACAAATATCTGGTCGAGCGCCGCCTGATCACAGCGAAGAAGTTGATCGGTGAACAGGTTCCTCTGGAAAACGTCTGCTATGACTCCGGGTTCCGTGATTACAGTGTTTTTTACCGGGCATTCAAAAAAGAATACGGAGTATCTCCAAAAGAGTATCGGGAACTCCTTGAAAGCAGCCATCTGGCAAAATCTGCATTTGAGTAAAAGAAACGGCTTCCGGCATGGCGTCAACCCTGCCGAAAGCCGTTGTATTGCAAATACCCTGACTGCAATTTCGGATTTCTTATTGCACGTTTCTTATTTTTCACTGTAATGGTGTGCGTCCTCAAGCATCATATCTTTCACCTTCATCAGCCGGATCTGTGTGCTTCTCTCATTTTCATCCAGCTTCATGGTAATATACTTGATGTGCTCCTCTGCTTCCGGGATCACCACGTGCTCCAGTGCATTTACACGCCGTCTTGTTTTCTCAAGCTCCGCAGCCATCAGCTGACATGCTTTCTCACACTCTGCAAGGCGGATCATATCCGGAAGGATATCTGCAAGCGATTTCACTGCATCGTCCAGATCACTGGACGTAAAAGCAAATCCGTAGGAATAAATGTCATTCTCATCCGCCGTCCGTGTCTGATACTCAAAAGTCGGAATCTCCACGCTCATGACGTTTTCCTCACCGGGAATCAGATTCACTTCCTGCTTCGGCGACATCAGCGCCGTGCGCAGTTCTGCCTCTGACATACTTGCCTTTGCCAGCACAAAGTTCTTATTTGCAGATAAGATCCCGGCTTCTACTTTCTTGCGCAGTTCCATATTCTCCCGCACCAGTTCCAGATACTGACGCATCAGCTCATCCCGCTTATCCTTCAGCAGCTTGTGTCCGCGCACTGCTGTCGCCCGCTTCTTCTTCTGACGTGTCAGTTCCATTCTGGTCGGGTTCACCTGTGTCGATGCCAAACTCTCACCTCCCTGAATCCATCAGGGGCAAACATTCGCATAGCAAACCTGCCCCTGCAGCATCATTCTGATATATCTCCGCCATACTATCCTCTATAATACTGGTCGAGATACTTATCATCGATACGTTTCAGTTCAGATCTTGGCAGCATAGACAGCAGATCCCAGCCGATCTCCAGTGTTTCTTCGATGCTGCGGTCGGTATTATATCCCTGCGACACATACTTTTCTTCGAATGCATCCGCAAACTTCGCATATTTCAGGTCCATCTCCGACAGTGCGGCTTCGCCGAGGATCACCATCAGTTCCTTATTATCTTTTCCGCGGGCATAGGCAGAAAACAACTGGTTCATGGTATTGGAATGGTCTGCCCTCGTCTTGCCTTCCCCGATTCCCTTGTCTTTCAGACGGGACAGCGACGGCAGTACGTCGATCGGCGGTGTCACGCCTTTCCGGTACAAGTCACGGCTCAGAATGATCTGTCCCTCTGTGATGTATCCGGTCAGGTCAGGGATCGGATGGGTTTTATCGTCTTCCGGCATGGTCAGGATCGGAATCATGGTGATACTTCCTTTCTTTCCCTTCTGCCGTCCTGCTCTCTCATAGATACGCGCCAGTTCCGTATACATATATCCCGGATATCCGCGGCGTCCCGGCACTTCCTTGCGCGCCGCAGACACTTCACGGAGCGCGTCCGCATAGTTGGTGATGTCTGTCAGGATCACCAGCACATGCATGTCCTTTTCAAATGCGAGATATTCCGCTGCAGTCAGCGCTACCTTCGGAGTAGAGATACGCTCGATCGCAGGATCGTTCGCCAGGTTGGAGAACATCACGGTACGGTCGATCGCTCCGGTTTCTTTAAAGCTCTCAATGAAGAAGTTGGATTCCTCAAACGTAATTCCGATCGCGGCAAATACAACGGCGAACTTTTCATCTGTTCCAAGTACCTTTGCCTGTCTCGCGATCTGTGCCGCAAGCTGTGCGTGCGGCAGACCGGATGCGGAGAAGATTGGCAGCTTCTGTCCGCGGACCAGTGTGTTCAGTCCGTCAATGGCCGAGATTCCGGTCTGGATAAATTCCTCCGGGTAGTTTCTTGCCACCGGATTCATCGGAAGTCCATTGATATCCATGCGCATCTCCGGAAGAATATCCGGACCGCCGTCGATCGGATTTCCCATTCCGTCAAAGACACGTCCCAGCATATCTTCGGAAACGCCCAGCTCCATGCTGCGTCCAAGGAAGCGTACTTTACTGTTCGACAGGTTGATTCCCGTAGAACTCTCAAACAACTGCACCAGGGCGTCGCTTCCATTGATCTCAAGTACCTTGCAGCGTCGCACTTCCCCGTTTACCAGCTCAATCTCTCCCAGTTCATCATAAGTCACATTTTCCACGCCGCGCACCATCATCAGCGGTCCGGCTACTTCTTGTATGGTTCGATATTCTTTCGGCATTTAGAAGTCCTCCTTTCCCAATGTGTTGGCAATCTCGACATGAAGTTCTTCTGTCACTTTTTTATACTCTTCATCCAGCGCATCTTCGTGCACATATTTAAACCGGCCGATCTGTTCACGTACCGGCATACTGATCAGCTTCTGCAGCGGTGCCCCCTGTGAAAGCGCGTCCATCGCCTGTTCATAAAATGCAAGTACCAGCTTCATCATCATATGCTGCTTTCTCAGAGAGGTATACGTATCTACCTCATGGAATGAATTCTGGTGCAGGAAGTCTTCACGGATCGATCTCGCGGCTTCCATTTTCAGGCGGTCGCCCGGAGACAGTGCGTCCATACCGACCATCTGCACGATTTCTTCCAGTTCAGACTCTTCCTGAAGAAGCGACATCATCTTCTGCCGGCTCTCCATCCAGTCTGCTTCCACATTCTCATTGAACCATTTTTCCATATCATCCAGATACAGAGAATAGCTGGTCAGCCAGTTGATCGCGGGGAAATGCCGCTTATATGCAAGCGAAGAATCCAGTCCCCAGTAAACCTTCACGATACGCAGCGTCGCCTGAGATACCGGTTCAGAAATATCACCGCCCGGCGGCGACACGGCGCCGATTACAGACAGCGCGCCCTCCCGCTCATCCTTTCCGAGAGAAACCACCCGGCCTGCACGTTCATAGAACTGTGCCAGACGGCTTCCCAGATAAGCCGGATAACCTTCCTCACCCGGCATCTCTTCCAAACGTCCGGACATCTCTCGCAGCGCCTCTGCCCAACGGGATGTAGAGTCTGCCATCAAAGCAACCGAATATCCCATGTCACGGAAATATTCCGCAATCGTGATTCCGGTGTAAATAGAGGCCTCACGGGCCGCCACCGGCATATCGGACGTATTTGCGATCAAAACGGTCCGCTCCATCAGGGACTGCCCCGTCTTCGGATCTTTCAGCTCCGGGAACTCATTCAGAACATCCGTCATCTCGTTCCCACGTTCCCCGCAGCCGATATAAACTACAATATCCGCCTCAGACCACTTTGCAAGCTGATGCTGAATGACCGTCTTTCCACTTCCGAACGGTCCCGGAACGGCTGCGACTCCGCCTTTTGCCAGCGGGAAAAATGTATCAATGACACGCTGTCCCGTCACAAGCGGCATCTCCGGCGGAAGTTTTCTCTGATACGGCCTGTTCTTACGAACCGGCCATTTCTGCATCAGTGTCAGATTCTTATCCCCGTCCGCTGTCGTCACGACCGCGACCGTTTCTTCCACGGTAAATTCTCCTGCCTTAATCTCTTTGATCGTTCCTTTGATTCCATATGGAACCATGATCTTCTGCTGTACAACGATCGTTTCCTGTACCGTTCCGATCACATCTCCGGCTTCCACCTCGTCGCCTGCCGCAACGGTCGGAACAAATTTCCATTTCAGATCCCGTTTCAGGGACGGGACCTCTACGCCACGCTTCAGGTTATTTCCCGAAATCTTCATAATATCGTCCAGCGGGCGCTGAATCCCATCGTAAATACTCGAGATCAGTCCGGGGCCCAGTTCTACAGACATCGGTACCTCTGTAGACTCCACCGGTTCTCCCGGTCCCAGTCCCGCCGTTTCTTCATATACCTGAATCGACGCTTCATCTCCGTGCATCTCAATGATCTCGCCGATCAGCCTTTGTTTACTGACGCGAACCACATCATACAGGTTCGCGTCCCGCATTCCCGATGCGATTACAAGCGGGCCTGCCACTTTTTTTATAACGCCTGTACTCATTCTGACGTATTACCTCCTACCTACAAAACTTGGTGAGGTTCTTTCGAACCTGGTTATTCTTCTGAAAACAGAATATCGCTTCCAACTGCCTGCTCTACCGTCTTCTTCACGTTCTCTACTCCGGCCCCGGTATTTCCGGACACTCCCGGAATCTGGATGATCGCCGGAAGCGTCCGTTCGCGATATTCTTCCATCTCATCCTGCAGTTCTGCCGCAACGGCTTCGGTAATATAGATGATCCCGTACTTTCCGTCTGCGAGCTGACGCAGCTTATCCCGCGCCTCATCCCGGGTTTTGACAGGGCAGATGCTTAAACCGAGCGTGGCAAAACCGTAGATACTGTCGTAATCGCCGATCACTGCAATCTTATACATACATCTCCCTTACCCTTTCCCGGATCGCTTCATCCGGGAAACCGTTCTGTTTTCCCGTCAGGATGATCCGAACTGTTTTGATCTCATTTTGTCTGGCAAGCAGATACCCCACCAGCGGTCCCGCAGAAAACGAGTTGTATTTCTGGGGTTTGATCGTCTCCATCATACGGTTGTCGCACCAGCGTTCAAATGCGGAGGGGGATTCCTCCAGCGCTTCCGCACCGTCCGCATACGCAGTTCCCTGAAGATACTCTTTGAGTGCCTCCGGACCTGCGAGCGCTGCCTTCGAAAGCTGCTCAGCCTGGATACTGTCGCATTCTGCCATTGCGCGCTGCATAAACTCCAGTGATTTCCCCGTCTTCTGACAGCGTACCGCAATCTTAATGTCGGCAAGCGCTACCGTAGATTCCGCATACACACGGATGATCTCATCCGACGCCTGCCGGCCGGCTTCGTAGATTGCTTCCAGCGCCGCGCGGTCCACGATTACATCGCAGAGCTGCCCGTCACGAGTCTGCAGAAGCGTCTCATACGCTTCTCTTGCCGTCGCAGCCATCTTGCCCGGCAGCTTTTCGAACTCCTTATTCTTCACGATCGAAAGCATCTCGTCTCCCGGGATCGCACAGTCGTCATAGAAGATCTTCTCGTTCGTCACTTCCGTGCATACTTCCTTGACCGCAGCCTTCAGGTTGTGGTACAGCTTCTGGTAAGACATCACATCAAACACTGAGAGATCCGGCGCCACATCCCGGATCACCTCCCATGTCTTCTCTTCTTCCCGCTTCAGGATGGCGTCCGCGTCATTCTCGGTATCGGAACCGCCCCAGCCTTTTTCACTTAGGATCTGCAGGCATTGTTCCTCATCTTTGCAGGCAAGAAGCTGATCCAGTACGGAATCCGTAAGCAGAGAACTCTCCAGCACACGTATGCGCGCAACCGCGTAAGTATACTCTAATTCATTCAAGTCTATCTTACCTCACTTCAAAACATCATTTTCTGTACCTGATCTGACAGTTCATCGTGCTTCGCGTCGAACATTGCCCGGATCGTACAGTTCTCCTCAATTCCGCCATATACCAGAATAAACCCGCCGTCCATTGCCTTCGGCTCGGCAGACACGGTGAGTGCCCCGCCGTTTGCTGCGGCTATTCTTTGAATCTTCTTGTCAAATCCCTGCGGCATCCGCTTTAAGTCCGCCGCGGAAAAATATATTTCTCCGGTTCCGGACTGTACATATTTTTCCAGCATCCGGCTCACCATGTCAAAATACGCTTCCTCAGGCAGGCCGACCACTTTGTCATATGCTTTCTCCAGCACGCCGGAAATGATCTCCTGCTTTGCCTCAAGAAGTGCTTTTCTTCGCTGCATATCGCAGGAAGACGCGATCCTCTGCGCATAGTTCTCCACAGCCGTCTTCGCTTTCTGTTCCGACTGCTGCGCCTGTGCCTCGGCGTCCGCGCGCGCCTGTGCAAGGATCCGCTCTTCTTCCTTTCTGGCTCCGGAAATCTTCGCCTCCGCCGTCTGGTTGGCATCGTTCAGGATCTGACTCTTCATTTTGTCTAATCCACTCATATTTTGTTCCTCACCTCTATGTTGATATCCGCGTCAGCGGACAGATCCATTTACCTATACAGTCTGCTTTCTCCCGCTTATACCGGAATATTGCTGACCGCGAGGAAGGAAATCAACAGCGCCAGGATCGCATACGTCTCAACCATCGCAGGGAACAGCATCGCTTTACCGAACTGATCCGGTTTCTTTGCGACAATCCCGATCGAAGCGGCTGCTGTTTTTCCCTGAGACTTTGCGGAAATCAGACCTGCGATTCCGATCGGCAGGCACGCCGCACAGATCATCAGACCGGTCGACAGAGAAATGTCCGCAATGCCGCCGCCGAGAAGACCGATCTTGGAAAGTGTAACGAAACCGATGATCAGTCCGTACAGTCCCTGTGTACCCGGAAGGAGCTGCATGATCAGCACCTTTGCAAATTTACCCGGATCTTCTGTTACAACACCTGCCGCCGCCTGTCCGGCGATCCCTACACCGATTGCTGAGCCACATCCTGAAAGCAGTACCGCCAGCGCCGCACCAAGAAGTGCGAAAAAAGTACCTAAGTTATCCATAAGTTTTATTCCTCCTTAACATCTGCATAGATTGTATTTTCTTTAAATGGCCGGAACGCTCTTCCGCCGCCCTCGTAGAACTTCCCGAAGAATTCTACATAGGTAAGGCGGTTCGTATGCACATAAGCGCCCAGCAGGTTGATTGCCAGATTGAATATGTGTCCGATCAGAAACACAACAATAAATATAATCGTACCGACAACTCCCGTTCCAAACATTGTTCCCATCTGATTCATAACCGACGCGATCACACCTGTCGCCAGTCCCAGTGCAAGCAGCCGGGAGTAAGACAGAATGTCGCTCAGCCAGCTTGTGATATCATATAAGCTGTAAGCTCCCAGTGCAAACCGCAGCGCAGGATTCTTCTTATCTCTTCCGCCCGTCAGGACGATTCCCACAGCACCCGCGATCGCAAGCACCTTCGCCAGCGTATTTACCGCTGCTGGGAACTGGATATCCATCTGCGCGATCGACGCAAAGATATCGGTCGGAAGAAGCATCAGGATCAGACCGATCAGCAGCATATACCATAGCACCACATCACAGATAAAATCCACGATCTTCCCGTCCCGTATGAGCATATATCCCTTGATCGCCATACCGGTAAACATGTGGATCAGGCCGAACAGCATCGAGTATACCAGCAGCTTCATCGGATCATTCAGCGGGGTGAACCATACTGCGGGAATTCCCACTTCGTGTCCGAAAAAGGTTCTTGACACTACATTGACCACATCGCCGAAATATCCGCCGAACATCACACCCCAGAACAAAGTCGACAGTCCGCACCAGAAAAATAACTGAAGCGACTTGTGCATCCCCTCGCTCATCCGCGGGAACTTCTTCAGCGCCACGCCGCACACCACTGCAACCAGAATCCCGTATGCGGCGTCAGAGAGCATCATCCCGAAAAAGATCACATAAAAGATCATCAGAATAAAGCTCGGATCGATCTCGCCCTTCTTCGGAAGTCCGTAGGACTCCAGCACACTTTCTGCTCCGGATGCAAACTTATTGTTCTGCAGCAGTACCGGTGCCTCTTCGTCCTCTTTCAGATCCTCGACGTCCATAACGCAGTCATATTTTGACTCAATGGCGACTTTCACCTTCTCCACGTCCCGCACAGGTACATACCCACTGATCAGAAACGTCCGGTCCGACTGGGGCAGTGTCCCGAGCACTTCATACTTATCGGCTCTGACGCGGTAATAATCCGCTACAAGCCGGAGATGCTCCCTCTCGGACGCCAGTGATACAATCTCCTGCTCAATCTCTGCGATTCGTTCTTCATCTGCCCTGATCTTTTCCTCCAGGCCCTTTTGTATATCGGCCGGCCGGCCGGACCAGTTCTGCGGGATCCGTGCGAATCCCCGGCTGCGAAGCACCTCTTCCAGACGCTCCGCATCTGTCTTCAGCACAAACGCTGCAATACAGGTCATGTCCTGCGCGGCGGAGATGATGTTCACATCAACGCCTTCCACTTCCGGCGCCTGCTGGGCGATCCATTCATAAATACTCTGCAGTTCCACTGCACCGGGCAGTGTCCCAAGCAGCGCCGCTGTATACTTTGTCCCTTTGGTGTTCAGCGGAATATCCAGCGGAAGCCACGGCTTCAGGCTCTCCATGCTGTTCTCCAGCTTCAGGATATCCGCCCTGCACTCCGCGCGCTGCTTATCCAGTGAAATGATGCGCTTTGCGAGCTTTAGCAGCTCTTCTCTTCTGGCGACCACTTCACCGTGCGCCTCGGTGCTCACCAGTTCCTTCCCCTCCAGGGAAGCGAACATGGACTTTTTGACCGGCGCATACTCGTCAAGGAGCTCCAGCGCCCGGTCTGCCGTGGCGGCAGCTTTCTCGAAACTGCTCCTGGAATTACCCGTATCCATCCGGCGGAAATCCTCGTCTTCCTCAAGCACATTGCTGATCTCCATCACTCCCATGCTCTGGAGCTTTTCCAGAATGGCTTTCCGGTTCTTCTTCAACGCGCAGATACTCATTCGCTGCATCTGCAATACCGCCATAATGTAATCCCTCCTGTTCTTTTACTTTTTTAACTCCTATACCAGTCCTGCGATCACAAGCTGGATGGCTTCCTCCTCTCTGCCAAGCGCCAGTTCTTTTAACGCCTGCACTTCCTTCTCTATATCAGCAGAAGATTTTTCCTGAGTCCGTACACCTTGTGCCTTTGCTTCCTCCATCGCAAGGTCAAACGCCGCCTTCGCCGCACAGCGGCTCTCTTCCCTGACCGCATCGGCTTTTTTCGACGCTTCCGCCAGGATCTCCCGGCTTTTTGCTTCCGCGTCCTTTACGATGGAATTGGCTTTCTGCTCCGTCTCTCGGATCGTCTGGATGGTCTCTTCAACCATATTGTCATCACCACCTTTCTTTCGCGGTTTACACGTGGTTTTCATAATAAAGTGCATTTGTAAACTATCTGTAAACGCTCTGTTGGTTTTTAGCATATCACACCAATTTTTAAAGTCAACAATTATTTTGTTTTTCGAAAAATACAAATTTGCAAAACTGTTTCGGTAATTTATATATCTCTGAAAATTTAGTCTGAAAAGCAGATTGTTTTCATATTTAACCGCTATTGCTCTTGTATTTTCCCCTCGTTCCGTTTCTTTTATGCAGACAGTAAAAAAGTAGGAGTTCAGCCTTAGCTCACTCCCACTTTAATTCATGCAATTGACCTTCCAGATTCATTCCGGCAAAACCGTTCTGGCGCAGTGCTTCATATAATACGACTGCCACAGAGTTCCCCAGATTCAGGGAACGGATATCGCCGATCATCGGAATCCGCACACAGGCTTCTTTATTCTTTACCAGAAGTTCCTCCGGGATTCCGGCGCTTTCTTTTCCGAACATAATATAGCAGTCCGGTTCATATGCGATCTCCGTATACACTTTCTGCGCTTTCGTCGTCGCCATGTACAGTTTTTCCCGCGCTCCCGGGTTTTTTCTCAGGAAATCCTCATAGTTGATATAAGTCGTCACATCCAGATCTTTCCAGTAATCCATCCCGGCCCGGCGCAGAGACTTCTCATCCAGACGGAACCCCAGCGGTTCGATCAGATGAAGCCGTGTCCCCGTCGCCACGCAGGTCCGTCCGATATTTCCTGTGTTTGCCGGTATCTCCGGTTCATATAATACGATATTAAGCATGTTGCATCTCCTTCTTCTGCCAGAGCATCAGCTCGTCCGCCGCCGGGCGGTCCAAAAAGCGGTCCTCATGTCCTGTGCGTATGATCCGTGCTTTTCCCTCCGTCAGTCTTCCGATCCGAACGGCATGCGCTCCCTGTTTTTCCAGTCTCTTCACAAGCGCTTCTCCGTCATCTGCCGCCATCAGCACTGCCCCTGCAGATGTCATCTGATACGGATTCAGCCGGTAATATTCGCAGATTTCCACGGTTTCCTGTAAAATGGACATCTTCTGCAATTCCACTTCCAGTCCCGCGCCGGAGGCTTCCGCCAGCTCCCAGAGCGCCGCGAAAATCCCGCCGCTGCCGGCCTGCTGCATAGCAGTCGCCTTTCCTGCCTCACCCGGCACTGCCTCCCGGACCGCTTTCACCTGCACCAGTTCCGGTTCTTTTCTCCGCATCTGCCTGAGAAATGCCGGTGTAAACCGCCGTCCCAGCTCTTCCTCTCGTTCATCCAGGATCCGCAGGCTTCCTTCCAGTCCGATATATCCGCACAATATAAGATCCTGCCCGGCTTTTGCTCCGCTCATACAGATCAGCCGGTCCTCTGCCGCCTTCCCGAATGCCCGCACCTGCACAAGAGTTTGCGAAACCACGGGGTTTACTTCTGCCTGCACGCCCATGATCCCGATTCCATGTTCCTTACAAAATTCCCCCAAACGTCCGACCAGTTGACGGGCATTCTCTTCCTCTGTCTCTTCCGGGAAATAGATCGATACCTCGATTTTTTCCGGGTTTGCACCCCGCGCAGCCACATCATTTATTGCGCGCGCCGCAGCATAAATTCCCCCATGCGGCGAATGACCGGAGGCGGAAGCAGACGCGGTTACGATCACTTCTGCTCCATCCGTCCGGATCGCAGCGCAACGTTCCCCATAAATGGGGTTCAACGGTTCTGCCGCCCATTCTTTTTCTATTTGTTTCCGCACAGACCGGTTCCAGACGGTCTGCGTCAGATTTCCAACTCTCATAGCAACTCGCAACTCCATTTTTCTAAATCTGCCGTCTATTCATTTTCACTGCCGCTGCCTATTCACTTCCGCCCTCGGCCGTATCTGAACCTCCGTATAGGATTTCCTGGATCGCCGCCGCGATCGTCTCCTGATCCTGACTCTGGATCGCCTGATTCATCTTTTCTGTATCACTTGCATTTTCGGAGGCAGTACCGACTCCGATCGTCTCCTGCACCTCAAGATACTGACTCGTGTTGATCACTTCCCGGCTTACTTCCACGCCGTCCTGGAGCACGACTTTCCAGAGCTGTGCCGATACACCTGACTGCGCAGAGCTTTTCACCCCCATCGTTCCGATGGCGTCCTCCGTCGCCACATACCGGGTTCCTTCCGGTTCCGTTGTTTCTATAATCTCACTGATGAACTCCAGAGAACGTCCCGGATCTCTGGTTTCCTTTCCATAGATGCGAAACGTCAGTGCGCCGTCAGAGCAGACTCCTTCGATATAGACCGGGGAATCCAGATTATTCCGGAACACCAGATCCAGCACATCGTCCGCGATCGCCGCGTCTTTTGATGCATCTACATAGCTTACAAGCATCGAATGCGGATGCCGCTCCACGATCTCCAGCTCTGCATACAGCAGTGCATTATACAGCGTTGTGGATACCTGGCAGATTCCTCCGCCCATAGATTCCACCACCGTATCACTTTCGTAGGACGCCGCCATCGCATAGCCATTCTCCTCTGTGTACGGCCGCATGGCTTCGTCCGCCGACATCTCTTCACCGGACTGCAGCAGTGTCCCGTTGATCAGACTCGTCCCTGTCTCCACATTCTGTGATCGTCCCGAGCCATCACTTCCATAATATGTGGTATAGCTTCCCAGCAGATCCGTCACCTCAGAAAGCTGATCCGATGTGATCTCCGGATCTGTCTTCGCCGTCTCCGCATGAACCTCACCACCGCTGCCATCCCAGTCATCCTGTAAAAACCGGTTCAGATTTCTCACGGTCTCGCCAACGGTAAGCGTCTCGCCCTGCTGTCCTTCTATATGCTGCACATTTCCCGCTTCATCCAGCGTAACCCTTGCATTTTCCGGCGTCTGCATCGCGGTCTGCGCCCGCTCCTGAAGAACCGGCTCTGCAGTCTCCTCGCTTACTTTGTACGTCAGCGGGAAATCCTGCTCAAGTTTTCCCTTTTCCGACTGCTTCATGATGCGGCGCGCCTGAACCGGATTGCCGGACTTTCCATACTCCACCGCCGCCTGGATCTGCTTCGTCTGATCTGCTGCGTAAAGTCCAAGCTCTGCCAGTGTCGCCTCAAACTGGTTTCCGTCCTCCGTCACAAAGCGAATCACCGCGCTTCCCCGTTCAGAAACCGCCGCTTCTACTGCATCAGCGGCCTCTGCTTCTGTCATCCCGGACACATCCGTTCCACCCACGCTGATCCCGGATAAAATGGTCCCGTCATCATGCGTATCCACGTACTTTTTTGCCGTAAGAAGTACCACGGCAGTCACGAGTACCGCCACGATGATGATCCCCGCCAGCAAATGAAGATCCCTCTGCCGCTTTCTTGCCGCTTTCCCGGTCTTTTTTCGTCTCTTTTGTTCTTTCTGTTTCTCCATTCAGTTTTCCTGCTTATCCTCCCGCATATCACGAAGCAATCCGTAAGTATCATAGTTGGGACTTTTGACCCCAACATCATCCTATACCAGGTACGGAAGTATCATCGTAAGAATCATCGCCGCAATCACCACAAGGATCACGATTGAAGTAATCCTGCGCACTTTTTTGCTGTTAAAATCCATCGCTTTCACGCCCTTTCATTTTCCCCCGAAAATCCCGATTTTCCAAATGGGGAACTGTATTCATTCTATACCCGCTGCCACGGTTTTGCAAGTAGTTACGCAGACACAACGATTCCATGGCGGATTTCAAATCTGCGGGGAATCGTAATCTTCTGTGACAACATATGTTTTTGCCTGATTCGTCAGCGGACTACGGTTTACATAATCAAACAAGAGTACCTCATCATGAATTCGTTCCAGATGTGTCATCTTGCGGATCTGCCGCTTATCATACCGGCTGTAGCCGGGCAGATACCGGTGTGACTCTGCTTCCCGGTCATAAAACCGCGCCGCGTCTTCCTTATCTACTGTCGGGGGACCTGCAAATGCGGGACGGTTTTTCACATTTTCCCGCAGATACAGATCCAGTGTAAGTAACTGCCTGTATTCTTCCGTCTGTCCGGGATCCACTTCTTTTGCAAATGCAGCTAAAATCTCATATCGTGCCGTCCGTGTATGGCTGATTCCAAACAGACCATTCACTTCATAATATCCGGCAAGCGCTTCGTACATGGAAAATGCATCCGGAAACGCCCTTTCCAGAAATTCCATCGTATGTTCAAACTGTCTGCTGTTGTAGTAGACTTCCACCATCTCTTCTACCCCTTTCAGGCGGACAACATCTCCATAAGACAACCACCGTGTGGAAAGGACTTCATAAGGCGGACGATTCTGAAAAACCAGCTCATACTCTTCTGCTTTTTCTTCCATATAAGAGCCCTTCAATACTTTCAGGAAACCAAGCTGCAGCTGTTCCGGGCGCAGGGCATACACATCGCAGAACGACCTTCTGAAACGATCATAATCCTCATACGGAAGGCCCGCGATCAGATCCAGATGCTGGTGGATATTTCCCCCTGCCCGGATTTGATTCACCACCTCCGACAGTTTCGAAAACTGCATCGTCCTGCGGATTTCCCGGATCGTTTCCTCATTTGTAGACTGCACGCCAATCTCAAGCTGGATCAGTCCCGGACGCATGGAACCGATCAGCGCCAGCTCCTCTTCATTTAAGAGATCCGCCGCAATCTCAAAATGGAAATTCGTCTTTCCCCTGTCCTGCTCTTTCAGAAAAGACCAGATTTCCATCGCACGTT
Source organism: uncultured Lachnospiraceae bacterium (assembly GCA_958402795.1). Lineage (GTDB taxonomy): Bacteria > Bacillota > Clostridia > Lachnospirales > Lachnospiraceae > Schaedlerella. The sequence continues at coordinate 128,066 of CATXUX010000002.1, read as the reverse complement.
CATGGCTGCAGTTAAATGTACGATCCACAAACTTCACTTGCGGGACCTCCGCATCAATAAAGTACTGCAGTTCCCTTTTCACCAGTTTCATATCGCGGAATCGAAGACATTTATCAATGGAAGACAGACAATAACTACAGGAAAACGGACACCCTCTGCTGGATTCATAGTAAATGATCCTGTTCCGGAATACATCCAGATCTTCATATATAAAAGGAATCCTGCTCAGATCCGTTACCGGACGATCCGGCGATACATGAATCTCTCCCGGAGAATCAAAAGTTTCACAACCACGGTATGTGATCCCGGCAATTTCTTTCAGTTCTCCACGCCATCCCTGATAATACTCCGCTAATTCCAGAAACGTTTCCTCTCCCTCACCGCGCATGACTCCGCGAACCTGCGGAAACTTTTCCAGTATCTCTTCGGCGTTCCAGGAAACCTCCGGCCCGCCCAGCCAGATTTCTATCCCCGGCAGGATCTTCGGCAGTTCCGCAAGCAGCTGCTCCACCGACAGAATATTCCACAGGTAGCAGGAAAAGCAGATCACTTCCGGTTTTCTCTTATAGAGATCCATCAGGATGTCATCCAATGGCTGGTTGATCGTATATTCTGCAATGGAGATACGTTCTCCCAGTCCCGGCCGCTGCGCCGCCGCATACGCACGCAGACTGTAAACAGCCAGATTTGAATGAATATATTTCGCGTTAATCGCCGTCAGCAATAAATTCATGACGCTCTCTTCATCTCTTTCTTTGACCTAATTTACTTTCGATTTCTGTACATCCATACTACCATAAGCCTCTCTCCTTTTCAAGCCGGAGTCCCGCCGGAAGCCTAAAACCGGCAGTTCTCTTTCGCCAGCTCTATAAAACTTTTCAGCATCGGCTTTCCTTTCCATGTCTTATAATAAACGCCAAAGGACAAGGGTTCTGCGCCTGCCAGCGGGACAGATGCGAGTCCCAGCGCGGCGGGTACCAGAGATTCCGGCAGGATCGTAACTCCAAAACCCGCTTTTATCAACGTCACGGCGACCTCGGGAGTATCCGAAAAGTAGAGATCCGAAAGTGTATGTCCTTCCAGGATTGCCCCCTGGAGCTTCGCAATATTTTCCGGACAGCGCATCGGTTCGTTAATGATGAGCCGCTCTTTTTTCAAATCTTCCGGAGTGACCTGAGCCTTTCGTGCCAGAGGGTGTCCCGGCGGACAGATAACCACAATCGGAACCTTTCCCAGTTCCTTGTATATCCCGGGCGCCTTTCCCGATTCTGTTTCGCGAAATGCCAGCAGTACATCCACACGTTCCTCCTCCAGCAGACGGTACAGTTCTCCCATCGGTACCGTCTGTATTTTCGGATCAATATCCGGATATCTTTCACCCATCCGCCGAAAAATTTCCGCAAGGAATTCCAACTGCGGAGTCCCGTGACAGCCAACTGCAAAAGTCTGCAGCCTGCGGTCATCCGGATTTCGGAAACGTTTCTTCGCATTTTCTGATATCTGGACTATGCCTGCCGCGTCGACGAGGAACGATTTTCCGGCGGATGTGATCTCCACATTCCTTGTTGTCCGGTTAAAAAGCTTTACCCCCAGTTCCGTTTCCAGCGAATGGATCTGGTGGGTTACCGAAGGCTGTGTAATGTGAAGCCGCTCTGCCGCCCGGGCAAAATTCAGCGTTTCCGCAAGCGTAAGGAAACAGGTCAGTTGGAATGTATTCATCGAATTTTTCTCCTTTGACTAATAGAATCTGTTTATTGATGATAACATTTTTCAACTTCTCTTTCAAGGGTGGGAAGCTATAATAAAAGACAGAAAAAGAAAAATATCCCCGCCGGTTCAGCCGCAGCGGGAGTCAAAGGAGGAACTACCCCATGATAAAAACATTATCCGGGCAGATCAGGCAGTATAAAAAGGCTTCTCTGCTCACCCCGCTTTATACAGCGCTTGAAGTATTGATGGAGATTCTGATTCCTTTCATCACAGCTTCGATCATTGATGAAGGAATTGAAGCCGGGAACATGCACACTGCCGGTCTTGTCACCCGTATGACCACCGATGTGACAAATCTGCAGAATGCGTATCAGATGATCCTGCGTTTTGCGGTCCGGACACCGCTGACACTGCTTCTGTGTATGGTCATGTGTTTTTTCATTAACCGGAAGATGAGTCTGATTTTCCTTGCCGCCGCTGTGATTCTTGCAGTTGTATTATTTTCCGTCATGCTGACAACTTTTAAGATATTCGACCAGGTCTTCCAAAAGTATGACGATCTGAATGCCAGCGTGCAGGAAAACGTCACAGGGATCCGGGTGGTCAAAGCATTTGTCAGAGAAGAATATGAAAACAATAAATTCACAAAAGCTGCTGAAAATCTCTATCGTCTGTTTGTAAAGGCCGAAGGTCTGATCGCATTCAATAATCCGGCGATGATGCTGATCATCTACGGATGTATCATCGCGCTGTCCTGGTTCGGAGCAAATTATATCGTGATCGGGGAACTGACGACCGGAGAACTGACTTCGCTGTTCAGCTACGTCATGAGTGCAATGATGTCGCTGATGATGCTGTCCATGATCGTCGTGATGATCACCATGAGTATGGCAAGCGCAAGACGAATCGCCGAGGTTCTGGAGGAAAAAGCCGACCTGACCAATCCGCAGAAACCAGTGCGTGAAATCCCGGACGGCAGCATTGACTTTAACCATGTCAGCTTTGCCTACAAAAAAGGAACCGGCGAGGCCGTCCTCAAAGACATCGACCTGCACATCAAAGCGGGCGAGACCATCGGAATCATCGGCGGAACCGGCTGCGGAAAATCGAGTCTGGTCAACCTGATCAGCCGTCTGTATGACGTCGATGAAGGTTCTCTTCTTGTCGGCGGCAGAGACGTCCGGGAATATGATATGGAAGCGCTGCGGAATCAGGTCGCCGTCGTCCTTCAGAAAAATGTCCTCTTCTCCGGTACGATCCTGGATAACCTGCGCTGGGGAAATGAACATGCAACGTTGGAAGAATGTCAGAACGCCTGCTATCAGGCTTGTGCCGACGAGTTTATCGACCGGCTGCCGGACGGTTACAACACCTGGATCGAGCAGGGCGGCAGCAATGTGTCCGGCGGGCAGAAGCAGCGCCTCTGCATCACCAGAGCACTCTTAAAGAAGCCGAAAATCCTGATCCTGGATGACTCTACCAGCGCCGTCGACACGGCAACCGACGCCAGGATCAGAAGAGCATTTGCCGAAAAGATTCCGGGAACTACAAAGCTGATCATCGCCCAGCGTGTCTCCAGTGTTGAGAACGCCGATCGGATTCTGGTTCTGGATGACGGAACAGTCAACGGATTTGATACTCACGAAAATCTGCTGAAAACCAACGCGATTTACCAGGAAATCTACGATACACAGGTCAACGGCGGCGGTGATTTTGACCAGCCGGTCGAATAAAGGAGGATTTGAATTATGGAAAGTAAAAATTTTGAAACAACCGCGAACAAAACGACTCCCAGACACACCGGCAGTAATACGGTCAAACCTCTGCTGAGGGTTCTCGGCTACATGGTGAAAAGCTATCCCTTTTCCTGTATCGTCGTGGTGCTCGGCATCCTGGGTTCCGCGCTGGCGACATTGAAAATGACTCTGTTTATGCAGACATTGATCGATGATTACATCATCCCGCTGACAAAGACCGATTCCCCGGACTTTTCTTCTCTGATCTCCGCGCTGTGGTCTCTTGCCGGTATCCTGCTGCTCGGCGTACTGTGTTCCTACGCCTACAACCGGATCATGGTAAACGTCAGTCAGGGAACCATGAAAAAAATACGTATTGAATTATTTACCCACATGGAATCGCTCCCGATCCAATATTTTGATACCCATGCGCACGGCGACATTATGTCGGTCTACACCAACGACGTGGATACACTCCGCCAGTTAATCAGTCAGAGCATTCCGCAGGTACTGAACTCCTCGGTTACCATCGTCACCACACTGGTGAGTATGCTCATCCTGAACGTTCCGCTGACGCTTTTATCTCTACTGATGGTTGCACTGATGCTCTTCGTTACTTCAAAACTAAGCGGCGCAGCGGCAGGTTGCTTCACCCAACAGCAGAAAGATCTCGGTACGGTCAACGGATATATCGAAGAAATGATGCAGGGACAAAAAGTAGTAAAGGTCTTCTGCCATGAAGACAAAAGTGTAGAACAATTTCACAAACTGAATCATAAACTACGGGAAAGCGCCAGTCAGGCTAATAAAATTTCCAATGTCCTGATGCCGATCAACGCGAACCTTGGAAATATCAGTTATGTGCTCTGCGCGGCCTGCGGCGCTCTGCTTTCCCTGAGCGGCGTTTCCGGCATCACGATCGGCACGCTGGTTTCCTTCCTGACCTTGAATAAGAACTTTACACAGCCGATCACGCAGATCAGCCAGCAGCTCAACAGCATTGTCATGGCGGTCGCAGGTGCACAGCGTGTATTCGATCTGATGGATGAACAGCCGGAAGAAGACACCGGATATGTCGAACTGGTCCATGCAAAAGAAAATCCGGACGGCACGCTGACAGAATCTAAAACAAGGACCGGGATCTGGGCATGGAAGCACCCGCACAAAGCAGATGGAACCGTCACCTATACCCGTCTGGAAGGCGGTGTGACAATGAACGATGTAGACTTCGGATACGATGAAAATAAAATGGTACTCCACAGCATCCGGCTTTATGCCATGCCCGGGCAGAAGATCGCCTTCGTCGGCGGCACCGGAGCCGGAAAGACAACGATCACCAATCTGATCAACCGTTTTTATGATATTCAGGACGGCAAGATCCGCTATGATAACATCAATATTAACAAAATTAAAAAGAAAGATCTGCGCCGAAGTCTCGGAATGGTTCTGCAGGATACCCACCTGTTCACAGGAACAGTCATGGACAATATCCGCTACGGCAGGCTGGACGCCACCGACGAGGAATGTATCCGCGCCGCAAAACTTGCAAACGCTCACGGATTCATCAAACGGCTTCCCAACGGCTACGACACCATGCTGACCGGAGACGGCGCGAATCTGAGCCAGGGGCAGCGCCAGCTTCTTTCGATCGCCCGTGCGGCCGTCGCGGATCCGCCGGCGCTGATCCTGGATGAAGCGACTTCTTCCATCGATACCCGTACCGAAAAGCTGGTGCAGCAAGGCATGGACGCACTGATGAAAGGCAGAACCACCTTTGTCATCGCACACCGTCTCTCCACAGTACAGAATTCCGACTGCATCATGGTTCTGGAACAAGGCCGGATCATCGAACGCGGAACTCATGAACAGCTTCTGGAAGAGAAAGGAAAATACTACCAGTTATATACCGGAAAGACTGCCTGATCCATATTTACACAACTCCGGAATCCATGTATAATAATGATGATGTTTTTGAGGATTACGGGAGGGATTCAGAATGGAACAGTTTACAGAAATCATGAGGAACATTCTTTTGCAGATTCCTGACGGGATTGCGCAGGTATGGATCTGGGGCGTGCTTCCCTGCCTGCCTCTGCTGTATACAATCGCCGGATTTTTCATGCTGCTGGCAAAGGGCGACCTCTCTGTTGCAGAGGAAATCCGTATCTGGAAGCGCTGCTCCAAAGCGGAATATCTCCAGCATTCTTTCCGCATGTTCCGCTCTGTCATTGTACAGGTGACAGTGATTTCGTTTGTCTGTGCGCTCCTTCTGATGCTGAATCTGCGCAATGAGGACTTTGCCTCCCGTTTATCCGGCCAGGCAGGCACCATCTGCAGCATCATAATCGGACTGACTACGATTGTCATTACCGTATCCGTTGTCATCGTTCTGTTCAATAAAGATTATTACCTTGTATTTACAATTACAGAAGTCCTGCAGGCATATCATTTCATGGACTGTCTCGGGTACATCATGTGTTCCTGTCTCACCACATGTATCTCCACGGTCATCCTTTTGAACCAGCCTGCCGGAACCTTCTGGAGCCGGACAGCGCTTCTGATCCTGGAGGGCAGTATTTTGTATAATTTCGGCGCCACCTCCTATTCGTTCTGGGTGATTTTTAAAATCATGTTTTCAAACCAGAAGATCGAACTCCGCCTTCTGGAACAGCTCCACGAAATTTTTCTGACAGGAAGTGATTCTGATTCTCCCCGGATAAAAGATGCTGGCGAATGGGATCTGGGCGCCATCCGTACCAATGTAGAATATCTTTCCGCAAAGTACATTATGGCAGCACGGAAACTCCCTATCCACGAAGCCGGTCATTTCCATCCTCTGGCATCTCTGAAATCTCGCCAGGAAGCATGGGAATACTGGAGTGCCGGACTCAGGCGGAAATATATCATCTTTGATATCGCCGCCTACCTGATCAGTCTGGCAGTCAATGTATTTACGTTAAAAGAACATAGTCTGGGAATGGTTTTACTCGACACGGTTATCTTTCTGGGAAGCAGTCTGCCGATATTCCTGCTTCTGAAATCTGTTTCCATCCGGGAACGACTCTCGGCGTTATTTTCAGATATACCGGGTTATACACTCGATATGGCTTATAAGGATAAGATTGTAATCCCGCGCTTTGCGCTTGGATTGCCCGACCGATACGAAAAATTTGTTATGCAGATGAATAATCTGACCGCCTTCTTTTATATCGCCCTGCAGCACGGTGCAAAACAGGATACGATGGAGGAGGCTCTGGATATTGCGCTGGACTGGTTCCGGGATGTACAGAATTCAAGCGGGATATTCTATCTCCCTCTTTTTACGATCGGATACTTTACATTTGAAAAAGAGCAAAAACTCCCCGCCCTCCGCCGGTTATTCCATGAGCTGGAAATGAGCCGCGAAGAGCAGCAGGAATTCTGCTCCATGCTTGCAGGTCAGTTATCCTGCCTGTCAAGGACAGCTTCGCAGGTTGATTCTGACTTTGAAGATTCTGTAAAACGATATTTATACTGGCTTTGCATGCCGCCGGGTACCGCACGGCTGACAGTACACTAGCATCTTTCGGCAATCTCGTAAAGCAGCCGTTCGGAATCGTCCCATCCCAGACACGGATCAGTAATTGATTTTCCGTAAACATGAGTTCCACAGCCGATCTTCTGGTTGCCTTCCTCAAGATAACTCTCAATCATCACACCTTTTACCAGGCTGCGGATATCGTCCGAATGCGTCCGGCTGTGTAATACCTCCTTCACAATACGGATCTGTTCTTTAAACTGCTTATTTGAATTTGAATGGTTCACGTCCACGATACATGCCGGATTCTCAAGCTCACGCTCCTGATACATCCGCATCAGTCTCTGTAAATCTTCGTAGTGGTAATTCGGAACAGCGCTTCCGTCCTGATTCACCGCCCCGCGCAGGATCGTGTGGGCATATGGATTGCCAGTTGTCGTCGCATCCCAGCCGCGGTACAGAAAATTGTGGCCATGCTGCGCCGCGAGTACCGAATTCAGCATCACGGAAAAATCCCCGCTCGTCGGGTTCTTCATTCCAACCGGAGCCTCAATTCCACTTGCCACAAGCCGGTGCTGCTGGTCTTCCACGGAGCGCGCCCCGACCGCCACATATGACAAAATGTCCGACAAATACCGGTAATTCTCCGGATACAGCATTTCATCTGCGATCGGCAGTTCAAACTCTTCCAGCGCGCGCATATGGAGATGCCGGATCGCGATCAGACCTTCCAGCAGATTCGGCTCCTTCTCCGGATCCGGCTGGTGCAGCATGCCCTTATATCCTTCGCCGGTCGTCCGCGGCTTATTCGTATAGATCCGGGGGACGATCATCACCTTATCCTCTATCTTCTCCTGCACCCGGACAAGCCGCCCGATATATTCACAGACCGCCTCTTCGTTGTCCGCCGAGCACGGTCCGATAATCACGATGAACTTGTCACTCTTTCCGCTCAGGATGTCCTGAAGCTCTTTATCTTTCTTCTCTTTCACCGCCGCCGCATCAGCAGGTACCGGATACAGTTCCTTGATCTCCTTCGGCGTCGGCAGTTTTTTCGTCATAACAATACTCATAAGGTTCCCTTTCTCGTTATCCTTATATACAGATAAGTCGTTTTTTCCACATTTTTTTATTTCACAAGAATTATACTTTGAATACGTAATTTATGCAATAATAAGTTTTCCGACACTAACATTTACTCTTACATTTTACATGTCAACAGAAAATTTCTGAAACACATTGACAATCCTGCAAAAACCATGTAAAATATAGACTCGTGCAGCCGGGGCGTTAGCGGTGCCTTGTACCTGCAATCCGCTATAGCAGGGGTGATATTACGCTGAGGGTGTAGATTTGCAAAGTCTGCCTCTGGCGGAAAGTGTTGAAAGTCCGGGTCTCACGCGGCGGATCTCTGTGAACCGTGTCAGGTCGGGAACGAAGCAGCACTAAGCAGAACCTTCCGGGTGTTGTGAGGGTGCCTGAACTGAGCTGGAAGCCAGAGTAACGTTTGGGGATAGACATTCGAAGCGTAATGCACGTAAAAAATTACTGACTGCGACTCTGCCTTTCCGGCAGTGTCTTTTTTATTTTCTTCTGTTTTTCGCGCAATTCCCGAAAAAACTGTTTCATCAACGTACTGCATTCTTCTTCCAATACTCCTGTTGTTAATTCTGCCTGATGATTAAACTCCGGAACTGCAAGCAGATTGAGGATCGATCCGGCACATCCGGCTTTTGGGTTCATACAACCGACCACAACACGTGGGATTCTTGCCTGCACGATCGCGCCCGCACACATCTGACACGGTTCCAGCGTTACATACAGTGTACACTCCTCCAGCCGCCAGTCTCCGATTTTTTTGCTTGCTTTGCGGATCGCGGTCAGCTCTGCATGAGACAGCGGATTTTTATCCGTCATACGCCGGTTATATCCCCGACCGATGATTTTTCCCTGATGCACGATCACGCAGCCGATCGGAGTCTCTTCCAGTGCATATGCCTTCTTCGCCTGACGCAGCGCCTCGCGCATGAATTTTTCATCTGTTTTCGGATCCTGTATCTCTTCCATGAAATATCATTCCCACTTTCTATTCTTTTTTTCCGTTTCCCCGAATACACTGTCATAAGAAATATCTATCAGGAGTGTTTTTATGAATTCTGGCATTTATTATCTCTATGAATATAACCACAACCGAAAGCTGCGCAACGTTGGTTTCCTGAAATTATCCGGTAATTCCCGGAAACTCCTGCTGCAGATGCAGATCCGCAACATTTCCGTCACCCGGCAGGAGACTGCAGATCTTGCCGTATTCTATCTGGAGGACGAAACTGCTGTGTTTTACACTGCCGCACAGATTCCCTGCGGTTCCCATGCAATCTCCACGCAGTTAGAACTCGCGCAGGATTCTCTGCCAGAAGCATACCGTTTGGACCGGATCTCTGGATTTCTGCTGATACTTCCCGACGATACATATCTCGCCGCCACCATGCCGGAGACTGCACTGGACGTCGGAAAGATCCGGCAGTACCATACGCGGCAGGATTCCCCGGCTCCTGCCGCCGAAGATATCCGCCTGCCCGAAAAAGCGCCTCTGCCGGATCGCAAATCAGAAGCAGAACCAGAGATGAAGATCGAAGCGGATGCAAAAACAGAATCCGAAATAGCACCCGAAATGGAACCCAAACCAGAACCCAAAATAGAATCCGAAATGGAATCCAAAACAGAACCCGAAGCGAAATCCGAAACAGAAGCGAAAGCACAAAGAACCGGGGACATCTCAGCTACAGAGCAAAGCGAAGCTGATTCCGAGCGCAGAACGCTCCGGAAGATCCACCCCGGCGAATTATCCTGCCTTCCCCGCAGATACTGGAATCTGGCAAACAACAGTTTTCTGATGCACGGCTGCCGTAATTACCACCACCTGCTTTTGATTGAGGAAAACGGACATTGCTGGGTAGGCGTTCCCGGAGTCTATGATCCCCGGGAGGCCCGCGCCGCTGAGCTGTTCGGTTTCCCACAGTTCAACGATTCCTTCAACAGCCGGCTTTCTCTCACAGACGACGAATCCAGTCCTGTCGGGAAATTCGGCTACTGGTGCCGCTCTATCTATTAATCTCGAAAGGGCAGATTACAGCAGATTTCCCTGTGTCTGTCCTCTGTTTCTCAGGAATCTTTCGCACTTCGCGGAAACATCCGGAATTTGACAGACTCCCTTTACGCGCCCCTCTGGTATAACCGCTTCGCGTAGCTGTCTGTCATACCGCAGACATAATCTGTCACCAGCAGCAGCCGCAGGTAAAGTTTCTCTGCCTCACTCTTTCCCTTTGCCTCGCGGTGGTAGGCATTCATATAATTGTCTGAGATCGAGGAAACAAGCTGTCTGTCCGCCGAGTTCAGCGTCATATCCGTATCGTAGTACAGAACTGCACTCACCGTTCTGTCCATCAGCTCGTCCAGAATCACTGCTTCCGTCCTTTCCATCTTAGAAATGTCATCCGAAGAAAAGACATAACGATATGCCATATCTCCGAGCAGATCGATCAGCTTCTCTCCAAATGTACCATGATACAAATCCTGGCGGTAACTCCCTGCCATGATCTGATCGTAATGGGAAATAAAGCCTGACGTAGCACAGCCGATCAGAAAGCTCTGCACCCGGACGAGCCAGTTTTTCACAGCATAGCTTTCCGGGTTCCTGACTCCGTTATCTTTTCCCCGCTTATACAGTTCCCGGAGCTTCCAGAGCGGATCGAAATCGTTCTTTCCGGTGCAGGACGGATCCGCCCCTTCCAGCCGCTCCAGCTCTTCCTCCAGATTGCCATACGTAATATAGCCTTTTACAAATGCGTCTTCAATGTCTGCTGTTTTATAGGCAAGATCGTCCGCCGCTTCCAGAATAAAGGTCAGCGGGTGGCGGCAGGTCCCTGCACCGGTCTCTCTGGTAACTTCTTCGAAAATACGCTGATCCGCCTGATAATACCCAATCTTTTTCTCTTTGATATCCGCGCTCTCCGGATTCACTTCCAGAGACGACACCGGATACTTGATGATCGTATTCAGAAGCGCATACGTCAGATTCATTCCATTTTCATCGACCAGATAATGTAGCTTCGTCACGAGCCGGAGCGCCTGTGCATTTCCCTCAAAATGGCAGAAATCTTCGCACATCTGATCTGTCAGAATCTCATCGACCGGTTTTCCGAAAAATTCCAGCCTGTGAAGATTCCGCCCAAACCACTCCCGGATCGCCGTCTCGCCAAAATGTCCAAACGGAGGATTCCCGATGTCATGAATCAGTCCCGCACACTGCAGGATATGACAGATATCCTCCTTCATCTGCGGTGTAAATCCGGAATCCGGACGGTAGGTAAGGATACTTTCCCCGATGTTCTGCCCCAGTGACTTTCCAAACGAAGAAACCTCCAGAGAATGCGTCAGCCGGGTTCGCACAAAGTCGCTCTGATCCAGTGGGAATACCTGTGTCTTATCCTGAAGACGCCGAAATGACGCGCTGCCGATAATGCGATGGTAGTCCTTTTCAAACTCACTCCGCAGATCTGCCGCTTTTTTTACCGTTTGGGATGTTCCTCTGGCACGCTTTGTCGATAATAATACTTTCCATTCCATATCCGCCTGCATCTGTCCTTTCCCGTTTTACAATCGAGCCAAAGATTGTTTCATGCTGATATTAATCCAGATAAATCGGCGGCTCATAGTCTTTCCCGAGCAACGCTTTCTTGCGTTCCTGATATCCGAGGAACGCCCACTCCGTCATATCCGTCCACTGATGCTGGGCGCGGTCATACACCTGCACATACCCGATCCGTTTCGGATGCATACGGACACTGTTCGACTGATACTCATGCCCTGTATACGGATTCACTTCGCCGACCGTCAAATCTTCTTCTACATCCTTGTGCTTGATCACAGGTTCAAAATTACTGGAATCCGGTGTAATGACCGGACGCGGCTTCTTTTCCTTGTTCTCCTCCACCGCCTTATCCGCAGCGTGCTTTCTGCGGAAAATCCGTGTGGTACTGAATCGTTCTTTCTTCTGCTCCTTTGGCGGCTGTTCCTCTGCCCGGTCTGCAGACTCATACGGCTGTTCCTCCCGCTTGTCCTCCGCGGCGGTCTGCTCAGCTTCCCCGTTGTAATCCGACGGTTCTTCCTTCCCTTCTTCCAGATCCTCTGCCGCACGCTCCCGCAGCTCTGCTTCCGGCTGCGCCGTTTCCGATGGGAAAGCCTCCTCTGCCGCAGCATTCTCTACAGTCTGCGTCATCTCATCTTCCCGGGCAGCCTCTCCTGCTCCCGGTTCCGCGCCGCGCGATTCTTCTTCCGGCTGCAGTGCGTCTCCCTCTTCACGCCCCGTTTCCGGCTGATACAGCACGGCTTTCCCAAGTTCTGCCTCCGACTGCAGCGCCTCCTCTGCCGCAGACGTTGTCTCTGTCTGCTCTTCTGTCATGGCCGCGCCAGCTTCCGGCTGCCGCTGTCCCATCCCGTCTGTCCCATAAGACTCATAAGACTCCGGTTCCGAAAGCACCGTTTCTGCTGCGGCAGGCGCAGCTTCCAGCTCGTCCAGTTCCTCGTGGATCTCATAGAGTTCCCCGATCGTCATATCTCGTTCTCCTGCCGGATGTCCGCTATATTCCTTCTGCGGTGAATTACCCTCATCCGCCGCATTTGCGGAAGCCACCTTGTCCTTCCACTTCGCCTTGTTCGCGTACTGCATCACAACCTCATCCGCCGGCTGCGCATTCTGCTGCGCACTCTCCGCAGGAAAAATACTCAGTTGAAACGGACAGCCGAGAATTGCTGCGATCAGGCGCATATCCTGCTCCTGAAAATTATCTCTTCCAAGACGCTGCGTCAGATTCTGGCGGGACATTGCCTTTCCCGTCCGCTCCTCAATCTGCGACGCCAGCTCCTTGATCGTCATATTTTTTCTCTTTAAAATAATCTTTACCTGTTCCCCAAATGTCAGATCTTCCATTGTGTACCTCCTGCTAATTATCTATACTTTCTCTCCACATAGCGATCACGAGTTCTTCCACGCGAAAAACTATGGGCGGATTTTTAGAAACATTATTATTTCTTTCTAAATCTATCCTTTTCCCTGTGTATTATTCTAACAAATCGGTCGGTAATCGTCAATTATAAATCGTTTTCAGTTATAAATTTAGATATGATTTCATCTGCATTCCCGATTATGGTTAAACTTTACCATGTTGCAAAAGAACGTCCTAAAGTGGTAGGCTGATCGAGACAAAATAAAAAATAGGAGGAGTATGTAAAGAAAATGAAAATGAAAGCAAACAAATTTCTCGCGCTTCTTCTGGCATTTGTGATGAGCCTGTCCATGTGCATCACTGTATTTGCCGAAGACAGCGAGATCAGTACCGGTCCGGCATCCGTGACCTGGACGTTAACCGTCGTGGACGAAGACGGAAATCCACTGAAGGTTACCCATGATTTCCGAATGAACTTTTGGTGGACAGACCGTGATGGGTTAACAGATGTACAGCAATTGATCTTTACATTGGATGGGGAAAGCAGTGAAAGCCACACCTGGACCGCCAACGATGGCCATACGTTCAGCAATCCCAGTTTCCATGCAGAAGGCTGGGTTGACCCCGAGACAGAATATGAGCTGGTCAGTGTTGATCCGTCTGAGATAACTGTCCATGCCGGGGACGTTGTGGAAATCAATATCACATTCAAAGGAAAGAACACTGATACTGACGAAGATCCGGATGCGGATTCCGATTTTGTAGTCGAAAACGGCGTACTGACCGCATATCAGGGAACAGACGCCAATGTAACGATACCGGACGGTATCACAGAAATCGGCACAGATGCATTTGCAGGAAATACCATGATTGAATCTGTAACCATGCCGGAAAGTGTAGCAATTGTCAACGGCGGGGCGTTTGAAGGCTGCACAAACCTGAAAAAGGTTCATCTCGGTACAAATACACAATTTCAAAATTGGGGACAGTTTTATGGCTGCACCGCTTTAACGGATATTAACGTAGAAAATTTAACACATCTTCAAGTGAGTACATTTTATGGCTGTACAAGCCTTGACCACCTGCGGTTTCCAAGTCTCGAAATGGGAGCAGAGGATTCCTTCGGATATTGCACCGGATTAACAACCATAACCTTCGATTCTATTGTATATCTGTCACCCTGGCTGTTCGAAGACTGCACAAATCTGGAATCGGTCTATCTTCCGATTACATTAGGGGATATCCATCCGTATGCATTTTCCGGGTGTACCGGTCTGAAAGATATCTATTATGCAGGCAGCGTGGAAGAATGGAATGCCATATTAGCACCATGGATCGAGATGGGACTTACGTATACATGCTTCGACGGGGTAACCATTCATTACAATACGACTCCACCGGAAGAACCATCTGAACCGGAAGAACCTTCCGAACCGCAGCAGCCATCGGATCCACAAGAGCCTTCTGAACCACAGCAGCCATCGGATCCTCAGAATCCTTCTGATCATCCGCAGGCAGGTGGAACAGATACCCCGGCTGGCAATACCCAAACCGGAAATGCTCAGAATTCCGGTAACCAGAGTGCCTCTTCTACCGATCAGGCAAAGACTACACAGGCAGACAGCACCTCCCCAAAAACAGGTGACACTGCTCCGGTCGTTCTGTATATCATGGGAATGAGTGCGGTGCTGGCAATTGCACTGCTTAGTATCCGGACAATGAAGAAAAAAGCTAAAGAGCTGTAATCAACAAAGTTCAAAATGGAGGACTGTCAGTTTCGGCAGTCCTTTTTCTTTATACCACTTCCAACAGCATACTGATTTTTTATAAAACCCACTATTGAATTTTCAACGCCTATGGAGTATAATGATTCTACTTTTCAGCAGAGCATCCGTCTGCTAACAAAGTTTTATGCATCCGGCAATTCTGCCTAAGATTCATAAAGGGAACAAGAAAACATACAGAGTTACTACTTACAGTGACTGAATAGGGCAGATTGTACAAGGATGTACTTTTCGTAATCTTTACATTTTTTGACATTTTGAAATATGGATTCATTTGTTGCTTTCTGCCCCCAATCATTTTATAATGGAGGAGAATTATGACAAAAAAACAAAAGAACTTACGTAGAAAAAAACCATCGGTTCCTTACAAGACAAACCGGAAATACAAGGACAGCCTGTTCCGACTCATTTTTCAGGAAAAGGCAGACTTGTTGGATCTGTACAATGCAGTGAATGAAAGCGATTATAAGGATCCGGAAGAGTTAACTATCTACACACTGGACGATGCGGTCTACATCTGCATGAAAAATGACCTTTCATTTCTAATCGGAGAGACGCTGAACCTGTATGAACACCAGAGCACGGTGAATCCGAACATGCCGATGCGAGGATTCTTATATTTTGCAAGGAACTACGAAGCCTACATTGAGCAGAATAAACTGGATATTTATTCCAGCGTGCTGCAGAAGGTTCCGTTGCCGCAGTATTTCATTTTTTACAACGGTCCGGAAAATGAGCCGGATATCCAGCGGCTGGAATTAACCGATGCATTTCCGGAAATTAAAGGAAAAGAACCATGCCTCAACTGCACAGCAACGATGCTCAATATCAACTACGGACACAATTCCCAGCTAATGGAACGGTGCAGGAAATTGAAAGAGTATGCAATTTTAGTGGATCGAATCCGCAATAGTCTGGCTTCCGGACAAGACAGGACAGAAGCAATCAACCGGGCAGTTGACAGCTGTATTGATGATGATATTTTGCGTGAGTTCCTGCTAAAACATCGCGGGGAGGTTAGAAACGTGGTACTTTCGTCATTTGATCAGGAAAATCATGACCGGATTTTAAAAGAACAATACATTAAAATCGGACAACAGCAAGGTATCGAGATCGGGCAGCAACAAGGCATAGAAATTGGAAAAAAGCAGGAAAGAAAACTTATAAAGAAAGTCTATAAAATGAATGAAGAAGGAAAAACCGAGAGTGAGATTGCCGATGAATGCGGTATTTCACCGGACGAGGTCCGGGAAATTCTGGCATAAAGGGAAACGATGCCAGGAGATAAATATCCTTTTATCCAAGAGAATTTGGGAGGTCAAAAATGATTTTTAGGGAAATTGATAAATCAAACTATTTGGACTGTATAAGCTTAGAAGTTGAGAAAAGCCAGGAACATTTTGTTGCAGATAACAAGCAGTCACTTGTAGAGGCTTCTTTTGAAGACGGTTTATATACTCTGGGAATATACAATGGAGAAACAATGATCGGATTTGTTTTATATGATTACGATGAAACGTTTCCCGGCTGGTCTATGAGCCGTTTCATGATCGGGAAGCAATATCAGGGAAACGGATATGGTAAACAAGCAGTATTAGAATTTTTAGATTATTTCAAGGAAAAACATCATGTTAATACCATATACATCAGCGTTTCCATTGATAATACTGTTGCACGTAACATGTATTCCGATATTGGATTTCATGAGATCAAAGAAGTAGAATATACGTATTTGAATACGCATTTTAGAGAAATACAAATGGTGAAGGAACTTTAAGTCACAGCATAGTTGGTGTACTGCCGTGGGATTCGGATTCATTTCATCTGACATGATATATATCCGAATCCCTTCAATCTCCGTTTCACTTTACAAATCTGCTGTCAAATTTTCTCCTGTTGTACATGAAATTTTGACCATGCCATCATGCAAACCACCAATACCCCAAACAAACCTATGAGCAGTTTCAACAGGAAATCAAAGGAAGCATTGGTTACAACAAGACCGAAAGCGGACGTAATAAGCGTTGAACCGACATTTGTTATGGAATTGCTGATAGAGAACATGGTGGCTCGGATTTCTGAATTTTTCAATTCCGAGTTGAGCTGCGCTTTCAAAAGGACATCAAACACCCCCCACATCAGTCGCACGCCAGCCATCACCAGAATCGCGCCTGCAGATGATCCTGTCCATACATACACAAGCAAAACCACTATCGCGATAAACAATGTCATAATCATTCCGTTTCGATTGTTTTTTATATATTTTGTAATTTTTGCCCCGACACCAAATAAAATCGTGCAGATGGCATAAATGAATCCGAAATATGCTTCGCCGATCTCCGAATTTTCCAGAAGCAATGGAACCAAATACAAGTACATTGATAAAATAATCGCTTCCACGCCACTCCCGAAAACAAGATAAAACTTAAACTTTCCTGACTCCTCTCCAAGACGTTTTGCCCGGTTGAATACCAGAGAAAAGGAAAACTTCACTTTCTCTTCTTCCGATTTATAAGGATACTCTTTCATAGAGAACAAAAAAATCAGTGAAGCAGCCATAAATACCGCTGTCAGCCAAAAAACGCTTCGCTTATTATATGTGTAAACGACGCCGCCTATTGAAAACGAAACGCATAAAGCCAATGTGCTTAAAAACGTAAGGAAAGTTTTCTACTGATATGATCTGCGATACCCCCATCGGAATCTCAAACAGAAATGTTGCTATTGATTTCACTGAAAGTAAGACACTTACTATAAATAAGTCGATTTGATTTTTTTCTTTTAATTTCAATCATTTATGAAATGTTACTCCATAGACACACAACGTGAAGTTGCCGCTTTATGAACTTATTTCATAAAGCGGTAACTCTCTACTTGTTTCCTCAAATTTCCATGCGAAAATGCACTGCTAAAGTATCGCCTGATTAACTTAATTCACTAAATTTAGCTAATTTGCACTATATTTTGTGTTCATAGCGTCATTATACTGTTGATCAGCAATAGCATCAAAGGAAATTTCTTCATCAAGCAATTCTTTGATTTCTGTTAATGTTGCTTCCATAAGCTTGTCCCTCCTTATATAAAAATTTTACTATTTTAAAAAATAGTATTCTTCTTAATCTAATGCGTAAATAATATCATGTTGCAAATAATAATTAATCAATTTAAATAATTTTATTTTTGATAATTCTATGCCACTTTTCTTCAACAATTCAATAAAATCACCAAAGGACAATGGCTCATCAAATAATTCCAACAATTTATATGATAATTTACTAACAGCAACCGTGTCTCTACTAATTATATTATGAATTATCCATTCATCTAAAATATTATTATAATATTGTTGTAAATCATTTGATTTACATAGAATTGTATTTTCAATCAATATAACATCTCTTTTATCTATATTCTCGATTTCTATAAATGAGAAATGATGCAACAAAGCTAAATGCATTAACATTTCTTTTTCTTCAACAAAAAAAGTTGTATACCATACAGATTCACCCGTGCAAATATTTCCTTTTACATAAATTAGTGGCAAAACATACACTTGGTTTAAATGACTATTATAAAAATATAACGATGTTTTTGACTTAACAATTGAAATCCAATTCGGTATACAAATTTTGTCTTTTTCCAGTGCATTTAATACACTATCATCTGACAGTACATAAGAAACTTTTTTTGAAAACAGTTCATGGGAATCTTTTGCTTTAATAACCATATGAATCTCCGGAACAAAGTCCACAAATGGTAGCTCAACTCCCAAAGTGTTTTTCTTTAAAAATCCCTCTCTCAAATTTTGTGAATTTACCAATTCTTCACTTTCTTTTTGACTTAAACCGGTCTCTACATTGTAATCCAGATTTAGTCGCAGATCATTTTCCTTAGAATTATTTATCAAAGTAACTCCAAATTTTTCTGGTTGAAGATAAACTGTTGATCCTATTTCCAAACCAAACGTTCCATATCCTCTACTAGAAACTATATTATACTTTAATTGAGAATCTGCAACTTTTTTACTTGTATATTGATATGTATTCAGTGCCTCCTCAAATGTTTCAGTTGGAAATCCCGTAAAGAAAAACAAATGTACAGGTATTTTAGCTTTAAAACAGTTGTCAATAGCATTATCAATCCATTCAATTTTTGTATGTTTTCCCATTTTGTCTAACACACGCTGATTATATGACTCCAAACCAAATTGTATCTGACGACATCCACTTTTATACAACAACTCGCAGGTTTCATATGAAATTTGCGGAGAAAATCTAGTTTCACAATACCAATATATTTTAATATGTTCTGATAATAATGCATTTGCAAACTTTACCATCCTAGTAATATCAAAAGTCTCATCAACAATTGTAATGAATTGTGCATTATATTTATCTTTTAAAATCTTTATATTTTTAGTAACATCCTCTAACGGTAACGCCCTATAACGACCACTCGTTGCATTTGGAATTGTACAAAAAGCACATTTGTTATAACAACTTCTAGATGTAAAAATAGGATATATAGTTGCCGGGGCAAAATACTTATTTAGCGGAAGATCCGAAAAATCTGGTGTGCACGTATTAACAATATCATTTGTAATAAATTCAGTTTTTAGCCATCTTTGATTTTCATAATATATTATGTTATGAACTTCTTTTAATGAAGACCCGTCAATAAGTGCTTGTGTCAACTCCTTGCAACTTATTTCTCCATCATAAAGCATTATTGAATCAAAAAAGCCTTCATTAAAATAACCACAATTACATATCATCTCAGAAGCTCTAGTAATATAATTTCCTCCCAAAGAAATATGTTTCACACACGGACAATATTTTTTAACCATTTTACATAAGGTCAACGAAGAAATCAGTTGTGAATGTCCCGTGACTGATAAGCCAAGGAATTCTACTCCCATTTTATTTATAAAAGGAATTAAATTTGAATAATAAAACTCGATAAAAGGGTTAGCTCCATAATCTTCACATGCATTATACACATCAAGTGAATTACATTTATCATACTTCAAATCAATTCCATTAAAAGAAATTTTCAGTCCATCCCATGCAGCATTTATGATATAAATTGCATTACTTAAAATAGCATCTACATGTATTTTCACTGAAGGATTCAAATATTCTTCTGTTCGAATCACACCTTTTGCATACTCAATTTCAGATATACTGTCTCTAAATAACAATATACTGTTTCTCTTATATTCTGGCAAATTGTCGAAAGTAATCTTATTCAAACAATATCTTAAATATTCTTCATCAAAAATATACTCAAAAAATTCCAAATTAACATCCTTTATTGTAATACTTGCGCTTGTAAAATTTTGAATGTAACTCTTAAGAATAGGTAACGCAAGATAAGGACTTGACGGATTCCATCCTGGTGGAAATATAAACAATGTTTTCATAATGGCCTCCCTGTTAAAATATTTTTTTATGAGTTACTGTATATAGTGAATAAAAATATCCTTTCTGCCTTGTTAACTCTTCAAAAGTGCCACTTTCGACTAAATTTCCTGAATGCATAACAAGTATAGACGTGCAACCTTTCAACACAACTTCATCAAGAGTATGCGTAACAAATATACGCGTAATTCCTTCAAGTGAAAGCAACACTTTATTTATCTCATTCGAAGTTGCTGTATCAAGTGAAGCAGTTGCTTCATCTGATAATAGCACTGGCGTTTTTCTGAGCAGACACCTGGCAATCGCAATTCTTTGCCGTTCCCCGCCCGAAAGGTTACAGCCATTTTCGCCGCAAAAGTAATCCGCACCTCGTGACTCCCATAAAGATTGGAGTCCTGAAAGATAAAGAACTTTTTCAATATCTGCAGGTTCAAAATCTGAAAACATCGTTATATTATCTTTTAAAGTTGCATTAAAAATAATTATTTCTTGATGAATAATTGAAATTAAATTGAAAATAGTATCTGGTTGTATATCCGAAAGTGCTCTTCCATCAAAAGAAACTGTTCCCTCATAATCCGGTAATGCACCTTGCATCACATTAAGCAATGTACTCTTTCCGCTACCACTAGTTCCAACAATAGCATAACAACCACCTGCATGAAATGTGTAGTTTACATTATGAAGCACTTCTTGATTTAAATATGTATAGCAAAGATTATCTAAAATTATATTATTACACAATTTATTCGGTGCGATAATTCCAGTTCGCTGCACATTCGAATCCAAATGTGCAGAAAAATTATTAATTAATGTAGAAGCTGCCTTATAATTCATACACAAAACAGGTAAAGCATTTATCCCATCAATTGCGAGGCCAGTAAGTTGCAAAAACACCCATATCATGCCCGCCGTAACTCCTTCGCCATGTGATGCCATCCATGTTCCTATTACAAATATTGCTCCTTGAGAAAAAAAACTGGAGGATCCATTTATAGCATTAAAGTTTTTTCGGGTTCTCACACTCTTCTCTGTAAATTTCCCTACCTCAAAATTTCTAAACTCAAATAATTTCTGTGCAGCTTCCTCGGAATGAAAGCTTTTAATCACCTGAAATCCATTCAAAATATCTTTTAACGTATTAACAAAGTTACTATTTTCCACACTTGTTTTTTCATCATATTTAGGTAATTTTTTACCACTAACAATTGTTAAAACAATCGGTATAAGTATAATTATCAATGAAATCGTTGCAAGTTTTACATTATACCAAAACATAAATATAATTGCCCCTGCAGCAAATATAATATTAACGGGGAAGCTAAGTATTGAACACAAATAATTTGTTTCAATACTCGCAACATCTGTTGTCATTGCAGAAAGATAAGTTGCTACACTTTCTTTTCTAAAAGATGAAGCCGATTTCTTACTAATTAATTCAAACGCATACGAACGATACTGACTAATCGCTCTTCTACGAAAACGCGGTTCTGCCCATGATACAAGTAAATACGATATTACAAGCAGAATTGTAATCAAATTCCATAACATAATAAGTTCGGTGAAGTCAAAAATAGTTTCATTTCCTGCTGCGACATCGAGCAATTGTTGAAAAAACCATGAAATAACTAAATTAAGTATTCCAATACCAATATTTCCTGCCATTGCTATTATAAATGTTATACGATTATTAGAATAAAATTGATGTTTTAATATTTTCTCAGTTTTTGGTTCTGTCTTTTTACTTTTCATAAAATTTCTTACCTTTTTCGAGCTAAAATTTGTATCCTTATGTAAAGTAGCATTTTACGCACACTCCTTGAAAATTTAACGCATTGACTCCAAGGAGTTTTCATAATATATCTTTGAGAATGTTCTCATTGTATTTCTAAATATTTTTGTCATATATGCTACTTTTAGATTCATGATCAGTTACTTACTTTAAGTGTTTTATGCTATCTTCGTTGAATATTAGAGTCCAAAGAACTTGTCCCCCAGAATCTAACAGAAGCAACCAATCTGAGTTTATTAGAAATAACCGCTTTAAAACAGTTGGCATCATTCAACATCTTGTATCACCTCAAGAACCGCAGCGAGAAAGGTCATAGGTGTTGAGTCAGTCACATGGACAAAAAATCCATTTATGGAAATGTCCAGTCTCTGCTGCTCATGATCACCCTTATGTTCCTGCCGCAAAAGTTCTGGTTCTACAAGGACTATCCGCTGTACGGGATTTTCTTCCTGAATATGTTCAACACAGGCTTTCCACACTCGGCAAAGCCAGTAATAATAATTTGCTTTTGTGATGCTATTATCAGCACACCAGCTATCAATGCTCATGCCAGCCGGACAGTTTTTGGCATCCCTTAATCTGGGATGCCCATTCCTGAAGGCGAAAATTTGCAGCCACCATAAATGTTTCTGAACTCATAGACTTACCTCCATATAGTGGCATCAAAAGTTGAGACTGAACTTTTGATACTTGTTGTAGAAATATAGTCTATTGTCACACATTTTCCCTTTGCCGTCGAGGTACACACTATCTACCGTTTACTTTGTTATGATTAAAGCTCTCGCACCCAGTAAGAAATTTGCCATCTATTCATCTATGAAAACATCTTTAGTATTCTCTAACAGTTTTCGTCTAATACCTAGCACAACTATTTAATCTTCTTTAAGCTCTCTTTTTCTGTTTTTGTTATAGTACAATTAACATATATCATTTGTAGCAAAAAAGCCATAACGTATCCGGTTTATTTGAAATTACCGAATACGTTATGGTCTTCTTGCAGCACATCATATAGAATAGATAAAATCATTATTATAGAAAGTGAGGATTTACTCAGATGAAACTTAAAAAAGTACAATTTTTACTTTGTTCGGCAATCCTTTCATTCAACATTTCCATCCTCGGCAATAGCACTGCAAGCACTATCCAACCATCAAATGCTGAAAATGTTGAAAATGTTGAAACCAAACAGCAATCGCCAAACAATTCTCTTGGTGAACCTAATGAGACTGAAGAAACGGATACATCAGAAAATCTCATACAGTTGTTCTGTATTCTAGACGATCCGTATTAACTCATCTGATTGTAGTATTCTTTTATTTTTTTAAGATTGTTCTTATTCTCCGGATACTCTTTACATAGCTGATATGATACCCAGACATAGCTCTTTGCTTCGGGTATCTTTTCTTTGCTTTCCAATCTTTTTTTTATCTTCTCATAGATATTCCACCCGATATTAAAGAAAAAATTATACATATAATTCATCTGTTTTCTTTCCTGCAGAACTTCTATTTCCTGTTTGCTAATTTTGATACTCTCATCATGCCGTCCTTCTAAACCAAGTAAATTAGAGTATCCCAAATATATTAAATATCTTGGTTTATAATCACTAACCATATCCTGTCGTTGAAAATATCGGTCTAATTGTTTGTATATTGCTAACGACTTCTTCGTTTGACCTGCTTTTTTATAAAACAATGCCAGATTGTTTACTATTAAAATCTCCGTTTCCGTCAGCACCTTTCTGACCGGAAACGCTTCCGGCTCGCAGTCTCCCAAGGTTTCCCGCAAGGCTTCCGTCATCTCTTCGATTGCCTTTTCCAGCGTAATAATTCCCCGGTTTTCGTTTGCGATAATCTCCAGCCTCTTCAAATACTGCCGGTTCTCCGGATAATTTCTGGAAATTCCGCATGTTTCTTCTATCTGCTTTCTTTGTATTTCGAGCTGATCCCATTCTCCCTGCTCGACGATATGTAAAAGCTGTTCCATATATTTTTGTATTTCTACGTCTTCGCACTCGATCGGAAATGTGCAGATGTCTTCCCGCTCTCCCATTTTCTCCATCAGACGCACGAATTTCTCATCAGTGGGATCGAGCTGCCCGTTTTCATAGCGTGACAGTGTCACCGGATCGCAGATATTTTCCGCCAGTTCTTCCTGCGTCATTCCCAGTGCTTTTCTCGTATATTTTATAATTGCCGCTTTGCTGTATTCTCCCATATCTGCATACCTTTCTCTGATATCTGTCCGTCATGGTACTCCGAAACGATCCGCAATGCGTTCAGAAAATCGGTCCTGTTTTCTATTTTCTGCATTTCCGCTTCTGTTTTTGTCTCTGTCAGACGGTTCTCCAACTCTAATATTTCACACAGATGATCCATCCGATAGTTTTCCAGCAATATCTTTTTTGCCTTTTCCAGGTATTCCCATGCTCTGCCGGTATTATGATTCTCTGCTTCCGACCGTGCCAGACAATATAGAATATAGGGAGAATATTCTTTCTGTTTCAGTTTGTCCCATGCCGCGGCATCCATATATTGTTTCAGCATTCTGCAAAATGACTCTGCTTCTTTGGTTTTCCCCTGTGCATTCAGGCATTTGATCAGATCATACACCAGTCTCGTTTCCTGATCTGTAAACAGCCGGTTCACCGGCGCTGTTTTTCCGGGAGCTGCCTCTGCTATTTTGGTACAGCGAAAGCCTTCCTGAAGATATTCCCCGCTTGTTTTATAATCTTCTCGTTCCAGAGCAATTTCCGCCCGCTTCAGGAGAATGTATTGTCTGTGGAGGAAATCCTTCTTTTTTAATCCCGCCTCATAAGCGTCCAGTTCGGCAAGTGCGGCATCAATCTCTTTTTTCCGCAGTTTCTTTTCAATCTCATTGCGCAGGATCCGATACTGAAACTCCTGATCAGAGTCTACAAATTCGAACTGATACGGAATCAGTCCCAGCCGCTCGAAAAAAGCATCCGCCAGAAATTTGTCCGGTATCCGTTTTCCCTGCTCATACCGGGCAAGCGCCGTCTCCGTACATAATCCATAGCAGAGCTGGCTTCTGGTCACCTTTCGCTCTTTCCGTGTCTTTTTCAAAAACCAGCCGATCTTCGTCCCCTTAGATTCTTCTGTCTGCTTTGTCATTTTTCTCCCTTCGTATTCCATCTGTCTGCTCCGATATTAATGAATGTCCCTTCTCTGACTTGCGTATTATCTTGCGTACTTTCTTCCTATTATACAATGAGGCACAAAAAAATCAACCCGTGGATTTCAGACATATTTTCCCACGAAAAACAAAGTCCATTACGGACGAATTGCTTGAATTCATATGGATTAGAGAGTATAATTGTCTTGTTTAAAAGTGTTTTGACCGAACGAACAAAATGAAGGAGGAAACGATTATGGTTTCATGGAACAATCTGGATACGCTCACCTCATTCCAGAATCTGTCAAAGGCAGAGCGTGTAGATCTGAAAGAGGTAATGACAGGAGAAAACGGAGCAGAGCGTGTTCGGAATTACAGCATTCCAATGGCGGAAGGATTTGCCTACAATTACGCTGCGAAGCAGGTCAATGACGAAATTCTCGCCGACCTTGCACAGCTTGCCAAAGAGGCACAGCTTGCAGAGAAGTTCGAAGCGCTTTACAACGGAGAGATGATCAATACAGGCGAGAAGCGCCTTGTACTCCATCACCTGACACGCGGACAGCTCGGCGATCCTGTTGTTGCAGACGGTGTTGACAAGCGTGCTTTCTATGTAGAACAGCAGGAAAAGATCGCAGACTTTGCGAACAAAGTACATGCAGGCGAGATTACGAACGCGGCGGGCGAAAAGTTTACAACGGTTGTCCAGATCGGAATCGGCGGCAGCGACCTCGGTCCCCGTGCCATGTATCTTGCGCTTGAGAACTGGGCGAAAGTACATAACACATTGAAAATGGAAGCCAGATTCATCAGCAACGTAGACCCTGACGACGCGGCGGGCGTACTGAATTCCATCGATGTAGCGCACTCGATCTTTGTACTTGTATCCAAATCCGGTACAACTCTTGAGACACTGACGAACGAAGCATTTGTTAAGGACGCACTGAAAAATGCAGGACTGGACGCTTCCCGGCATATGATCGCCGTTACAAGCGAGACTTCCCCGCTGGCGAAGAGCGATGATTACCTTGCAGCGTTCTTCATGGATGATTATATCGGCGGACGGTATTCTTCCACTTCCGCAGTCGGCGGCGCGGTACTGTCGCTGGCGTTCGGACCGGAAGTATTTGCGCAGTTCCTTGCAGGCGCCGCTGAGGAAGACAAGCTGGCTGCGAATCCGGATATGTTCCAGAATCCCGATATGCTGGATGCAATGATCGGTGTTTACGAGCGCAATGTACTCGGCTATCCGAGCACGGCGGTTCTTCCGTACTCCCAGGCGCTCAGCCGTTTCCCGGCTCATCTGCAGCAGTTGGATATGGAGTCAAACGGAAAATCAGTAAACCGTTTCGGCAAGCCGGTTTCCTATCCGACAGGTCCTTCCATCTTCGGCGAACCGGGAACCAACGGACAGCACTCTTTCTATCAGCTGCTTCATCAGGGAACGGATATCGTCCCGCTGCAGTTTGTAGGCTTCAAGAGTAATCAGATGGGAACCGACGTTGTGATTCAGGGCAGCACAAGCCAGCAGAAGCTGTGTGCAAATGTAGCCGCACAGATCATCGCATTTGCATGTGGTAAGTCTGATGAAAACCGCAACAAAAACTTTGAAGGCGGACGTCCGTCCAGTATCATCATCGGCGACCAGTTAACACCGGCGTCACTCGGAGCACTCCTTGCGCACTTTGAGAATAAAGTCATGTTCCAGGGATTTGTATGGAATCTCAACAGCTTTGATCAGGAAGGCGTACAGCTCGGCAAGGTACTCGCAAAGCGTGTACTCGCACATGAGACAGACGGCGCGCTGAAAGAACTCAGCGATCTGCTGAACATCTGACAGACAGAATAACAGAGCAGGAAGTCCGAAAGGGTTTCCTGCTCTTAACATATTATATGGGTAACAACTATAACAGTGGCGTCATATACAGAGGAAGATATAGGATTCCCTCTTCTTCTTTTAGATCTCCGGTATGCAATACATAAGGGATGTATGTCTGCTCTGCATATTTTTCCATAAATTTCCGCAGTGAGGACAGTGTATAATTTTTGCTCGATTTTACTTCTATCGGTGATATATTGTGCCTGCTGCCGATCTTGCTTTTCGCAAGCAGGAAATCGATCTCCATCCGGGATTCTCTGTCATCTCTTGAAGAATTGGAATAAAAATACAGCTTATGCCCGCTTGCCGTGAGCATCTGCGCCACCATATTTTCAATGATCATTCCCATATTTACTTCCAGCTTGTCGAACAGCAGTTTTCTATAGATCTCCTCACTGACAATTCCATTCTCATCAAATGTATGGCTGATCAGCAGGCCGGTATCTGCCATATAACACTTTAACAGCGTACGGTCACAATTTAAACGAAGTCCGACATTTGGTTCTGTCGAATTATAACAATGATTAACAATCATGGCATCTGACAGCCAAAACAAAGCGTGTTTATACTCATCAAAACGTGCGCCTTCTTTTACAGAAGACAGCTTGAAATGCCGATTCTGATTTTTTAACTGAGACGGAAGCTGGTCATAAATCGCTTCTACTTTCATCTCACAGCCTTTTGCGTGTTTTCGGATATCATCCCGGTACAGATTTAATATCCGTCGTTTCGTCCGATCTACGTTTTCAAAATCCATACTTGATACGAACTCTTCTACAGCCTGTGGCATCCCTCCTACGATCAAATACTGGCGGAACAAGTCCATTGCTTTCCGATGAAGTGTCTGACCAAGCGGTTTTTTCCGGTCAAAACAGTTCCGAATCAGATCCATCATGGTTTCATTACCGGTCGCCCATAGAAATTCCTCAAAATCCATCGGACACAATGTGATATGATCCTCTTCTGATGGGATTAAAATATCTTTCACATTCTCCCGGATAGAAATAAGTGAGCCTGTCTCGATATAATCATAGCGGCCGTCTGCCACCAGATATTTGATCGCGCTTCGCGCCCTTGGAAACATCTGTACTTCATCAAATATAATTACTGACTGCCTGTCATAAAGTTTTGTATTAAACAGTGTAGACAGCTTCAGAAAAAAAATATCCAGATTCATTAAATCATAAATAAAAATATCCTTAACCTGCTGATCCGCCTTATTAAAATCAATTAAAATATAGGACTGATACTCTTCACGCGCAAACTTCTCCACGATATAGCTCTTTCCGACACGCCGTGCGCCTTGTATTAAAAGCGCACTCTTCCCTTGCTCTCTTTCTTTCCATTTCTTCAAACTGTCATACATCTTTCTGCGCATATCTGACTTCCTCCCTGAGCCATTTGTTTTCCACGAAAGTTTTTTGCATATTAATAATATAACGCAAATCACGATTTTTTACAATCAGTTTTATACATAAATCACGATTTTTATTTTCTCATCATTAACACAAATCGCGTTTTTTTATTTTGTCATATATACATAAATCAAGAATTTTTACACTTCTCCGCATAAACCAGGAGTCTGAAATGTTTCTCATCATAGATTGATATTTTTTTGTTTATTTGATACAATGATTTTATGAAAATTACCGGATTTCCGCTCATATGGCAGCTCTTTCTGCCGGCGGTTTCCGGCACAGGAAAAGACAGAACGCAAAAGAGGAAGGAGATGTAAAAAATGCAGGAAAAGAATCAGCGAATCTGTATCATCGGCGGCGGTCCCGCAGGCACGAGTATGGCGATGTACCTTGAGAAGGCGGGGTATGACAACTATGTCATCTATGAGAAGACCGGTCGGGTAGGCGGCAAGGCTTTTTCCCCCATGATGAAAGTGAAAAATGCAGATGGAACGTGGGAGGACCGTACAATCGAGATGGGCGCGGTCATGGGGTGCGACACCTATTTCGCAGTACACGAATGCGAGGAATTTGGCGGGACTACCCATATCGGCGGGCCGCCGATGGGACGCAAGTTTATGCTGACGGACGGCAGTCCGCAGAAGTCTACCGCCATCGGTATGCTCAAGAAAATGATCAAGATGAGAAAGCTGTCAAAGATTTTGGAGACCAAGTACAAAGGCTATGATGTAAACGGTCACCGGGGCGTCTCCAAAGGCCGCTATGAGGGACCGTGTCCGTCTCCGGAGATGAAACTCGCCCATATCGAGGGCAAGAATCCAAACCTGAAGGATCTGGCCATGCCGTTCTCCGAATTTCTGAAGCTCAACGGCTGTGAGGACGCGGAATTTGTCTGGAAAGGACCGTTCACCTCGTTTGGATACGGCTATTTTGACGAGATTCCGGCTGCATATGTAGTGAAATATCTGGATGCATTTACAGTAAAGCAGTTTTTATCGACCGGAAAGCTGTGGACATGGAAGGACGGAACGCAGTCCATCTGGGAAGGTGTGAACGCACATCTGAAGCATCCGGCGGTGCTCAACGCAGAAGTAACCCGTGTCGAGCGCAGAGACGATAAGGTATACGTAACGGCCAACGATGCGGTAGAAGAGTTTGACAAGCTGATCATCTGTACGCCGCTGGAGCTGTTCCTGAATTACGGGGATCCGCGGGCAGAAGAAACCGATCTGTTCTCCCGGATCGTACATAAGGAATATTTTACCATGGCGGTACGGACAGAGGAAGGAAACACACCGGAAATCTCCTACTATTTCTTCGAGAACATGACCAACGAAACGCGCGGTCACCTGATGGTGTTCTATCACCGCTGGCCGGACGCTTCCGACCAGCCGCTCGTTACTTTCACGCTCCGCAATCATGAGGGCATGGAAGATGTTCCGTTTGAGACGGCAAAGGAAACCACACTGAAAGATATGGAACTCTGCGGACGAAAAGTGGATAAAGTCGAGCGGATCGACGACTGGTATTATTTCCCCCATGTATCCTCCAAAGATTATGCAAACGGCTGGTACGAAAAGGTTGAGGCGATGCAGGGAAAAGATAATACCTTTTATGCAGGGGAAGTCATGTCCTTCGGCGATATGGAGGAAACAGTCGAATACAGCCGCGATCTGGTGCGGAGATTTTTCTAAAGAGGTGACGAAAAATGCCTGAACAAAACAAAGACATTATCAGCAAATACCAGGGGGAGAAGAACCCGGACAAGCGCTATCTCAAGCTCGGGAGAAAGATCACCGACGCAGCGCAGCACAAAATATTCGGCATCACTTCGGACGATCCGGAATACTGGGGACTCCGGGAAGTACTGACGCCTGAGATGTGCGACGTCGCCAACAAAATGAAGCTCCGGAAATTTTATACATTCGAGCAGCTTCTCTCCATGAATCCCGGAATGGAAGCAATTGATCTCCAGAAGCTGCTGGACGAGATGTCTTATATCGGGATTCTGGAATATGATTACGGCGACAATTATGACCATACAAAGGAACTCAAAGACCGCCCTCGTATCCGGCGCTACCGTGTGCCGTTCTATGTACCGGGTTCGGCAGAGCTGTTCAACTCATCCGTAGACCGGATTGAGAAGAATCCTGCCGTCGCATCTTTCTTTGAACGAATGACGTTTATCCCGCTGGCCGGTATCACGCAGATGGTTCCGCCCGGCGGAGACGGGATCGGTATGCATGTAATCCCGGTAGAGGAGGCTATTGATGCCGAAAGCCAGTCCGTAGACCTGGAGCACATCTCCTACTGGCTGCAGAAGTACGAGGGTCACATCTCCGCAGGGATCTGCTCCTGCCGTGCTTCCCGCGCCGTTCTGGGAGACGGCTGCAGCGATGACATCGATGACTGGTGTATCCAGCTCGGAGACATGGCGGATTATACGGTGGAGACCGGGCGCGCACATTACATCACAAAGGAGCGTGCACTTGAAATTCTCAAGCTGGCGGAACAAAACGGATATGTCCACCAGATTACAAACATCGACGGCTCCGAAAAGATTTTTGATATCTGCAACTGCAACGTGAAAATATGTAACGCCCTGCGCACGTCCCTGCTGTTTAATACGCCGAACCTTTCCCGAAGCGCCTACACAGCAGAAGTCACGAAGGAAAACTGCGTGGCCTGCGGAAAATGTGTAGAGAGCTGCCCGGCCGGCGCAGTCAAGCTGGGACAGAAGCTCTGCCGCGGGGACGGCTCCGCCGTCACCTACCCACACGCTCCGCTGCCGGACAATAACATCTGGGGAAAATATATGTGGGACGAAGACTACCGCGACACCGCACGAATGTCCAACACTTATCCTGCCGGAAGCGCCCCCTGCAAGGCTGCCTGTCCGGCGCATGTTCCGGTGCAGGCCTATCTGAAGCTGGCGCGGGACGGGAAGTACCGGGAAGCGCTCGCCATGATCAAGACCGAGAACCCGTTCCCGGCTGTATGCGGACGTGTCTGCAACAAACGGTGCGAGTTAGAATGTACACGCGGCAGTATCGACCAGCCGGTTTCCATCGACGCGGTGAAGAAATTCGTCGCGGATCTGGATCTGCAGTCGGAGAACCGCTATATACCGGAAAAAGTGATCCAGTCCGTTCATGGAGAATATGAAGAGAAAATCGCCATCATCGGCGGCGGACCGGCCGGTTTGAGCGCCGCATATTATCTGGCGCAGATGGGATACCATCCGACTGTCTTTGAGAAAAATCCGTCTCCGGGCGGAATGCTCACCTATGGAATCCCCGGCTACAAACTGGAGAAAGACGTCATTGCTGCGGAAATCGAAGTGATCAAAGCTCTTGGCACAGAAATCCGCTGCGGTATTGAGGTTGGCAGGGACATCACGCTGCAGGAGCTCAAGGAGCAGGGGTACAAAGCATTCTATATCGCCATCGGCTGTCAGGGCGGCAAACGTCCCGGCGTGAAAAACGATACTGCCCCCGGCACAGAGATCGCCGTCGAATACCTGCGCCGCTCTTATGAACACCGTGACGAACGGTTTGAAGGCAAAGTCATCGTGGTCGGCGGCGGAAATGTCGCGGTAGACTGTGCGAGAAGCGCCCGCCGTCTCGGAGCGTCAGACGTGGCGATGTACTGTCTGGAATCCCGCGCGGAAATGCCGGCAAGCAAAGAAGAAATTGAAGAAACACTGGACGAGCAGATCGAAATTCAGCCTTCCTGGGGGCCGAAGGAAGTACAGATCGACGAATCCGGCAAAGTTACCGGCATCATTTTTAAGAGATGCGTGCGCACCATCGACCCGAATACGGGCGCATTTTCGCCCGTCTACGATGAAAATGAAACCATCGAAGTTCCGGCCGGCAAGATCATCTTCGCCATCGGACAGTCTATCGAATGGGGCAGACTTCTGGAAGGCACGAAGGTGACGTTCTGGCACGGAAACTATCCGGTAGCAGACCGTTTTACCTATCAGACCGAAGATCCGGATATCTTCGTCGGCGGAGATGTGTACACCGGCCCGCGCTTCGTGATCGACGCCATTGCGGCAGGACATGAAGCTGCGGAAAGCCTACACCGCCATGTGCGCCCGAAAGCGTCCATGACGATCGGCAGAGACCGGCGGCAGTTCACACCTCTGGACAAGGAAGACCTGACCTGGCCGTCCTATGATACCGCCGGGCGTCAGGAAGCCGGAATGGACGAAACTATGGATTACCGGAATTCCTTCGCAGACGCACACAAAACGCTGACAGAGGAGCAGGTAAAAATCGAGACAAGCCGCTGTCTTTCCTGCGGCGCGTCCTACGTAGATCCTCATAAGTGCATCGGCTGCGGCCTGTGTACAACCCGCTGTCAGTTCGATGCGATCCACCTTGTAAGAGATCATCCGGAATGTACCGACATGCGCGCAGGCGAAGACAAAATCAAAGGACTCGCAGGATATGCAGTAAAACGTGCGTTCCGGATACTGGGACATCTCGGGTCAGACGAAGCAAAGGAACTTTCAAAGAAACGGAAAGCATACAAGCAGCAGGGAAAGCAGGAGAAACCGAATCATGCATGAGCTGGGAATCGTACTTCATGTGATCGACCGGGTGGAGGAAACCGCACGTGAAAATCAGGTAGAAAAAGTTACAAAACTGACACTGGAAGTCGGCGAGGTTTCCTCCATCGTTCCCTCCTACTTCTCAGACTGCTTTGAGTGGGCGAAGCAAAAGACCGAATATCTGCGGGAAGCAGAACTGGAGATGATTATTCTCGAAGGAATTTCCTACTGCAGGACATGTAAAAAGACCTACCAGACCACCGCCTACGCAAAAAAATGCCCGAACTGCGGCAGTGACGACACCTATCTTGTAACGGGGAACGAGCTGCGGATCCGGGATATTGAAGTAACCGGATAAAATCATACCAGAGGAGACAACAACATGGACAATGTCAGAGTAATTGAAATCAAAGAAAGTGTTTTTGCGGACAACGACCGGGAGGCTGACCGCATACGCCGGGAACTCAAGCAGGAAAAGACCTTCCTGCTGAACCTGATGTCCTCCCCCGGCTCGGGAAAAACAACGACACTGAAACGAACCATCGAAGCACTGAAAGATGACCTGCGTATCGGTGTCATGGAGGCAGATATTGACGGCGCTGTGGATGCAGAGCAGATTGCCACCACAGGTGTCAAAAGCATTCAGCTCCACACCGGAGGCATGTGCCATCTGGACGCAGGAATGACGGAGCAGGGACTACGGGAGCTGGGAACAGAGGATCTGGATCTGGCGATCCTCGAGAACGTGGGAAATCTGGTCTGCCCGGCAGAATTTGATACCGGAGCCGTGAAAAACGCCATGATCCTCTCCGTGCCGGAAGGACATGACAAGCCGCTCAAATATCCTTTGATCTTCACTGTCTGCGACGTACTGATCATCAACAAGATCGATGTACTGCCCTATTTTGACTTCGATATGGAGAAGGTAGTCGAATATGCACATATGCGCAACCCGAAACTGGAAATCTTCCCCATCTCGGCAAAAACCGGCGAAGGCGCCGAAGCGTGGACCGAATGGCTTTGCAGTCAGGTTCAGGAGTGGAACCAGTAACAGTAAAATATAGGAATCCATCGTAACAAGGCCGCGCATTACAATGCGCGGCCGCAGTAAAAACACATGTCCTCCTCAATCATAATCGTTACCCGCTTTTCAAAAATCATCAGATATAATACTCTGGTGCTTCCAGTCTGCTGATTTTCGCAAAAAATTCCCTGACTCTTTCATTTTTCGGGTTTTCAAAGACCTCTCTTGGCGTTCCGTCTTCCAGGATCCGTCCGCCGTCAAGAAAAATCACACGGTTGGCCACATTTCTCACAAAACTCATCTCATGAGACACAAGGAGCATCGTATATCCTTCCTCCGCCGCCTTGCGGATCGTATCCAGCACCTCGCCTACCAGTTCCGGATCCAGCGCAGACGTCGGTTCATCGAGAAGGAGGAGCTTCGGCTCCATGGCAAGCGCTCTGGCGATCGCCACTCTCTGCTGCTGACCTCCCGACATGTGTCTTGGATAATGATTGGCATGATCAAGAAGACCTACGTTTTTAAGCTGTCGTCTTGCTCTTTGTTCCGCTTCCTTTTTGTCCATCTTCTTTACGATCGTCAGCCCTTCCATTACGTTCTCAAGCGCTGTTTTTTTCGTAAACAGGTTAAAATTCTGAAATACCATACCGGTCTCTTTGCACAGATCCGTCCGCTCTTTTTTCTTAATATGGGCGAGATTCATCTGTCTGCCATCAATTTCAACTGTTCCGGACTCCGGACGCTCCAGACCGTTAATACAACGCAGAAGCGTTGATTTTCCGGTTCCGGAAGGTCCGATGACTGCCACCACATCTCCCTGATGGATCGTCAGGTCAATTTCTGAGAGTACTATGTTATTTTTAAATTTCTTCGATAAATTCCGAATCTTTATCATGCCTCGTCCCCTTCTTCCAGAAGTTCCGGTGCTTCCTCCGGAACACTGATCTTTCTCTCCAGCCACGCGAGCAGCCGTTCAATTACGACGGTGATAATCCAGTAAATAATAGCCAGTGACACATACACTTCAAAATACCGGTATGTCCGGCCGCCTATGATCTTTCCCGCCGCCGTCATCTCTACTACGGAACAGGTAAAAGCAAGTGACGTGCCTTTGATCAGTCCGATAAACGCATTGCCAAGAGAGGGCAGAGCCACCACAAACGCCTCCGGCAGTA
The DNA here is from genome assembly GCA_958402795.1 of uncultured Lachnospiraceae bacterium. Lineage (GTDB taxonomy): Bacteria > Bacillota > Clostridia > Lachnospirales > Lachnospiraceae > Schaedlerella. The sequence continues at coordinate 92,910 of CATXUX010000002.1, read as the reverse complement.
TGATTCTTCTTAACGCCTGAAAATACGTCATGCCCAGCGCGTGGGCCGCCTCTGTCTGGCCTTTATCTACAGACTGAAGCGATGCCCGTAAGATCTCCGCATTGTATGCGGACTGATTGACTGCCAGAGCCACAAAAGCATAGACAATCGGCGCCACGCCGTTAATATTATAAGATGTGCCATATCTATAATTGATATATTTCAAAATCATCGGGATTCCAAAATATGTTACATAGAGCTGTACCAGTATCGGCGTTCCCCGGATGATCGATATATATACATTACAGACCGATTTTAATATCGGTATTTCCTTTAGCTTTACCAGTGCAAGGAGCAGTCCCAATATCAGGCTGACCACCATAGAGACTACGGCCAGTTCCATGGTGACAGGCAGATATTTCAAAAGCTCCGGTATCTGGGTAAATACCAGCCTGATGTCAAATAAATCCGTCATTAGTTGATCGTCTCCTCAAATCGTTCTGCCTCCGGCGCCGTATCCTGTCCAAACCATTTCTCACTGAGTTCCGTCAATGTGCCGTCAGCCTGAAGTTCCTTTAACACCCCGTTTACCGCGTCGCGGAGTTCTCCCTGATCTTTTGGAAAGATATAGTAGGCATATGTATTGTCCGCAATTTGTTTTGCCTCGTCCTCCGGAATCTCTGTTCCCACCACATCGAAGCTGTACTCCTTCTGATATTCGTTGTACATTGCCACATCAATGATACCGAAATCAACCGTTCCATCTTCTATATGCTGCAGAAGCACTGCCGTGTCGCTGTCTGTGTAAGTGATGCCGATGGTCTCGTCCGGATTTTTTTCATTCCATGCCTCTACCGCAGTCGTAACACTGACTCCCGCTGAACCTTCAAAGCTCTTGCCTGCTGCCTCTTCAAAGGATGAAATCGGTTCGGCGCCTTTCTTTGTAACAAATACATATCCGATCTTGTCATACGGATAAGAATACAAGTAAGATTCTCCTCGCTCTTTATTATAAGAAAAGTTGTTGACGCCGATCTGGTAGGATCCGCTGTTCAAACCTGTAAACACCGACGAAAAATCCGTTACCTCAAAGGTCAGCTCATACTGGGGAAGCCGGTCAAATACTTCCTTTAATACTTCTATATCATAACCTGCCGGCTGATTCTCTTCATCCACATATACGTATGGTTTCGGACTTCCGCCTGTAGCCGCCTTTATCGTGATCGTCTGTGTCTCTTGATCTTTGCTCTTAGCCGCATCATCCGGCGCCGTACTCTTCCGGCAGCCGGTCAGGATTGTTCCCGCCGCCAGAATCACTGCCAAAATCCCTGCTATCGTCTTCTTTGTCTTCTTCATCTTCATCACCACCCGGCCGCATTAGAAAATGGCCGGATTTTCTCCTTCCCTTTTTCGTTTTTTATCTTATTTTTCAAGCCGGAACTTATGTGCGGGATCGCTGCTTTGCGCCTCCCTTCCGGTGTCCGTCTTCCAGATTGTGTCAAAATCAGTCGCCGGAACGACAATATCGTAATATACATTGGTCCAGTAATCTTCCCCTGCCTCTTTGGGGTCTCTGCTTGAGGCAAAATCATGGAAATAGGTATTATGATAAAATGCCGGGATCTGATACAGATCTCTTGCATATCCCCACAGATTCGGATAATCCACCAGCCTGTGTTTGCACGGTCCGATATTCCGTGAGTACCCTACATCCAGTCGTGCCAGAGTGGTAAACAGCCTCACATCACTATCCGTCACATAATCACCGAACAAAAATCTTCTGTCCGAGAGTCTTTCTTCCATGGCGTCCAGTCCGGCAAAGAACGTCTCATAGCCGTCGGAGAACGCCTGAAGAGACTGGGCAAACTGTGCTCTGTATACCGCATTATTTACATTCTCAAAGAGCCATATATTCAGCCGGTCAATCTCGTCTCTTAATTCCTCGGGATACAGATCCGGCGCATCTTTTTTATGAAACGGACGAAATGCCGTCTCGAAATGGTTGGTAAGTTTATGATAGTCGTTATTCACTACCTTTTTTTCCCGATAGTCCACGAGAGCGGGCACTGTAGTCCTTCCGGCGTAGTTGTCGTCTGCATTATAGTATAATTCGCTTAAAAACTGAGCACCCGTCTCGGGGTTTACGGAATCAGGAGAATTTACAAACTCCCACCCCAGGTTCTCATCCCGGTCTGTCCAGTCTACAATCTCTGCCTTGATCGCGTCTTCCAGTCCCAGAAGTTCTCTGACAATCGACGCCCGGTTTGACCAGTTGCATCCTTTTGCCCAGAAGAGAATGTACCGGTCTTTCTCCACCGGGTTCTCTCCTTCTCCAAATCCTTTTGTAAAGCGGTTTGGCTGACGGTGGAAGTTGCCGTACTCATCAATCTCTCTTGCTGTTTCTTTCGGACGAAGTCTTACCTTTCTTCCATTTACCTCTGTGTATTCAAATTCTGCCATGATGATCCCTCCTGCCCTTCTGTCAAAAATTTATTTCCCGGATCCCCGCTTAAATGCGCCCGGTTATGGGGTGCTCCCCAGTATGCGTCGAAATTGATTTCATCCAGAAATCTTGCGTTAAATGACTCAAATGTTCCACCTGTCTTCTTACTTCCCGGATTTGCAAAATCGCGAAAATATGTATTATGTTTAAAAGCCGGGATCTGATACAGATCTCTTGCATATCCCCACAGATTCGGATAATCGATCAGGCGCTTCTTTGTATGCCCCAACTGCCAGGTATAGCGGATATCCAGCCTGGCAAGAGTGACATACAGCCTTACATCACTGTCTGTCACATAATCACCCAGCAGAAATCTCCTTGTGGAAAGCCTTTCCTCCAGAATGTCCATCGCCGCGTAGAAGGAATTGTAGGCGTCCCAGTATGCTTCCTTTGAAGTTGCAAAAGTGGGTTTGTATACGCCGTTATTGATGTTGTCAAAGAGCCATTCATTGATCTCATCGATCTCTTTTCTCAGCGCCTCCGGGTACAGGTCTGGTGCATCCTTTTTATGAAAGCGTCCGAATTCTACTTCAAAATAGTTGGTCAATTTGTTGTAATCGTTGTTTACCACCTTGCCGGTCTTAATATCAATCAATGCCGGAACCGTAGTCCTTCCATCATAGTCTTCATCTGCTTTGTAGTATGCTTCGCTTAAAAACTGAATGCCGAGAACCGGATCAATATGATCCTCATTCTCTGTAAATTCCCATCCCAGATTCTTCTGATGCCTGCCGTGACTGACACGATTTACACTGATCGCATCCTCCAGGCCGAGCAATTCTCTTACGATAGACGCCCGGTTCGACCAGTGGCAGAGCTTTGCCCACACCAGATGGTATCTTCCCTTTTCCACAGGATTCTTCCCTTCGCCAAAACCCTCTGTAAACAGGTTCTTCTGCCTGTGGAAGTATCCGTTTTCATCGACCTCCTTTCCTTCTGTCGGCCGTACTCTGATTTTTCTTCCGTTCACGATTTCATATTCATACTGTGACATGTATCATTCCTCCTTCTGAACGTCTTCAGATGTTCTGATCTGCTTTTTCAGTTCCCATTTTCCTATCTGGTTAATATGTTTTCCATGTCAGTTATACTACCACAGAGCAAAAGCGCTGTCTAATATGCAAAAAAAATAGGCTGATATAAAATAAATTTATATCAACCCGTTTTTTATGATCGCACACACGTCATAACTCTTTCTCTGTATACACGCAGACAAACTGTCCTGTTCCTTCTTTCTTTGACCAGTCCGCCCGATAGCCAAGCTTCTCGTAGAAGCCTGCCGCTTCTTCCCTGCTTGTAATAATGATCTTCTTTACCCCAAGCTGTTCCAGCCATTTCTCTGCACCCTGGATCACCTGACGTCCGACGCCTTTCTTCCGGTATGATTCCAGCACGCATACCCGCTCTATTTTTCCTGTTTTATCTCCTGTCAGGCGCAGTCTGCATGTTCCCACCGGCAGGACACCGTCAAGTGCGACAATATATTTTGCATTCGCTGTATCGTAAGAATCAAATTCCATCTCAAGAGGAATCTGAAACCCCTTTACCATAGCCTCCGTCCGGACATAATGATTCCCCGCCTGCTGCCATGTCTTTTCTGCTCTGATTACATCCAACGTTCTAAACCTCCCTGTGTATTTGTACTATTCTTTTAGCGTGTGTTTTTTTGTCACTGCGCTGCTGCCCTGATTATCTCCAGGAGCAGCTTTGTACAGCGCTCCATATCCGTTAAATTTGTACTCTCCTGAAGCGTGTGAGCGTCATACATGGCATTTGCAAGGACGATTCCGGAAATGCCTCCTGCATTGATATGATTATTGTCACTGCCTCCGAAGGTCTTGATCAGACGAACCGGAAGTCTGACTTGCCCTGCCGCCTGTTCAAAAAGTTTCACAACGGGAGCATCGGGTTCAATCTCATAGGCATCGAAAGCTTTTTCCGCAAGAAAATCTATCGATGCCCCCGCTTCCTGCGCGTACTTCTCAAATGTCTTCCTGATCCTTCCGCTCCACTTCTCTGCCTTCCCGGTGTCCATACTGCGGATTTCTCCGGTGAGAACGACTTCCTCCGGGACAATGTTTTTCCCCGTTCCCCCCTGAATCGTACCAAGATTTACTGTGGTATTTTCTTCCACACGGCCAAATGGAAGATCCGCAACTGCCTTTGCAGCCACAGCGATTGCATGGACACCATTTTCCGGCGCAAACCCCGCGTGAGCGCTTCTCCCTTTCACGCGGATCGTCAGGGAATAGATCGCCGGAGCCGAAAGCGCAGCCGTTCCCACATCGCCGCTCAGATCCATAACATACGCATATTTTGCATGAAATCTGCCGAAATCAAATTGGCTGCTGCCCTGACAATATGGCTCCTCCGCCGCTGCAAAAAGGAGCTCAATATCCGGATGGGGCAGGTTTCTTTCCTGAATCACACAAAGTGCCTCCAGCACCTCCGCAATTCCGGCGGCATCATCTGCTCCCAGTATGGTTGTTCCGTCAGAGGTGATCGTTCCGTCATCGTGAATCTTTGCTTTCTTGCTGTTTCCCGGACTCACCGTATCCATATGAACGCCAAAAAGGATCGCATTCTCTTTGTTCCTCTTCTCACTTTCCAGATTTCCCGGCAGAACCGCCCACACATTTCCCGCCGGATCTGCGACGGTGTGCAGTGTCGCTTCGCAGACCTCTGCCAGATATCCGGCGCAGTCATCCTCCCATGCCTCTATCCCAAGAGCCTGCATCTGTTCTTTCAGATATTCCGCCATTTTCCGCTCATGATAAGACTCTGCGTCAATTGCAGTAAGCTTCAAAAACTGCTGCAGCAGACGTTTTCTATTGACCTGACAATTTCCCTGCTTTCCTTGTTCTGCACTGATCTCTTCTGTTTTATTTTGTTCTGCTTCCTGCATGTTTACTGCCCCCTTTCTGTGCAAGGCTGATTGCATGTTCCAGATCCGCAATGAGATCTTCCGGATTCTCCAGTCCTACAGACATACGCAGCAGACAGTCTGTAATTCCGTTCTTTTTCCGAAGAGTCTCCGGCACGTCTGCATGTGTCTGTGTCAGCGGATAGGTCAGAAGCGTCTCTGTTCCGCCCAGGCTCTCCGCATACTGGATCAGTTCTATGTTTTCCAGAATCCCCCACGCAGTCTCTTTGTCCTTTACCGCAAATGAAATCATGGCCCCAAAGCCTCTTGCCTGCGTTTTCATAATCTCATGGCCCGGATGATCCGAAAGTCCCGGATACCAGATCTTTGTAACACAGCTCTGTGTTTTCAGCCATTCCACCAGCTTTTTGGCATTTTCCTGAGCCGCTCTCATACGCACCGGCAACGTCTGGATTCCTCTCATAAGAAGCCAACTGTCAAAGGGCGAAAGCATGGCTCCTGTCGTCTTGCCGATAAAACATACCTGCTCCGCAATCTCCTCGGAATTGGTCACCACAACCCCGGATACCGTATCATTATGACCGCTTAAATATTTTGTTCCGCTGTGAACTACGATATCTGCTCCCAGATCCAACGGATTCTGGAAATAAGGTGAGAGGAACGTATTATCCACAATCAGCAGCGCTCCATGAGCATGGACAATCTCTGCCGTCTTTTTTATATCCACCACATGCATCATCGGATTCGTCGGTGTTTCCAGAAATACAGCCTTTGTATGTCCGGTAAAATGCTCTTCCATGGATTCATTGCTCAGATCAAAGGCCGTAAACGTGATTCCATTCTTCCGGCTAATCTGCTCAAACAATCGAACGCTTCCTCCGTACAGATCCTCCTCTATAATCAAATGATCCCCGGGGTGGAACAGCTCCATAACCGCTGTAATCGCAGCCATCCCGCTTGCATAGGCAAACGCATCCGTTCCGTTTTCGATAGAAGCAAGAATCTTTTCCAGATGGTCTCTTGTGGGATTTTTATGTCGTGTATAGTCAAAACCCGTACTTTTTCCTACTCCGGGATGCGCAAAGGTTGCCGTCTGAAAGATCGGATAGCTGATTGCCCCATAGGGATTGGTTTCTTTTTCCCGCAAGTGAATACATCGGGTCTCAATACTGCTTTTACTCATATCATTTCTTTCCTTTCATCCCGCTTTCTCATATTGATATATTACCATAGAGAACTGACTCTTCCTAATACACAAAAAAAATGTCCGGATATAGAGTCAATCTATATCCGGAAGATTCAGACATTTTTTCAGTTTTCCGACATATTCTTCTCCCATCTTACTGAGCAGTGTGTTCTTGCGGGCGATATAACCGATCTCCATCACACTGTTGGGATTGTTCTCATCATCCTGGAAAGGAACCGCCACATAATCGTTTCCGTTTAACTCTTCACATATAATACCCGAGCACAGTGTATAGCCGTTCAGTCCCACCATCAGATTCAACATTGTGGCTCTGTCATTCGCTCTGATCATCTGTGCATATTCATTGGTAGAAAGGATCTCCTCTGCAAAATAAAAAGACGTATTATCTCCCTGTTCAAAAGCGAGGCACGGATACCCTGCAAGTTCTTCAAAGCGGATCGTCTTCTGCCGCGCCAGCGGATGATGCTTCCATATGTATACATAAGCCTTGCACTCTATCAACGGATGAAATTCCAGTCCGGCTGACCGCAGAAGCTTTTCGATTGATTTGCGGTTAAACTCACTTAAATACAAAACGCCGATCTCACTTTTCATTGTGCTGACATCACTGATTACTTCTACCGTCTTCGTTTCCCTTATGGCAAACTCATATTTTGACATATCATATTCCTTCACCATATCGACAAATGCCTTTACCGCAAAGGAATAATGCTGAGTGGACACACCGAACTTTTTCTTATAGGCGCCTCCCTTCCCATATCTTTCGAGCACGCTTTCGTACTGGCTGTAAATCTGCCTGGCATAAAGCAGAAATTCGGTTCCGTCATTGGTCAGGGTAACGCCTCTTCCGCTCCTGTAAAATAATGTAATTCCAAGCTCTTTTTCCAGCTCCTTTACTGCACTGGTTAAAGAGGGTTGTGATACATACAACCGCTCCGCTGCTTTATTCAGGGATTTTGTCTCTGCTATTGTAATAATATAATTTAACTGTGTCAGTGTCATATTCTATCTCTGCTTTCTGTCCTTCCATCCAAGATATGCCCCGGACTTCTCCTGCCGCTTCAGTCCACGCGGAGCATTTACAGTGAATATTCTTCTGACTGTTATCTTATCCTTTATTACCTATCATGTCAATAGGTTTTTGACTTTTACCCTTTTTCCTTAATTATAGGTCCCGGACAACATCGCCGAACACAGCGTCCGCCGCACGTCCAAGATCCAGCGGAGACAGCTTCAACTGCATGCCGATCCTGCCTCCGCTGACATAAATCGCTTCCTGTTTCCGTGCATCCGCCTGAATCACAACAGGAAATTTCTTCTTCATCCCAATCGCCGTGCAGCCTCCCCGGACATACCCGGTCACTTTGGTAAGATCCTTGAGAGGAAGCATCTCCAGAGACTTTTCTCCCACCACTCTGGCAGCTTTCTTAAAATCAATCTCTTTCTCGATCGGTATCACGAACACATAATGCTCACCGCTCTTTCCCGTCGTAACAATGGTCTTAAACACCAGATCATGCTCCAGTCCCAGTTTGTCCGCAGTCTCAATCCCATCCGTAAATTCATCGCACTCATACGTCTGATACGTGTATGGAATCTTCTTGGAATCCAAAATCCGCATCGCATTTGTTTTTAATTCTTTTTTACTCATATACAAACCTCATATAAACTAACTAAAAAATATTCATGCATCCTCATTTTGATATAGCATACACCCATACTTTTTGATATCATCAATATGATCAACTGCATTATAGCATAGTTTAAAAGAAATTTCTTATTTATCTTTTATTTTCTACACAATCCGATTCTTAAATCTTCCAAAACAAACAATAATATGTTATCCTTTAAGCTATAACAAAAGCTTCGATGACAAGCATAAAAAATAGACGCCCTGACTTTGGTAGAGTAGACGTCTATTCGTAGAAACTTATTTTACTGAAGCAGATGGGATGCGGCCATCACTTCAGCTGTCTTGTTAAGTATATTATAGCCAGTTTGCACACAACCTGTCAACAAAAAAATTTTCATTCTTTCCCATTGAAGCAGTATGTACACAGCTTACACGGTGAGAGACCGATCGACTCAATCAGATCGTCCAGCCGGTGATATCGTAATGTCGTGAAGTTCTGACGTTTTCTGATCTCTTCCACCATCTCGTCATATTTCGGGCAATGCGGATCTGAATACTCTTCCAGCACTTCCGGGGTAACTTCTTCTTCCCGTTCCTCGATCACCCTTCGTGTGATCAGATCCAGATCGGACTTGGAGCGTGAGAAGTTCAGATATTTGCACCCGTACAGAAGCGGCGGGCATGCCGGACGGACATGGACTTCTTTGGCGCCGCTCTGGTATAAGAATTCCGTCGTTTCCCGAAGCTGCGTGCCCCGGACAATGGAATCATCGATCAGCAGCAACTTTTTATTCTCAATCAGTGCCGGAACCGGAATGAGCTTCATTCGGGCGATCAGCTCCCGCTGACTCTGATTCGTAGGCATAAACGACCTCGGCCACGTCGGCGTATATTTGATAAACGGCCTTGCATAAGGGATTCCGGATTCATTCGCATAGCCGATCGCGTGTGCGATTCCAGAGTCCGGCACTCCCGCCGCCATATCCGGCTTTACCGAGTCGCCGTCCCGCTTCGCCAGCATACTACCGCATTTGTAGCGCATTTCCTCCACATTGACTCCTTCATATGAAGCCGTCGGATACCCATAGTATACCCATAAAAAGGAACAGATCTTCATTTCCTCTCCCGCCGGACTGACGGTCTCTACGCTTTCCGGCGTCACAAATGCAATCTCTGCCGGCCCAAGTTCTTTATAATGTGTATATCCAAGATTCAGATATGCAAAATTTTCAAACGAGATACAATATCCGTCCTCCCTCTGTCCGATCGCGACCGGTGTACGGCCATATTTATCACGCGCCGCATAAATTCCATCTTTCGTCATCACAAGCATGGTCATGGAACCGTCCACAATCTCCTGCACATACCGGATTCCATCCACAATACTTTCCCCTTTACAGATCAGCGCGGCAATCAGCTCTGTCGCATTGATCATGCCGCCGCTCATCTCCTGAAAATGTGTGCGTCCATCCTGGTAAATCTTCTGCAGCAATTCTTCCTGATTGTTGATCTTGCCAACCGTTGTGATTGCGAAACTGCCCAGATGCGACTGCACCATAAGCGGCTGCGGCTCATAATCGGAAATACAGCCGATTCCCAGATTGCCCTCCAGTTCTTCTGCATCTTTCTCAAACTTCGTGCGGAACGGTGAGTTCTCGATATTGTGAATCGCCCTTTGAAATCCCTGCCCGCCATACATCGCCATTCCGCCTCGTCTTGTTCCCAGATGGGAATGGTAATCTACTCCATAAAACAACTCCAACGTACAATTTTTCTTTGAAGCCACTCCAAAAAAACCACCCATATTTCTATTGTTCTCCTCTTATTTTTATTTCGGCGCTCCCGAGTCCCGGCGCGGATACGGTCAGCATCGTCTCGCCTTCTTCCCGGCCGCTTCGCAGGACAGCCATACATTTTCCGCGGTAAGTAGTAAATTTCCCTGCAGTATAGTTTTCTGCAGTGACCGGGTTTCCGGATCCAAACCCTGCAAGCGTGGCGCTGCCGGATACCCTGGCAGTCAGCGAAACAGCGGCGTCTGTCACAACTGCACCGGACGCATCCACGATCTCCACACCGACATAGGCAAGCGACTGCCCGTCCGCCGTAAGGTTTATTTTTTCAGGTACAAGCCGAACAGAGGCCGCTTCCCCCGTGGAGGAAAGTGTACTGCGCGAAATTTCCGTTCCGCCGCACCGACTTACTGCTTCCAGCCTCCCCGGTTCGTAAGGCAGTTCAAACGCAGCAGTAAAGCGGTGTTCTTTTCCTGCCGGGTGAATTCCGACTGATTTTCCATTCAGATACAATTCTACCTCTTCCGCCGCAGAATAAACAAGCACTTGCACCATATTTCCTTCCTGTCCGCGCCAGTTCCAGTTTTCTGAGACGTCCGGCCAACCCCACATGCTGACAACTTCCGTTTTTCCATATACCGCCGGATCGTAAGAACAGATGTAAGTCTCGGAACTTCCCCAGAGGATCCGCCGGAAATGGCCCTGCGGCAGCAGATTTCCGTTAATATCAAAATCCGCATCATTGCCGAGACGCCACGGGAACGGTGACGTATGCGAACTCATCGTAAGCATTACATTTTGCGCCGCTGCGTGCGCATCGTCGAAAAAAGCAGATTTTCCGATGCCTGCCTCACCGATATAATCATAGCAAGTCCACGTAAAATCACCGATTATGTACGGAAGCTGTTCCACTTTCTCCCATACCCGATCCATCTCTTTCGGGTAGCTTTCCGTTCCCACGATCACGCGCTCCGGATAGAGCTTTCCTGCCAGCTCATAATGATTGTCCAGATAGTTATATCCCACCACGTCCAGATTATTGACAAACGGTTCGCTGACGTCTTCCAGCGAAGTATCCTGTGTTCCGGGATCCACATTTTGGAGCGACGCCTGGGAATCTCCGATATGACCATAAATGCGCCGCATTCCCTCGTCATCCAGACCACTCCAGAAGGAACAGAATCCATTCGTAATGAGACGGCTGCCGTCCAGCGCGCGCACCTCGTCGATGAGCTCATTGCAGAGGGCATACCCGTCTCCGAGTCCGCCCCGCTCAAAGATTTCATTTCCGGTAGACCAGAAAATAACAGACGGATGGCAGCGGTCACGCAGGATAAAGGCGCGCAGATCCTCTTTCCAGTGCTGCCGGAAAAACTGGCTGTAGTCTCCTGCCTGTTTTCCCATCTCCCAGCAGTCGAAGGCTTCATCCATGACATACATCCCCAGACGGTCACATGCTTCCAGAAGAACCGCTGACGGCGGGTTATGTGCCAGCCGGACTGCGTTGTATCCGGCGTCTTTCAGCCGTTTCAGTTTACGGTACTCACTGTCATAAAAGGAAACCGCTCCGAGAACGCCGTTGTCGTGGTGAATGCACCCGCCCTTTAAAATCACAGGGGTTTCATTGATCCGCAGACCATTCGCAGAATCGGCGCTGACTGTACGGACTCCGAACAGAACCTCTGCTTCGTCTGTCATCACCCTCTCTGCCGGAACAAGCGCCGTCGTAAAAATCCCCAGATCCTTCACCGCTGCCCGCACTGTATATAAATTCGGATGATCCACATCCCACAGCGCCGGTTTTGGCAGCGTCGCACGGATCCTGGTCACCGCACTGCTGTGTGCTTTCACACCGAGAGACGAACTTCTTGTAATTGGATTTCCGGTGAAATTCTCCGGAAGAAAAGAAGCCTCCACTGCCACAACATGATTTTTGTCCGTGTGATTCTCCACCGTCACCTCGGCAGTCACATATGCAGCAGACGCTGCTCCATTTTCATAAGAAATCCGTTCCGTATACGCATAGATCCCGTCCTTCGCGATATGGATCTTCGGCGCATGAATCAGTTCCACGTCCCGGTAGATTCCCGCGCCCGCATACCAGCGGCTGCTCGGCTGCATAGATGCATTCACCGTAACCGTAACCCGGTTTTCGGATCCCACTGTCACATACGGTGTAAGATCTGCAAGAAACGGCGTGTACCCATAGTGATGGCGAGTCACAAAACTTCCGTTTACCTCTACCGTTGTATTTCCCATCACCCCGTCAAACGACAGATAAATCTGATCCTCTTTCCATTCATCCGGAATGAAAAAATTCTTTGTATAATTCCGGATGCCGCCTTCATAATACCCCATTGCAGGACCGGATACGGCATCCGGCCTGACCTCTGTCTCAATCATAAAATCATGCGGCAGATTCACAGTCCGCACCGATTCCTGCTCCTCTCCAAACGTCCGCGAAAGATCAAATACCCCCTCCCGCAAAATCCATTCTCCGTTCACATTACAGCCTCGCATACAACAAATCCCCTTTCCTTGATCCTGCCTTGCTTTCAAAGGCATCATGGTATACCCGCAGGGTGTTTCCTTAATCTCGCCTTGTTTTCACAGGCATCATGGTATACCCGCAGGGTGTTTCCGAATTTTTTACCGCAAATCTATCTTCATTGTACCATTTTCTTATCCGTTTGACATCAAAAAAATAACCATCCCGTTGATTTTTATAAATGGAATGGTTATTCTCTTATTCACCGTAAATTCCAGAAGATTACCGCGATCCGCATCCCAGCTCGCAAAGCAGCTCCCTCATCCGGCGCACACCTCGTTTTTGCGAAACAAGGATTGCTTCCAGAATGGGAATCAGATCCGGACAGATATCGTACCGCAGTGTGAGCGCAGACATTTGAATCGCCCCCTGATGGTGCGGGATCATCTCCCACATAAAGTCACAATTCAGGCGGTTTGTGGCGCATGCATGCTGCATCCGGTCAAACATGACATGTAAGATCCGGTCTATTTCATTCTGAAAAGAGCAGAGACATTCCTGCCCGTTTCGGTAAGTTTCACAACATGCCATCGCCCGCCGCATATCCTCGATACTCTGCGTCTGCTCTGTTATGATACCGGAAGCAATATCACGCAGTGTTTCGTTTGTTGTATAGGAGAGAATGTTCTCAGACATCCGGATCGCGGCTTCATGATGCGGGATCATCTGCACAATAAAATTGTAGGAAACACTGTCCGTCAGACAGACTTCTGTCATTCCCCGTATCATTTCATCTAAAATATTGTAATATACCTGAAGATATTCTTCTGCATCAGCGCTAAAGCTGCATGAACAACGCATAAAAGAACCTCTGTGAATCATGTTTATATATGATATGATGCAAATGCCGAAAAGTCACGCTTTTCATACCCTCAAAATTTCTTTTCTAATGGTTAAAATGCACAGAACTTTTTGTTTTTTTTGGTTACTCGTGACATTGTCTTTGGACGCATGTGCGGGTATACTGATACACAGATAAGAAATGAAGTACATATTCACAATTATGCAAGGAGGCTATTTAAAATGGCAAGTGTATCATTACAGGGAATTAACAAAGTTTATCCGAACGGATTCCACGCAGTAAAGGATTTTAATCTGGAGATCGAAGACAAGGAATTTATCATCTTCGTAGGACCGTCCGGATGTGGTAAGTCTACGACGCTTCGTATGGTAGCAGGTCTGGAAGATATCTCCAGCGGAGATCTTCTGATCGACGGCAAGCGCATGAACGATGTAGAGCCGAAAGACCGCGATATCGCAATGGTATTCCAGAACTACGCTCTGTATCCGCATATGACAGTATATGACAACATGGCATTCGGTCTGAAGCTCCGCAAGGTGCCGAAAGATGAGATTGATAAGAAGGTTCGCGACGCTGCAAGAATCCTCGACCTGGAGAAACTCCTTGACCGCAAGCCGAAGGCTCTTTCCGGTGGACAGAGACAGCGTGTTGCTATGGGACGTGCCATCGTTCGTAACCCGAAGGTATTCCTGATGGACGAGCCGCTCTCCAACCTGGATGCAAAACTGAGAGTACAGATGCGTATCGAGATTTCCAAATTGCACGAGAATCTGGGCGCAACGATCATCTACGTTACCCATGACCAGACAGAGGCTATGACGCTTGGTACAAGAATCGTTGTTATGAAAGACGGCGTTGTACAGCAGGTTGATACACCGCAGAACCTTTACAATGCTCCTTGCAATCTGTTCGTTGCAGGATTCATCGGATCTCCGCAGATGAACTTCATTGATGCTGTTGTAAATGCTTCCGGAAATAAAGCAACCTTAAAGGTTGGCAGCCACGTACTGGATGTTCCGGCAGACAAGGCAAAAGCTCTGATCGACGGCGGCTATAACGGAAAGACCGTTGTTCTTGGTATTCGTCCTGAGAACGTACATGATGATGCAGAATTCATCAGACAGAATCCGAACAGCGTGATCCAGTCCAAGATCAAAGTATACGAGCTGCTTGGTGCGGAAGTATTCCTTTACTTCGATGTAGAAGGCACGCAGATGACCGCTCGTGTAAATCCGGCGACGACTCTGAGAACCGGCGACGACGCAACATTCGCTCTGGATATGAGCAAGATTCACCTTTTCGACAAAGAAACAGAGTTGACTATCGCAAACTAATCAGTTACAATGTCTATAACAGCCAAGCAGATGCGCGGCGAAAAGAGAAAGGCTGTACACCGATGTGCAGCCTTTTTTATTCCACTCAATCCATATTCCACGAGGTATGATGTGGATTCTCGCACTCTGACAGAGTGCGCGGATGGAAAGAACAGATAAGAGGTCAGCTATATGAACTATTCGCCCGAACTTACACGCGCGTTGGAAACGCTCCGGCAGATCACCGGCATCACGATGCAGGTAAAAGCCGAGACGCCGGAAGAAGAAGAACTCGCGCTTACGCAGATCCGCTGCATTTGCAGCGCCTATCAGGAAAAATACAGCAGAACACATTTCCTGCAGGGAGCCATCACAGGAACCCTTTCCTCCTACGAGATTCTGGAACGCGCCCCGCATTTCCATATTTCCGTGGAAGAACCGCGGGTTCTGTTCCTGATAAAGGGGAAGAACGGGTTGGACGAATCTGCGCAGGAGGTTTTAAAAAATCTTCTTCCCATTCGGCCGAAAGCGTTTCTCGTCCCATTGGCGGAAGACTGCATCGCGCTCCTTAGATCAGTAAAAGCTTCTGAACCGGAACACACGGTCCGGCGGACCGCCCATGCAATCATCGATACACTGAACACAGAAGCACTGACCAGCGCGCAGGTCGCCTACAGCGGAACATTTGAAGCACTTACCGACTGCCAGGCCGCATATAAGAGCGCGTATCTTGCCCTGAAGGTCGGCAGTCTGTTCTACGCAGAACAGCGGGTGTTCCCATACAATGAACTGGGAATCGGGCGCCTGATCTATCAGCTTCCGCCTGATGTATGTGTCAGTTTTCTCCACGAGCTGTTTGGCAGCGACATTCCGGTTTCACTCGACGAAGAAACCAATGCGGTAGCTAACCGGTTCCTTCAGAATAACCTGAACATCGCGGAAACCTCGCGCCAACTGCATATGCACAGAAATACCCTCATCTACCGTCTCGATCAGATACAGAAGAGAATCGGACTGGATCTGAGGGTATTTGAAGATGCTATGACCTTTAAAATTGCCTCTATGGTGATGAATTATTTACAGACAGAAAGGAATTCCAAACATGAATGACTCCTATTGTGAACAACTTGTAACCCGTAAATCCAGTGCAGCGAATATGGCGCTTCGCATTCTGGCAATCCTGGCAATCCCATTGATCGCCTTTCTCCTTTTGCCATTGATCGGGACATTTTCACTCCTGGTCGCTACGCTGTATGCCGTCCTTGCTTATTACTTCATTTTCCCGAAATTCAATGTGGAATATGAATATGACCTGCTCAATCATGATATGGAGATCAGCGTGATCTACAGCAAGGCAAACCGGAAGAAAAAAATGTCGCTGGATATCCAGGACGCAGACATCATCGCACCAAAGGGTTCGCCGAGACTGAATTCCTATCATCCGGAGAAAACCTACGATTTCACCTCCCGGACCGACGACGCCAAAGCATTCGCGATCATGCTCCCTGTCGGAGGGAAACTGACCTGCGTGCTGATCGAGCCGGATGATGCGATCCTGAAAAATATGCGTGGATGGATGGGTTCCAAGATGTTTCTCGATTAAATCAGTAAAGACAGACGAAATTGCTGGAGCTTGATTGCTTCGGCAATTCCGTCTGTTACTATATCCGCCATCCTTCTGCCTGCTCGCGAATTCGAATAAATTCTTTGTAGATACCTTCCTGCTCTACTAGTTCTTTATGTGTTCCCCTCTGCGCCACAGTTCCTCCGTCGATCACAAGGATCTGATCAGCATTTTCGATCGTAGCAAGCCGATGGGCAATCGTAATAATCGTCTTGCCATGTGTCAGGGCCGAAAGAGCTTCCTGGATCAGATGCTCATTCTCCGGATCGACACTTGCTGTCGCTTCGTCCAGAATCACTACAGGGGCATCCTTTAACATGGCTCTGGCGATGGATATTCTCTGTTTCTCGCCGCCGGAAAGAGAAGAACCGCCTTCTCCGATCACAGTATCATAACCATCCGGTAGATCCATAATGAAGTCATGACAGTGTGCCGCTTTTGCCGCGGCAATGATCTGCTCATCTGTAGCGCCCGGACTACCGAATCTGATATTATTTCTCACAGTGTCGCGGAACAGATAAACATTTTGGAAAACCATACTGATATTTTTGAGCAGGCTATCGCAGGTATATTCGCGGATATCTGTCCCGCCGAAAGTAATAGAACCGCTGTCCACATCGTAGAAGCGGGCGATCAAGCTGCACAACGTAGATTTTCCGCTTCCGGAAGGACCAACAATCGCTGTCGTAGTATTTTGCTGAATTTTAAAATTCAAATCATGCAGGATAACCCGCTTATCATATCCAAACGATACATCTTTAAACTCAATATCATAAGAAGCAGGCTGGATATCCGTGCCATCCTGATCTATATATTCCGCGTTTTCCAATGCTTCCAGTTTATTCATCGCTGAATCCACAACTCCAAGCGTGTGTGCTGCTTCATTGATGTTCTCTACACTGCCGAACATCACAAAGGAGAACAGCACAAACATCAGGAAAACGGACATACTCGTCTGTCCCTGCAATGCCTGCCATGCACAGACAAAGACGATTCCCATTGAAGCCAGTTTCAAAACAAACAAGTGCATACAATTGAACGGCGTATAGCCTTTCTCCACTTTAATATGAATGTCTTTCAAATCCTTACTGGCGCTGCGGAAACGTTCCATTGACGCCCCTTCCTGTCCATAAGATTTTACAATAGGAAGTCCACGAATGTATTCGATCACCGCGCCGGACATGTCTTCTGTCGCCTGATGCGTTGCAGCGGCAGTATTTTCACTATGCCTGCTGATCCCATGCAGCGCAAGAGCGGAAAGTCCGACTCCGGCAGCGGAAATAACTGCGGCAATAGGACTAAAAAAGAGGAAGCATAAGAAAATGGCGATAAATTTTGCATATCCGTTAATGATAATATCCACCATTTTCATACCTTGTAATTCCAGCGTAGACAGTTCTGTAGTGACACCTGCCAATATATCGCCAATACTGTTCTGTGAAAAATAGCCAAGCGGCACCCTCTTTAGTACATCACCCAAATGGATCCGCTGGCCGGCAGCGACTTCATAGCCGATACTTTCCTGCAAAACGGCGCGGAAATAGGACAGTAGAAAATTGAGTGCGATGGAGCCGGCAATGAGCATCAGCATCTCCCAGACCAGCGTATCCTCGATCATCGTATTTGTCCGGTACGCCTCAATCGTCTTATCCAGCGCATAAGCTGCGGCCATCGTAGGGATCGCCGTGGCTAAACTACTGAAAAAAGAGAGTACAGAACCGAGGAAAAGGCGGCATTTATATTTACCGGCCCACTGTATGATTCGTTTCATTGATTCAAACATTGATATTTGCCTCCTTCTTTTCTCCCACAGACCAGTTCTTTCCCCCAATATGTGCCTGCCACATATCCCGGTAGAGCGGACAGCGTTCCAGAAGTTCCTTTTGCTTTCCGCAGTCTATCATTTTCCCTTTCTCCAGAACAACGATCTGATCTGCATTTTGAATCGTAGACAGCCTGTGTGCGATAACCAACAACGTCTTTCCTTTTGAAAGAGCCATGATCGACTTCTGGATCTTATCCTCATTCTGCGGATCCGTAAATGCAGTCGCCTCATCCAGAATCACAATGGGGGCATCTTTCAGAATGGCTCTCGCAATGGCAATCCGCTGCTTTTCACCGCCGGAAAGCCTTTTACCGGCATCACCGGCCGGAGTGTCATATCCTTTTTCAAGGCGTTTGATAAAATCATCGCAACAGGCAGCTTTTGCGGCCGCATACACATCTTCATCCGCAGCATTCGGATTCCCCAGACGGATATTTTCTTTGAGAGAACAATTAAACAGGAAATTATCCTGCGTCACGAAACTGACCAGTTCGGATAGTTGACGAACGGAAAGTTCCTTGATATTTCTGCCGCCGATGGTGATACTGCCGCCGGTCACATCCCAAAAACGGGCGATCAAACGGGCAACGGTAGATTTGCCTCCCCCGGACGGGCCAACCAGCGCCGTAAAACTGCCCTGCGGCATTGTCAGACTGATGTCATGCAGTACCTCGTTTTGTTTCGTGCCGTCATAGGAGAAAGATACATCCTGTAAAACAATATCCGTATGACTGATCGGAACAGTCTTACCGGAATCCGGCAGTACCGGAAGATTCAAAAGTTCATTTGCCGCCTCAACTGCATACTCCATTGACTTTGCCTCATTGATAAAAGTTGTGGCTTTCATCAATGGTCCAACGATACTGAGAGAGAGAATGATTCCCATCGCAAGTTCCGCGGGCGTAATGCTCCCGCCACGCGCCAGCAACAGTCCAACAGGAAGTACCCCCAGCAGGGTAGTCGGCATGACTGCCAGCATCAGATTCATTGTTTTCCATGTACTTTTGAACCATGCCAGAGTAAAATCCTGAAAAGACTTTACCGCACCCACAAATTTTTCGTAGGAACTGGTGCTTTGGCTGAATGCCTTAACAACTTCGACTCCCTCTACGTATTCAATAATAATATTATTGACATGATTGTTTGCCTCCACATAGGCTGCATACTGGCTGTTATAGTTTCTCATCAGGAAGAACATCGGAATCATTGCCAGAGCCGGTGCGATCAAAACTGCAAGTCCCAGACGCCAGTCGATCACCAGCATCCAGATAAAAATAACAATCGGAAGGAGCAGATTAGACGTCAGCTCCGGGATCATATGAGCCAGAGGCGGTTCCAATGCCTCCACTTTATCTATGATGATATCCTTCAGATAGCCGCTCCTTCTCCCCAGCACTTCACCGAGGGGCGCCCGCATCAGGCGGTCCGCAATTTTCAGCCGGATTCCCTCCAAAATCGTATAAGCAGAGATATGCGACAAAATCGTGGAAATGCCAAAACAGACAACCCGGATCAGATAACCGCCCGCTCCTGTCAGACACCAGAACAGAATACTGCTCAGATCCGCCGTCCGGTCGATAAACATCAGCAAGATTTCATATACTGCCCAAAACGGAATAAATCCACCGGCAACACTTAAAATAG
This sequence comes from uncultured Lachnospiraceae bacterium, assembly GCA_958402795.1. Classification (GTDB taxonomy): domain Bacteria; phylum Bacillota; class Clostridia; order Lachnospirales; family Lachnospiraceae; genus Schaedlerella. The sequence continues at coordinate 73,158 of CATXUX010000002.1, read as the reverse complement.
CACACAAAACCGACAGGATCATTTTCCCTTTACAGGGATCGGCAAAAGATAAAAGCGTTTTGATCCAGTTCTCTTTATGTTGCTTCATAACAACTCACCTCTTTCAATCAATTTATTCAGTAAAAATACTCCCGCATGTAATTTACACATCCATACGGTCTTTTCTATTTCGATCAGATTATAGATTTACGGTATTCCAGCGGCGTTTTTCCCATCGTCTGATGAAAGGCAGACGAAAATTTGCTGGGATTGTCATACCCCACAAGTCCCGCGATTTCTGCAATCTTCAGGGATTTATCCGATCTCAGTAAAGACGCCGCATAGTTCATACGATAGTTTCTCATATATGTGAAGATCGGACTGCCATATACTGCTTTAAAGCAGTTTTTCATGGGAGTCAGAGCAATGTCAAACCGCGCCGAAAGCTCCTCCAGCGTATAGTTTTTCGTTAAATCCTCTGTCAGGAGCGCTCGGATTGCTTTGATTTTCTCAACCTGTCCCTTATAGAAATAAGGGCGTTCTTCCATATGCCCGGATAGTTCCAAAGCATCCAGATATAACAGCAGTTCCAACACTTTGATTCTGAAATAATCTCTTTTGATTTTAACCGGAACCGTATAGATTTCAGAAAAAATATGTTCGATGGCCGGTTCGCCCGGAATGACATAGGGCGTACAGTCACTGCAATACTTTTTCTGCAGTTCATAGAGATCAACGGTAAATCCTTTCATATAGGCAGGGATTTGTTTTGCCGCGATCTCCATCTGAAAGCAGATGGAGATGCCATGATAGTGGCAAAGCGGAAATTCCACCCTGCCGGTATGATGAATCCGGCGGTCTACCCTGAGATCTCCCGCCTCCAAGTAGCTAAACGCATTGGAACCGGCTTCCTGCTCAATGCGTCCTTCCCTGCAGTGGTCAATACAAAGCAGATCCATGTCTGTCTGAAAACCGGAAATGCACTCTTTCATGTGGAAGTCATTATACATAAGAAATACGCCGGGAAAAACATGATAAAGAGTCATCATACCTTCCCCAGAATCATCACTCAATCGCATTACCTTACAATCCTCTGTCTCTATCAGGCTCTGCACATTTTGTCCATAGTTCATTTTCTGGAAATAATCCGTCACTGATACTACCTCCTTCCTGCAGGCCGCCCCTCCATATCGAATATTTTATCACAAGTCCGGCTCAAGAACTCAACATCGTGGGAAACAATGATGATCACTTTGTTTTCATTGTTTAATTTCCGAATCATGTCGCTGACTTCCAGCATTCGACGGTAGTCCAATCCACTGGTCGGCTCGTCGAATACTAAAACCTCTTTATTGGAGAGAATCGCGGTCGCTACAGCTAGACGCTGCTTCTGTCCGCCGGACAAAGCCATCGGGTGACGATCTCTAAAACTCAGTAAGTCGAAAGATCTTAAAATTTCTTCAATCCTCTCCGGGGCGCAGTCCGACTGTGCCAGTTCACACTCATTCCAAACGCTGTCCGCGAAAAGCTGATGGTTTACATCCTGCATGACACAAAAACTTGCTTTGTTCCGCTGTTTTGTTTTCAAAATCTGTCCGTCCAGCCGGACCGTTCCGGATATTTCTTTCAAAAGTCCGCACAGGCAGCGTGTCAGCGTTGTTTTTCCCACTCCGTTGTGCCCCGTGATTCCCAGCACCTCACCCCGTCCTGCTGAAAAACCAACATTTTCAAACACAGGGTGTTTGTCAAACGCACAAGAGAGATTCTCTACAGATAAACCATTTGTCGCTCCGGGCGGATCGGCATGAGGCAGATTCAAAACAGGGGGTACAAGGCTTCGAAGTCCCATCCTAATGCGTTGTTCTTCCGATAAATCATGAAATTCCTCTCTTGAAAATATCTGCGCAACTTTTCCATTTTGGATAAAGATGGCCCGGTCAATCAGATCCATCAGAAAATACAGACGATGTTCAGCAATAATGGCCGTTCGTCCCTCTTTCTTAATCTGAATAATCTGCTGCCGCAGAATATCAATGGCATCCGCATCCAGATTTGCCGTAGGCTCGTCCAGAACGAAAACTGACGGATTCATGGCATAAACGCTTGCAAACGCAAGACATTGCTTTTCACCACCGGACATCGAAAAAATATTTCTTCCCAAAAGAGATTGGATTTTTAAGGCAGAAACCGTGGTGTCATACCTCTCTTTGATCATCGTCGGTTCTACGCCTGCATTTTCCAGCCCAAATGTAATTTCACTGTCCGAATCAATATTAAAAAACTGTGATTTAGGATTTTGAAACACAGAACCAATCTGCGTTGCGAGACGATACATTTCTGTTTTCGGCACCTCCATATCATTTACAACAGTCGTACCGGACAGTACCCCGCCCTCCACAAAATGTGGAATCAGACCGTTGATCAGTTTTGTAACCGTTGTCTTGCCGCACCCCGATTCTCCTGTAAGCACAACACATTCCCCCTGCCGGATATCCAGATTGATATGTGAAAGTGTCCCTTGTTCTTTCTCATATTCAAATGACACATCCTGAATTTGGATCACACAGAACACCTCCTATCCCACTGTCATCGAAATGATGCAAAAAATCACGCCGATTGCCAGACATAAAAAATCCCAAACGCCAAATTTCATTTCTATCATGCTCGTCTTCGGTGCAGGATTTTCGATTCCACGCGTAACAGCGGCCGCAGATAATTCTTCTGCCGTTGTGGTCGCAGAAATCATAGTTGGCACCAACAGGCACTCGATTTTTTGCGGTCCATGGATGCTGCGAAGTTTCATAGCGTCCCGAATATAACCGACTTCCTCCTTTAATGCCGGAAAATACCGGATCGTTACAGACAACGGTATAATAAATCCCTGCGGAATATGCCATTTTCGGAGCGCAACCATCAGTTCTCTGACAGATGTTTTTTGTATGATCAATGTACCAACGATCAAACACGGAAAAATCTTTCTTGCATAAGACACCAGAATGCTAAATGTACTGGCTAAGAGCTTCGGTCCGTTCGGGAATACATAGTATTGTATAAGTAAACAAGCGCTAAAGGCGATCCCTAATTTGCCCGCGGCCTTTCCACAGCCGCAGGCAATGATCAGCAGGAGCAGCAAAACAACCCATGTAATTTCAACCCATACGGAGCGCTGCGTAAAAGCTACTACATTTGCCAATACCAACAGAAGCAATTCTGTCCGTGGATCGAACTCTAATGTATGTATTTTGCGAACTTCGCTCATTACACAATCCCTGCCTTTTCAAAATGCTTTTTAAACAGACCTCTTGCAATAAAAGCGCCAATAATGCCGCCGATCACCGGAGCCACAAATAACACGATCAACATCGTATTTGATGAAATCGCCTCGACCGCCGCCACATAATCAGCAGACATCCCCTGGTCGATCATCTGTGTCAGAAATTCCTGTTTAAATAGCCAGATCGGAAGCGGAGAGCCTACCATCCCCAGCGAAAAAATAACATACGCAGCTGCGTTCCCTTTAAAACGATTGTACCCGGTAACCGCACGGACAATCTCTGCTAAAATACAGGTAGACGCCATCGAAATCAAGATCACGAGTGTAAACTGTCCGGTTGCAAAATAAATAAGTGCGGTAATGAGTCCCATCAGAAAAACAGCTCCGGTTTTTTGAACTTTTGCAGTCATCAACATAAATGGAATTCCCGCAAACACTGCGATGAAGCCGGGCATCAGCATCCACAGGACGGGATGGATACCTCCAAGAAGCATAAAAGCAAAATTGATAACAAAATAAATCGCAGAAAAGATACCAATGGTAATAAGATCCTTTCCATTCAGCTTTTTGTCCCTACTTGCATCAGACATAATATCTCCTCCTTATAGTTAGTTTTTGCTAACCCATGGGTTAAAATGAAAATGCCCATCGGCATTTTCGGCGTTTATCATAACATCTAAGGATCTGTCTTTCCGCTCCATTCCGTCCTTTTTGTTCCGAAAAGACTAAAATCTTTCTCTGTGAGGAGATATAAACAGTAGAATTACCCCTGCCCTTCCCATAAAAGGTTCAAACACATAGTCAGCCAGCAGTACGCCTGCCAGATATCAGATCTGCAAGAATGCTTGCGCAGATTATCAAAATGGCAAGGTAAAATCCCGTGGAATAAAATTCAATCATGATTCCTATCGCATAATCTTTCATCTCATAAACTACCATCGGATACGTAATTAACACGATGCCAAAAAGTATCTTTGCCAAGACAGCATAAATGACTGAATTACATTTGAGTGACAAACCTTGCACTACTATTGTCAGCAGAAAGATCATCCCCATTCGCATACCACAATCCAGCATAGCCTGTACTCCGCTGGTCGACAATACTGTGAACGTGCGCGGATCAACTTTTAAATTTGTATACCATTCTAATGGCAGAATCAATATTACTATTCCAAGTATCACAATGGAACAATATCTTTTTTTCATTGAGCACACCCCCGTAGATCCTATTTCATTCAGTTAGAAAAAGAGTCCTTTTTCAAACAAGATAGCAGGCTTATAAATAACATTACGCAGCAGAAATAAAGTACAACATTCCACTGTGATATACTTAAAATCCCGCTGCATAATAGCCAAAACAGAGTTTGACTTATTTTGACAAATGAATGCTGTTGTGACATCATCGTTGCCCGATTTGAATCATCAGCGATCTTATTAATCTGAATCACATTTGTTGTAGATATCAGACCATAAAATATTCCATACAAGATAATTACAACCGGATAAATATTTCTTGTAAGCAGCACGATCATAAATATCATGCCCATAATAGAACATCTTACAATCCATGAGATATCCGTCTTTTTAGAGAATCGCAGCCAGATTTTATTACCGACTGCTTCCCCGATATAAAGAAGCACGTATACAAATCCCAGATTCGCAATATTAAAATTAAGCATGTCTGCTTTTAACTGCAAATAATTTGACAGCACTTGATAAACTGGATTCACAATACAGACCAGTGCAAGTAAAACAACGGATTCTCTATGACAGAAAGTCTGCTTCACTGTTGACAAAATAATCGTTTTTGTTTTCTTCCTACTCACAGATTCTTTTGGAAGAATCGTACCATAAATCAAACCGCTTATTGCGTTCGAAATCAACGACAGCACAAACGGAAACACCGGATGAATCGCATAACATTGAGTTCCTGCAATGGTTGTAATAATAGGCCAAAGTGATTTTACAGACATATATCCACTAATTGTTTTTTCAAAAATTCCGCTGCTCTTTTCTTCCTTATTGATGAACGTGTGCAGGCTCGCAATATCGGCTCCACTCTTCGACGCAACCCCAAAGGAAATAAAAACCATTGCACACGCGTAAAAAAGAATGTTTGTTTTTGCAAAAATGAACAGCAGCTCTGCTATCATCATAGAATACGTTCCCAAAATCAGAATTCTCTTTGCCCCCATTTTGTCCGCAATGATTCCCGTCACATATTCAAACAAAAACACAGCCATCGCCTGTAACGAAAACAGCAGGGAAATTTCAGAATTTGATATTCCTTGTTCTAATAAATATATCGCAAAGACAGGATATTCAAAATCACTTGCTCCTAAAATCATTCCTGCTTCCAGTCCAAGGATTTTATAATTTCTTCTTTTCGAATCCATTCTTTTTACATCCCCGTCTATTATCGTTTCTAATCTATATTTTCTACTACAATATGCCCCATAACCTCCCCGATCGGCGCATTGATCGTAAGATCTGCCCGGACGCTTTTCGCAGTTTCTGATTTATTGATCACGACAAGATATTTTCCCTGAAAATAGTCGATGAACCCCGCCGCCGGATACACGACCAGCGACGTCCCCCCGATGATCAGCATGTCTGCCCGGGAGATTGCGGACACAGCGCCCTGTATCGTCGCAGAATCCAGTCCCTCCTCATAGAGCACCACATCCGGTTTGATGATGCCGCCGCATTTTTTGCAATGCGGAACGCCATCAGAATGTTTGATGTAATCTGCATCATAAAATGCATGGCAGTCCATGCAGTAATTGCGATGGATACTGCCGTGAAGTTCATAGACGTTTCTGCTTCCCGCCGCCTGGTGCAGTCCGTCAATATTCTGTGTCACGATGGCCGTCAGCTTTCCCGCCTGCTCCAGCTCGGCAAGCTTTTGGTGGGCCGGATTCGGCTTTGCCTCCGGATAGATCATTTTGTCCCTATAGAATTCATAGAATGCTTCCGGATGTTTCAAAAAGAAGCTGTGGCTCACCACTTCCTCGGGCGTATACCGGTAAGACTGGTGGTAGATTCCATCCGCGCTCCGAAAATCCGGAATCCCGCTTTCTGTAGATACACCCGCCCCGCCGAAAAAGACAATATTCTGACTCTCATCGATCATTTCCTGCAATCGTTCGATTTCCTGCTCGTACATCACGCTTCCCCCTTATCGTCTATAATATGATTCTGCTGAATATGCTTGTCCACGATCCCTTTCATGCAGTTCCAAATTGCTTCCGACGTCTCTTCTATCTTCTCATTCCGCTTGTAAATCTGGGATTTTCTGACCTGATGCTCTACCCAGCTTTTTCCGCCGGACGCATCGTTCAACAGCATCGGCTGGAGATTATCCAACAGATGCGCATACTTTGCCTCCGCCGTTTCATATCCCTCAAACTCCTGCCACAATCCCATAAAATAAGTTCCCTGATCCTCCGGGAGCAGACCAAAGATCCGTGCCGCGGCTTTCATTTCTCTGTCCTGTTTCGTCTTCGCACCCTCCGGATCATACGCGTACGTATCTCCCGCGTCAATCTCCACAAGATCGTGGAGAAGCACCATGATCATCACTTTCGTAACGTCCACCGGTTCCTCCACATACTCCTGAAGCAGATACGCCATCAGAGCAATATGCCAGGAATGCTCCGCATCATTCTCTTTCCGTCCGGCGTCCGCCAGATATGTCTGCCGGTAAATGTTTTTCACCTTGTCAATCTCAACAATAAACTGTAGTTGTTGTTCCAGTCTGTCCATTTTGCTCTCCTTTCCCTTTCACACTTCGTTTGTGAAAAGTAATCACCTGATTTATATTGATTAGTTTAACACGGATTTATAAACTTAACAACTGCATATCTTTGCTGTCATCAGCAGAAAAAAAATCCCGGTATTAAACCGGGATCGCCTGCTTCCATATTTTTTTACATAAATCCTAGAGTTCTACCTTGCCGCTGACGTCGCCATTGATCACATAATAAGCGGCATTCTCTTCCGGCTTCAGATAAATCTTGACTTCCTTCATATCTCCGACCTTGTTCTTTAATACCTTTGTCCAGGTCTCTTTCACTTTCTGGAAAATCTCTTTATCTGAATATTCTTTTCCGGCATACTGCAGATACAGTTCTGTCTTTGTTTCTGCCTTCTTTGTCGTTCTTCTTGTTGCCGGTTTCTTCGTCTCTGTCTTCTCTGCTTTCTCCGGAGCGTCTACCAGAACGCCAGCTTTCGTCTCAATCTTCTTCGTGCTGTCCTTCTGTGTTCCGATCGCCTTCTGTGTCTTTTTCGCAGCCGGTTTCTTTGCAGCAGCCTTCGTCTCTGCCGCTGCTTCCTCCACCTTCGTCTCAACAGCTTCCGGTGTTGTCTGTGTCTTCTTTGTTCTTGGCATTATCTGTTCCTCCTATAAAAAACACTCTTGCTCTGTCCTGTACGATCCGGCATTCCGAAATGTTCCATAAGTAAGCTGTATTGCCGGAGCGCATCTTTGTTAAATTATTTACACACTTTATTGTTACAAATGGTATTGTACTCCTTTTTTCCCAAAAGGTCAAAAAGAAAGTACGTTTTCTAATAAAAATTTACTTTTCGCCTTGTTTTTATGCGATATTCCGCTGAAAACCCAGCAATTTGTCCAAACTTCTCTCTGTTGTCGTAATACAGAAAGTCCGAACTGCAAGACTTTTTTCTGTGCCTCGTATTCATAAACAATGCGGCCCAGGCAGCTCATCTTTTCGTTCTGATCCGTCTCTTTCTCAAAACCATTGATTAGGAGATCCCATTCTATGTGCAGGTCGCACAAAAATTGGATCTGATTTTTATCGAGAATGTACAAAAATACTTTTTCTTTGAGTTTTGTCTTGAAAATGAATCTCAAAAATGCTATGATACGAATGAAATAAAAAGAAAGCGCTTTCGAAAACTTGTCAAAAAATGTGGAGTGAGAATAACCATGAAAAAGAAAACAGTATGGATCGCCGCGGCCGGAGCAGTCATTTTATCATTAACCGGATGTGGCGGCAAAGCATCGGAGAGCTCCGACTCCGTACAGGATACGCAGATTATCCGGGTTGCATTTAACCAGTCGGAAGAGCATCCGGAATATCTTGCGATGAAAGAATTTGGGGAAAAGTTTGAAGAAGAGACAGACGGAAGGTACAAGGTCGAGATTTATCCGAATGCAATCCTCGGAGACCAGGGGCCGGTCACGGAGTTTGTCAGAACCGGAGCGCTTCAGATGGCGATGGTGCCGTGCAGTGTTCCGGAAGGCTATAATGAGGATTTTGCGATCATCGGCGCACCCTATTTATATGACAGTGTGGATCAGCTCCGTAAAGTCACATTAAACGGCACCTTCGACGAACTGTTTGCATCAACGCAGAAATACAACTTTGAAGTAGTCGCCGTATATACCTCCGGAATGCGCAACATATACGCTTCCAAACCGATCGAGACGCCGGAGGACATGAAAGGATTAAAAGTCCGCGTCATGGACAGCGATACCTACATCCAGATGACAAAGCTGATGGGCGGCGTGGGTGTTCCGATGGCGCAGGGAGATGTCTATACCGGGATCCAGCAGAAGGTCATTGACGGGGCGGAAAACAGTGAACGTGTATATGTGGATTTCAAACATTACGAAGTAGCAAAATACTATTCCTACACCCAGCATGTCGTAATGCCGGACGTCGTGATCGCAAACGCAGAATTTTTACAGGACATGAGCGCCGAAGACCGGGAGGTTTACGACCGGCTGATGAAGGAATCCGTTGAAAAAGAATTTGACTTGTTCGAGGAATCTGTAGAAGAGGCAAAACAAGATGCAGAAGAGGCAGGCGTGACATTTGTATATCCGGACACCGAGATCTTCCGGGAACGCTGCCAGCCGATCCTTGACGAGCTTGCCGACCGGTCCGATGTCACGCGGCGGATTTATGACGCAGTACAGAAAGTAAAAGAGGAGGAGAAAGAGAATGAAAGCAGTGAAGAAGGCCGTTGACAAAGTGATGGAATTTGCCAGCGTAGCGATCATGATCATCATGGTGCTTCTGGTAACCTGGCAGGTGATCGCCAGATATTTTCTGAGCAATCCAAGTACATTCAGTGAAATGCTGACGCGGTATCTGTTTGTATGGCTTGTGCTGATCACGGCCACCTACGTGTTCGGACAGCGCGACCACATGTGTATTACCGCGCTGAAAGACAAGTTTCCGCCGAAGCTGAAGAATCTGGCAGATATTCTGACGGAGATCATCAATATCATTTTTTCAGTCGCGGTGATGACCATCGGCGGGTTTTCCGTGGCAAAGATGCAGATGGTGCAGCAGGATGCAACGCTCCATATTGCAATGGGACTCGTATATGCCGTCATTCCGGTCTGCGGCGTGGTGACTACATTTTACTGTATCTATAATATGATGGAAAGCATCAAAGAGAGACAGAAGATCAAGGAGGAAAAATAGATGAGTATCGCATTAAAAACAGCACTGGTTATGACAATCCTGCTGATCGTCATGCTTTGTATGGGCGTATCGATCAGTGTTGCAATCGGACTTTCATCCGCGGTTGCCATGCTTTGTATGCTTCCGGCAGATATTTCCTTTACTACATCGGCACAGAGAATTTTTGCAGGCTCAAACACTTTTTCTCTGGTCGCGATCCCGTTCTTTATTCTGGCTGGAAATATTATGAACAACGGGGGGATCGCCGTCAGGCTGGTCAACTGTGCAAAGGTTTTGAGCGGCAGAATGCCCGGAGCACTGGCGCAGTCCAACGTCGTGGCGAATATGCTGTTCGGAGCGATCAGCGGTTCCGGAGCGGCGGCCGCCGCTGCGATTGGCGGGACTATGGGACCTCTGGAAGAAAAAGAAGGTTACGACAAAAATTTCAGCGCAGCAGTCAACATTGCTTCCGCACCGACAGGCATGCTGATCCCGCCGAGCAATACGCTGATCGTATACTCGACCGTAGCCGGCAGCGTATCTGTGTCCGCACTGTTCATGGCAGGGTACATCCCGGGAATCCTGTGGGGACTCGGTGTCATGCTGCTTGCCGGGATATCTGCCAAAAAACTAGGGTATGTATCTGAAGAACGTGTCACACTGAAAGTTGCCGTAAAGGTATTTTTAGACGCAATCCCAAGCCTTATGCTGATCGTAATCATCATCGGCGGGATCCTGCTCGGTGTATTTACAGCAACAGAAGGTTCCGCGATCGCGGTTGTTTATTCCTTGATTCTTTCCCTGATCTACCGTTCGATCACATGGAAAGATATTCCGAAGATCATCCTGCAGTCGGCGCATATGACGGGCATCATTACCTTTATGATCGGTCTTTCCTCGATTATGTCATGGGTAATGGCTTTCACAGGAATGCCGGATATGATCGCAAACGCAATTTTATCCATTTCCGGAAGCAAAGTGGCAATCCTGATCCTGATGAACGTCATCATCCTTCTGGTAGGAACGTTCATGGATCCGACGCCTGCGATCCTGATCTTTACACCGATTTTCCTGCCGATCTGCACAGCCTTCGGTATGCATCCGGTACATTTCGGAATTATGATCTGCCTGAACCTGTGCATCGGAACCATTACACCGCCGGTCGGCTCCATCCTGTTTACCGGATGTAAAGTCGGAAAGGTTACCATCGAAACCGTTATGAAGCCGCTGATCCCCTATTTCCTGGTGATCCTCGCCGTATTGCTTCTGGTAACCTACATCCCGCAGATTTCCATGTTCCTTCCGACAGTATTAGGACTTGTCTGACGGACTGGTATCTATAAATCATAATTTAACTAAAAAAAAGAAAAGGAGAACAAACGACATGATATTTGGAAATTTAAAGAATTTGGGAGATATTACGATATATCCGGAGGCAATCCAGAAAGCACTTACTTATCTGAAAGAGCATGATTTTACAGACATGCCCTCCGGGAATTATGAACTGCAGGGAAAAGATCTGTATGCGCAGGTATTTGAACGGATGACCGTTCCCGCAGACCAGAGCGAAGCAGAAGTCCATCGCCGCTATATTGACCTGCAGTTTCTTGTCAGAGGACATGAGCGGATCGGATATGCGCCGGATATGCTCGATTGCGAGGTAAAGGAAGATCTGATCGAAGAAAACGACGTCCTGTATTATCAAGGCGTAGAACGTGAAACTTTTCTGGAAATGAAAGAAAACGACTTCGCTGTGTTCTTCCCCAATGATATCCATCGTCCCACCTGCATGTACCAGAAGCAGGAGCTTGTGAAGAAAGTCGTATTGAAGATCTGTGTAGATTTGTTGTAAACTTAAAAGAATAAAGGAGACTGACAAAAATGAGAGTGTTCTATCAGGATATGAAACAGGAATTTCAAAGAGTTCTTATGAAAAAGGGCGTTGACATGCAGCGCGCCGAAACCGCAGCAAAGATGTTCGCGGATACTTCCGCCGACGGTGTATATTCCCATGGATACCTCCGTTTTCCAAGAGTCATCGAATACATTGACAAGGGATATATCGACGTAAACGCAAAACCGGAAACAGTTGCTGCTTTCGGCGCGGCAGAACGCTGGAACGGGCATCTGGGACTTGGAAATCTGAATGCAAAAATGGCAATGGATCGTGCGATTGAACTTGCAGGAAAGTTCGGGATCGGAATTGTAACGATCTATAATACCAATCACTGGATGCGAGGCGGCACTTATGGCTGGCAGGCAGCAGACGCCGGATGTATCGGTATCTGCTGGACAAATACATGCCCGAACATGCCTGCGTGGGGAGCGACGGACAGCCGCATCGGCAATAATCCGTTCGTCATTGCAATTCCGAGAAAGAACGGGGAACATGTCGTTGTGGATACCGCTATGGCGCTGTATTCTTATGGGAAACTGGAAACGTGCCGTCTGAACAACACGCAGCTTCCCTATCCCGGAGGGTTTGATGAGAACGGCCATCTGACATGTGATCCGGCAGCCATTGAAGCAACAAGAAGGGTTCTGCCGATCGGATACTGGAAAGGTTCTGGTATGTCCATTGCACTCGATCTGGCTGCAAATATGATGACGCTTGGCAGAACCGTCACCAAAGTAGGCCAGGAATGTGAAGACGAATATGGATTGACACAAGTCCTGATCGCGATTGCTCCCGAACTGTTAAATCAGGATCCCGACGCAGCAGACCACCTGATGGAAGAAACCCTGCAGGATATTCAGTCTTCCATACCGGACCACGAAGGCGGAAGCGTCCGCTATCCGGGTGAATCTACCATAAAAAGAAGAAAAGAAAACATGGAACAGGGCATTCCTGTAAAAGAAGAAATCTGGAATCAGATCTGCAGCATGTAACCGTTGTTACTTTTCACGGGGTAGGGAAATGCGGAAAAAGTTGGTGCAAGCTTGCTTGCAAAACAACATTTTCCGCATTTCCCAGACCTCGTGAAAAGTAACTAACTGTTTTTTAACATTTCTGAAAGCGCTTCTTTTTATTGCCCTCCGCACAAAAAAATGATAAGATTGATAATAAGATAAAGAACAGACAGGATTCACTTGTAGTCGAATCACCAACAGAAATGAAAGGCGGCAAAGACCATATGACAATCTACGACATCGCAAAAGAAGCCGGAGTTTCCATTACAACCGTTTCCCGCGTGATCAACCAGAAACCCGGAATCAAAGAATCTACCCGGATAAAAGTTCAGGAGGTTCTGGATAAATATCATTATCTGCCGAGTCCGTCGGCAAAAAGCCTTGCGGCAAAGAAATCCGGAACAATCGCTCTGCTGACAGAAGACGTTCGGGACGCACATTATTCTCATACGGTATTTATGGTAGAGCAGGAACTCAGCAAAAACGGATATAACTGCCTTCTGATGAATACCGGAACGGATAAGGAGCAACGGATAGCCTGTATCGAACGTGCAATGCAGAATCAAACAGAAGGCGTCATCCTGATTGGTTCCACCTTTGAAGAAAAATATATCCAGAAAGCCATTACCCGGTATTTGCCCAACACACCGGTCGTACTGGCAAACGCATATCTGGATCTTCCGAATGTATGCGGCGTTTTGTGCGACGGCAGAAAAGGAATGGAAGATGCGGTCCACTATCTTGCCGGAAAAGGAATCCGGCACATCGCATATATGGGAGATAACGAGAACGCAAGCGCACGGGCAAAAAAACAGGGATATCTGGACGGCATGGAAAAATGCGAGCTGGCAGAATATACCCTGATCTGGAAAACAGAAAGAGCCATGCAGGCAGGTTGTCAGGAAACCCAAAAACTGTTGGAACAGTATCCGGAAACAGAAGCAATCCTATATGAAGAAGACCTCATTGCGATCGGCGGGATCAACGAAATGACACGGCAGGGAATTGCCATTCCTGATACGATCTCCGTCATTGGTTTCGATAATTCGGTTTACACGGAGATGACAATCCCCCGGATGAGTTCCATTGATGATAAACTGGACGCCATGGGGGTAAAATGTGCGCAGACCATGCTGGATATGCTGGAAGGGACTGTACTCGTCTCACAGATGATGCTCATTCCAGAACTTGTGATCCGGGAGTCCTGTATCTGAAATTATTTATAATTATAATTCCTGTTATTTATAGCAGTTGTCTGTATCAAAACTTCTCTTTCCCAAATTGGGGATGGGGAAATTACAATTTCCCCCGTCCCCAATCAAAGAAGACAGAAATACTTTTCTCTAAATTACCATCCTTTCAGCGCCTTTGTATGGTAATTCACACATTCATTTTTCTTTCCGTTTTTCAGCGCCCACTGTTTCGGAGTATCGCCCACCAGTTTTTTGAAATTCCGCATGAATGTGGATAAAGACGTGAATCCCACTTTCCATGCCAGAGATTCCAATGACTCGTCCGTTTGCTGAAGAAAAGCGCAGGCTTTCTGGATGCGGACCAGATTCACATATTCCAAGGGACGCACATTCATACACTCGACAAAAACTTTCCTGAAATAGGATTCGCTGATGCTGCATATTTTTGCCAAATCCGCAATTTTAATCTCCTCTGCATAATGAGCATCAATATATTCCAATGCGCCCTGGATTTTCCCGATCTGCGATTCATACAGATTAATCTCTGAAAAATCCTGAACATCGAGACGCATGATCTCCTGAATAAGAACGAGCAGATAGCCGTTTACCGCATCTTTACAACACTGCAGTTGCTCCCGGTTTTCGTTCAGGATTGCTTTCACTACGGAGGCCAGGCGAGGATCGTCCTGCTCCGGCACCAGGTACGGCGAATGCATCCGGTCGCGCATAAACTGTTCCCGGAAAGGCAGGTTGTCTTCATAAAATTTCTTCAGCACGCCTTCTATATCCAGAAACAGATATTCCCATCTCTCAATCCCGCCCTTCTGCCCCTGCGTACGGTGTGGAAAATTGGCAGGTATGATCGTAATACTCCCGTCACAGTAAGGCTTCTTCTCCTCACCGAAGCAAAGATAACCCTCACCGTAATAACAATAACCGATTTCCAGATAATTATGAAAATGCAGCGGATCATTCCCATATTCACATACCCATTCTTCCCCAAGCAGCACCAGGTCATATCTTCCGACCGGCAACTCATAATAACGGAATTCAACATATGTTTCTTCCTGGTTCTTCATACGGCTTCCTTTCTAAATTTCCGGCTGTTCATCAAACCTTCTGTTTTTGAAGTAATATTCTTCGTCATGCTCATCGATTTTACGATAGACCTTACATGGAGTTCCAAACGCGACTACATTCGCGGGAATATCCTTTGTCACAACAGAACCGGCTCCGATCACGCTGTTATCACCGATTGTAACATCCGGCATAATAATGCAATTCGCGCCGATCCAGACATTATTGCCGATTTTAACGGGAAAAGAATACATTCCATCGGCTCTGTGACCCGGCGAGATTGGATGACCTGTTGTGCTGATCGTTACATTCGGTCCGATCAGTACGTGTTCCCCAATCTCAATCTTCCAGTCATCAATTAATGTAAGGTTCATATTCGCGTATGTTCCGGAACCAATGGATACATATTTTCCAACCGCCGCCGTAAGCGGAGGGCAGATCCATACCGCTTCGCCTACATTTCCGAAAATATCATGTAACAGTTTTTCTCTTCCTTCCATATCATCTGACGGTAAGTCATTAAACTTTTTTATCAGTTCTTTTGTTCTGGCCTGCAAAGCCATATTTTCATCATCATCTTTCCAAATATAACCCTGCTTCATTTTCTCTTGTTCTGTCATTTTCTCCTCCTAAAATATGCCCTTTCATCAGTTTCTTTTGATTATTCTACCATATTTATTTCACCATTACCATCTGATTATATATCGGAATACTCTCCAGCTTTTCAAAATACCATCTGTTCTCTTTCTTTGAATAAGCCAGCCGCACCGGTATCCAGCAGTTTCTCACGCACATATATAAATATTGTTTCTTCCGGTCTTATTCCCGAAATTCCGAAAAATCAATGACTAAATCTCCCTCATATATCCTTACCGGAACTGCGTCTGAAAATGAATATTCTTTCATTTCTTCATGCGCCAGATCATACACCTGCACCCGATTTTTTCCCGGATCCACAATCCAGTATTCCCGAACTCCAAAACTCCGGTACTGAAACAACTTGATCATATAATCCATTCTCTTCGAACTCGGCGAAACAATCTCAGCTACAAAGTCCGGGCCTCCATGACAACCTTTATTGTCGTATTTATCTTTCCCGCACACCACAGTTAAATCCGGTATTACATAATTATCTGTTTCATTCAGATATACTGCAAACGGGGAAATAAAAACTTTACAGTCTCCGCGTTTTTCTGCAATATAGTTATAAAACCTGACATTGATAAAATTAAGAATCAACTGATGTGTCGCCGTGGGAGCTGCCATCATGTACATCCTGCCGTCGATCAGTTCCGCCTTCTCACCTTCCGGCAAAGCTTCTACATCCGCAATGGTATATAACTTTTCCTCTTTTTTCATTACCGTGTTTCCTCCGATATCATACATTACTTTTCCCGTTTTTTTTCATTGTGCATTTCCTCCTGTCCTTATAGTCATTTACTTTTTCTCATCAAAATGATTTCTTCGGCTGAAATGCCAATGAAAATCAGATTCGATAGCCGGTGATTTTGATGTGCTATAGGAATATCACCTGAGCCATAAAATAACAATACCGGAATGTTGCACAAAGAATGCACTAAAAAACACCGGAAACCGTTTATTTCCGGCTTCCGGTGTACTTCGTGCAATGCGGAAGAAGAGACTTGAACTCTCACAGGATAAACTCCCACTAGAACCTGAATCTAGCGCGTCTGCCATTCCGCCACTTCCGCTCGACAAAAGATACTATACCACAAAACACCCCCTTTTGTAAACCCCTAATTTTAATTTTTTCAGCATTTTTTCAGCATTTTTTTTCAAATCCCATCGTAAAAAAAGCGTTAAAGGAAGAAGCCGGAAACATCCGGCTTCTTTTCCACTCTTATCTCGTTTTTAGAACTACTCTGCTTTTCCTACAGAACCAAAGAGTTCCATCTTTTCTTTTACAGTTGCGATGATTGCTTCTGCGCCCGGTTTCAGGAGTTTTCTCGGGTCATAGCCTTTGCCCTCAAGATCCTTTCCTGCTTCTACGTATTTCCGTGTTGCATCAGCGAATGCGAGCTGGCACTCTGTGTTTACATTGATCTTCGCAACGCCAAGAGTGATTGCTTTCTTGATCATATCGGACGGAATGCCTGTACCACCGTGAAGAACAAGCGGCATATCGCCGGTCAGCTGCTGGATCGCATCCAGTGTCTCGAAGCTCAGTCCTTCCCAGTTTGCCGGATATTTTCCGTGGATATTGCCGATACCTGCTGCAAGGAAATCAATTCCGAGATCAGCGATCATCTTGCACTCGTTCGGATCTGCGCACTCGCCCTTTCCGATCACGCCGTCTTCCTCACCGCCGATCGCGCCAACTTCTGCCTCGATTGACATTCCATTTTCATGAGCGATCTTCACCAGCTCTTTTGTCTTCTCAACGTTCTCATCGATCGGATAGTGGGAACCGTCAAACATGATAGAAGAAAATCCTGCTTCCACGCACTTCAGGCATCCTTCATAGCTGCCGTGATCCAGGTGCAGTGCTACCGGAACAGTAATGTTCATCTCTTCCAGCATTCCGTTTACCATACCTACTACGGTCTTATAACCGGTCATGTACTTTCCCGCGCCCTCTGATACACCAAGGATAACCGGAGATTTGCACTCTTCTGCTGCCAGAAGGATTGATTTTGTCCACTCAAGGTTATTGATGTTGAACTGCCCTACTGCATAATGGCCTGCTTTCGCTTTTTGAAGCATTTCCGTTGCTGATACTAACATATTCTTTCCTCCAATTCTTTTCGTTTCTGCCGCTGCCACGTGCAGAAACATGTTTGTTTAAAACCTGACTTCATTATAGACCATTCTATGAAAAAAGACAATCCTTTTTCTTCCCATAATCTCAGCCTCTTGCCGACTTCTCAATACATCTTTTCAATGATCGACTGTGATGTTTTTTGATTGTTCTCATAGCTCTCCTCGTAAGTTTTTCTGTAGAACTCTATATACAGAACTTCCATAAGAAACATCTGGCTCATAACTGCTGTAGTTGATCCGCCCTGCAGCGGTCCTTCCTTCGCTCCGCAAAGCAGAACAACATCGGCATAGTCTGTCAGGGGCGATCTTGTAAAATGAGTAATGCCCGCCACATATGCCCCCGCATTTTTTGCCAGCTTAGCGAACAGAACCGAATCCTTGGTCGATCCAGAATAAGATATTACAATCGCCACATCTTCTTTTTGTAATGTTGAGGCAGCCATCGTCTGCATATGTGAATCCATATAGCAGTAAATCTTGTTTGAAATCCTCAGAAATTTATTTGCAGCATTCATGGCCATGATCTGACTCGCTCCAACCCCAAAGAAAAAAATCCGTTCTGCCGCGATCATTCTTTCTAATAATGTATTTACCGTCTCGCTTTCGAGCAGTGCGTTTGTCTCCATCAACACATTTACATTGGAGTTCAAAAGCTTCTGCACCATAACCTGAAAGGAATCATCCATGCCAACATTTTCGTTCAGGATTTCCTGCATCTGCCCTTTATCCTTATCCTCATTTTGGATTCCCAGTGACAACTGGATCCTGAACTGCTGATATCCCTGCAGCTTCATGCTTTTGCAGAAGCGGAACACCGTTGTTTCCCCTACTTTACATGCCGCCGCCAGATCAGTAATCGACATAAACAGCACACTCTGCGGATCTTCCAGCACAAAATCCGCCACTTTTTTTTCTGCTTTTGTAAGCTGCGGATACGCAAGCCTTATCTGCATTATAAAATTATCCTGACTCATAGTCGGTCCTCCTGTACATCAACGATCTGAAACCTTCTCTGAACTCTATATAACATCCTCTCTGCCAGACAAACTAAAGGAACTCTGCAAATACTGCTGCGCCTGCCACCGTGCATAAGCCACTGACTACAATAGCCAGACTGCTCATGGCTCCTTCGATTTCTCCCATTTCCATCGCTTTCGCCGTTCCCATTGCATGCGATGCCGTCCCTATTGCCAGTCCTTTCGAAACCGGATATTTAATTCGGAAAATCCTGCATAATGTTTCCGCCGCAATATTTCCCAGTAACCCGGTAAGAATAATCCCTGCAACAGTAATCACCGCATATCCGCCCAGTTCTTCTGATACTGCCAGTCCTATCGCCGTAGTGATCGATTTTGGAAGTAAGGTAACATATTCTTCATGTGACAGATGAAACAATTCCGCCAGCACAAGAATCGAGCAAAGACTCGTCAGTACACCGGAGAAAATTCCGGCAATGATCGCCGCCGCATTTTCCTTTAAAAGTTCCATCTGCCGGTATAATGGAATTGCCAGACTTACCGTTGCCGGTGTCAGAAGATCGCTGAGATATTTTGCGCTGTTGTTATATGTATCATAGTCCACCTGAAACAAGAGCAAGAATCCGGTTACAAATACGATCGCAATCAGCAGGGGATTCAAAATGGCCAGCTTCCATTTTCTATTTATTACTGTCCCGACATAGTAACTTAGCAGGCTGACCACAACGCCAGCCATCGAAGACTCCAGAAAAAACTCACTCATTTTGCTGTCCTCTCTTCTTATCTATCACAACATCAGCAATCTTTCCCGTCACCAGCATTACAAGGCATGTGGAAAGGGGAATGATTACACACAATGGAAGAAGCATTCCTTTCATCTGTTCCCACGCCGTTATCAGTCCTGCTGCGGCCGGAATAAACATCAAAGGCATCATTTCTACTAAAAATTCTCCGGTCTCCTTTACCTGCTCCACTTGAATGACTTTAAAGTACAGCAGTCCAAACATCAGCACCATACCGTAAATGCCTGCAGGGACCGGCAGTGGAATGAGATATTTTAAAAATTCACCGACACAGGTTACTGTGCATATGATTCCAAATTGCCTGAGGTACTTCATTCAATCACTCCTTTTTATTTGCGATCCGACCTGCACAGGCTTTTTGCTTTTTTTCTGCTATATACGCGGCTCCCCACAACCCGGCCCATCCGCCCAGCGACGCATGGATGATTTCTACATCTCTGAAACTTGGCATAATTCGTTCTTTTACCACAGTTCTGACTGAATCCATAACATATTCCTGTGCCATAACGCCTCCGCCAAGGATGACACAGCCGGGATTAAACACGTGGATCAAAGTTACAAGACCATGTGCGATCTCCCAAATCCATTCATCTACCACTGCCCGGACTCCCGGCAAGTCAATATTCTCAAATACCTGTCTGCCATTTCTGATCTGAGGAGCAATTTCTCGTGCCTGCCGGACAAGAGCTTTCGTTGAAGCATAATACTCGTAACACCCGCTGATGCGTCTTCCCTGCTCTACATCACACCCGTGAATGATCATGCTTCCGAACTCTCCCGCCGAACCGGAAAACCCTCGATAGACTTCTCCGCCTGACACAAAAGCGCCTCCGACTCCTGTCCCGTATGTCAGACACAGAAAATCCGGTTTCCCCTTTGCTGCTCCAAAATAACCCTCGCCCAGCGCTGCAGCATTCACATCATTTTCTACTGCCACAGGTACGCTAAATTCCTGTTCCAGCATGGAACAGATTTCCATTCCTGTATATTCAGGAATATTCTCATTTGCATAAATAATCCGCCCCCGCAGAGAATCCACCTGCCCTGCCGTGCTGATACCGATCCCGCTGCAAGGTCCCATAGACCGGATAATTCCGGCAGCTTTCTGCATCAGATATGCTCCGCCTTTCCATGCTTCTGTATCGCATTCTGAAACGTGCTCCATGCTTCCGTTTTCATATATTCCGTATTTTATTGACGTTCCTCCGATATCCAGTACAACTATTCCCATTTTACCCCTGCCTATTATCCAATACAACTGTTTTTTGTCAATTTTTTCCATTTTTCTATAATGCACGCACAAATCGTTTCGTAATCTCTCTGGGGCGTGTGATCGCTGTCCCGATTACAGCAGCATGAACCCCGGTTTCCATCGCCTTGCGAAGTTGTTCCGGCGTCCAGATCCCGCCCTCCGCGATGACTGGTTTCCCTGTTCTGTCTACCATCTGCTTCATCAGCCGAAAGTCCGGAAGTACTTGTCCTCTGGTATATGACGTATATCCATTCAGTGTTGTTCCAATGATATCAAATCCAAGCTCCGTGGCCATTTCCCCCTCTTCTATCGTCGAGCAGTCCGCCATAAAAAGCTGATTCGGATATCGTTCCCTGATTTTTGGGAAAAGCGTCTCTAACCTTTCCCCACCCGGACGTATCCGTATTGTTGCGTCCATTGCAATGATCTCCGGACCAATTTCTATCAATTCCTGAACTTCCTGTTCCGTGGGTGTAATAAACACTTCTGAATCTCTATAGTTACGCTTAATGATTGCGATCACCGGAAGGTCCACTTTCTCTCTGATCATAGTAATATCCGAAACCGTATTTGCACGGATCCCCGCAGCGCCCCCGTCTCTTGCCGCAACCGCCATTCTCTGCATAATATAAGAACTGTGCAGCGGTTCATCCTCTAACGCCTGACACGATACGATCAGTCCGCCTTTCAGGGACTCCAATATCTTATTCATGAAATCTCCTCCCTCCTCCGTCATCATATGATAATCGCGTTTTCTCCTATAATCCGTTTAAAAACTGAAATGTCTTATCGGTAAAATCTTCAATTGGTTCATGCTGGTAATCCGGATACAGCACCAGCTTCTTCTCTGCTATGATCTTGTTATATACCGCAAATTGAGACGAAGGCGGACAAGTCGTATCCTGAAGGGCCGTCCCCATCATTACCTGTGCCCGGATCCGTTTTGCAAAATTTTGAACGTCAATATACCCAAGTGTCTCAAATATCTCTTCCTCCCGTTCATGGCACGGATCAAATCTGCGGAAATAATACGTAATATCTTCATATGCCACTTTCGCAAGATCCATCTGCCATACCCGCTTAAAATCAGTAAGGAACGGATACAAAGGTGCAATCCTCTTTATTTGGGGTACCAGTGCGCCGCAAACTATGGTCAGCGCCCCTCCCTGGGAACGTCCGTAAGCTCCGACACGTTCCGAATCTACCTCCGGCATCGACATTGCAATATCTGCCAGTTCAACCACATCCAGAAAGATCTGTCTAAACAGCAGTTTTTCCGGACCGTCCTCCAGTCCCCGCATGATCTGTCCGGACCATGTTACCCCGTGTACCCCTCCAATGTCCTGAGATTCTCCGCCCTGACCTCTGCAGTCTAATGCAAACACGGAATATCCGTTTGCCGCATACCCAAGCTTTTCGGTCCAGTTTCCTGACGATCCACTGTACCCATGAAAGAACAGCACCGCCGGATGCGGTTCTTCACAGCACTGTGGTTTCAAATACCTGGCATGAATCCGTGCATCTCCCACTCCGGTAAAATACAGTTCATAGCACTTTGCATAACTTGTTTGAAATCTGCTTTCTTTCAATTCTACCTGATAATCCATCTTCCGTAATTCTTTCAGCGACTTATCCCAAAATTCGTCAAAATCTTCCGGGCACGGTGAACTTCCTTCATATTCCCACAATTCTTCAAGCGGCAGATCAAAAACACCCATTTCGTCACCTCCTGATTTCATTCATTGCACATTCCAGACGTTCCAGATCTGTGACTTCCGTATTCTCTGCCAGATAAACGGTCAGCTTTCTTCTCGTCTCTGCTGTATCTGGAAAATGTATCTCCTCCAGAGTCATCGGCATGGAAAAATGCTTCATAAAAGCGATCAGATTCTTCGCCGCTTCTTTCTCGTTGTTATAAGCCATCTGCATAATCAGACCAACACCTACAATTTCCCCATGCATCACGTCTTTTGACTCCTCCGGAAATTCCCTGCGCACAAAATCGTACAACCCATGTGCCAGTGCCAGTTGTCCGCTTCCGGAAGAGAAGCCGCTCACGATCGATGTGTGGAGCAAATTCGTGACAATCATATCTTCCACCCTGTCCGAGTTTTTGATATCCTCTGCCATCATAATCCCTTCCCCCAGAATAAAATCCCAGATTGCTTTTGCATTTACATAACAGATATATTTATTCAAGTCACAGTCCTTATAATCTCTGATGTCCAGATTATGTACGACTTCCGGCAATTTCGCCAAAGAATCTACCATTCCCGCACTCCACAGTCGTTTCGGCGCCGTCCGGATCAGTTCTGTGTCCGCAAGTACCACATCCACTTCCCGGTTCATTGCAACCGAACCATCCGAGCGTCCTTCATCGGTATACATAATGCATACCGCCGAACTCGCCACACACGTAGCTACTGATGTAGGTACTGTAATGATCGGACAGTCCGCATAGACGGCCACGCATTTTGCAAGATCAATGCATTTTCCTCCGCCGATTCCTATTACAAGATCACAGTGTTCCTCCTGAAATACATCTGCGTATTTTCTTGCCCAGTTTTTCGAACACGCTCCTGTATGGCGAAACACCAGTCCGAGCTCTGCCAGACTCATTTTCTCATTCACAAGTCCCACAGACCGCGGTCCGCCGATAATCAAGGCTTTATTTCCGAAATAGGACATTTCTTTCTCCAGTCTTTTGACCACATGCTCTCCAACGATAAAACGCCCTGCTCCTACTTTTAATTCCTGCATATTCTCTGTCCTCCCTGTCTGTTTTTTTCATTTACTTAACGGATCCGGCCGTCAGTCCCGCCACAAGTGTTTTCTGTGCGCATGTATAAATGACGATCGCCGGTATGATCGCAAGTAAGGTTCCGGTCATTACCATTTCCCAGGGTGTCTGATTATCGATCAGTCTCGCGATTCCGACCGTCAGCGGCACTTTATCTGAAGTTCTGGTCAGGATCAGCGGATAGAGATACTGTCCCCAGCCAGTAAAAAAGGACAACGCCCACGTTGTAGCAATTCCCGGTGACGAAAGCGGAACAATGATCTTAAACAATATGCCGATTCGTGAGCAGCCGTCGATCGCCGCCGCTTCTTCAAGTGAAACCGGGATTCCGTCAAAAAAGCTTCTCAGCAGCAGAATCGGAAATGCCATCGATGTCGCCAAAATTGCAAGAATAACGCCGATATAAGTGTCATACAGTCCGATTTTGTTTAAAGTCATATAGATCGGGATGGCGATCACTACCTGTGGGATCACCTGCGTAATAAAAATAATAAAGGAATAAAATTTCTTCCCTCTAAAAGCATATCGGGAAAGAGCATATGCCGCAAATGTTGCCAGAAGCACGCTGATCAGCGACGAGCCGACTGCATAGATGATCGTCGCCTTAAAATATCCCGCCAGATCAATCCTGTGCCATATGTCAATGTAATTTTGAAAATACATATCTGTCGGCCAAAGAAAATTTTTTCCTATATTCTCATATTTCGTCAGAGAAGCCACCAGAGCCGTATAGATCGGCAGCAGTGTGAACATGCACCAGATCGATACAAAGAGAATTCTCCCGGCCATTGATAACCTGCGTTTTGCTTTTCTGCTCATGTGATATCACTCTCCCTTTCCAATCCGAACCGGAACACACCGATCACACCAACAATCACTAATACGACAATCGCGATCGCGCAGGCTGTTCCCAGATCGTAATCCAGAAACGCCTTATCATAAATTTCAATTGCAGCAAGCTGCGTTTGTCTCGCCGGACCTCCCGCCGTCATAATGTAGACGGTGTCAAATATCTGGAATGTCCACGCAGTCACGATCAGAGTGGTCGTAGACAACACCGGTTTGATATAAGGAATCGTAATATAGCGAAACCGGTTAAACGCTGACGCTCCATCCAGTTTTGCCGCCTCTTCAATATCCGATGGTATCGTCTGAAGCGCGGCGAGCAATGAGATGATCATAAACGGAGTCCCCTGCCATATTCTCACAAGAATCACTGTCGGCAGCGCTTTTCCGTCTGACAGAAAGCTGATTGGTTCCGAAATCAGATCCAGCTTCATCAATAACTGGTTGATAAAACCGTACTGGGGATTTACCACCCATTTCCACATTGTCGCCGCAAATGCATGCGGCACAACCCATGGAATGATCACGATCGAACGGAATACTCCCCGCAATGGCATCGGTTTATTCAGTGCAAGTGCGATCAATAGTCCAAACACTACGATCCCCAGTACCCCGCTTATCACATAAATCACTGTCGTTCCCAAAGATTTCAAAAATTTCTCCGTACTCAGATATTCAAAATTTTCAAAGGAATTCCATTCTATGTATCCTTGTATAATATTTGAATCTCCCATTGAAAACTTAAATACATTAAACAGTGGAATTGCCAGCACAAGAATAAGCAAAATGATTGTAGGCAAAATAAACAAATATGGCTCTATCTTATGGATTCCTTTTTTCCTCATCTTCTGCCCTCCTTCTTCTAAAAAAGCGCGCTGCTGCACCATTTATATATACCATGCAGCAGCGCATCCACATTTTATTCTTTAGTCTTCATACACTTCCTCATGTCCGGCAATAATATTGTCCAGCGTTGTTTCCGCATCTTGTTTATTCATAAACAATAGCTGCAGTTGCTCGCCGGTTACACTCCAAAGCGAATTTGTCTTCGGACTTACGCCTTCCGGAACACTTTCATCAACAGATTTAATCACTGTATTCCAATATGCACTATCGGTTCCATAAGATTCCGACTCTGATTTCAGAATTGGAATAGACCCATATGTACTATGTTTTTTCTGGTTTTCTGTCCTCATTAAATACCGCAGGAATGTCCACGCTTCTTCTTTATGTTCGCAATTTGTCGGAATAAAAAATCCACCCATATTTACCGCGGATATCTGTTCCCCGCTGCTGCCTGCCGGAAGCTGTGCAACCTTGAACTTCCCACTGTCCAGTCCTTCCTGAATCTGATTTGACATATTGATCGCATCCAGCGCCATTCCCACCTGCCCGTCTCGTAACATAGTGCGGATGTCAAATCGACCGGTCTCTTCTACACTGCCCTGTGAATACTGTACCAATTTCTGCATAAAATTCAATGTGTTGACGGCCGCCTCTCTGTTCTCTTCTGTTTCATATGTGTATCGTTCGCCATTCCAGGTTTCTCCACCAATCTCACTTGCAAACAGAGATTCAAACATAAACGAAGTTTCTCCGCCGCTCGGACTTCCATATAATGCAACACCTGCCGCATCTGTTTTTTCAGAAATTGCCTTTGCCGCCTCGAGAAATTCATCCCACGTTGCCGGCGGATTATCCGGATCAAGTCCGGCCTGTTCAAATAATTCCGTATTATACCAGTACAAAAGTGTCGTTGCCCCACACGGAATCACATATTGTTTTCCATTGTACTGCCCTGCTTCCAGCAGTGACGGATAGATATCCTCTTTGAGTTCGTCATCCATATAAGGAGTCAGATCCTCGATCAGTCCTTTGTCCGCCATATCAAAAATCGTTGCAGGCAAATGGTACATAACGTCCGGCAATGTCTGGGACGACGCCATTACCTGAAGTGTTTTCTCCGCGTCTGACCAGCCAAGATCCTGCATATCTACTTTAATGTTAGGATATTCTTTTTCAAATTCTTCAATGATAGGATCAAATATTTCATGAAGTACTTCCGGTGTCCCCGTCCGCATAAACGTGACTGTTACCGTCTCATCTGCTCCGCCTGCGTTTTCCTCTGTATTTTCTCCGCCTGTATTTTTACTCTCTGCATCATCTGAATTTCCTGAACTGCAGCCTGTAATCATCGCTCCTGTTATACAGAAAGCCAGTAAAATGGCCAATATTCTACTTCCCTTTTTCATAAACGTACCCTCCTTATATGATTCCTATCTGTTTCGCAACGCTTCTTGCCTCTTCCTTCTCTGCTTCTGACAACGGCACCGTCGGAATCCGTGTGTATCCGCCGCAGGATCCAGCCAGATCAGCCATATATTTCAGCAATGCGATCACCTTATATTCACCACCCATCCCGGAATATTTCACTGCCAGATCCATATACGGGACCATCGTGTTTCGGATTCGAAGCGCCTCCTCATAATTTCCCGTCGAGCGCGCATTCCATATTGCAACGCTTCGGTCCGGTACAATATTACTCATACTGGAAATGAATCCGGTCGTGCCGGCCAGTGCTGCATACGGCTCCAGAAATTCTCCGTGCCCGTTTACTACGGAAACCTCGTCGCCAATCTCCTGAACTACACGTGTCATTTTGAAAAACGCAGGTGTACACTCTTTCATTCCAACTATATTCGGTATTTTTTTCAATCGTTTCAGTACAGAGATCGGGCAGTCAATATTCATTACTTCAAAGTTGTTATACAGCAAGATTCCAAGATCTGTATTTCCTGCCAGTTTCTCATAAAAGGCATAAATACAATTTTCATCCTTTGCCGGATAGTAATACGGTGACAATGCCATAATCCCCGCTGCACCGTGATCCTGTGCATGCTGCGCAAGTTCGATCGACTCATTCACATTCGTACTATTGCATCCCTGGATTACCGGCATTGCATCTCCAATTGTATCAACGACCATCTCCAGAATCATCTTACGTTCGTCCGTCGCCATTGCCCCGCACTCGCCCGTGCTTCCACAGATCACGATCACTGCGTTGTCCTGATTAAGGCCGCCATCCAGCAAAAACTTCAAATTCTTTTCGTACCCTTTCGCGTCAAACTCCCCGTTTTCTTTAAAAGGGGTGATGCTGATCACCGTAATTCCTTTCAGATGCTCCCGTAACTCTTCTGGTCTCATGTTCATAACCTCCTTTGCATTTGTAACTTTCTTTTCTTGTTATCTCCATCATAACATCAAAAAAATTTTTTTCAATACTTTTTAGAAAATATTTTCTTTTTTGTTAAATATAAATAAAAAATATTTTCTTTTTTGTGCATTTTACCTCATTCATTCTTTCATTTTGTAAATTAGGATCAAGAATGATTAAAAGGATTCTCTTTTGAAACTATCAACGATTTCAAGATTTGAAGATATTGTTAAAAAAATCAGGAGAGCCGGATGCGTCCGACTCTCCTTTTCATTTGCACAACAACAAGTAACTCTATATCTGAATTTCTTTTCCGTCGACATATACGGCTTTTACGTTCAGCTCTTTATCCAGGAGGACAAGATCCGCCGCTTTTCCTTCTGAAATGCTTCCGCAAACATCGTAAATACCAATTGCTTTTGCCGGGTTCATGGTTGCCGCAGCGACCGCATCTTCCAGCGGGATCTCCATATTCTTCACGGCATTCTTCATACAGTCCATCAGGTTTGTCACGGAGCCTGCGATCGTTCCATCCGCCAGTGTTGCAAGTGCGCCTTTGACGAATACATCCTGCCCGCCAAGCGTATACTGGCCGTCCGTCAGACCGGCGGCCCGCATACTGTCGCTGATCAGGATCACCCTGTCCGGTCCGAACATGGCAAATGTCGCCCGCACCATGGACGGATGAATATGTATCCCATCACAGATCAGCTCCACACTGCAGTTCTTGGCGTCCCGAGCCGCGCCTGCCACTCCCGGATCCCGGTGATTCATCGGCGGCATGGCATTATACAGATGTGTGACATGGCTCGCGCCTCTGGAAAACGCCTCTGCAGCGGTGTCGTAATCCGCCGTCGTATGTGCAACAGAGACAACGACTTCGTCTTTTACCATATCAATAAACTCCATCGCGCCCTCTGTCTCCGGTGCAATGTCAACCAGGCGTATCAGACCGTCTGCCTCTTTCTGAAGCGCACGGAACAAAGCAGCATCGCATCGGCGGATATGCTCCGCGGCCTGCGCGCCTTTCTTTTTTTCGCTGATAAACGGACCCTCCATATTGATTCCGGACAGCTTTGCACCGCCATGTGGCTGATAATTTCCCGCTGTTCGCATGATGGTGTGAAGCTCTTCCTCTGAAACAGTCATAGACGCCGGACAGATCGACGTCACGCCGACCGAAGCCTCATAAGCCGCCATCTGTGCGATCGCCTCTTCCGTCCCATCGCAGAAATCAGCTCCCACACATCCATGAAAATGAATATCCACCAGTCCGGGGATGGCAAAACAGCCTTCTCCGTCCAGTACTTCGTCCGAACTCTGATCCGGCTCCTCTAAACCGCACACTGCTGCAAAGAGTCCGTCTCTTATCTGGATTGCCCCCTGCCGGAACCTTTTATCTTCTCCGAAAACCTGTACGTTCTTTATAATCATTCTATAGCCTTCCTTCCAGACAGATCTGCTCCTCTGCTATCTTATTTCCGCGGGCATTTTGGAAAGTGCCGCCGCGTCCGCAACAACCGTTACGTCCGGATGAAACCGCAGGATTGACGCAGGCATCTGCGGCGCTATCGGTCCGTAGAACGCCGCGGCAAGTGCGTCTGCCTTGTCTTCTCCGCTGACTACCACCAGAATTCTCCGCGCACGCATGATCGTCCCGATTCCCATCGTATACGCCTGGCGCGGTACGTCATCTGCAGACGCGAAGAACCGCTTATTTGCCTCGATCGTACTCTCTGTCAGATCTACGCAATGTGTCGCCGGTGCGAAAGCATCCGCCGGTTCATTGAACCCGATATGTCCGTTCCGTCCCATTCCAAGAAGCTGCATATCCACACCTCCAAGGGACTCGATCAGCGCTTCGTAGCGGCAGCACTCTGCGTCACCGTCCTCTGCCATTCCATTCGGCACATTCGTATAATCAGGATTTATATTTACCCGGTCAAACAAATGCTCGTGCATAAAGTGGTAATAGCTCTGGTCATTCTCACGGGGAAGTCCCTTGTATTCATCCAGATTCACGGTCTTCACTTTGGAAAAATCAAGATCCTCCTTCTTATACCATTCCACAAGCTGATCGTACAGTCCAACCGGTGACGAACCGGTCGCCAGTCCTAGTACACTGTCCGGTTTCAGCAGAATCTGCGCGGAAATGATATTTGCCGCTTTCCGGCTCATGTCCTGATAATCCTTTGTCCTGATAAGTTTCATAACTGCATTCCTCCTCGTATCATTTTCATCTTTCTTCTGCAAAACAAAACCAGATTCCCAGATCATAAAGTACCCTCTATCTCTGAAAATCTGGTTTTGCCTGTTCCGAGTAACAACCCGGGTTCTCAATTGCCTTTATCGTATCAAACGTGGCATCTTCTGTCAAGAAAAAGCCTCTTTTTTGCTTTTTTTATTTTTTCAAAAAAATGCTTGCTTTTTTTGTTTTTACATGATATAGTATATCTTGCTTGTTGAGAGACAACTTTACAGGCACACTGATATGGCTCCGTGGTCAAGCGGTCAAGACGCTAGCCTCTCACGCTGGAATCAGGAGTTCGATTCTCCTCGGAGTCACTTTACAAAGCGGAATATCACTATGGTATTCCGTTTTTTATTTTATAGAGAATCCCGGACATGAACCTGAATGACGTCTTACTTACACGTAAGAGTTTTGTTTAGACATCCAAAAAAGGAGCGCACGGTCTCAGGGGGCAGTTCCTGCTCCGTGCGTTCCCTTTTATTGGTATTCTCTTCGATCCTCCGCAGCTCTTCCTATGCTTCTTCCTCTTCCGTCTGCAATTCTGTCTGCACCTGGACCGGAGGTATCGCATTTTCATCTCCCTGAGCCTTTTCTTCGAGCTTCGCCTGCTCTTCCGCTTCCAGCTCTTCCTGACGTACTTCTTCCCGCTTCTGGTGCAGCCGCTCCAGCGCGTCCTCTTTCACAATGATCTGAACGCCTTTTTTCTCATTTCTGATATGTACCACATCATGGTTTCCTCCGAACTCTCCGTCCAAAGTCCATGAAACTGTGTCCAGCGATTCAAACGTGATATCCGACGTCCGGAAACAGTACATATACTCGGATTTGAACTGACTGACCGTCAGCGCCACGATAATCTCATTGAGTTCTTTTACATTCTTCGGCATCTTGATCAAGGTCACTTCAAACTCCCCGTCATCATATGCAACATTCTGACCTACAATATTGCGGAATCCGCCGACCGAGTGAGAGTTTGTCACCATTCCATAAATAAAATCATCTTCGATCACTTCATCGCCGGAAGTCACTTTCATATGATATGAAGTAATATCAAAGATACGCTTTGCCCCTTCCAGAATATATGCCAGATGTCCCAGCACATTTTTCATATTCTGATCGGTCTCGTAGGACACATCCGTAAACAGGCCAAACGCCGCGATATATACAAAATAATCGTCATTGAAGACGCCCACATCACAAGGGAAAGGCACGCCGTTCGCCGCGATATCCGCTGCCTCCAGCATATCTTTCGGAATATGCAGGCTGCTGGCAAAATCATTCGTCGTTCCTGCCGGGATATATCCCACCGGGACCTTATTCTCCCGCCGGATCATCCCGCTTACCACTTCATCCAGCGTACCGTCGCCTCCGCTGCAGATCACCCGGTCGTATCCGTCCCCGTAAGAGATTGTTTTGGCAAATGCATCATGCGGTTTCTGCGTAGGATATACGGTCACTTCATATCCGCCTTTCACAAAAATATCCAGTACCTCTGACAATTTTGGTTTCAGTGTGCCCGTCCCTGCATTCGGATTATAGATAAATAACAGCTTTTTCATTTCTTTCTCCTTACCCAAAAACTATTTACGCCCACCTTTGTTCAAGACTTCCTCTTTTCCTTTTACGGTACAGTATAAAAGAGGTTGCGCAAAAGCACAACCTCTTTTTCCATTTTTTCATTTTTATTTTAGCTTTTATTTTAAATCCGCCAGAAATGTTTTGATTCCTTCCGCAGCTTTTTCTTCGTCTTCCCCGTCTGTCAGAACGGTAACCTGCTCTCCTTGTGAAAGATTCAGGCTCATCATTCCCATAATACTCTTCGCATTGATCTTCTTATCGTCTGCTACGATAAAAATCCTGCTTGCATACTGGCTTGCCTCTTGTACAAGCAATGCGATGGGTCTCGCGTCCAGACCATTTTCCTGTTTTACTACAACTGGTGTTTCAATCATGATAATCCTCCTTGTTCTTGTCTGACCTTTTCCGCTATGTCTCCGATTTTACGGAGCCGGTGGTTCACACCGGATTTTCCTACGGGCGGCGACAAGAGATTTCCTAACTCCTTTAATGATGCATCAGGATGGGAAAGGCGGGCAAGCGCAACTTCCTCCAGCCCTTCCGGCAATTTCTCAAGACCGATCTTATTCTGCAGATATGTAATGTCTTCGATCTGTTTGACCGCTGCAGACACTGTCTTGCTCAGATTTGCCGTTTCACAGTTCACCTTGCGGTTTACTGTATTGCGCATTTCCTTGAGGATCCGGACATTCTCCAGCTCCATCAGCGAAAGATGCGCCTCCATAATATTCAGCATATCTACGATCTGTGAACCCTCTTTCAGATACACAACATAGGTCTTCTTCCTCTGAACCGTCTTGGCATCCATCGAGAAGCTGCACATCAGTTCGCGAAGCTGGTCCGCCATTCCCTTAGCCGCACAGACAATCTCGAAATGATACGACTTGTTCGGATCGCTCATAGAACCTGCCGCCAAAAAAGCACCGCGAATAAACGCCCGCCTGCAGCATGTCTGCTGAACCACGATCGGATTCACAATTCTGACCTCTCCGAACCCGTCCGTCCGTTCATCCGTCAGCTTTGTCGCCTGCAGGATGCGCAGCGCGTCCTCATGACGGCGGACTACAACGGAATAGGACACATTCCCCGACTGAAGATTTCTCCTGACCGAGATATCAGCTTCTATATTAAATGTTTTTTTCACTAATGTAAAGACTTTTCTTGCAACAGCTTTATTTTCTGTATGAACTTTGACCCGGCACTCATCTCTGCTGGTGATCACAATGGTTCCGCACAGTCCGAGCAGCGCCGCCAGCTCCGCGATCTGGCAGTGTCTTGCCGGACTCCAGTGCTTTGAAAGTTCCTCTTTTACATCCCCTGAAAATGACATTTCCCCAGACACCTTCTCCTTCCGCGTCTACTGCGCTTTTGTGATCGCGTCCTTCTCAATATCACGGTGTTCGATACGGACTCCGTAATCTCCTTTTTGCCGCACGAAATCATACAGCACATTCGCCAGCGTCACTGACCGGTGCTTCCCACCGGTACATCCGAATGCGATCACCAGTTCATTTTTCCCCTCCAGAATATAATTCGGAAGCAGAAATCCGATCAGATCCGTCAGTTTCTCCACAAACTCTTTTCCTCTCCGTCCGCCCAGCACATATTCCTGCACCTCACGGTCGTTCCCGGTCTTTTCCCGCAGTCCTTCTATATAGTATGGATTCGGCAGGAAACGCACATCCAGCACCAGATCCGCGTCCTGCGGGATTCCGTACTTAAACCCGAACGACATCACCGTAATATACAGGTTTTTGAAATCCTTTCCATCCACGAATATCTGACCCAGTTCTGCTTTCAGCTCCCTTGTCAGCATTTTGCTCGTATTCAATATATAGGTTGCGCGCATTTTTAAAAATGCGATCCGCTCCCGCTCTTTTGCAATGCCGATGTCAACATGCCCGTCTTCTCCCAGCGGATGATGCCGTCTTGTCTCCTTGTACCGCTTGATCAGCACATCATCCTGCGCATCCAGGAAAAGGATCTCATAGTGAAGTCCCATCTCATCCATCCGGTTTAACTGCTCTTCCAGTCCCGCAAGCGCCTGTCCGCTGCGGATGTCGATTCCAAGCGCGACCTCCGTCAGTTCACTGTCCGGAGCCGTCAATATCTCCGCAAATTTGGGAATCAACTGAATCGGAAGGTTATCCACGCAAAAGTACCCGATGTCTTCCAGTATCTTCAGCGCAGTTGACTTGCCTGCTCCCGACATTCCCGTTACAATTACAAACCTCATACGATCCCCTTTCTCAAAGATCAAGTATTGCATTCACAAGATACCTTGCGGATTGCTTCGTGCTGCGCCCCGGCAGCATCAGAATTCACCGATCTGCTTTACTTCCGGTTCCAGACGCACGCCCGCATTCTCTTCTACCTTATCTGCAACCTGTCTCATCAGTTCCACAATGTCCGCCGCGGTCGCATGATCCCGGTTGATCACAAACCCACAGTGCTTCTTGGACACCTGTGCGCCGCCAACCCGGAATCCGCACAATCCTGCGTCCTGAATGAGCTTTCCTGCAAAATATCCTTCCGGGCGCTTAAATGTGCTGCCTGCACTTGGATATTCCAGCGGTTGTTTTAATATACGTCGTTCCCGCAGTTCTTCCATATAACTCCGGATCGAATCTGCACTGCCGCGTTCCAGCCTGAGCTCTGCGCTCAGTACGATATCCTGATTTTCCGCAAAACTGCTGGTCCGGTATCCCATCTTCATCTGCCCTGCAGGAACAACCCGGAGTTCTCCCACGCGCGTCAGCACGCACACATTGGAGAGAACCTGCTTCATCTCTCCTCCATACGCCCCGGCATTCATGATCACCGCACCGCCGAGTGTCCCGGGGATCCCGGAGGCAAACTCAAATCCGGTCAGTTCATTCGCAAGCGCCTGCGCCGCGATCCGTGACAAAAGTGCCCCCGCCTGTGCATAAATCGTTT
This sequence comes from uncultured Lachnospiraceae bacterium, assembly GCA_958402795.1. GTDB lineage: Bacteria > Bacillota > Clostridia > Lachnospirales > Lachnospiraceae > Schaedlerella. The sequence goes on along the minus strand of CATXUX010000002.1, from coordinate 38,846 downwards.
CCCCCTCCGTGCGGATCCGGTTCATCTTCTTGAAGATCTGAATCACCACTCCCCGGAATCCCTTATCCCCGACCAGAATATTGCTCCCGTTTCCAATCACATAATACGGGATTTCCCGCTCCTTCAGCAAAACGATCAGATCCCTGACCATCTCTTCCCCATCGGGCGTCACAAAATAATCTGCCGGCCCGCCGACACGGAATGTCGTATGTGCGCTCATCGGCTCACTTAGCAGCACATTCTCCTGTCCGGCAACCGCGCATAACTCTTCAAATACATCCATACCCATTTCCATCCTCATATTTTCTTTTCACATCATACAATAAATCTGCCCGGAAGTAAAGCAGACATTCACATACTGTTTTTTTACGATTTTCATTTAAAACTTGCAAAATCTTCTCAAATGATGTATATTAGGTTCGTGTACTCGTAATGCCAAGCAGAATAAATGATTTAATAAAAAAAAGGAGTTGATGAATTCATTGGACCCGAGTGACGCCATACAATTTACTATATTGCTTATTTTATTACTGTTATCAGGATTTTTCTCTTCTTCAGAGACCGCGCTTACTACGGTAAGCAAGATTAAGCTGAGGTCCCTTGCAGAGGACGGCAACAAACGTGCCGGGATGGTTCTGGATATCACGGAAAACCATAAGTCCAAGATGCTGAGTGCGATCTTGATCGGAAATAACATCGTCAACATTGCCGCATCTTCCCTTGCCACTACGCTTGCGTACCGGTTTGGCGGATATATGGTAAGTATCGTTACAGCGCTTCTTACGGTCGCGATCCTCGTATTCGGCGAGATTACCCCGAAGAACATGGCGACGATCCGTGCCGAGAAGTTATCGCTTTCCGTTATTCCGGTCATCAAAGTGCTTATGACAGTCCTGACGCCGGTTATTTATATCATTAACCTGTTTTCCCGCGGGATTCTTGCTTTGTTCCGTATCGATATCAACGCTTCGGACAAGGCCATGACAGAAGCCGAGCTCCGCACGATCGTGGACGTCAGCCATGAGGACGGGGTGATCGAATCGGAAGAGAAGGAAATGATATATAATGTATTTGATCTGGGTGACGCCAAAGCAAAAGATGTCATGGTTCCAAGAGTCCATGTTACATTTGCAGATATCAACAGTACGTATCAGGAATTGATCGAGATCTTTAAAGAGGACAAGTACACACGACTTCCGGTCTATGAAGAGACAACCGACAATGTAGTCGGAACGATCAATATGAAGGATCTGCTCTTGTTTGAGGACAGAGAGCATTTTCAGGTAAAGGACATTCTCCGGGAAGCCTATTTTACTTACGAATATAAGAGCATCTCCGAGCTTCTTGTGGAAATGCGCGAGGCATCTTATAATATTGCTATCGTGCTTGACGAATACGGAGAGACTGCCGGACTGATCACGCTGGAAGATATCCTTGAGGAGATCGTCGGCGAGATTCACGATGAGTACGATGAGAACGAAGAAGATTTCTTCCAGATGATTAACGAACACGAATACATCGTGGAAGGTTCTGTCAGCCTTGACGACCTCAACGACCGTCTGGAACTGGAACTGGAATCAGAGGATTACGACTCTCTCGGAGGGTTCATGATCGAACATCTGGACCGGCTTCCGGAAATGGGCGATGAAGTCACGACCGAGGAAGGAATCCGCATGATCGTGGAAAAGCTGGATAAGAACCGTGTAGAATCCGTACACATCTATCTGCCCGAGAAGACTGACGGCAAAGAGTCTGGGCAAGAGAATTCAGAACCGGCAGAGAACGAAGCACAGCACAGTGCAGAGGATTTTGGCGCAGCAGTTTCCGATACATTCCAGAAGCCTGCTGCCGAGGCAAAGGCACTGGAGAGCGAATAAACCAATCATCCGCAGGGGCGCGTATTTTGACTGCGCCCTTCCGGAATCAAAATATAGTTGTCCTGTATGATTATCATACAGAATTATGGAGACGTACCGAAGTGGCCGTAACGGGACTGACTCGAAATCAGTTTGCCGGATTTACCCGGCACATGGGTTCGAATCCCATCGTCTCCGTTGGTGGTGTTTGAGCCGGGAGCCATGCTTCGCATTGGTTTCCGGCTCGTTCCCCGTCCAGACTGTAAATCGTAACACTTGAATTCAAAGAATCAGGAGGAAACACAACGATGAAGATCGGCATTGGGAATGACCATTCCGCGCTGGAATTAAAGGCAGAAATAATTGCCCATCTGGAAGCGCAGGGATACGAGGTAATTGACTATGGAACAAATTCAACAGAAAGCTGCGATTATCCCGTATACGGGGAAATCGTCGGACATGCGGTAGCAGACGGAGAAGTCGGCAGGGGAATCCTGATCTGCGGAACAGGACTTGGCATTTCGCTTGCCGCAAATAAAGTACGCGGCGTCCGTGCAGCGGTATGCAGCGAACCTTATACTGCCAGAATGTCACGCGCACATAACGACTGCAATATTCTCGCTCTGGGCGCAAGAGTAGTCGGCTCGGAACTGGCAAAGATGATCGTAGACGTCTGGCTGGGAACGGAATTTGAAGGCGGAAGACACCAGCGCAGAGTCGATATGATCATGGATATCGAGAGCAAATCGCGGTAACACCGCCGCCTGCAAAGCAGTTGTTTTTTAATCAGACACTGCATATAATTACGCAAAAAAAGAAGAAGAGGGTTTTCATTATGGGAAAATATTTTGGAACAGACGGTTTCCGCGGGGAAGCCAACGTGGTACTGACCGTGGAGCATGCATTCAAAGTCGGACGCTATCTTGGCTGGTATTTCGGTCAGGAGCACAAGGCAAGAGTCGTGATCGGAAAGGATACCAGACGGAGCAGTTATATGTTTGAATACGCCCTTGCGGCAGGACTGACCGCATCCGGCGCAGACGCCTTTCTTCTGCATGTAACCACCACCCCAAGCGTGTCCTACGTGGTGCGTACAGAAGATTTCGACTGCGGGATCATGATCTCCGCGAGTCATAATCCATACTACGATAACGGCATTAAGATCATCAACGGTCAGGGACATAAGATGGAAGCCGAGGTCGAAAATAAGATCGAAGCCTACATAGACGGAGAGATTCCGGAGCTTCCTCTTGCCACACGGGAAGACATCGGACGCACCGTAGACTACGCCGCCGGACGAAACCGTTATATCGGACATCTGATTTCTCTTGCCACGCGCTCTTTCAAAGACAAGCGGATCGGACTGGACTGCGCGAACGGTAGTTCATCCGCGATTGCCAAAAGCGTATTTGACGCGCTCGGCGCAAAGACCTATGTCATCAGTAATGAGCCAAACGGCGTGAATATCAATACAAACTGCGGTTCCACCCATATCGGACAGCTTCAGTCCTTTGTCCGGGAAAAACAACTGGACGTCGGCTTTGCATTTGACGGCGACGCAGACCGCTGTATCGCAGTCGATGAAAAGGGCGAAGTCGTAAACGGAGATCTGATTCTCTATATCTGCGGCAAATATCTGATGCAAAACGGAAAGCTGGCGGACAATACGATCGTAACAACCGTTATGTCCAATCTGGGACTTTACAAGGCCTGCGACAAGATTGGAATGCACTATGAGCAGACCGCGGTCGGCGATAAGTATGTCTACGAAAATATGCTCCAGAATGGCTACATTCTCGGCGGAGAGCAGTCCGGACACATCATTTTCAGCAAGCATGCAAGAACCGGCGACGGCATCCTTACCTCACTGATGATCATGGAAGTGATCATGGAGACAAAGCAGCCACTCTCAAAGCTGCACGAAGAAGTGAAGATCTACCCGCAGCTTTTGAAGAATGTCCGCGTCACAGATAAAAAGACAGCGCAGGAAAATCCGCAGGTGCAAAAAGCGGTAAAGGCTGTAGCTGACGAACTCGGCAGTGACGGCCGCATCCTTGTAAGAGAAAGCGGCACAGAACCGGTAATCCGCGTCATGGTCGAAGCAGCTACCGACGAGCTCTGCGCCAAATATGTGAACCAGGTCATTGACGTTATCGAAGCAGAAGGTCTGGTTCAAAAATAATATAGGATAAGCAGGGAAACAACTGTCTTCATGGCAATTGCTTCCCTGCTGCCATATACAGCGCATACCACTCTTCTCTTGTCAGTTTTACATCGCCGGCCTTGCAGATCTCGGCAACCCTCTGTTTATTCGTAGTTCCGATCAATGCCTGGATTCCGGCAGGATGCCGCAAGATCCACGCAATCGCAATCGCGCTGTTTGTCACATGATACTTCTGTGCCAGTTCATCAATCTTCCGGTTCAATTCCGGGAACTTCTCATTTCCAAGGAATACCCCTTCAAAAAATCCGTATTGAAATGTAGACCACGCCTGAATCATAATCTTTTTCAACCTGCAATACTCAAGAACACCTCCGTCGCGGACAATGCCTGCGTCATTGTGAATATTCACATTCAGTCCCGAGTCAATGATCCCGCAGTGTGCTATACTGAACTGAACCTGATTGATTACGATCTTCCCGTTACAATACTGATTCAGCAGCTCCATCTGCATCGGATTCTGGTTGCTGACGCCAAAGTACCGCACTTTTCCCTGCTTTTCCAGAATATCAAACGCCTCTGCCACTTCCTCCGGCTCCATCAGGGTATCCGGCCGATGCAGAAGCAGAATATCAACATAATCCATATTCAGGCGCTTCAGACTTTCATCCACAGACTCCAGGATATGCTCCTTCGAAAAATCGTAGCAGACACCCGGCCGGATTCCGCATTTCGTCTGAACAATCATCTTCTCTCTCGGGATTCCCCGCACGGCCTTCCCAAAAATACGCTCTGCTTCTCCATCGGCATAGATATCTGCATGATCAAAGCAATTGATTCCCTGATCCATCGCCGTATCCACCAGTTCTCTGACTGCGTCCGCCGTTTCCAGTCCGGCGATCCGCATACATCCGAGTGCAATCTCTGGGACTTCCAGTTTTCCGTCTGCAATTTTTCGGTTATTCATTCTTTTCCTCCTTTATCACGCCGCTGCATGTCTGTTTATCAGTATACTATTTTTTAAGCAGAAAAGGAAGTTTCCATCTGAAAAAACCTTCCGCCTTCCACAGATCCACAGATAAAAGATACTGTCACCAAATTTTGTGTTCCTTCATATACTATAACAGAACTTACTACGAAAGGATTATCTTTTTATGCCTTATTCAATCATGCTGGACGCCGGGCACGGGGGACGTGATCCCGGAGCGGTATATAATGGACGTCAGGAAAAGGACGACAATCTGCGGCTTGTACTTGCCATTGGAGAGATTCTTCAGAATAACGGATTTGACGTACTTTACACGCGTACTACAGACGTTTACCAAACGCCCTTAGAGAAAGCGAGAGAGGCAAATAATGCCGGAGTGGATTACTTTGTCTCGATCCACAGGAATTCATTTCCGACGGACAATGTGGTGTCAGGAGTAGAGTCGCTTGTATACGATCTCTCCGGCATTAAACTGGAAATGGCAGAAAATATCAACGAGCAGCTTGAGATGATCGGTTTTGTGAACCTTGGCGTAAAAGCACGCCCGAATCTGGTTGTTCTGCGGCGGACGCGCATGCCTGCAGTTCTCGTGGAGGTTGGCTTCATCAATTCAAACACGGATAATCAATTATTTGATGAGAATTTTGACGCGATCGCGCAGGGAATTGCAGCAGGAATCATGGATACACTGAATCGTTCCGGGGCCGGAGTCAGCGGGAGCAGCTCAGGCCAGACATCATCGGCCATCTACCGTGTTCAGGTAGGTTCTTACCGCAATCCGGTTTATGCAAACCGTCTGCTCAACGAGCTTCAGGAGCAGGACTTTCCGGCAGAGATCGAGGAAGGAGACGGGTATTTCCGGGTACGTGTCGGTACATTTGATTCTCTGGACGAGGCGTCTTCGATGGAGCGCCGTCTGCGGATGGCAGGATACCAGACATGGATCGTAACGTCTTGAAATTAAATTTACACTTTGATAAAAATACGTTATACTGAAACAAGAGTTTTACAATATGGAGGAAATCAAATTGGTTACTTGCAGAGATATCTTGAACTTAAAGCTGGACGGAGTACACCTGATCGCCGGAGAGGCAGGACTCGACCGGATCGTATCCTGGAGTTACATTGTGCAGACGCGCCCCTACGCCGACCATATGAATCAGGGCAATTTTGCACTGATCGTGGTGGACTATGTACGGTTTGATTTTGCAGAAACAGCACGCACGATGGAGGAACTGTATACGCTCGGGATTTCCGGTCTTGGCGTCTCCGTAAAGGAGGATCAGGAAGAGGTGCCGCAGTCTCTCATGGACCGGGCGGATGAGCTGCAGCTCCCTCTGTTCTATGTCCGATGGGAAGGTGCTTCTTTTGTCGATATTGCACAGAGCATCGGCACGCTGATCTTAGAGAACGATGTGCAGAACAAGCGGGAGGGGGACTATCTGTACAATCTGCTGTTTGGATATGAAATCAATGAGAAATACGTAGAAAAGCTGTCCGGGCAATTTGGTTTTGACCTGACAAAAAAATACCGTGTAGGCATCATTGTGGTGGATCGGACCTACGGCGTAAATCTGGAACAGGACGAACACCTCTACGAGTACTATGCCAACTGCCTGCACAGAGATGTTGCAAACATGGAGGATCCTCCTATGTTTATGCGTTTTCTGAATAAATTTGTCCTGTTGTTTGAAGCGCGCGAGGATAAAAAAACAGAACGTGGACTGGAGCGTATCCTGAAATCTCTGGATGACAGTTACCAGTTTAAAGGGAAGATCCGAAGTACCTGTATTCTCGGTGAAGCATACAAGGAGCCAAAAGATTTCGGCAAAAGCTATCAGGAAGCCAAAAGTTTCATTCCGAAAAAAGATATCCTTCCCAATGCCAGAAAGAAAAAGGTGATCAGCGCCAGCTCCGTAGGTATCTATCGTTTTCTGTTCAACAGCGGAAACCAGGCGGAAGTCCTGCAGTATTGCAATGAAAAGTTAAAGAAGCTGGAGGAATACGACGACGCCAACGGTTCTTTTCTGTGCGATACCCTGGTTGCCTTTTACATGAATGGATTTAATGCGGTAAAAACCGCCGAAGAGCTGTACATCCACAGAAATTCTCTGCAGTACCGTCTCAATAAAATCAAAGAACTTTTGGAAATCGACCTGAATGATTATCAGGAATATCTGGATCTGATCAACTGTATTCTTGTAAAAAAGTGGATTTTTTCGTAATGTTTTGTGCATATCTCACAGTATGTTTGTGCAGTATGCACGTTGCAAAATAATAGGAAAATGATTAGAATACTTAGCATCAGCAAAGGCGCTGGAGAAGCGGAACGTTTTCTCCGGCGCTTTTGTTTATTAAAAGGAGGATATGAAATTATGAAGATAAGAAAAGTACTTTCGATAACAATGGCTGGCGTAATGATGATGGGAATGCTTGGCGGCTGCAGCAGTTCTTCCGACGAAGGCACTGCTTCCGAAGAAAGCACCGGCTCTTCCGATGAAGCTGCTTCCTCCGGCGACGATGAGAATGTACTCCGGGTTGGCATGGAATGTGCATACGCTCCGTTTAACTGGACACAAGACAGTGCGACAACACCGGACGGAAGCGAAGCCGAGCCAATCTATGGTTCTGACTACTATGCATATGGATATGATGTTGCGGTAGCTCAAATGCTGGCTGAAGAACTGGGAATGGATCTGGAGATCCACAAAGTGGAATGGTCTTCCATCGGAATCTCCATGGACTCCGGCGAATATGACTGCATCATCGCAGGCATGGGACGGACCGCGGAGCGGGAAATGGCATACTCCTTCACGGAACCTTACTACTATAGAGATAACTGCATTGTCGTGAAAAAAGGCGGCAAATATGAAGATGTCACAAAGCTGTCAGATCTGGCAGGAACCGGATGCGTCGTAACCACACAGCTTGGTACCGGATGGGTTCCTCTTCTGGATCAGATTGAAGGCGCCCAGACCGGTTCGAATTACGAAACAACTTCGGAATGTTTCATGGCAGTTTCAAACGGTGTTGCCGACGTGTGCATCGTCGACGTTCCGACCGCTGAATCCGCACTGCTGACCAATGACGATCTGAAGATCATTCAGTTTGACGAAAGTGATACATTTACCGGAGATGATGAAATGGTAAATGTATGTATCGCGACAAGAAAAGATGATACCGCACTCCGGGACAAGCTTCAGGAAGCCATGGATTCTCTTGGCTGGAATGACAAAGCGAAAATGGACGAACTCATGGAGACTGTTCTGACCCAGCAGCCGGCGGCGGAATAAAAAAGAGGTGAGACTATGGGATCCTTATTAAATATTGAAAATCCCGGAAATTCTCTGGAATGGATGATTTTTCTTGCGAGAAAATACAGTAAAATGTTTCTGGAAGGAACAGAGCTTACATTGTATATCGCGATTGTCGGCACGATCATCGGATTTCTTCTTGGATTCCTGATCGGACTGATCCAGGATATGCGGATCAACGGAGGCGACCACATCCTCAAACGCGGCGTCATAAAACTGATCAAAGCCATTGCGGCAGTCTATGTGGAAGTTTTCCGCGACACCCCGATGATCGTACAGGCAATGATCATCTTCTACGGTCTCAGGCAGTCCGGCATCGAAATGACGACAACCTTCGCCGGTGTCCTTGTCACGACGCTGAATACCGGCGCTTACATGGCAGAGACCGTGAGGGGCGGCATTGGTTCTATTGACTTAGGGCAGCGGGAAGGCGCATGGGCGATGGGAATGTCGCCCATGAAGACCATGCTTTACATCGTACTCCCGCAGGCCTTCCGAAATATCATTCCGGAAATGGCAAATACATTTTTAACAAACCTGAAAATGACGTCCGTACTGAATGTCATTGCGGTTCAGGAGCTGTTTATGGCGGCAAAAACAGCCGGTGGAAATTATTACAAGTATTTTGAATCTTATCTGGTTATCGCAGTTATTTATTTTGTATTATGTTTCTCGTTCAACCGGCTCTTCCTTTACCTTGAGAAAAAGATGAAAGGAAAGGATGACTATGCTTTGGCTGCCGAATATATGGATAACCAGTAAGGAGGCACGTTATGAGTGAATGTATTCTTTCTATTCAAGATCTGAGTAAATCATTCGGGGAACACGAGGTGCTCCGCAAGATCGATATTGACGTCCGGTCGGGAGAGATCATTTGTATCGTCGGCTCCTCCGGCTCGGGCAAGTCCACCCTGCTGCGCTGTATTAACAAACTGGAGCGGCAGACTTCCGGGAAGATCATGTATCATGGAAAAGAGATCCGGGACGTACAGCGTGAGATCAACGATTACAGATCGAAAGTCGGTATGGTATTCCAGTCTTTCAATCTGTTCAATAACATGACCGTACTGCAGAACTGTATGATTTGTACACGGAAGGTGCTGCATCTGGGAAAGCAGGAAGCATTTGAGCGGGCAATCACACATCTGAAAGAAGTCGGCATGGCTCCTTACATCAATGCAAAACCGGACCAGTTATCCGGCGGACAGAAGCAGCGTGTGGCGATTGCCAGAGCCCTGTGCATGAACCCGGAAATTCTGTTGTTCGACGAGCCGACTTCCGCACTGGATCCGGAGATGGTCGGAGAAGTGCTGAACGTTATGAAGGAGCTGGCAACCACAGGACTTACCATGATCATTGTCACGCATGAAATGGCATTTGCACGAGACGTATCTACACGGACGATTTTTATGGACCGCGGCTTTGTGGCAGAAGATGCTGCGCCGGCAGAGTTATTCAGTAATCCGAAAAATCCCCGTACCAGAGAGTTTTTAAGCAGATATCTGGCAGGATAACAGGAGGGAAAGACATGGGAAATTTTGTTGTGACATTCGCCAGAGGCTTCGGAACCGGCGGAAAGGAAATTGCCTCAAAGCTGGCAAAAGATCTGGGCATTCATTGCTATGAAAACCGGATACTGACGCTTGCCAGCCAGATGAGCGGACTGGACGAAGTGGTGTTTCAGGAGGTCAATGAGAAAATCCGTGATAACGGCGGATTCGCCAGTTTTATGCGCGGACTCCCGCGGTCGCGAAACTATATCAGCCGGAATGAAGCATTCGTCTCTGACGACAAGCTATTTGAATACCAGAGCACGATCATACGGAATCTTGCCGAGCAGGAATCCTGCGTGATCGTAGGAAAATGTGCAGATTATGTGCTAAGAGATAAACAGAACGTCGTCAGCGTGTATATCGAAGCGCCCAGATCCTTCTGTGTTGAACGGACGATCGAACACATGGGCGTGACTGAGGAAGTCGCAAATGCAACGATTGAACGTACGGACAAGTTCCGCGCAGATTACTATAAATATTACACGCACGGAAATTACTGGACCAATCCCGTCAACTATGATATGACGCTGAACAGTGAAAAAATCGGAATAGACGACTGCGTCCGGGTGATCAAATCCTATCTCTGTATCAAAGGATTTCTCTCATCGGACCAGGCAGAACAATAAGCATTCAGGAGGAAATTCATTATGAAATTAGCAGACACCGGACTGACTGTACAAGATATCAAGGATAAAGTAAACACTTATATGATCGAAACGTATGAACGGTTTGATTTTCTTGCAGAAACCGCAAAAGATCAGTACATCTATGATGAAAAAGGGGAAGCCTATCTGGATTTTTACGCAGGCATCGCTGTAAACTCCGCGGGAAGCTGCAATGAGAAAGTGGTAGACGCCGTTGTGGAACAGACGAAAACTCTGATGCACACATTCAACTATCCCTATACCATTCCCCAGGCTTTGCTGGCGGAAAAAGTCTGCACAACGATCGGGATGGATAAAATCTTCTTTCAGAATTCCGGAACCGAAGCCAATGAAGCAATGATCAAAATGGCAAGAAAATACGGGATTGAAAAATACGGTCCGAACCGATACCATATCGTAACAGCCAAAATGGGATTTCATGGGAGAACTTTCGGCTCTATGTCCGCCACCGGCCAGCCGGGCAACGGCTGTCAGGTCGGCTTCGGTCCCATGACCTACGGCTTTTCCTATGCACCGTACAATGACCTGCAGGCTTTTAAAGATGCATGTACAGAAAATACGATCGCGATCATGATCGAACCGGTACAGGGCGAAGGCGGCGTGCATCCGGCTTCGATGGAATTTATGAAAGGTCTTCGTGAATTCTGCGATGAAAATGACATGCTGCTTCTGCTCGACGAAGTTCAGACCGGCTGGTGCCGGACCGGCAGTGTAATGAGCTACATGAACTACGGCATCAAACCGGATATTGTCTCTATGGCAAAAGCACTCGGGGGCGGAATGCCGATTGGCGCGATCTGCGCTACAAACGAAGTTGCGGCGGCATTTACTCCCGGATCACACGGCACAACATTCGGCGGACATCCGGTCTGCTGTGCGGCAGCGCTTGCAGAAATCGACGAGCTTCTGAATCGGGATCTTGCCGGAAACGCAAAAAAAATAGGATCTTATTTCATGGATGAGCTGAAAAATCTCCCACATGTGAAGGAAGTCCGCGGACAGGGACTGCTCGTCGGCATCGAATTTGACGGTACGGTAAACGCAGTGGATATCAAACACGAATGCCTCCGCCGCCACCTCCTCGTTACCGCCATCGGTTCCGATGTGATCCGTATGGTTCCCCCGCTCATAATTGATGAAAAAGACTGCGACCAGGCATACACGATTCTCCAGTCATCTGTCGAAGCACTGGCACAGTAACGTATTACTCTTTTCCTGTGATATCTATCAGAAATGCGTGGTAACGCTGCCGCTTACAGCAGCGTTACCACGCATTCTCCGATGATATGGCGTTCTACCCAGAGCACCTCAATCTCCAGATTTTCATACCGGCAGAGAAATGTCTCGCCCTCATCCGGTACTCTTCCGATGATGCCGCAGACAAATCCACTAAAGGTATCATAAGTATCCGTTGGAAGTTTCACTTTCAGCTTTTCCTGCACCTCTTCCAGATCTGCACACCCCTGGATCCGCCAGTGCTTCTCCTCCTCCTGCACGATATCCTCCGGACGTTCCGGCTCTTCCTCATCATCCAGATCACCTACCAGAGCCTCCATCAGGTCATGCAGCGTAATGATACCGGAAAGACCCCCATATTCGTCCAGAATCACAGCGAAATAATTCCGGATCTGCTTCATCTGCCGGAACAGGATATTGGCTTTCATCGTCTCCGGAATAAAATGAGGTCTGTCCAGTCCATATTCCATAATCGCTTCCCTGGAACGGTCCGCCGCGCGGAAATAATCCTTCGTATCCAGCACACCGATCACGTCGTCCTTATTTTCTCCGCAGACAGGATAATGCGTATGATAACTCTCCGAAATCGTCTGCTCCCATACCGCGTCATCATCTTTTAATGACAGCCAGACAAGATCCCGCCTGTGCGTACAGATCTCCTCAACTTCAATATCGTTGAACTCAAAGACATTTTGAATCATTTCATGCTCTTCCGCCGGAATCGTTCCCTGCTCCGTTCCCTCCATCAGAAGCATACGGATCTCCTCTTCCGTCACCTTCTCTTCCTCTTCCTCCGGATTGATCCGCATCAGTCTCAAAACAAGGTTTGTCGACATCGTCAGCAGCCAGACGATCGGTGCGAACACTTTAGAAACGCCGTGGAGCAGTCCCGCCATGCCAAGTGCCATAGAGTCTGCTTTCTTCATCGCAACCCGTTTTGGCACAAGCTCTCCGAATACGAGATTGAAGTATGCCAGGATCAGTGTGATCACAAACACAGCCGCCGACTTCAGCACACTCTTGGGAATCTTTACGCCGATCCTCACCAGCGCCGCTACCAGCGGATCAGCAAAATTCTCTGCGGCAAACGCACTTCCCAGCAGACCTGCCAGCGTGATCGCGACCTGGATCGTCGCGAGAAACCGTGACGGCTGCTCTGTCAGCGCCGATAGTTTTTGCGCTCTCTTATCTCCCTCAGACGCCAGATGCTTCAGCCGCTTCTCGTCCATCGACAAAACCGCGATCTCGGCACTCGCAAACGTTGCGTTGAGAAAGATCAAAATTACTTGTAGAATAACCGCACCTGCCATAACAATGAATTCTCCTTTATCAGCGGTGACGCCGCTGCTGCACACTTTATTTTTTTCTGTGCTTTTATGTTCTTTATAACATTTTGCTATATTATTGTCAACATTTCCTGTCTATTTTATCTGGCAGCAATTCCCTGTTATAACAAAACAGACCAAGGGAAAAATATAAGTTCTTTCCCTTGGTCTGTCTATTATTCCTATGGCTATTGATTACTCAATAATCTTAGCTACGGTACCTGATCCTACTGTACGTCCGCCTTCACGGATAGCGAAACGAAGACCTTCCTCCATAGCTACCGGATGAATCAGTTCAACTGTCATCTCTACGTTATCTCCAGGCATGCACATCTCAATGCCTTCCGGCAGATCGCAAACACCTGTAACGTCCGTTGTTCTGAAATAGAACTGCGGTCTGTAGTTGTTGAAGAACGGTGTATGACGTCCGCCTTCATCCTTTGTCAGTACGTATACCTGGCATGTGAACTTCTTGTGGCACTTTACAGTACCTGGTTTGATCAGAACCTGACCTCTTTCGATCTCAGTTCTCTGAACGCCACGAAGCAAAGCACCAATGTTATCTCCTGCACGAGCCTCATCAAGAAGCTTACGGAACATCTCGATACCAGTTACAACTGTCTTTCTTACATCGTCATGAATACCGATGATTTCTACTTCATCGTTCATGTGAAGTGTACCACGCTCTACACGGCCGGTAGCAACGGTACCACGTCCGGTAATAGAGAATACGTCCTCTACAGGCATCAGGAACGGCTTATCTGTATCACGCTCCGGATCCGGGATATACTCATCAACCGTATCCATCAGTTCCATGATCTTGTCTCCCCACTCTCCGTCCGGATCTTCCAGAGCCTTCAGAGCGGATCCCTTAATGATCGGGCAATCAGTAAATTCATACTCTTCCAGAACTTCGTTTACTTCCATCTCAACCAGTTCGATCAGTTCTTCATCATCAACCATATCGCACTTGTTCAGGAATACAACGATGTACGGAACGTTAACCTGACGGGACAGAAGGATGTGTTCCTTTGTCTGAGCCATAACACCATCTGTAGCAGCAACTACAAGGATAGCGCCGTCCATCTGAGCAGCACCAGTGATCATGTTCTTAACGTAGTCAGCATGTCCCGGGCAGTCAACGTGTGCATAGTGACGTCTCTCTGTCTCATACTCAACGTGAGCAGTAGAAATTGTGATTCCACGCTCTCTCTCTTCCGGAGCCTTATCGATGTTATCGAAAGCTACCTCTGCGTTTCCTTCAACTCTGTGGGACAGAACTTTTGTAATAGCTGCTGTCAGAGTTGTTTTACCATGGTCAACGTGGCCGATGGTACCAATATTACAATGCGGTTTCGTTCTTTCAAATTTAGCTTTAGCCATTTTGAATGTCCTCCTTAACAATGTCACCTGTTTTTCAGGCATTTATATAGTTTCGCTTTGCTTGGCTAACTTTGATTATATTTCAAAGTCAGCCGTTTTTCAAGCCTTTTCTTATGATTTATGGCAATATTTTTGCCATTCCTCAGGCAGTTATCAATTTTTATTGGACAATACCTTTTCCTGTACGGATTTCGGTACCGGCTCATACTTCTCAAAGAACATGGAGTAGTTACCACGTCCCTGTGTTCTGGAGCGAAGGTCGGTCGAATATCCGAACATCTCGGACAACGGCACATATCCGCGGACAATCTTTCCGCCGCCAAGGTCGTCCATACCTTCAATACGGCCACGGCGTGAATTGATGTCTCCGATGATATCTCCCATATATTCTTCCGGCATCGTAACTTCCACTTTCATGATCGGCTCAAGAAGTACCGGTTTGCCCTGCTTCATCGCATCCTTGAATGCAAGGGATCCTGCGATGTGGAATGCCATCTCACTGGAGTCGACTTCATGGTAAGAACCGTCATATACCGTAGCGTGAACACCGACAACCGGGAATCCTCCCAGAATACCGGATTTCATCGCATCCTCGATACCTTCGCCAACTGCCGGGATATATTCCTTCGGAATCGAACCGCCGACAACCTCGGTATCGAACTTGTATGTCTCTTCTCCATTGACATCCATTGGCTCGAACCGTACTTTACAGTGTCCGTACTGTCCACGTCCACCGGACTGCTTCGCGTACTTACTGTCAATATCTGACGGTACAGTGATTGTTTCTTTATATGCAACCTGCGGCGCGCCTACGTTCGCTTCTACCTTGAACTCACGCAGCAGACGGTCTACGATAATCTCCAGATGGAGCTCGCCCATACCGGCGATGATCGTCTGTCCGGTCTCCGCATCTGTGTGAGCGCGGAATGTCGGGTCTTCCTCTGCCAGTTTTGCAAGGGACTCGCCAAGTTTACCCTGGGAAGCCTTTGTCTTCGGCTCGATCGCGAGCTCGATAACCGGTTCCGGGAATTCCATGGACTCAAGGATTACCGGATGCTGTTCGTCACAGATCGTATCACCGGTCGTGGTGTTCTTAAATCCGATCGCAGCAGCGATGTCTCCGGAATATACCTTATCCAGTTCCTGTCTCTTGTTTGCATGCATCTGCAGAATACGTCCGATACGCTCTTTCTTATTCTTTGTCGCGTTGAGTACATAAGAACCGGAATTGCAGGTTCCTGAATATACGCGGAAATAAGCCAGCTTTCCTACGAACGGATCTGTCATGATCTTAAATGCCAGTGCAGAGAACGGCTCCTCATCGGAAGAATGTCTTACGACATCGTTGCCATCCTCATCTACGCCGTGGATCGGCGGGATATCCGTCGGAGCCGGCATAAACTCTACAACTGCATCCAGCAGCTTCTGCACACCTTTGTTTCTATACGCAGAACCGCAGCATACCGGTACAGCCGTACACTCGCATGTTGCTTTTCTGAGAACTCTCTTCAGATCATCGATGGACGGCTCTTCACCTTCCAGATACTCCATCATCAGATCGTCATCCAGCTCACAGATCTTCTCTACCAGCTCGGTGTGGTAAAGCTCTGCGTCATCCTTCATCTCATCCGGAATCTCTTCCACGGAAATGTCATCACCCTTTTCATCGTGATAGATGTAGGCTTTCATCTCCATCAGATCGATGATTCCTTTAAAGTCGTCTTCCTTGCCGATCGGCAGCTGAAGACAGATTGCATTCTTTCCAAGTCTTGTCCGGATCTGATCCACTGCATTGTAGAAATCAGCTCCCAGAATGTCCATCTTGTTAATGAATGCCATTCTCGGTACATTGTATGTGTCCGCCTGACGCCATACGTTTTCTGACTGTGGCTCAACGCCACCCTTTGCACAGAATACACCTACAGCGCCGTCCAGTACACGAAGTGAACGCTCAACCTCTACGGTAAAGTCAACGTGTCCCGGTGTATCAATGATATTGATACGGTGTTCCAGGGCGCCCGGCTTTGGCTTCGTCTGCTCCTCCAAAGTCCAGTGACATGTCGTAGCTGCTGAGGTAATCGTGATACCTCTCTCCTGCTCCTGCTCCATCCAGTCCATGGTCGCAGTACCCTCGTGAGTATCACCAATCTTATAGTTCACACCGGTATAGTAAAGAATACGCTCTGTCAGCGTCGTCTTACCTGCGTCGATATGCGCCATGATACCGATGTTCCTGGTTCTCTCTAATGGATATTCTCTCCCAGCCATTGTTGCCTCCTGTTAGAATCTATAGTGAGCAAACGCCTTGTTCGCCTCTGCCATCTTGTGCATATCTTCTTTCTTCTTCACAGATGCTCCTGTATTGTTTGAGGCATCCAGGATCTCATTCGCCAGACGCTCTTCCATCGTCTTCTCGCCTCTCTTGCGAGAATACTGCGTCAGCCAGCGAAGTGCAAGAGCCTGTCTTCTGTCTGCTCTTACCTCGATCGGCACCTGATACGTTGCGCCGCCGATACGTCTTGCTTTTACTTCCAGCACCGGCATGATATTGTTCATTGCCTCTTCGAATACTTCGATGGCAGGCTTGCCGGATTTTGCCTCAACTCTCTCAAATGCGCCGTATACAATCTTCTGCGCCACACCCTTCTTACCGTCCAGCATGATGTTGTTGATAAGTTTGGTAACAACTTTATTGTTGTATATCGGATCCGCTAATACATCTCTTTTCTGAGTATGTCCTTTACGTGGCACGGTCCTTCCCTCCTTAATCATATTTTTCCGGAATCTCTCCGGCGGATTAATTCATCGGTACTCACATGTGTCTCTCTATGGAAATGCACTGCATGTGCTCGTGGTCACATAAACCTGCAACCTACGATAATCATAGTTCTGTTTGTGATACGATTTAACAACAGTTACTTACTTCTTTGCGTCTTTCGGACGCTTCGCGCCATACTTGGAACGCGCCTGTCTTCTCTTCGCAACGCCTGCGGTATCCAGCGTACCACGGATGATGTGATATCTTGTACCAGGCAGGTCCTTTACTCTTCCTCCACGGATCATAACAACGCTATGCTCCTGAAGGTTGTGTCCTTCGCCCGGAATGTAGCTCGTTACTTCGATTCCGTTAGACAGACGTACTCTGGCGATCTTTCTCAGAGCTGAGTTCGGCTTCTTCGGTGTAGCGGTCTTAACTGCTGTACATACACCTCTCTTCTGCGGTGCGGATTCATTCGTCGCACGCTTCTTCAGGGAGTTGTATCCTTTCTGAAGTGCCGGTGCCGTAGATTTCTTCTCAGAAGTCTGACGTCCTTTTCTAACTAACTGGTTAAATGTTGGCATTCTTTTTTCACCTCCTATGATATTCGTTGCCCCTGCCCTCCGGCAGAGGTGGCTGCAGATAATGTGTCATTATCTAAAATTTGCGCACGAAAATCTGATGCATTCTCATGCACGCCCAACTAGTTTATTACGTTTTTCCCCGAAAGTCAAGGCTTTTTTCATCTTTTTTACACATGCTGGTGTGGTGACCGTGAATAGGAACTATATACTGCAAAGGGCGCCCACCCAAAAGGTGAAGCGCCCACGGCATTCCGCAGTTTCTATCCGAAACTCATTTTTCTATTCTGCACCGTTTTCTTTTTTCCTGCGCACGGCAACTGCCACGCCGCAGGCAGAAAGCATACACAGCACCGCATAAAGTCCTACTGTACTTTCATCTCCGGTCTTTGCCGAAGTCTTCTTGTCCGCTTTTGTGCTTGTATTTGTCTTGGATGGCTTTTTATTATCCTGCTTTCCGGGAGCTGCATAAGCCGGGTCCTTCGCGCCGCATACCGTGCATACGCCGTCTTTGTATGAGTGGCCATTTGCAGCGCACACATCATAGCCAAGGTTCACCATCAGTGCGTTGATCTCGGAATCGGTCATGCCGATTTCTTTGAGATATCCCTTCGCTTCTGCAGAGAGATCTGCCTTTGTAAGGTCATCCACACCAAATGCATTCTTTAATGTTTTCACGATATTGCTGTCTGCGATTGCCTGATACTTTTCAGAGCCTTTTTCCACGCCATAGTAATTGATGTAGGAAACCATGTAATCTTCCACAACCTCATCATAGGTCGCGCCCATCAGGCATTCCAGCAGTGCAGAAACAAATCCTGCCCGGTCCTTGCCTTCTGTGCAGTGAACCGCATAGGTTCCCGGATTTTCTGCGAAGAACCGGAGTCCTTTCGCCAGTCCATCTCTGAACGACTGCTCGCTGAAATCAACTCCCAGATTCAGGTAAATTACCTTCTGTCCGGAATAATAACTGTCGTCAAATCCTTCGTAAGTCTGTGCCGTTTCTTCATCATCGGCAAGGTTCATGATCACCGTCACGCCCGCTTTCTTGATCGCCGCATCTGCATACTCGTTTCTGCCCAGTTCCGGATTGATTGGGGAAGATGTACGATAAAGGACATTCTCTCCCATACCGGTCGTGCTGATCACACGGAAGTTTGCAAATTCTTCATCGGAAAGATCTGCATAGTCTTCCCGGTTATTGGTGCGTGTCAGATCGTGCAGCAAATACTCTGCCATATAACCGCCCTGCTCTGCCATCTCGAAGCTGACTTCCACCGGAAATTCTACGCCGTCGCAGGCCGTCCAGTAAACCGTGCCGTCATCGTTCGTATGTTTCTCCGCGATTCCGTAGGTAGAAGCGAAGTTCCCCATATTGATCGCCATGGAAAGATATCCGGTCGGTGTTCCGTCGTCACGCTTTTCAATAATGATCGCCGGTTCTCCGGAATCCACATAAGAGTAAGTCGGCACAACCGGAAGCACAAGCTCCTGATCAAGGAACCGCACCGTTACCAGATCGCCCCATGTATATCCCATTTTATCAAAGAAATCTGTTGCCTGGCAGTCTGTATAGACATTGCCGTATTTCGTCATCCAGACATTCAGATCCAGACCACCGATCACGATTTTCCCATCATCCTCATCTTCTTCTACGATGACGTTGATGCTTCCGCGCGGTTCTGCATATTCCTGACCTACCACGCCGTTCAGTTCCTCAGTAATATAATTCATGAGGATCTCGTCAAGCGCCATTCCGGTATCAAACTGAGAAGAAGCGCTTGCGAATGCATAGTACGTATCTCCTCCTGCCGCACAGAAATCATTTGTAATGACCGCATAGGTAGCGTCTTCATCAAACGGCTGTCCATTCACACTGTCGATCGTCACACGGTTGATCGACTTCGGGCCGTAATAGGTAGATCCCGGATAGGTTTCCTCGTTTGCATCATATGCTTTCGTCGTGTCAATTGTAAATTCAATTCCAGCCGCCTGCGGGAATCCGCCGATGGAAACCGGTGTGCAGTAGGTAGATGCTTCCAGCGCTTCCAGAAGCTCTGCGCCGGTAACATACACGACAGCAAGCGTATTGCCAAACGGCAGTACCGTATTGATGTCATTCTTCGTAATATCTCCTGCATGAATCCACGCACGGATACCGCCTCCGTTGGTGATCGCCACCACATTTTCCTCTGGTACTGTAATGCTGCCTTCATCCTTCTGGATTGCCCACATCATCGCGTCTGTGATCAGGTCGCCGAGGTTGGTTTCCTCCGTCCGGTTTCCCGGCTCCCGGTCACCGTTCAGATCCACCTCGCTCTTTGCGAACGTAACATCATACTCCGCATCTACGCGTTTAATAATCGTCTGCGCTGCTGCTACGACATCCGCATTCGTCGGAACACTTTCATCTACCGGAATCAGTCCGTTTGATTCGATTTTCTTCGTGTCCTTGTCAATCAGAACATATCCGATATTTGCAAATGCAGTACCTGTAGACTGGATCGATTCGCCATTATCTCCCTTGGTCATCACCGTATGAGAATGACCGTCGATAAGGAAGTCTACTCCCTTCATATTGTTCCACAGGTCATAGGATCTGTTCGGTGCAGATTCCGCGTCCACGCCCAGGTGTACCAGTCCAACCACAACATCTGCGCCTGCCGCTTTCAGTGCGTCTGCCTGCTGCTGCGCGCAGGTATACATCTCTTGTCCTGCAAGGAACGTCAGTCCCTGAATGAGAGACGGATTTGCCTTTGTCTGTGCCTCCGGTGTCTCCAGGCCGAAGAATCCGATCTTAACGCCGCCCTTTTCGATAATCGTACAGCCGTCGTAAATCGTACTTCCGTTTTCCAGAACGTCGGCGCAGACTACCTTGAAGGCCGCTTTGCCCAGATTCGCTTTTAACTGCGCATACCCATAGTCAAATTCATGGTTGCCAAGCGTCGCCACATCGTATCCCGCTGCATTCATCATCGTCACGGCGTCCGCGCCCTTGGTCGTGCTGACATAGGTGGTTCCCTGAGAATAGTCGCCGGCATCTGCCAGAATAACATTCACGCCGTTTTTTTCCAGCAGATCACGGACTCCCGCAATATAGGCGTATCCGTCAATCGCTCCATGCACGTCGTTGGAATGCAGGATCACCGTATCGCCCGCTTCTGCTTCTGCAAGAAGTTTCTCAACAGCATTTCCCGGAATTTCCGTATCCTCCCCGTCCTCTGTCTTCTCCTCCTCGCTCTGCGCCGCAGGAATCGCCGCCTGATCAGCCTCTGTAGCTTCTGCCGTCCCTTCTGTGGCCGCAGTCTGCTTCGCTGTCCCATCCTCCGCTGCAGCCGCTGTGTCTTCCGGTGTCTTCCCCGTCGTATCTACCGATTCCGGTGTTTTCTGAGAAACGGTTTCACCGGCTGCACCCGACACTGCGTCATCTCCAGCCGGAACGCTGCTGTCTGCAGAAATATCGTCAGATACAACAGTCTCCTCTCCTGCCGGAAGCGCATCCGTATCTGCTGCACCGGCAGAGATTCCCGGCAATGTCAGAAGCATCGTCATTGCCAGAAGCAGGGATAGTGTTTTTCGTAATTTTTGCATTTCTCTGTCTCCTTTCGTTTTCTTCCCTGTTCCTTATTCCTCCCCGAAAGCTGCCCGGCTTTGTGTCAAACAGCTCCCTTTTTATAATATTACATGATTTAGCAGAAAAAGGAAATACATTTTTGTTAAATCTAATTAAACAAATGGCGCTTGCACGCTCTGTGAAGAAAGAATCTCTGATCGACCGGATCCGATTCAGCGAATAAACAGGGTTCTCTACTTACGGATCATCGCAGATTTTGTACAAAAAGGCTGTGAAACGAAGCGCAAAAGCTCCAGATTTCACAGCCTTTTTTAACGGTTCTTTTTTAGTAGGCTTTTCCCCAGTATACCATGTGTTTTGCCGGTTTTCCGCAGCAGACGCACACATCAGAAAGGTGTTCCTGCTCTTCGGGAATGCACCGGGAAGTCACGCCGCCCGTCTTATCCTTGATGGTCTCCTCACAGGAAGCGTCTCCGCACCACATTGCCTTGATGAATCCGGTCTCCTCCTGAGCTGTCCGGATCATCTCATCCATATCCGTCACCGTGTGGATATGGTCGTCCAGAAATGCTTTGGCTTTTGTATACAGATCCTTCTGGATCGTCTCAAGTATCTCGGAAAGTTTATCAGTCACCTCACCGATCGGCGTCACGAT
The DNA here is from genome assembly GCA_958402795.1 of uncultured Lachnospiraceae bacterium. Taxonomy (GTDB): domain Bacteria; phylum Bacillota; class Clostridia; order Lachnospirales; family Lachnospiraceae; genus Schaedlerella. The sequence continues at coordinate 16,797 of CATXUX010000002.1, read as the reverse complement.
CTTCTCTCTTGTGTCACGGCGCACGATCACAACCTGTCCTTTTTCGATGTCTTTCGGACCGATCTCGATACGGGTCGGGATCCCCAGCATCTCCTGTTCACTGAACTTCCACCCCGGACTCTTTTCTGAATCATCGATTGCCGCACGGTATCCCGCTGCTTTCAGAGCGGCAAGCAGTTCGTTCGCCTTGTCCAGTACGCCTTCCTTGTGCTGTGCGACCGGAATTACTCTCGTCTGTACCGGTGCGATGCGCGGCGGCAGTACCAGTCCGCTGTCGTCACCATGTACCATAATGATCGCCCCGATGATGCGCGTAGACAATCCCCACGACGTCTCATAAACACTGTGGAGTTCATTATTCTTATCCGCATATTTGATATCAAATGCATCCGGAAACGCACTGCCGAAGAAGTGGCTTGTTCCCGACTGCAGCGCCTTTCCGTCGTGCATCAGCGCTTCGATCGTGTAGGTATCCTGTGCCCCTGCAAACTTCTCACTCTCGGTCTTACGTCCCGCAAGCACCGGGATCGCCAGATCTTCCTCTACAAAGTCGCGGTAAATATTCCACATCTGGATCGTGCGTGCCTCTGCCTCTTCATAGGTGGCATGGATCGTATGCCCTTCCTGCCACAAAAATTCCCGGGACCGTAAGAACGGACGGGTTGTTTTCTCCCAGCGCAGCACCGAGCACCACTGATTCCATACCTTCGGCAGATCACGGTAGGACTGCACAGTCTTGCTCCATACATCACAGAATAATGTCTCGGACGTGGGACGAATGCAGAACCGCTCCTGCAAAGGTTCCGTGCCGCCCTGCGTCACCCACGCCACCTCCGGAGCAAATCCTTCGATGTGGTCCTTTTCCTTCTGTAACAGACTCTCCGGAATCATCACAGGCAGATATACGTTTTCTACTCCCGTTTCCTTGAACCGCCGGTCCAGATCCGCCTGAATGTTTTCCCAGATCGCATATCCGTTGGGCAGATAATTCAGGCAGCCTTTCACGCCCGAATAATCGCAGAGCTTTGCCTCCCGCACGACATCTGTATACCACTGTGCGAAATCCTCGTCCCGCGCAGTAATGGATTCTACCAGTTTCTTTTCCTTTGCCATGATTTTGTACTCCCTCTTATATTCTTTTTCTCAGAATCTCTTCCATCCTGAATTTATCTTATTTTCCGTGATTGATTTCCTGCTGGTCACCCTTGTATCTGGAGAAGTTTTTGTTTCAGGTCGCTCTCCATCTTCTGCATCTCCACTTCGGCCTCCTGCCGCTTCTGTCTGCCTTCCTGCTGAATCCGAAGCACCTCGTCCAGCGTCGAGATCAGTGATTCGTTTGTCTGCTTCAGCGTCTCCATATCTACGATTCCGCGTTCAGATTCCTTCGCCGTATCGATCGTCGCCATCTTGAGCTTCTCTGCATTTTTCCTGAGCAGTTCATTCGTCATATCCGTCACTTCCCGCTGTGCTGCCGCCGCCTGCGCGGAATGCTCCACTCCGAGCGCCAGTACCATCTGGCTTTTCCAGAGCGGGATCGTATTCACGATCGTCGACTGGATCTTCTCCACCATGACCGTATCGTTGCTCTGCACCAGGCGGATCTGCGGCGCCATCTGCATGGATATCTGGCGTGTCAGTTCCAGATCGTACAGCTTCTTCTCAAACCGGCTGCACATCGAATCCAGATCCTTCGCAGCCTGTGCATCCTCTGCCCTGCCGCTTAGCTTCGCCTTTTGTAAAAGATCCGCCAGTTCTCCTTCCCGGACTTCACTGAGCTTCTTCTTTCCGGCCATGATATACATCGTCAGTTCCTTATAGTAGGTCAGATTCAATTCGTACATCTTGTCCAGAAGTGCAACGTCCTTGAGCAGGCTCACCTGATGATTCTCCAAAACAGTACAAATCCGATTTACATTCGTCTCCGCCTTCTCATACTTTGCTTTCATCGCAGTAATCTTACTTCCGGTCTTTCGGAACCGCCCGAAGAAGCCTTTTTCTTCCTCCTCTTTATCCAGGCTTTTCAGTTCCGTTACCACATCGCTTAACAGTCCGCCCACCTCTCCGAGATCCTTCGTCTTCACGTTCTCAAGAGCGCCCTCGGAAAAGTCAGCCATCTTCTTCTGCGTACCTGCCCCGTACTGGAGGATCAGATTCGAGTCTGTCAGGTCGATCTGCTTTGCAAATGACTCCACCATCTGCTTTTCTTCCTCCGACAAAATATCCTCTTCCTGTGCAGGCGCCGCTTTTTCTTCCTGTACTGCCACATCCGCCTTTTTCATTTCCGCAAACGGATCCAGTGTCAGCGTCGGCGCAGTCGTAAAATCTTTCAGGTCCACCGCCATTGTACGTTACCCCCTTCTTATTCCTTTTTATCTTTCAATCCGTCTTCCGTCAGTCCTTCCTGCGCCAGCATCGTGCGCAATACCGAAATATCGGAAGACACATCCCATGCCGTATCCTGGTACATGCTGTCTAACAACTTCTCAAACGCCGTGTTCAGCGTGTCCAGCGTCTTCTCAATCTCCCGCTTGGAGTTACGGATATTCTCTCCCTGTACCGGCTCCGCATCCAGATCCTCATACGCCTCCAGAAGTTTCACCGTCGTCGGCAGGTAATAATTCATCATGCGGTGGAGGTCTGATACCGTCTCCGGTTCCTCCTCCACCCGGTCAAAGATCCGGTCCACCAGCATCTCCATCCGGGAAATCTTCGCAGAAATCTCTTCTCCCGGAATGGCATCGTTGCACGCGTGGATCCGGCGGATGTATTCTTCTCCCGCCTCGATCACCTCACGTACCTCCGGCGAAAGCTTCGTCGCATCCCGTTCTTCCTGTTCTGCGCGTTTCCTCTCCCGCTCTTTTCTCTCACGTTCTTCCTGCTCCTGCTTCCGGGTCTGTTCCATCAGCGCCTGGTACTGGCCGTAGGCTTTATTGCTGACCATCAGACAGGTTTTCTGCTCATCAAGATGTCCCTGCCGAAACCAGCCTTTTTGAATCATCCGTTCCAGATCTTTTGCAACAAACTTCGAATTCTTCCCGATCCGGTCGGCAAGTTCCTCGATCCTGCAGTACTCCCGCTCACCAAGCGCGCGGATATAGGACCGGAAACGCTTAAAACCTCCCAGCATCTTCGTTCCTGCCGCCGCCATTGCGACAGTCACCGCCGAAAGCACTGCACAGGCGGACGTAACCGCCACACCGGCAGCCTCCGGACTATTCATCGTAAACACAAATGCCACAATAAATCCCAGTAAATTCACAATAGAAAGTGAATATCCGAAAACACTCAGAAGAATACCACCGACTTTCGTAGAAGCCGCAGACGCATACAGCACCGGAAGACTGCTTTTCCTTTTCTCCGCGGCCTGATTATACTGATGCGCATATCCGCGGCCTTCTGTCTTTGTGTTATACCGGTATACGTTCTCTCTGTTTTCTGTTCCTGCGTCGTACCGGTATGCGTTTCCTCTACTTTCTGCCTTCGTATCATGCCGGTATCTGTTCCCGCTATAGTCCTCTCCCGTATTATGCTGGTATTGATACTGTTGTTGACTCTCTGTATTTTTCCGGGTTTGACCGGCGCTTCCATTTGCCGCTCCGCCCATTCCCCGCATTGTCCGGGACAGGCTGTCCGCTGCTCCGTTCACGGCGTCCGTTACCGTCCGGCTTAATCTGCTGAAATCACCGGAATCAACCGCGTCCTGCACATTCCGGCAGATTTCTTCACCGAACCGTTCCCATTCCTGCCTGCTCATAAGCTCCTCCTGCGTGATCTATATACTCTTACACTCCTGCAATCCTAAAGCAACTCAAATCCTTTTGCCCCTGATATCGTCATTGTATTCAGTTTAGACAGATTATAGAAAAAAGTCAAGCAGTTCTCATAACATTCGCAGTTACTCCGATGCTTTTTCTGGTCAATTTTCTGTAAAGTGTTTGTTAAATCTTTGTGTGGGTAGAAATTGAAGGCAAAATGTGCTACTTTTCAAATGAAAGAACGAGGAGGTTGCTTATGAGAGACTATTATCCTTTGACAGCGGCGCAGAAAATGCACCATAACTGGATCCGCACGTATGGAACGCAGCAGGTATCCGGAGTCAGCGTGGTGGCATCTTTAAAATCTGCCCTGGATTTTGGACTTCTGAAAAAATGTATCCAATTGGAAATAGAGCGTTATGGATGTATGCGGATCCGCTTTACAAAACCAGATGAAAACGGCGATGTAAAGCAGTATATTGTGGAAAAGGACGCCAGAGACATTCCGCTTAAGGATTTATCCGGCATGAGTCTGACCAAGGCGGATCACCTGATGCAGCAGTGGGCATACGAGACGTTTGACGGATACGATATTCCTCTCTGTGATATCACGATGGTAAAGCTTCCGGAAGGCTATAACGGATTATTTATCCATATGGATCACAGACTGATTGATTCCTGCGGACTGGTGGTGATGATCAACGACCTGATGCAGCTTTATACCCATTATAGATTCCGGTCTGAATATCCGCAGGATCTTGCAGATTTTGAAACCGTCCTGCAAAAGGATCTGAAAAAAGCAGCCAATGAGAAACGATTTGCAAAGGACAAGAAGTTCTGGGACGATCAACTGGACGCACTGGGAGAACCGCTTTACTCGGATATCCAGGGATCTTCTGTTCTGGAAGCGGCAAGAAAACGGCACGGTAATCCAGATCTGCGCGCAGCGGATATCGAGCTGGAAAATCTGTTTGTTCAGGTAAAGGATTATGTTCTGGAACCGGAACCGACAAAGAACCTGATGGATTTCTGCATGAATCATCAGCTTTCTATGACCAATCTTTTGCTGCTGGGAATCCGGACCTATCTGTCAAAGGTAAATAACGGGCAGGAAGATATTACGATTGAAAATTTTATTTCGAGACGCTCCACCCATGCGGAATGGACTTCCGGGGGCAGCAGGACGATCATGTTCCCCTGCCGAACCGTGATTTCCGCGGATACCGATTTTATTTCCGCAGCCTATGAGATTCAGAATGTACAGAACCGGATTTATATGCACAGCAATTACGATCCCATGCTGATTGAGGAAGAGATGCGCAGACGGTATCATACGCCGGAAAATACAGCCTACGAAAGTTGTTATCTCACCTACCAACCCATGCCGGTAAAAATGGATAATCCGCATCTCGTAAATATCCCGCAGCATTCGAAATGGTTTGCAAACGGCGCGGCAACGAAAAAGATGTATCTGACCGTATCGCACACGGAGAATGGGGGATGAACTTCTCCTATCATTACCAGACGGCGCATCTGACTGAACATGATATGGAGCTTTTATACTACTATATGATGCGCATTCTTTTCAAAGGGATTGCAGAACCCGACATGAGTATCGGAGAGATCATGGAGACGATCTAAGAAACAAACGGCAATGATATCGGGGGCAAACACCCCGGTTATAATAGATGGAGGAATGATCATGACACAGGAAATGCAGTTTAAAACAATCGTGTCCCAGTATTGCGAGGTAACGCCGGAAGAAATGACGGATGATCTGAGATTCCGGGAAGACCTGGGATTTAGCTCCCTTGATTTTATGTCCTTTCTGGGCGAGCTTGAAGACACCTTTGACGTAGAACTGGAAGAAGAAGAGGCGCTGAAGATCCTTACAGTCGGAGAGGCGCTGGAACTGTTGGAAAGACTTTAAAAAGGATGGAATGATATGGAAACTCTGATTCGAGATATATTAGAAGAAAGCTGTCAAAAATATGCGGAGATCAAAGCCGTCAAATGGCTGAAAAAGAAAGAAATTCTCTCCAGAAGCTATCACGAGCTGCTGGAAAATGTCGCTGCGATCCGAAAGGGACTGGCCGCAGAAGGATTTCATGGGGCGCATATTGCCCTGATCGGAACCAGCTCTGTAGACTGGATTGAAAGCTATCTCGGGATCATTACCGGAAATACGGCTGCGGTGCCTCTCGATGCAGGCCTCCCGGAAGAGGATCTGATCGATCTTCTCAACCGTTCTGATTCCGAAGCGCTTTTCCTGAGTTCCAAAAAGCGGGTGCTTTTAGATGGCATTCTGGAACAGTGCCCGAAACTGAAAAAAATATGGCTGCTGGACGAAGCGCCGGAGATTTCCAATAAAAAAACAGATTCTCTTGCCGGATTGAAAGAATCTTCCAAAAAAGCAGGGGACGGTTCACAAAGACCGGCCCCGGAAGACGTGGCTACGATTATTTATACATCCGGAACAACCGGAAAAAGTAAGGGCGTGATGCTGACACAACGTAACCTGGCGACAAATGTAGAATCCGTAAATTACACAAAAGAACCCGGAAGTGTGCTCTTGAGCGTCCTTCCGATCCATCATGCGTTCTGTCTGGTAATGGACTGGCTCAAGGGATTTTCTCTCGGTACGACGGTATGCATCAACGACTCCCTTTTACACATGGTGAGAAATATGAGCATCTTCAAACCGGACGTCATGCTCATGGTGCCATTGATGGTTGAGACGATTTACAAGAAGCTCTCCGCCGCGGATCCCGCGATTCCGAAAAAAATACTGGCGGACAAACTATTCGGAGGCAATCTCCGTATCATTTTTACCGGAGGCGCTCATCTGGACCCCTATTATATTGATCAATTTGCAGAATATGGGGTGGATATTTTTGAGGGATACGGAATGTCAGAATGCTCTCCTGTCATCAGCTCGAACACGCCGGACGACCATAAGGCCGGATCTGTCGGAAGACCGCTCTGTAATGTGGAGCTTGCATTTGACGACGGAGAAATCCTCGTACGTGGCAGCAGCGTCATGAAGGGATATTATAACATGCCGAAGGAGACTGCCGAAACCCTGAAAGACGGCTGGCTTCATACGGGAGACAAAGGATATCTGGACGAAGACGGCTTCCTGTTTATAAACGGAAGAGTGAAAAATCTGATTATTCTCTCCAACGGCGAAAATATTTCTCCGGAAGAGATTGAAAACAAGCTGGCGCTCAACAATCTTGTAGGCGAAGTGATCGTAACCGGCGAAAAGAACGGACTTACCGCCAGAATCTATCCGGATCAGGAGACTGTCGCTGCCGGAGGAATGGACGAAGAAGCGGTACAGACCGCGCTGCAGACATTTTTGGATCAGTATAATAAATCACAGCCGACCTACCGTCAGATCACCGGACTGGTCGTGCGGAAAAATCCGTTTGTCAGAAGCTCGACAAAGAAGATCAAACGGCAGGAAGCCATGATTGATGAACCTGTCTGCATCAGGACATGAATGGAAGCATCCCATTGACAAATGCCTGTGTCAGAAGCTCCGCGACCGTTTCAACGGGAGTCTGGAAGTTTCCAAGCGCCCACTTGTGAAGTACGCCGAGGGTGCTTCCGATCGCGCAGGCGATCATGTAGGAATACTCCTCTTTGCTGTGCCGGGAAGGTGTTGTACTCTGCACCGTCTGCCTTACATAACGGTGAAGCATGGTTAAGTTTTTTTCAAAGAAGGCATTACTTCTTGGATTTTGCAGAAGATTTGCCATAAAAGGATTCGTCTTCGTATAGCTGCAGACCGCCATGAAAAACGAACGGCACACCTCCCGGTCATTTTTCGGGTGAAAGGTTTCCATAAGGGCGAACAGATCCTCGATCGTTTGATCTTCAATCGCCGTTACAAGAGCAGGAATATCTTCGTAGTGATTATAGAACGTGCTCCGCACGATCCCTGCTCTTTTTACTACGTCCGATACGGTGATCCGGTCCAGCTCTTTTTCTTTCAGTAGTAAAAGAAACGCATCACAAATGGCCTCTTCCGTGATGCGGTATCTTTCGTCCTGTATTTTACTGCTCATATGGTTCTCCTTTTCATTGCATTTCCCTCTGTTTTTTATTATAATAGCCTTTCAGAAAAAAACAAGCGTTGATGCAAGCTTGCACCAACTTTTTCCGCATTTCCCTACCCCGTGAAAAGTAACCAGTATTGAACAAAAGGAGGACCACATTCCATGAATCCTGATATTGTATTTGAAGACAACGATATCCTTGTCTGTGTAAAGCCTGCCGGGATCGCAACCCAGACCAGGCAGGTCAAATCTGCGGATATGGAGAGTATTTTAAAAAACTATCTTGCCGGATCCCGCCCCGGACAGCCGCCTTACCTTGGTGTGATCCACCGGCTGGACCAGCCTGTGGAAGGTCTGCTCGTGTTCGCCAAAACACCATTTGCCGCAAAAGAACTCAACCGCCAGCTTATGACCGACGGTTTCGGAAAATACTACCGGGCGCTGCTGGAAGGCGTTCCGGAAAAAACGGAGGATACACTTACCCATTATCTGTGTAAGGACGGCCGTACGAATCAGTCCCGCATCTGTGACAGCAGCGTCCCGGGAGCAAAATACGCACGTCTTTCTTACCGTATACTGCGCGTCATACCGGGTTCATCCCCCCGGTCGGTCGCAGAGATTCATCTCGATACCGGACGCCACCACCAGATCCGGGTACAGATGGCTTCGATCGGATGCCCCATCGTAGGAGATACGAAGTACGGCGCTCCTGCCCCGGCAGCAACGCATCAGACAGGACACAGTGGGATCCAGCTTTTCGCCTGCCGTCTCGCATTCCGGCACCCGCGCACGAAAAAAACGATGGAGTTTGAACTCCATCGTTTAGACTGACCCTTTACATCTCACCAAAAATCATTTCCGGCTCTTCCTCGAGCGCTTCTTTGTATTTTTCAAGAATCGTACTCTGGATCCGCTCCCGGGTGCCGGAATTGATCGGATGTGCAATATCACGGTATTCTCCGTCTACAGCCTTCTTGCTCGGCATCGCAATAAACAATCCTTTCTCGCCCTCAATTACCTTGATGTCATGAACCACAAACTCCTCATCAAATGTGATTGACACCACCGCTTTCAGCTTACCTTCCTTTGCGACTCTGCGTACGCGTACATCTGTGATCTGCATACCCTTTCTCCTTTCATTATTTCCTTCTACAATGCATATCTTTCGTTTTTTTCAACGACTACTTTTACTTCATTCTCACCGACATGCCTTGTGTTTGCCCGAATGGTTCCCCGGCTCTCTACAATACAGTTCTCAATGTACGTATTGTCTCCAAGATACACATCATTCAGAATAATGGAATTCTTGATCACACAATTATTCCCGATATATACTTTCTTAAATAAGACAGAATTCTCTACCAGTCCATTGATGATACTTCCGCTTCCCACCAGACTGTTTCTTACGGCTGCGCCTGGATTATACTTTGCCGGAGGCAGATCGCTGACTTTGGAATACACCGCCGGAAGCTGCCGGAAGAAATAATCCCGCACCTCTGGTTTCAGGAAATCCATGTTTGTCCGGTAGTATGCGTCAACTGTAGAAATATTACTCCAGTAGTCGCTGATCTTATAACCATATATTTTTTTCAGATTTTTATAACGGATCAGGATATCCGACACAAAATCATAACGGTCGTCTTCCACGCAGCGTTCCACAAGATCGATCAGGAGTCTTCTCCGCATCACGTATATACCTGTCGAAATCGTCTGTGAACGCGCCACCATCGGCTTCTCCTCAAATTCCTCGATCCGGTTCTCTTCGTTCATCCGTACGGTTCCGAATCTGGTCGCATCCTCCCCGGGTTCCAGATCTTTCACCACTACCGTAATATCCGCTTTCTTTTCCACATGATATTTCAAAACCTTGTTATAGTCCATCTTATAGACCGCGTCTCCGGACGTGATGATAACATATGGTTCATGGCATCTCCGCAGGAAATCCAGATTCTGGCAGATCGCATCCGCCGTTCCCCGGTACCAGTATCCGTTATCCGAAGTGATCGTCGGCGTGAGTACGTACATACCGCCCTGTTTTCTTCCGAAATTCCACCATTTTGATGAATTCAGATGCTCATTGAGCGAGCGGGCATTGTACTGCGTCAGAACCGCAACTTTCTGTACTCTGGAATTTGTCATATTACTCAGCACGAAATCAATCGCCCGGTAACTGGATGCAACCGGCAGAGCCGCCGCCGCGCGTTTCTCTGTCAATGCCTGCATCCTTTTGACGCCGCCTGCCAGAATGATCCCCACTGCTTTCATACCCACTCACCTGCCTTTATCAGAGTCTCTCCGCTTGAGAGCACTCCGTCCTTATAGTCTTCTGCGGACGTTGCTCCGCTGACCACAGTGTTCTTCCCGATCTGAACATTTGGCGGAATCCGGGAATTCTCCCCGATCGTCGCCAGACCGCCATTGTAGATATCCGCTCTCATCCGGTTCAGAGCCTCACTTCCGATTCCGATCGCAACATTTGCGCCGACTTTCGTCCCCTCCGCAATGATCGCCTTGTCAATGACACAGTTCTCACCGATCTCCACATCTCTCATAATGATGGAATCCCGTACAATGCTGCCGCCTCCGATCACCACATCAGCGCCAAGAACAGAATTATGCACCTCGCCATAAATCTCCGATCCATTGCTGATGATACAGCGGTCGATCACCGCCTGCGTTGAAATATACTGCGGCGGGATCGCGGAACTGTTCGTATAAATCTTCCAATATTCTTCGTAGAGATTAAACTCCGGAATGATATCGATCAGCTCCATATTCGCCTCCCAGTACGACGTCAGCGTCCCGACATCCTTCCAGTAACCGTTGTACTCATACGCAAACAGCCGGTCTCCCTTGTTGTGGCAGTACGGTATGATATGCTTTCCGAAATCACAATTCGGCTGGTCAGACAGCTTTAACAGCGCGTCCTTAAGTACCGGCCAGCTAAAGATGTATATCCCCATCGAAGCCAGATTGCTGCTCGGATGCTCCGGCTTCTCCTCGAACTCTTTGATGCGGCTCTGGGTGTCTGCCACGACGATTCCAAAACGGCTTGCCTCTTCCATCGGCACCGGCATCGCGGCGATCGTCACATCCGCATGGTTCGCCTTATGAAATTCCAGCATCACCTCATAATCCATCTTATAAATATGGTCACCGGAAAGTATCAGCACATAGTCCGGATGGTACTGTTCGATATAGTCTATATTCTGATAGACTGCATTTGCCGTTCCTGTGTACCACTCACTGTTTCTGTTGCTCTCGTAAGGCGGAAGGATCGTGACACCTCCCACATTACGATCCAGATCCCACGGAATCCCGATTCCAATATGTGTGTTCAGTCTAAGAGGCTGGTACTGTGTCAGTACCCCTACGGTGTCTACACCGGAATTGATACAATTGCTGAGCGGGAAATCGATAATGCGGTACTTTCCGCCAAAAGCGACCGCCGGTTTCGCCACTTTCGACGTCAGGATTCCCAGCCGGCTGCCTTGTCCGCCCGCAAGCAGCATCGCGATCATTTCCTTTTTGATCATGTCGTCACCTCATTTCTGGTTCGTTTTTCCCATTATAGCACATTTTTTCAATTCGTACACATATTTTACAAATTTTAGTTACAGAAAATTTATTTTTTATGAAAATTGCCCAAAAAGAATTTCTTTTAATTTTTTTGATATATAGTATAATATAAGAGGCAGAGTTTATTCAGATGGGAATTTGTCTTTATCTGAGTGCTCTGACTCCTTTTCAAAATTTTTCAGAAGAAGGTATTTACTCATGTATAAAATTCATTTTGACCGTCCTATCCATATTCATTTTATCGGCATTGGCGGCATCAGCATGAGCGGACTCGCCGAGATCCTGATTGAAGAAGGATTTACGGTATCCGGTTCTGATGCAAAAGAATCCTCGCTGACACAGAAACTGACGCGGATGGGCGCACGGATCTATTATGGACAGCGTGCTTCAAATATCACTGACGACATTGACTGTGTCGTATACACCGCGGCGATCCGCCGGGATAACGCAGAGCTTATGGAAGCTGTTGCCCGCAAGATCCCGATGCTGACCCGTGCCGAACTGCTCGGCCAGCTGATGAAGAATTACGACATGCCGATCGCGGTATCCGGAACCCACGGCAAGACGACGACAACTTCTATGATTTCCCACATCCTGCTGGAAGGGGATCTGGACCCGACCGTTTCTGTCGGCGGTATCCTGCAGGCGATCGGCGGGAACATCCGTGTCGGGAAATCCGAAGTATTTATTACAGAGGCCTGTGAATATACCAACAGTTTCCTTCACTTTTTCCCGAAGATCGGCGTAATCCTGAACATTGAGGAAGATCATCTGGACTTCTTTAAAGATCTGGAAGACATCCGCCACTCTTTCCATCAGTTCGCAGCACTGCTCCCGGCTGACGGAACACTTGTGATCAATCAGGATATCGACAATTATAAAGAGATCTTCGAAGGACTGGACTGTCATGTTGTGACTTACGGAACTTCCGCAGACAGCGATTACAGCGCTTCAGATATCACATATGATGAAAAAGGCTGCGCTGCATTTACCCTTGTAAAAAAAGGCACCCCCTCCGACCGCATCCGTCTCTCGGTTCCGGGCGTCCACAATGTATCCAACGCGCTCGCTTCGATCGCAACGGCCGAGCTTCTGGATATCCCCGTCCGGACGATACAGGCCGGTCTTGAATCCTTCACCGGAACGGACCGCCGTTTCGAATATAAGGGAATGATGAACGGGGTAACGATCATAGACGATTACGCACACCATCCGACCGAGATCACAGCCACGCTCAATGCGGCGGCAAACTATCCGCACAAGGAACTCTGGTGTGTATTCCAGCCGCATACGTACACCCGCACCAAGGCATTTTTCCACGAGTTTGCCGAGGCACTCTCCCGCACAGACCATCTCGTTCTCGCAGATATTTACGCGGCCAGGGAAACAGATACACTGGGGGTTTCTTCGGAAGCTCTGGCGAAAGAAGTGCAGGCGCTCGGAACGGATGCACACTATTTCCCCAGCTTTGAGGAGATTGAAGATTTTCTGGAAAGCCACTGTGCCCCAGGAGATTTGTTGATAACTATGGGGGCCGGAGACGTAGTAAACATCGGGGAATCCCTGTTAAAAAAGTGAGTTATCCACATTATCCACACTGAGTTATCCACAAAAAAATTTCCACGGTCTTTCCAAAAGGTGCTATACTATTACAACATCGTTATACGAGATCGAGGGAAGTTTTAAGGGAGAACAACACAAAGGGCGGACAACGTATGAAAACTCTAAAAGTAAAAAACCAGTTTCAGGCTAATGCAACTTTTATTTCAAATGATTTTATTGACAACTACATGGCGCGTGCGAACGGAGAATTTGTGAAGGTATACCTGTTCCTGCTGCGCCATCTAAGCGATCCTTGCGCGGCGTTTACCGTTTCTTCTATCGCCGACTGTCTGGGCAACACGGAGAATGATGTTCTGCGCGCTTTCCGCTACTGGGAAGCGGAAGGACTGCTGAATCTCGAACGAGATGAGGATGGACGGATCACCGGTCTGGAGCTTGTAAATGTTCCCGCGCTCTCCGGTACTTCCGCAGAACCGGCGGCGGACATGCCTGCTGCCTTTGAACCGGAACCTGCACCCGCACCGGTTTCCGGCTCAAAAGCAATTCCTCTCAGCTCGCTGAAAGCACAGAAGGAGTTGAAAGATCTGCTGTTCATTACGGAACAGTACCTTGGCAAGACGCTGTCACATACGGATGTAGAGGCGATTACATACTTTTATCACGATTTAAAGATGTCCAAGGATCTGATCGAGTACCTGGTAGAATCCTGTGTCGAGAACGGGCATAAAAGTATGCGCTATATGAAGAAAGTTGCTCTTTCATGGAGTGACGACGGCGTCACCACCGTAGAGCAGGCAAAGCTCCGTTCCAGCCGTTATAACCAGAACTGCTATACAGTTCTGAATGCATTCGGTATCAAGAACCGCGGGCCGGCAGAATCCGAGCTTGCCTATATCAACAAGTGGACCCAGCAGATGGGATTTTCACTGGAGCTTGTCCAGGAGGCATGCCGCCGTACCATTTCTGCCACACATCAGGCGAGCTTTGAGTATGCAGATTCGATTCTGGAGCGGTGGCACGATAATCACGTACACCATCTGGGCGATATCTCCGCGCTTGATGAAGCATTCCACCGGGAGAAGGAATCGCGCAGGAGCAGCACATCCAGAAACAGAAGTGCTGCAAAGAATATGAATAATTTTGAGCGCCGCACTTATGATATGGACTCTTTGGAAGAACAATTATTAAAAAGTAATTAAACAACAAAAGGAGTTTGATTGTGGGACTTACCAATTCACAATACCAGACTGTTATGCGGTCTTATGAACAAAAACAGCTTCGCAGTCATGACATTATGGACAGGCGTTATGCAGAAGTCTGCGAACGCCTGCCGGAATTTCAAAAACTGGACGAATCCATATCGGAACTCTCTGTCCGGTACGGACGAAGACTTCTCGATGGAGACGAAAATGCGGTAGGCGCGCTGAAAGAAGAGCTTGCCGCGTGCAGAAAGAAGAAGCAGCTTCTTCTTGAATCCGCGGGATTTCCCGCTGATTATCTGGAACCGGTTTATGAATGCCCCGACTGTAAAGACACCGGGTATATCGACGGCCGGAAATGCCACTGTTTTAAAAAAGCTGTCACGGATCTGCTCTATGAGCAGTCCAACCTGAGAGAGATCTTAAAGGTGGAGAATTTTGACACATTTTCGCTGGACTATTATTCAGAAAATTTTATTGACCAGAAGTCACACCGGTCTTCCCGCGCCATTATGACTGACGCACTGCGGATCTGCAAGGATTTCGTCCGCACGTTCGGGAATGACTCGAAAAATCTGCTGCTGTACGGCGACGTCGGAGTGGGAAAAACATTTCTCTCCAACTGTATTGCCCGTGATCTGATCGACGGCGGATATTCCGTGATATACTACTCTGCGCCTGCTTTTTTCAACATACTGGCACAGAGCACATTTGACAAAAACGATATCAGTTCAAAGAAGATGCAGGAGTGTATTTATGACTGTGATCTTCTGATCATCGACGATCTGGGAACGGAACTGACGAACACATTCATTTCCTCCCAATTCTTCAGTTGCATCAATGAGCGCCTGCTGGAGAAAAAATCAACAGTCATTTCCACGAATCTGTCGCTGGAGACACTGGCTGATTTATATACGGAACGCTCTTTTTCCAGGATTACAAGCAATTATATCTTATTAAGACTGACCGGTGATGATATCCGGCTGAAAAAGAAATTACAAAAGAATAGGGAGGACACGCATCATGCTGCGCAGAAATGAACGTATTTTAGAAAATATTCCGGTAGGAGCACTTGGTCTGATACCCGTTACAGGCTGTGAGGAACTCGGAAACAAAGTAAATGACTATCTGGTCAAATGGAGACATGAAAGCGCCCATCAGTACAAAGACGATGTTGCGTTTACCGGCTATGAGCGGGATACGTATATCGTTGACGCCAAGGTTCCCCGCTTCGGTTCCGGTGAAGCCAAAGGAATCATCGGCGAGTCTGTCCGCGGGAAAGATCTCTATCTGCTCGTTGACGTATGCAATTACAGTGTGACGTACCCGATGACCGGCTATACCAACCATATGTCTCCGGACGACCATTACCAGAATCTGAAACGTGTCATCGCAGCCGTCGGCGGAAAGGCACGGCGTATCAATGTGATCATGCCGTTCCTCTACGAGAGCCGTCAGCACAAGCGCAGCGGCCGCGAATCACTGGACTGCGCGCTCGCACTGCAGGAACTGGTCCGCATGGGCGTAGACAACATCATTACCTTTGACGCACATGATCCACGTGTCCAGAACGCGATTCCTCTGAGCGGTTTTGAGACCGTTCCCCCGACCTATCAGTTTATCAAGGGACTTCTCCATACGGTCAAAGACCTGCAGATCGACAGTAAACATATGATGGCGATCAGTCCCGATGAAGGCGGTACAAACCGCGCGGTCTACCTCGCCAATGTACTCGGTCTGGATATGGGCATGTTCTACAAGCGAAGAGATTACACCCGAATCGTAGACGGACGCAATCCGATCGTTGCGCACGAATTTCTTGGCTCCTCTGTAGAAGGCAAGGACGTCATCATCATCGACGATATGATCTCATCCGGAGAGAGTATTCTGGATGTAGCCGCAGAACTGAAACGCAGAAAAGCAAAAAGAATTTATGCAGCAGCAACATTTGGATTGTTTACAAGCGGACTGGACAAATTCGACAAAGCATATGAAGATGGAATTATCAATGGAATCCTGACGACAAACCTAATCTACCAGTCGCCGGAACTTCTGTCGAAGCCGTATTATATCAACTGCGATATGAGTAAATACATCGCACTGATCGTGGATACACTGAACCATGACGGCTCCATCAGCTCTCTGCTAAGTCCGGATGAACGGATCCAGCATGTCGTTTCGAGATATAAAAACGGAGAAGAGATCTGATCTATCTCATTGCCGCACAGCATTAGAAAAACGGACAGTTTCCTGATTTATTGAAAGAATCGGAAAACTGTCCGTTTTTTTCACCAATAACACACGATCGCTTTTTACTTCATCACTGTCTCTTTTCCCTATTTTCCTGCAGCTTTTTCATAATTGTTTCCGTATCAAACTCCGGGGCATATTCTTTGGCGATATCATAAATTTCCTGTATCGCATCCTCATTTTCCTCCAACATTTCCGCAATATCAGATACCGAATAGTTCTTTGCAATCTTTTTACATACCTGTTCAACTAATCGCTCTTCGCGCCCCTCTTTGCGCCCCTCTTTATGTCCTTCTTCTCGACTTATCCGCCGTGTTTCCTGCACATCATACGCTTCAAAACTATCAAACAACATTGCAAAATCCCTCCGTTCAATCTGATCGGTAA
>CATXUX010000001.1 GCA_958402795.1 uncultured Lachnospiraceae bacterium | reverse complement strand
GTACTTTAGATAGACATATCCCTTTTTCAATTACAATTTACGGAAACTCAAGTATTTCTGTACTGCAATTGCTTCTACTTCACACAGGACGCCCTTTGGAAGTTCTTTGACAGCTACACAGCTTCTTGCCGGCTTAGAAACAAAATACTTTTCATAGACAGAATTAAATGCGGAAAAATCTGCCATCTCCGCCAGAAAGCAGGTTGTTTTTACAACGGATTCCATGCTGACTCCTGCTGCCTGAAGAATTGCGGATACATTGCGGCAGCTCTGATCTGCCTGTGCTTCAATCCCTTCCGGGATATTCCCTGTTTCCGGGTTCACCGGGATCTGTCCGGAGACAAAGACAAAATCTCCTGTCGTATATGCCTGCGAATAAGGACCGATTGCTCCGGGTGCGTTTGATGTTTCAACTTTATTCATATTCATCACTATTGCTCCTTTCCTTTTCATGATTCTTCCTAACGATATCACGGATGGTTAAATGTGTCAATCTACAGTTTGTCATATAGTCAAAGCTCTGCAACCCATTTAATTATTCGAACTACAGTGTTTTATTCAATTTATTTCCTCACCTCGTGAAAAGTAATCTTTTGAAGAGAACTCGATTTTTCAATTAATATAAATATGGAAACAGTTGAAATTACGTGCTACAATCTGTTAAGATCAGCTATAATGATTGTTTGACAGGATAGAATAGATAATTTTTTTCACTGGAAAGGAAATGTGGGTTGAAATGGCAAGGGGAAAAAGGTTCTGGAAAAAATATAGTAATATCTACAGTATTATGAAAAAGACTTTCATTATCAGAAAGATCGTTACTGTTTTTTGGCTGACAGTGATTATTTTGACCTGTATTATCGATGTTTTGGGAATCATATATAGTCCTGACACTAATTTGTATATAATCTTATGTGTAGTAACGCTTATAGAAATCTTATTTTATGTATATATAAGAAGAGGGATGTTTATACAAGATCGTAAGATAGACACGGATGATTTACAAAATGTAGATCGTGAATTGACAAACAGCCTAAAGTTTAAGGGAAAAAGTATCATGATCTATATTACTGACCATTTTTTAATTATTACACGTGTAGCACTTATTATACCTATAGACAATATTCAATCTTTAGAAATTAAAGAAACACCAAAGGGTTACTATTTCCGGTATAGTTTTCTTGAAATTTCTACTGTGGATGAAGTGTACCAAATAGTATTAGCCGGCAGAGAAATTAATATGATCAAAGAAGTAAATGAAATAATAGATAAAAGAATCAAGTAACTTATATCATTACCTGAATCCGTGAAGTTCATAACCTCATAAATTCCGGAATACCTTAAAAATAAGTTCAATTGACATTTTTACCACAAATTATAATAAAAACAAAATAGTGACTGAGTGACTTTGGAAAATGGTTTAGAAAACCCTCATGAAGCCACCCTAATCAACCCTAATCAATCAGAAATAATGATGGAACATTTTATGATTATGAGTTATAATGTATCTATTGTCACACGTCAACTGGCTTACGGAAATGAGGGTACATTCATGCGGAGACAATTTTTACATGCGGTGGAGGAGAATCCCA
Source organism: uncultured Lachnospiraceae bacterium (assembly GCA_958402795.1). Classification (GTDB taxonomy): domain Bacteria; phylum Bacillota; class Clostridia; order Lachnospirales; family Lachnospiraceae; genus Schaedlerella. The sequence continues at coordinate 161,549 of CATXUX010000001.1, read as the reverse complement.
TCATTGCTGCGGTTAAGGACAATGAAGGTCTGGAAAAAGCATGTAAGATGGGAGAGCTGACTGTTATTTTTGTATTATACGGGGATATTTGTTCCATTGGGGGGATTGTGAACCGGATCCAACAGGCGGGGAAACTTGCGATGGTGCATATGGATTTGGTTACAGGTCTGAGCGCGAAGGAGGTTTCCGTAGATTACCTGCGGGATACGGCAGGAGCGGACGGCATCATAACGACGAAAGCGGCGATGACAACGTATGCGAAGGAACAAGGACTCTATACGGTGCTGCGTTTTTTTGTGATTGACTCTCTGGCGCTTCAGAGTATTGAGAACCTGGGAAAGCAGCGCGGGGCGAAGCCGGACTTTATTGAAGTTCTGCCCGGCGTGATGCCGAAAGTGATCCGAAAGATCTGCACAGATGTACGGATTCCGGTGATTGCGGGAGGTCTGATCGCAGATAAAGAAGACGTGATGGGTGCGCTGGCAGCAGGAGCGGCGGCAGTATCGACAACAAATCAGGACGTGTGGACGCTGTAAATGAGATTCCGAGAGGCTATTACATACATAAGGAGGACGATATGGCAAAGTATATCATGGCGCTTGATTCGGGGACGACGAGCAACCGGTGTATTTTATTTAATGAGAGAGGGGAAATGTGCAGTGTGTCACAGAAGGAGTTCACGCAGCATTTTCCAAAACCCGGCTGGGTGGAACATGATGCGAGTGAGATCTGGTCTTCCCAGCTTCAGGTCGCGCGGGACGCGATGACGCAGATCGGCGCGGGAGCGGAAGACATCGCGGCGATCGGGATCACGAACCAGCGGGAGACGACGATCGTGTGGGACAAGAATACCGGGAAACCGGTATATCACGCAATTGTATGGCAGTGCAGACGCACTTCGGAATACTGTGACAGTCTGAAGGAAAAGGGCCTGACCGAGAAGTTCCGGGAGAAAACAGGACTTGTGATTGATGCATATTTTTCGGCGACGAAAGTAAAATGGATACTGGATCACGTAGAAGGAGCGCGGGAACGTGCCGAGCGCGGGGAGCTTCTGTTCGGAACGGTCGAGACGTGGCTGATCTGGAAACTGACGAAGGGTGCGGTGCATGTGACGGATTATTCTAATGCGTCACGTACGATGATGTTTAACATCAACACGCTGGAGTGGGATGAGGAGATTCTTGAGGAGTTGGGAATCCCGCGGAGTATGCTGCCTCAGGCAAAACCGTCCAGTGAGATCTACGGAGAGACGGATCCGAGCTTTTTCGGCGGCAGGATTCCGATCGCAGGAGCCGCGGGAGACCAGCAGGCGGCTCTGTTCGGGCAGACCTGTTTTGAAAAGGGAGAGGCAAAAAATACATATGGCACGGGCTGCTTCCTGTTGATGAACACAGGGGAGACGCCGGTGTTTTCCAGAAACGGCCTTGTTACGACGATCGCGTGGGGAATTGACGGGAAAGTTAATTATGCGCTGGAAGGTTCGATCTTTGTGGCAGGAGCAGCGATTCAGTGGCTTCGCGATGAGCTGCGGCTGATTGATTCAGTGGCGGATACGGAATATCTTGCGAAAAAGGTGCCGGATGCCAACGGCTGTTACGTTGTCCCTGCGTTCACGGGACTTGGCGCGCCGTACTGGGATCAGTATGCGCGGGGGACGATCGTCGGACTGACACGCGGGGTAAATAAGAGCCATATTGTCCGCGCCACGCTGGAATCGCTGGCTTACCAGGTGAATGATGTTCTGGCGGCGATGGAGGCGGACGCACAGACAAAGCTCTCTGCGCTGAAAGTAGACGGCGGCGCCAGTGCGAATAATTTCCTGATGCAGACGCAGGCGGATATCAGCAACGCTCCGGTCAACCGCCCGCAGTGTGTGGAGACAACGGCGATGGGAGCCGCCTACCTTGCCGGACTGGCAGTCGGATACTGGAAAAATAAGGACGATGTTCGTCAGAACTGGGCGATCGACCGGGTATTCACGCCGGACATTACACCCGACAGGCGGGAGAAGATGCTGCGCGGCTGGAAACGTGCGGTGAGCTGTTCGCGCGGCTGGGCGAAGGAAGAGGAATGAAAGATGTTTGGATATGTCACGATCTGTAAACCTGAGCTGAAAATCAAAGACTGGTATCGATATAAAGCATATTACTGCGGTCTGTGCCGGACATTGAGAGAACGAAACGGGCATCTGGGACAGATGACGCTGACTTACGATATGACGTTTACCGTGATTCTTTTGACCTCACTTTATGAGTGTGCGGGAGTGGAAAGTATGCATCGCTGTAAAGTCCATCCTGTGAAGAAACAGCGGATGCTTTGCAATGAGATTACAGAGTATTGCGCAGATATGAACTTTTTGCTCTCCTATTACCATATGAAAGATGACTGGGATGACGAAAAGAAAGTGGCCGGTCTGGTTGGGGCGGGGGCGATGAGGCGAAAGGCAGAGCAGATCGCCCGGTCGTACCCGAGACAGAACCGTGCGATCTGCAGCGGCCTGAAGGAACTGGCAGGATATGAGAAGCGGGGACTTCAAAATGTAGATATTATGGCAGGGTGCTTTGGCCGGCTGATGGAGGAAGTGTTCATCTATAAAAAGGACGTCTGGGAAGAATCGCTTCGGACGATGGCATTTTTCCTGGGAAAGTTTATTTATATTATGGATGCTTATGAGGATCTGGAGGAAGATGAGAGAACGGGGCGCTATAATCCTTTGAAGGCACTGCACCGGGAGGATGATTATGAAGAAAAATGCCGCCGGATGCTTACCATGATGATCGGCGAGGCGAGCGCTGCGTTTGAAAGGCTGCCATGTCTGCTGGATGAGGAGATACTCCGCAACATTCTTTATGCCGGAGTGTGGACGAAGTATCGGCAGATGAGAAAAGAAGGGAAGGAACAATCATGTTGAATAAAAATCCATACGATGTGCTCGGAGTGGATCCGGGGGCATCCGATGATGAAGTGAAGAGAGCGTACCGGGATCTGACGAGAAAATATCATCCGGATGCGAATGTCAATAATCCGCTGGCAGATCTGGCGGAGGAGAAGTTCAAAGAGGTTCAGGAAGCGTATGATATGATCATGAGGGAGCGCGCGCAGGGCGGCGCCGGTACGGGTTACGGCAGCACAGCGGGAGGATACCGGTACGACGGCGGAACCGGTGCAGGCAATCAGCACATGCAGGCGGTTTATAATTATCTGAATGCGGGGCGTTACCGGGAAGCGTTGAATGTGCTGAACGGAATGCCGCAGAGATCGGCGGAATGGTATTACCTGAGCGCGGTGGCAAATGCGAATATAGGAAACAATATTATGGCGCGTGACCATGCAGACCAGGCAGTCCGCATGGAACCGGGCAACCAGCAGTACCGGCAGCTCTTGAATCAGCTGGAATGGAGCGGGCAGCGGTATCAGGCAAATCCATATGGAAATCAGTATGGAAATGGAAACTCCTGCAGCACGGGAAATGTGTGCTGCGACTTGTGGTGTGCAGACACGTTATGTGAATGTATGGGAGGAGATCTGTGTTCATGCATGTAAATGCGAAGAAAATGGCGGCAGGCGGGATCATGCTTGCGTTGTCGGTAATCTTTATGATGCTTGGAAATGTACTGGAGAGTAGTACCTTTTTCTTCCTTGCGGCAGCCTCTTTTTTTGTCGGGATCGTCTACAGGGAGTTTGGCGGGAGAATGGGACTCGCATTCTGCGTGGCAGGAATCCTGCTCGGATTTCTGCTTGCGCCGAATAAGCTTTATGTGATCACATATGCGGCGATGGGAATCTATATCCTGATCATAGAAACGGTATGGCGGCAGATCGGGAAAAGAATCGGAAAACAGGGAGAACACTCTGTTTCTATAAAAAAATTCCGGGTATTGTTCTGGCTTGTAAAATACCTGGTGTTCAATATCATGTATCTTACCGCCGTATTTGGATTTCGGGAACTGTTCTTTCAGGGAACACTTTCCGGCGCGGCCGTGGCGGCCGTGGTGCTTGTGGGAGAGGCAGCGTTGTTTTTATATGACCGGGCATATGAATATACACAGGGGACCCTCTGGAATCAGATGCGGAGGTTCCTACTATGAAGCTGTATATGGCGCCGCTTGAGGGGATTACCGGATATGTATTCCGCAGTACGTACCAGAGCTGCTTCGGCAATATAGATAAATATTTTGTTCCGTTTATCAAGCCAAACCAGAACGGACATCTGAGTTCGCGGGAGCGTCAGGATATTCTCCCGGAGAACAATAAAGGAATGTACACCGTGCCGCAGATTCTGACGAATTCGCCGGAGGATTTCCTGCGGACAGTGAAAAAGCTGCAGCAGTATGGCTATAAAGAAGTGAATCTGAATCTTGGCTGCCCGTCCCGTACCGTTGTCACAAAAGGACGCGGCGCCGGATTTCTGGCAGAGCCGGAGAAACTCGAATCTTTCTTAGATTACATTTTTGATAAAACAGATGTAGAGATTTCGATTAAAACAAGACTTGGAATGGAAAAAGCAGAGGAGTTTGAACGGATTCTTGCGATTTATAACCGATATCCGTTAAAAGAACTGATCATTCACCCGCGGGTACAGAAAGATTTCTATAAGAATCATCCCAACCGGGAGGCATATCGTGATGCGTCCGGACAGAGTAAAAATCCGGTCTGCTATAACGGAGATATTTTTTCCATACAGGATTATCGAACATTCATGGAGCAGTTCCCGGAGACAAAAATGATTATGCTTGGCAGGGGTTTGCTGATGAATCCGGGACTTGCCGGAGAGATCCGATGCCAGGAACCTATGGATAAGAAAACGCTGCGGGAATTCCACGACCGGTTATACGCCGGGTATTGCGAGGCACTTTCCGGTGAGAAAACAATCCTGTTTAAAATGAAGGAATTGTGGAGTTATCTGGCCCCGGCGTTTTCTGATTATCAGAAATATGCGAAGCGGATCAAGAAGGCAGAGCGGCTGATCCGGTATGAAGAGGCGGTAGATGAGCTGTTCGCGGAGCAGGACGTATAATCAGGCTGAAAACGGCATATAGTTACAGGAGACGGTATATGCAGGGGAAATGTATATATGCAGGAGCTTATCATTCATATTATGGATACATACGGATATTTCGGCGTCTGTCTTCTGATCGCGGTAGAGAATCTGTTTCCGCCGATTCCGTCAGAAGTGATCCTGACGTTCGGGGGATTCATGACGACTTATACAAGGCTGACGATTCCCGGGGTTATCCTATTTGCTACCATTGGTTCTACGATCGGCGCGATTCTTTTGTACCGCGTGGGACTTGCGCTTACGCCGGAACGTTTAGAAAAGATGGAACAGAGCCGGTGGTTTAAAAGACTTGGGTTTGAGAAGGAAGACGTGGACAAAACAATTGTATGGTTTCAGCGTCATGGGAACAGGGCGGTTTTGTTCGGACGGTGCGTTCCGATCATTCGCAGCCTGATTTCGATTCCTGCGGGAATGGCAGACATGAGTTATCCGCTGTTTCTGACCTATACGATACTCGGGAGCACACTGTGGAATATTCTCCTTGTCTGCGCCGGGGCGGCGCTCGGGAGTTCCTGGGAGACAGTCGTGGTTTATGTCGGCCGGTATTCAACAGCAGTAAAAGCAGCTTTGCTTGCGGTGTTTCTGATCTGGCTGGTGAAATTTATAAAAAAGAAGCTGGCCAAATCATAGAGGTAATAGGCTGTCCGGTATGTAGTTTATAAATTTTTTAGAATTGATTTACAAAATTATTAGCACTCACCGAAAAAGAGTGCTAATTTTTTGTTGACATTTGTATTTTAGCGTATTAGAATAGCATGTAGAAAAAATAAATAACAAAATCACATAAAGAAAGAGGAGTGTTAGTGATGGAAACAAGAAAGGGCAGTCTGTCAATTGAAAGCGAAAATATATTTCCGATTATAAAAAAATGGGTGTATTCCGACCATGATATTTTTGCACGTGAGCTGGTATCGAACGGATGCGATGCGATCACAAAACTGAAAAAGCTGGACATGATCGGTGAGTACGAGCTGCCGGAAGGCTATAAGCCGAGAATTGATGTTGTGGTCAATCCGGAAGAGAAGACATTGAAGTTTATTGATAACGGTGTCGGCATGACTGAGGATGAAGTGATTGAGGATATTACCCAGATCGCATTTTCCGGCGCGACGAGTTTCCTGGAGAAGTATAAGGATAAGACAACAAAGGATGATATGATCGGACATTTCGGTCTGGGATTCTATTCCGCATTCATGGTAGCGGACGAGGTGCATATTGATACACTTTCCTATCAGGAAGGCGCGACTCCGGTACACTGGGTGAGCAACGGCGGCGTTGACTATGAGATCAGTGAAGGCGACAGACAGGAAGTCGGTTCTGAGATCACACTCTATCTGAATGACGACTGTCTGGAATTTGCGAATGAATACCGGGTGCGTGAAGTGCTGGAAAAATACTGCGGATTCATGCCGGTAGAGATCTTCCTGACAAAAGCGAACGCAGAGCCGGAATATGAGACGATCGACGAGGCAGACGTACTGGATACGGATGAAGCCGTTGAGCGTTTTACCGAAGAAGTAAAAGAAGGCGAAGAGGGTGAGCCGAAGAAGAAAGCAAAGATCGTGAAGCGTGAAGTTCCGCTCAACGATATCCAGCCGTTGTGGACGAAGAACCCGAGCAGTTGTGAGAAAGAGGATTATCTGGAATTTTACCGCAAGGTATTTATGGACTATAAAGAGCCATGCTTCTGGATCCACCTGAACATGGACTACCCGTTCAACCTGAAAGGGATCCTCTACTTCCCGCGCATCAATACGGAGTACGATGCGGTAGAAGGTACGATCAAGCTGTACAATAATCAGGTATTTATTGCGGATAATGTAAAAGAGGTGATTCCGGAATATCTGAAGATCATGAAAGGTGTGATCGACTGTCCGGATCTGCCGCTGAATGTATCCAGAAGCGCGCTGCAGAACGATGGTTTTGTACAGAAGATTTCTGATTACATCTCCAAGAAAGTGGCGGATAAACTGGTCGGTATGTTCAAGACAGACCGGGAAGAGTATGAGAAGAACTGGGATAATATCAGTCCGTTCCTGAAATATGGCTGCCTGAAGGAAGAAAAGTTCGGGGATAAGATGAAAGACGCGATGCTTTTCAAGAATCTGGATCACAAGTACCTGACACTGGCAGAGTATATGGAGGAGAATACAGAAAAACCGGATGAGACGGAGGAAATCAAAGATACGGAAGTGGTCGAAGGCGAGGTTGTAGAGACCGAAACTGCGGAAGATGAGACTGCTGCAGAGGAATCAGTGGAAGCAGAGACGGTGGACACAGGAGACGAACCGGAGGTTGTCGAGGCAGAAGTCGTGGACGGTGAAACCGAGGATGAGGATACGGACGCAGATACAGCAGAAGCAGACGAAGAACCTGAGACAGAAGAGGAAAAGCCGTTTATCGTATATTATGTGACGGATGAACAGCAGCAGAGCCAGTACATTCATACGTTCCGCTCACTTGGACAGGATGCGGTGATTTTGTCCCACAACATTGATTCCGCATACATTTCCTATCTGGAGCAGAAGAATGAGAATGTGAAGTTTATGCGGATCGACGCGGATGTGCAGGAGGCATTGAAGGACGAGGTTTCCGAAGATGAGAAAGAATCCTTTGAAAAGCTGTCAGAGACGATCGTGAAAGTCTTCAAGAAAGAGCTGGACAACGACCAACTGGAAGTTAAAGTAGAAAAACTCAAAGATGACAGTGTGGCGTCTATGGCCGTACTTTCTGAAGAATCCCGACGGATGGAAGAGATGATGCGGATGTATGGAATGGACACGGGCGCATACAGCACGAAGGCAACACTGATCCTGAATGCGAACCATCCACTTGTGAAGTTTGTGGCAGAGCATAAGAGAAGCAAAAATGTGTCTATCATCTGTAAGCAGCTTTATGATCAGGCAATGCTGACGCACAAACCGCTTGATCCGGATGAGATGACCGCATATGTGCAGCGCAGCAATGAGATCATGATGTTGCTGACGAAGTAAGCATATTGCAACAAAACTTAAAACGATACAAAGAAAGGAAAAAGGGAACGGATCTGGGATTCGTTCTCTTTTCCCTTTCTGAAAACAGAGTCAGGGAATCTGCTTCACGGATCATTGAGGATCGTTCCGGTATTGGGCAAAGCAGCGCTGAAGAAGATCGGAAAGTTCATCAACAAGAGCATCTTTGTCAACGGTATCTCTGTGTGTATGCCACCAGTAGAAGCTCTGGAGGAGAGCGCCGGTCAAAAGCTGCGCCATCAGCTCCGGACGGACCGGAAAATTGTAACCGGCCTTCTGGTCTGCCTCCAGATGCCGGACAATATGTTCGGTCAGCTCGTCGGAGCTGACGCCGGAGAGAAGTCCGCGCATACTGCCGGATTCCAGTATTTCTGCCATGATCATATACTCGTCGGCAAAGTCAAACGCACAGTGGATCAGTCCGATATAGTAAGCACAGGGATTTCCGGGTTCTGCATAATCTTCCGTGCGTGCGATATGTTCGTGGAAGAGCTCTTCGACTGCAAATGCAAGAAAACTATATTTATCTGCGAAGTGCTTATAAAAAGTTGCGCGGCGTACTCCGGCACATTCGCAGAGCTCATTCACCGTGATGTCTTCGAATTTCTTGTCTGCAAGCAGTGTGCGCAGCGCATCGGACAATGCATGATACGTTTTCGCAACACGCAGATCCCGTTTCTGTTCCATGGTATCCCCTCCCCGGTCTGTGATTTTGAAAAAACAGTGTGAAAAGAATGAACATTTTCTAAAAACACTTGACCACCTTTTTTTACTATACTATACTATAAACCGCAAAATGACAAATGTCAATTTAATATGATACCAGGGGCAAAAGGTCATGTATGACATGCTTGCATGTCGATACATGAGTTTGGGACCCGCCCCAATATGAGGATAAAAGTGGGGCGTAAGCCACACGATATCCGAATTTTGGGTAGGGCGCTAGATGTCCGGTGGACATCTGCTTAGCGCGGACCGTAGCGGAGCGAAGATGTGGGAGTGCGTAGCACGAAACAATCCGTAGGTATCATAAATGAGAATTTTTAATTGATATCATACTTGATTATTTGAGAAGGTGATTGCTTGTTTGGCTATTTTGTATGCACAAGGGACAAGCTGGAAAAAGAGGAGATCGACCGCTATCAGAGCATGTACTGCGGACTGTGCAAGACATTGGAAAAGCGGTTCGGACAGCTTTCCAGGATGAGTGTGAATTATGAAATGACCTTTCTGTCGCTGTTTCTTTCTTCCATGTATGAGCCGGAAGAACAGCGGATCGAATTTCGCTGCGGGATCCATCCTGCAAAGAAGAGGACTGCATCTGTGAATCTTTATACAGAATATGCGGCAGACCTTACGGTGGCGCTTGCGTATTATAAGTGTCTGGACGACTGGCAGGATGAGAAAAAGCACCTGCAGTACCACTATTCCCGGCTTCTGGAAAAAGGCTATCATGAAGTGGAAAAGCGTTATCCGCGCCAGTGCACGGCGCTAAAGTCCGGACTGGCGCATTTGACAGAACTGGAAACAAACCGGGACAGCGGTCCGGATGCGGCAGTCAACTGTTTTGGAAGAATTTTGTCAGAGATTTTCGTCTATCAGGAGGATTTCTGGAGCGGAAGTATGCGCTCGATCGGATATGATCTGGGCAGATTCCTCTATCTGATGGATGCGACGATGGATTATAAAAAAGATATGAAAACCGGAAACTATAATCCTCTGGTGCAGATGAACAAAAAACCGGAGGAAATGGAATCAATTCTGGGAATGATGATCGGCGGCGCCGCACAGGAGTTTGAGAAGCTTCCGATCGTACAGGACGGACATCTGCTGCGGAATATTATCTACAGCGGCGTATGGCAGAAGTACTATGCAGAGATGAAGAGGGAGGAGAAACATCATGGTCGATGATCCTTATAAAGTTCTTGGCGTATCTCACGATGCGACACAGGAAGAGATAAAGAAGGCATACCGGAAAAAAGCAAAAGAATATCATCCGGATCTGCACCCGGATGATCCGAAGGCCGCAGAGAAGATGAATGAGATCAATGAGGCGTATGATATGCTGAACAATCCGGAGAAATATAAAAAACGGGAACAGCAGTCTTCATATGGCCAGGGCAGTTATGGCGGATACGGTCAGAGTGGTTATGGCCAGGGCAGCTATGGCGGTTACAGCCAGGGCGGCGGTTATGGCCAGGGCGGTTATGGCCAGGGCGGTTATGGAGGCTTCGGTGGCTTCGGTGGTTTTGGAGGCTTTGGAGACTTCGGGACACAGAGAGAGCGGCCGACGGTAGAACCGGGCGACAGCAGCGATATCCGCCAGGCGGTGGATTTTATTAATATGGGGCAGTATGAATATGCAGCGAATACCCTGAACGGAATCATAAGCACGCAGCGCAACGCCAGATGGTACTATCTCAGCGCACTGGCAAATGAAGGTCTGGGAAATTCCATCGCCGCGCTGGAGCAGATCAGAAGGGCAGTACAGATGGAGCCGGATAATCCGGTGTATAAGAGAGCGCTGCAGAGTATGCAGCGCACGGAGCAAAGTTACAGTGATTCGGGGCAGGAGTTCCAGAGATATGCGGAGAATATGAGTAAGTTCTGCATGTGGATGTTTGCGGCGCAGTTCTGCTGTATGTGCTGCGGACCCGGATATCGTTAAGCCAGACAGTAGTAAAGGAGAATATATAAAATGGGCAAAGTAATCGGGATAGACCTTGGAACAACAAACAGTTGCGTATCGGTAGTGGAAAACGGGACTCCGGTAATCATTCCGTGCAGTACGGGCGGACAGACCACACCAAGTGTCGTGGCATTTACGAAAAAGGGAGAACGTCTGATCGGCGCGGCGGCGAAACGGCAGGCGGCCACGAACACAGACCGGACGATCTCTTCGGTCAAGAGACACATGGGGACGGATTGGACGGTACGGATCGACGGAACAGAGTATAAACCGCAGACGATCAGCGCGATGATCCTGATGCAGTTAAAAAAAGACGCGGAAGCATTTCTCGGAGAACCGGTCACAGAAGCGGTGATCACAGTTCCTGCCTACTTCAATGATATCCAGCGTCAGGCTACGAAGGACGCGGGACGGATCGCGGGACTGACCGTAAAGCGGATCATCAATGAGCCGACCAGCGCGGCGCTTTCCTATGGACTGGATCACGGGGAGTCACAGAAGGTGATGGTGTATGACCTCGGCGGCGGCACCTTTGACGTGTCTGTTATCGAGATCAGCGACGGCGTGATCGAAGTGCTGTCAACAGCAGGAGACAACCACCTCGGCGGGGATGATTTTGACGCCAGGATTGCAGACTGGCTGGTCAGAAACTTCCGGGAGGAAAAACGGGTGGACTTAAGCCGTGATTTCGCGGCAATGCAGCGGATTCGCGACGCCGCTGAGGAGGCAAAGAAAGAACTGTCCACGTCGGCGAGTACGCAGATCGTTCTGCCATATCTGGCACAGGTGAACGGGGAGGCCGTACATCTGGACGTAACGCTTACGCGGGCAAAATTTACAGAACTGACGGCAGACCTGGTGGAGCGCACGGCGGGGCCGGTGCAAAATGCGCTAAACGATGCGGGGATCGCCGCGTCTGAGCTTGGCAGAGTCCTTCTGGTAGGCGGCTCTACGCGGATTCCGGCGGTGCAGGATAAGGTGCGCGCACTTACGGGAAAAGAGCCGTCGCGCAATATCAATCCGGATGAGTGTGTTGCAAAGGGAGCGGCGATTCTGGGAAGTACCCTGCAGGGCAACGCGATTTCTACCGTTGAGAGCGGGCAGGGACTGCTTCTTCTGGACGTGATTCCGCTGAGCCTGTCCATTGAGACGGTGGGCGGCGTGGCAACGCGTGTAGTGGAGCGTAATACGACGCTGCCGATCCGGTATTCCCAGATTTTCTCTACGGCTGCGCCGTATCAGCGTGATGTGGAGATCCATGTCCTGCAGGGCGAGCGCCCGATGGCAAAGGACAATAAGACAATCGGGAAATTCAAATTGAAGGGGATCAAACGGGCCCCCGCGGGCGTACCGCAGATCGAAGTGACGTTTGACATCGATGCGAACGGAATTTTGAAGGTGTCCGCGAAAGACAAAGATACCGGCAAGGAGCAGTCGATCACCATTACGGCAAACGAACGGATGTCAGAGTCAGAGATCGAGCAGGCGATCCATGACGCGCAGGAGTATGCAGGACAGGATCAGCTCCGGGTGGAAGCACTGGAGCTTACAGATGAAGCACAGAAACTGGCACAGAAGGTCAACGTGGCGCTGAAAGACAAAGGAAAACAGCTCGATAAGGCACAGAAGAAGCAGATCAAAAAGGATTGCAGCGCGCTGGAGAAGATACTGATGAAGTTCCGTGTAGATAAAGTGACGGAAGAACAAATGCAGAAACTCCGTGAGGCAAAAGAAAAACTGGAAGAGTCCGCTGCGGGTCTTCTGTGACGACCGAAATCAAAGAGCACTCAGGGCAATGTTCACATTGTCCTGAGTGCTCTTTGCATGTTTGTTCATAGATTTTTCATGATTGGAGTGTTGACATCAGTATGGTATAATGCTAAAATACTTTCTAGTAAAAACTTTTACTAGAAAATTTTTGCTGAAACGTATTTTGGAATTCAGAAGAAGGAAGAAACAGAAGATTCGGATTGACAGAAGTTTGGGAATGAGGGATGAGATCAGATGACGGACTATGAAGAGCTGGCGCAGGAATTTTGCAATATGCAGTTGTTACATGCCAGAAAGAAAGCGGATCACGTCAGTCAAAAAAAAGCGGATTATGATAATCAGATGTGGGTATCCGGAGAAGGCGGCGTTTTGTTCTGCATTTACAGCGGTGGGGGCAGGATGCTCGCGGGAGATATCTCGCGGCAGATGGGACTTACGGCAGGAAGGGTGACGAATATCCTGAACGCTCTGGAACGCCGCGGATATATTGTAAGAGAGCAGGGCAAAGAGGACAAAAGGAAAGTTTTTATTCGATTGACGGATGCGGGACGGAACTACATCTGCGGGGAGAAGCAGAAGACGGTCCGTGCACATGCGGCGCTGTTTGAACAGCTTGGAGAGACGGACGCGAAAGAATACTTCCGGATCCTCAGAAGGATTTATCAGATCCAGGAGGAAATGTGGGAGAGGGCAAAACAGCCGCAAAATGAGGATTGACGCGGTGCAATCCGATATCCGTGCGCAGGCACAGTTATATTTTTCAGAAAACTTGAACCGGCCTATGGCTGGTTTTAGTTTATAGATTCAAAAACATGGAAGGAGCATAGATAGAATGCTAAAGTTACTGAAACACTTAAAGGGCAGGGACTGGGCGCTGGCAGCGCTGGCATTTGTATTTGTTTTACTGTCGGTATACTGTAACCTGACGATGCCGGATTATATGTCAGAGATCACGACCCTTGTGCAGACAGAGGGAAGCGCGATGGCAGATATCCTCACGGCCGGCGGGAAGATGCTGCTGTGTGCGCTCGGAAGTCTTCTGGCGGCGATGGCGACCAACGTCTGTGCGGCGAGGATTTCTTCGAACTTTTCCGCAACTTTGCGTGGACAGATATTCGACAAGGTACAGTCATTTTCGATGGAGGAGATCGGAAGATTTTCTACGGCAAGTCTGATCACGCGGTCTACCAATGATGTGATGCAGGTACAGATGATGATCGTAATGGGACTGGAGGTGCTGATGAGGGCGCCGGTTACGGCTGTCTGGGCCATCTGTAAGATTGCCGGAAAGGAATGGGAGTGGACGGTGTCGACTGTGATCGCCGTGATCATCCTGTTTGTAATTGTGGCGATCTGTATGGTAGCGGCGCTTCCGAAATTCCGGATGACGCAGAAACTGACAGATAACCTGAACCGCGTGACACGTGAAAACCTGAACGGACTGCAGGTGATACGGGCATATAATGCGGAGAAATATCAGGAAGAAAAGTTTGAAAGCGCCAATGAGGATCTGAAGAGCAACCAGTTGTTTGCAACACGGGTTCTGGCAATTCTGAACCCCGGGATCCAGTTAGTGATGAATGGACTGTCCCTTGCTGTCTACTGGATCGGCGCTTATCTGATCGAAAGCGCGGATATGACGGCGAAGCTGCCGCTGTTTTCCGAGATGGTTGTATTTTCGCAGTATGCAATGCAGGTTGTGATGGCATTTATGATGCTGGTAATGATCTTCGTACTGCTGCCACGTGCAGCGGTATCTGCAAAACGTATCAATGAAGTCCTGGATACAGAGGCGACCATTCAGGACGGAACAAAAGAGAACCCGGCTCCGGGGAAAGAAGGAGAGATCGAATTCCGTCATGTCAGCTTCCGGTATCCGGATGCGGAGAAACCGGTGCTGGAGGACATTACCTTTACTGCACATAAGGGCGAGACGGTTGCATTTATCGGTGCGACCGGATGCGGAAAGAGTACGGTGGTCAATCTGATCCCCCGTTTCTACGACGCCACGGAAGGCGAAGTTCTGGTGGATGGCGTCAATGTGAAAGAATATACACAGCGGGCGCTTAGAAACAGGATCGGCTATGTTTCGCAGAAAGCTGTCCTGTTTTCCGGTACGATTACGAGTAATGTGGCATATGGAAGCAACGGCAAAGGAGAATTCAGCCAGAGTGATGTGGAGAGAGCCGTACATACCGCACAGGCAGATGAATTTGTGGAGTCAGGAAGAGACGGTTATGATGGGTATGTTGCCCAGGGAGGTTCGAACTTCTCGGGCGGACAGAAGCAGAGACTGTCGATTGCGCGTGCCGTGTGCCGGGATCCGGAAATCTTCATCTTTGATGATTCGTTTTCGGCGCTGGATTATAAGACAGACCGTGTCCTGCGGAAAAAGCTGGACGAGGAATGCGGAGATTCTACAAGACTGATCGTTGCGCAGCGGATCGGTACGATCCGTGACGCGGACCAGATCATTGTGCTGCATGAAGGCAGGATCGCCGGGAAAGGAACCCACAGCGAGCTGATGGAGAACTGTGAAGAGTACCGGCAGATTGCATATTCTCAGTTATCAAAGGAGGAATTGGCATAATGAGTAAGAAAAATAATACGGTGAAGCAGTCTTCCGGCACGGAAAATGTCTGGATCAGGCTGATCCGTTATTGTAAATCCTATATTGGGATTCTGGTGGTCGCGGTGGTCTGTGCGATTGCGGGTACAACGTTTACGCTGCTTGGCCCGGATAAGCTCTCGGAACTGACGAAAGTGATCACAGACGGCATGATGACAGGAATCGATATGGACCAGGTGGCGAAGATCGGATGCACACTGATTTTGTTTTACGTCTGCGCGGCACTCCTGTCGTTTATCCAGCATTTTATTACGGCTACGGTGACGCAGAAAGTCGCGAAAGGTCTGCGCGGGGATATCGCAGAGAAGATCAACCGGCTGCCGATGTCGTATTACAATACAACATCGACCGGAGATGTGCTGTCCCGTGTGACAAATGATGTGGATCTGGTCGCACAGTCCCTGAACCAGAGTGTCGGAAATCTGGTCAGCGCTCTGGCGCTGTTCGTAGGTTCTCTGCTGATGATGCTGAAAACGAATGTGATCATGACGCTGACGGCAGTGGCGGCAACGCTGATCGGATTTGGACTGATGTCTCTTATTACGCGCCACTCACACAAATATTTTACAAGGCAGCAGAAAGCACTCGGCGCACTGAACGGCCAGGTAGAGGAAATCTATACCGGACATACCGTGGTGAAGGCCTATAATGACGAGACGCGTGCAAAAGCAGATTTTGAGCGGCTGAACAAGGATCTTTGTGAAAGTGCGTTCCGGGCACAGAGCCTGTCAGGACTGATGCAGCCGTTGATGGGATTTATCGGAAATTTTGGTTATGTTGCAGTCTGTGTTTCCGGTGCGGTTCTGACACTGAACGGAAAGATCGGGTTTGAAGTGATCGTTGCATTTATGATGTATGTACGGTTTTTTACCCAGCCTTTGTCACAGATCGCACAGGCGGCACAGTCTCTCCAGTCAGCAGGCGCAGCCGGACAGCGTGTGTTTGAATTTCTGGAGGCAGAAGAGATGCCGGATGAAAGCCGGAAAACACAACGTCTGGAGCAGGCGAAGGGGTATGTGGATTTTGAACACGTGAAGTTCGGATACGACGCGAATAAAACAATCATTCATGATTTCTCGGCATCTGCCACGCCGGGACAGAAGATCGCGATCGTTGGCCCGACCGGAGCCGGAAAGTCTACGCTGATCAACCTGCTGATGCGTTTTTATGAAGTACAGGGCGGCGAGATCCGGATCGACGGCATTCCGACGAAGGATCTGCGAAGAGAAGACGTTCATTCCCAGTTCTGTATGGTATTGCAGGATACCTGGCTTTTTGAGGGAACCGTGCGGGAGAATCTTGTATACTGCAGCGAGGGAGCGACTGAGGAAAAAATGGAAGAGGCGTGCCGGGCAGTGGGACTGGATCACTTCGTGCGTACCTTGCCGAAGGGATATGATACTGTTCTGAATGATCAGGTCAGTCTGTCCCAGGGACAGAAGCAGCAGCTTACGATCGCCCGTGCCATGATTGCAGATAAGCCGATGCTGATCCTGGATGAGGCGACCAGTTCCGTGGATACCCGGACAGAGCAGCAGATTCAGGCGGCAATGGATGAGTTGATGGAGAACCGCACTTCCTTCGTGATCGCACACAGACTGTCCACCATCCGGAACTCAGACTTGATCCTGGTTTTGCGGGACGGGGATGTTGTCGAGAGTGGAACACATGAAGAACTGCTGGCGAAGAACGGATTCTATGCAGAACTTTATAACAGTCAGTTTGAGGACCAGATGGCGTCGTAGAGGAAAGGAAATGAAGGAGGGTATCAAAGATGAAATGTAAGTATCTGACGATCGAGAGAGAGTACGGAAGCGGCGGGACGAAAATCGCGCACAGACTGGCTGAAGAATGCGGTCTGCCCTGCTATGGAGCAGAGATTCTGGAAGCGGTGGCAAAGAACCGCGGCGTATCAGTAAAGGAAATTGAACGCTATGAGGAAAAGACTACAAACAGCTTTCTGTATACGATTTTCATGATGAGCCGTGTACAGACAGGTGATACCGACATGCTCCCGGAGGAAGGGCATATCTATCTGGAAGAGCACCAGGAAATCCAGCATCTTGCGGCGGAAGGACCGGCAATCTTTCTGGGACACTGTGCATCCGAGGCGCTGAGAGGCTGGAGCGGAGTCGTCAAGGTGTTTATCCGTGCGGCGGACGAGAAAAAACGGCTGCGGATCATTGAGGATTACAAGATCGCGGAGAATCAGGTAGAGTTGACACAGAAACGTTTTGACAAGAAACGGGCAAATTATTACAACGCAAATACAGCGAGAGACTGGCATGATATGAAGAACTATGATATCGTGCTGGACTCGTCAGAGCTTGGAATTGACGGGTGTGTATCCGTATTAAAAGGATTGTTCTGAGACGGATCGTAACCGTCCGCTTCTCAAAGTTTTCAAAGTATGTCCCCGTGCAGGCAGTTGCTTTAGTCCTGGCGGGGGCGTTTTAGTTGCCAGGCATACGACAAAAACGTCCAGTGGACGTTTTTTAGTCACTGTATTTTTGAATCTGGTTTAGAAGTTCTTCAAGCACATCTTCTACCGAATCTGTCACATGGTCTGCACCTGCGATCACTCCGGCAGGAGAACCTGCCATTGCATATCCGGTTCCTGCCAGCTGCAGCATTTCCAGATCGTTGAACTGGTCCCCGAATGCGATACATTCTTCCGGCTTTATCTGTAGTTTCCGAAGCAGGGTGGAAAGGGCGGCTCCTTTGTTGCAGTCCGGCGCCATACAGTCGATCCAGATGTATCCGGATGTGACAACCTTGATCTCATCCGGGAACTTTTCCTGCAGGTACCGCCGGTATTCTTTCAGGGACTGGGTGTCATCGTCTGCCATATTGCCGATGGCGATTTTCAGGATCGGACCTTCCAGACTGCGCAGATCGTCAACGGTCTGTGTTTTATAGCGGAGGACATCGTAAGCGATATGTTCAAATGCCGGGTCCCCTTTTTCGATGAAACAGGAATCTTCCCGGGAGACGAGAAGCCGGTAATCCGGATTCTTCCGGATTTCATCAACAAGACGCAGATACAGTCCGTGGTCAATGGAGGAGCGGGAGATCACGGCTCCATTGTGGATACAGACTGCTCCGTTTTCTGCAATATAAGAGATCTTATCGCCGAATTTTTGAAATAAGTGCCGTTCGTTGTAATACTGCCGTCCGCTTGCAACGGCGAAATGGATGCCTGCATCTGTCAGCCGCGTGATCAGTTCGAGGGCGCGCGGCGTCAATTCTCCGCTCATGCCGTGTATCAGAGTACCGTCGAGGTCACTTGCGATTAGTTTTATCATGATCGTATCTCCTTAAACCGTTTCTTCTGTGTTGTAAAAATGAGGTGTCATCCTGTCAGCGGGGAAAACGATTCCGGACTGTTTCCGTGCCTCATCCATAATCTGTAATGCCATATGAGAATAACGAAGCTCATTGTTTTGCTGCGGATCCTCTTCGCACAGACGGATCTGTTCGATCCAATGCAGAATTTCTGATGCCATATCAGGGATCGGTGTGGGGGCGGCATGGTAAAGAGACGCCTCCGTTCCTTTCTTGTCGTAGTAGGTGATGTCATTTGGATTACCAATTGTGTCAATGACAAGCGTTCCGTTTTCTCCCTGAATTTCACTGGGGATTCTTCCACTGCTGATTTTGGAATAAACGAGTTCTGCCTGCATCTGTGGATAATGTGCCAGGATGCATCCGGCTCCGTCCACGCCATTGCCCAGCAGAACGGAATCTGCGTGAATTCGATCCGGCATACCAAAAAGGCGTACAAGGGGATGAACACAGTAAACCCCAAGATCCATCAGCGCGCCGTTAGAGAATGCAGGGTTAAATGCATTTTCAACAATACCGGACTTGTACTTGTCGTACCGGGAAGAATACTGGCAGAACCGGAAACTGGCATGGCGGATCGGACCGATGCGGGGAAGGCTTTCCTCAAGACACCGGAATCCTTCGGTATACATGGTCCGGACGGCTTCCATCAAAACGACATGATGATCCCGGGCGAGCCGGGTGAGAGATTCCAGTTCCCGACAGTTGGAAACAATGGTTTTTTCACAGAGAACGTGCTTTCCATGTGATAAAAACAGCGCGGCCTGTTCATAATGCAGACAATTGGGACTGGCGATGTAGACGGCGTCTATGTTGTCCGCTGCCGCAAGCTCTTCCAGAGAGACCGAGATCGTTTCTGCATGGTGCTTTTCTGCAAAGGCAGCAGCAGTATCTTTCGAGCGGGAATAGACTGCCTGATAGTAAAGCTCCGGGATATTCTGTGCGGCGTGTAAAAACCAGTCTACGATAAAATTTGTGCCAATGGTTGCATATCGGATCATGAATCAGACTCCTTTTTGTTTTTTTCCTTTCGATTATAAATCATCTTCTATAAAAATGGAAGAGAGAATAAAAAAAGGACTGCCGCACATGATTTGTGCAGCAGTCCGGTATATCAACAAGATAGATTTCGCTGTAAATATAAAATTCCGCCAAACAGTCCGAAAATCACTCCGGCGTATCCGCCTGCGCACAGTCCGGTGGAAAGTGCGGCAGAGCTTTCCAGTTGAAATATCACACATATTGTTACAGTAACAGCGGTGATGGCTACCATCCACAGCAGGATCAGAATCCCAAGATAAAGGGGAATCCGTCCTCTTTTACGCGTCAGCCGCTTGGTTGTTTCCCATATCGCTCTGTACATTGTCATCCCTCACAGTCTTCTGAATCCGTTCTTCTTTGGGGGCAAAAGACCCAAACTATGATACCTCCGGATTGTTTCGTGCTACGCGTCTACGTTCCACTCCGGTCGTTGCTAAACGAGTGCCACCGGCACTCAGCAACCCACAATCCTACCCAGCATTCGGATATCGTGTGGCTTACGCCCCACTTTTATCCTCATTCTGGGGCAGGTCCCAAGGTCGTTCACCCACCTATGAGCAAGCTCATGTGGGTTCAGACCTTTTGACCTTGGTATCTACACTATATCAGGATTATATAAAATCTATGTACAAAAGAATGAAAAATCTATGTTAAATCGCGGCTTTTTTCTGCCTGGCCGGACTGTTTTTACAGCGGCAGGTCTTTCTTCTTAAACCGCTCTGCGCCGATGATATAGCATACGGCTGCGATGACGGCAAGAACACCTAGTTTCCAGACAAAGTCTGTATTCAGATCGCCGGTTCCGACGGTCATGATGGAATTGATGTCATACAGGCCGACCAGTGTCAGATTGTTGAATACACCGAGAGCTTCTGCACCAAATCCAAGGCTTACAAAGTCATCCGAGCCAAACATTCCAAGCAGGGAAGCAAGGAAGAACCATACGGTGAGTCCACCTCCGAATCCCATGGATTTTCCGCTCCGGTCGAAAATACAGCTTCCCATGTAGCAGATTCCTGCAACTGCCTCGACCAGAATATACATACCAAGGTAGAGAACAATCGTCTGGGAGACGTTGACTTCATCGAACCAGGCAAAGGATGCGATCAGCCGTGCGATACAGGTAACGGCGATCATCAAAAACGGTGTGACGATCATAAAAAGCGCCTGGGTATTCACGACAGCGGAACGCTTTGTCGGCGTCGAGAGTACATATGCCATGGACCCGTGGTCTACCTGGTTTACGATCAGAGAATTCGCGACGATCACGATGTACAGGAAGATCGGCAACAGTCCCATGATCGTGTAATCCATCTGGGTAAAGAGTGCGGCAGAATCCATTTCAGCAAGCGCTTCCAGCTTCTCCGGTTCTACGCCCATCGTTTCCAGCATGGTTTCCATCAGACCGGAGATATCCAGATCCTCGCCGCTGAAGCATCCCTTCACCTGGCCAAGGGCATAGACATATTCGAATTCATCTACGTACGTTTCAATCGGGGCGTCTCCTTTACTCAGGTCTTCTGCCGCCTGCTCCAGTCCGTCTACGGACAGATCCATATCAGGATCCTGCTGGTTGATCATGGCAAAAGCAGTTTCATACATTGTTTTATCGTCTGTATTTTCAAAATCTTCATAGGAAAGATCCGTGCCGGCCATCTCGTTATACGAAGCCATTACATATAAGTAGGAATAGAAATCTTCCTGCGCCTCGGTGACGTCTTCCGTATTCTCATATTCCTTCATAATACTCATTGCGTATGTGGTGACAACGCAGATCAGACACATGACGGCCGTGATGACAATCGTCAGAAGATAATTCGACTTTATGTTCTGCTTCATCAGTGTCCCGGAATAAAATTTTGTTGTTTTTCGGTTCATTTTCAATAATCTCCTTTCATTGCTGCTTACTTCCCGTCATCTACAGGGGATTTTGCATAAATCTGCGTAAAATAATCGTTCAATGTGATATGCTCTTCCCGCAGAGATGCAACAGAGCAATCTTTTAAGGTCTGAAATAATAATTTTATATCTTCTACCGGCATTACAATCTGACAGGACAGCGTTTCCGGATCCTGCTTGGAAATCTGGTTCCAGCCGGATAAAAAGCGATCGTAGTCCTCTCTGGAAGAGAAAGTAATGTCAAAGGTTTTTGTCTTCCAGTGACGAAGATTCCAGAGATCGACGGTATCGATGAGGTGTCCGTCTTTGATCATGGCAACCTTGTCGCAGACATCTTCGATCTCTTCAAAAATGTGGCTGGACATGAACACGGTGTGCCCTTTTCTCTTCTCTTCGCGGATCAGCTCCAGAAAAGCGTCGCGCATCAGCGGATCCAGACCGGTGGTCGGCTCATCCAGGATCAGAATCTCTTTTTCTCCCATCATTGCCGCAACAATGGCTGTTTTTTGCTTCATTCCTTTCGACATCCGCTTCAGATTGGCTGACGGATCGAGCTGGAGCATGGAGATGACATGGTTCATATATGTAAAATCACGAACCCCCAGGTATTCCGCCTGCAGCTTTAAAAAGTCTGTTCCGGTTGCCAGAGAAGGGAATGCGATCTCGCCGGGAACATAGCTTACATAGTTCATGATATCGGTGGAACGTTTCCAGGAATCCAACCCGTTTACAGAAGCAGTTCCTTTGTCCGGGCGTACAAATCCCATCAACTGCCGGATCGTGGTGGTCTTACCGGAGCCGTTCGTTCCGACATAGCCGAACACTTGTCCTTTCGGGATATCCAGGCTGATATCAAAGACGCCCCGCCCATGTCCATAGTCCTTCGTCATGTGTTCAATGTGGATCATAGAATCAGTCATTATTTCACCCCCTCAAATACACGGTCTTCTTTATAAAACTGCATGAAATAGTTTTCCAGTGTAAATGGTATCTCATGGAAATCAACGACGTTCAGGTCTGCGATATCTGCGATCAGTCGGTTGACCTCGCCGGAGTCCATCTTTACACGTGCACGGACCTTCCCCGGATTCTTCGATGTAAACTCATAGGGAAGCTGTGTGAAACGATCATAAGACTCCCGGTCGCCAAAGGTTACCCGGTAGGTCTTTTCACTTCTGTTTTTCAGGTCGTCCGCCTGGAATTCAGAGACGATCTTCCCGTCCTTGATGATTGCGATGCGGTCGCAGGTTGCATCGACTTCGTGGAAGATATGCGAGGAGAGGAAAATCGTCTTCCCGCGTTTCTTCTCTTCCGCAATGTAGTCAATAAACACCTGCTGCATGATCGGGTCCAGACCGGACGTCGGTTCATCCAGAATCAAAATATCCGGATCGTGCATGAACGCGGTGACGACCGCCAGTTTCCGCTTCACCCCGAGACTCATCTGCTTTGTCCCGATATTCGGGTCAAGCTGAAATCTGTCCAGAAGCATCTTTAAATAAGAATCATCCTTTACATCACGCATCTGCGCCATCATCCGGAGAAACTCCGTTCCCGTCAATCCGGCAGGCAGTGCGATCTCGCCGGGAAGATATCCGACCGTATTCTGCAATTGCGCGGAATACTTCCAGCTGTCTTTTCCTTCGATGGACGTGGTTCCTTTCTGTGGTTTTGAAAATCCCATCAGGTGTCGGATCGTTGTCGTCTTTCCTGCGCCGTTCGGACCGAGGAAACCATAGCATTCTCCCTGATTTGTCTCGATGGAAACGTCAAAAACGCCTCTGCCGTGTCCATAATCTTTTGTAAGATGCGACACTTCAATGATAGACATCTGTGTACCTCCTTAGAATAAAATATATACAACCCGCAATGCAATAAATCTATTTCTTTGTATTTAAAAATATAAAAAAAGAAATAAATTCACAAAAGCATTGAATTACCCAACAAGTTGTTGTATAATTGATTATATCCATTATGAGAAAATAGTCAACCAACAATTTTCAACAACTTGTTGGTTGATAATGAAGAAAGGGATGAAGCAAGATGAAGAAGCAGCCGGAGGTGACGGCGCGGACAAGGCAAAAACTGGTGGATGCGTTCTGGGAGTTATTTGAGACGAAGCGGATTGAAAAGATTTCTATCGGAGCTATTACAAAGAAGGCGGGACTCAACCGGGGAACATTCTATGAATATTATACGGATATCTATGACCTTCTGGAGCAGCAGGAACAGGAACTGCTGGAGCAGTTTGGAGAATATCTGAGGAGACAGGTCGGCGAGATGGAGTACTGCAGCTTGACAGAGTTCATCGGAAAGAATGCGAAAGTGTTTGCCGAATTTGACGACAGGATTTTTATTCTGCTCAGCAATCAGGGAGATCCTGCATTCCGGGTGAAGCTCAAAGAGCGGATGAGAGAAATTGTCCGAACGGTGGTGATGACCAGTGAAAAAGGAAACGTTACGGAACACAAGGAAGCAGAGGAATATGTGCTGACATATATAATAGGTACCCTCACGTCAATGGTCACATACTGGTACGAAACCGGAAAGAAAATACCGATTGAAAAACTGCTGGAGTATATTATCACCCTGATCAGTGAGGGGGCGCTTGGATTTTTTGATAAGACCTATGAAGAGGCCGCCTCAGATCTGTTAAGTATCGCAAGAAAGGAAACGACGAAATGAAGGCAATATTATTTGACATAGACGATACCCTCTACGATATGACACAGCCGTTTGTCAGGGCGTATCAGGATTTATTTGCAGAAAAATATGAATATCCGGCGGAAGCAGTATTCAAAAGCAGCCGGAAGTACAGTGATGAAGTATATGCAAAGTCGATGTCCGGCGAGATATCCATGCAGGAGATGTATATATACCGGATCCGGCGTGCGATGGAGGACTTCGGGACTACCGTTTCTGAGCAGGAAGCGCTTCGTTTTCAGGAAGTATATGAGACATACCAGCATGAGATCACGATGTCGGACACGATGAAAGATCTGCTGGAATTCTGCAGCCGGAAAGTACAGACCGGGATCATCACGAACGGCCCGTCCGCACATCAGTGGGATAAAGTGCAGGCGCTGGGCGTACTGCAGTGGATCGACCGGGAACATGTTTTTGTTTCTGCTGATGTGGGGATCCCGAAGCCGGAGCGGGGAATTTTTGACTTCGCATGTGAAAAAATGAATCTGCGGCAGGAAGAAGTATGGTATATCGGGGATTCCTACGAAAATGACGTGCTTGGAGCCAAGGGCGCGGGACTCTGTGCGGTATGGATGAACCGGAGAAAACATCCGGTGCCGGCAGACTCACAGGCAGACGCATGCGTGACAACAGAGGAAGAACTGCGGATGCTGATTGAGGGAGCATTGAAAGCACAGCGCTGAATTATGAAACAGGAAGGATAACATGCACGGACAGTCCGGATCAGGACTGTTTGTGCATTTTTTTGTGCAAGATTCCGGTATTGTATTTGGGGGAGTATTATGCTAAGCTTGATCTACGTCAAAATCGTCAGCAGACATTTCATGAATTCTAACGCTGACAGCACTCCCATCGTTTGATGAGAGAATCGGATTTTCATTGGCATTCGGCCGGAAAATTCAACTTTGATGAAAAACAGTATCAATTTAGAAGCATAGGATGAAGGAGGAAATGCCATATGGGAATCCCACAGAAGAAACAAAGAAATATTGGAGGCAACCTGGCTATGAAACAAGAGGAATCAAGTTATACGATCGCGGATATCGAAGCACTTCCGGAAGATGTACGGGCGGAACTGATCGACGGAAAAATATATATGATGGCGACGCCAACCGCAACGCATCAGAGGATATTGGGATTTCTGCATTATGAATTCAGAAGTTATATCCGTGACCATCAAGGAACGTGCGAAGTGTTTTTTGCACCGTTCGCCGTGTATTTGAATGAATTAAACCAGTATGTAGAGCCTGACCTTGTCGTGACATGTGATGACCGTAAGGTAGATGAAAAAGGATGCCATGGCGGTCCGGACCTGGCTGTTGAGATCGTATCGGAAAGCTCCAGAAGTAAAGATTATCTCATAAAGCAGGCAAAGTATCAGGAATACGGGGTTCGGGAATATTGGATCGTGGATCCGGATAAAAAGTGTGTGCGCGTATATGATTATGAACATGACGAAGTGCAGGACTATACTTTTCTGGAACCGGTTCCGGTCGGAATTTACGGGAAGAATCTTAAAATAGATTTTTCCGAATTTTTGTGAAACCTTATAAATTCCTTAGAATTGTATCGTATCCTTCTGTTACAGGAGGTGGATATGATGAAGAAAAATATTGTAGCGATGCAGGATGTATCAAAATCTTTTCGCAGACAGAAAGCGCTGGACCACGTATCTCTGTCGATACCGGAACAGTGTGTATACGGACTTCTCGGACCGAACGGCGCGGGGAAATCGACGCTTTTGAAGATATTGACGGGGATTTTGCGGCCGGACGGGGGCACGGTTTCGTTTCAGGGACATGAGTGGTCCAGAACAGATCTGGCAGAGATCGGTGCACTGGTCGAGACACCGCCCATCTATGAGAATCTGTCCGCATGGGAGAACCTGAAGGTCCGCGCACTGATACTGGGAATCCCGGACAGCAGGATCGCGGAGGTCTTAAAGCTGACAGGTCTTGGTGGGACAGGAAAGAAAAAAGCAGGGGCATTTTCTCTGGGAATGAAACAACGGCTCGGGATTGCGGTCGCGCTGCTGAACCATCCGAAATTTCTGGTGCTTGACGAGCCGGTCAATGGCCTGGATCCTCTCGGAATCCAGGAGCTTAGGGAACTGATCCGATCATTTCCCGGACAGGGAATCACGGTACTGGTGTCGAGTCACATTTTGTCGGAGATTGAACAAGTTGCGGACTATGTCGGAATTATCGTAAACGGACGGCTGGAGTATGAAAGTCCGCTCTGTGAGGCGGAAAATGCAGGCTGGGAAAAACGGCAGGGACAGTCCGGGGCCGGACAGAGTGACCTGGAGGCACTGTTTATGGATATTGTAGAACGGCAGCAGAGGGAGGGGATCCGATGAGGGCATATGTAATTGCAATGAATCCGTATTTTCAGGCGGAACAGTTGAAGTACCGGAATTCCTCGATGCAGAAAGTGACTGTACTCATGCCGTTCTGTTCTGTTTTCTTTGCGGCGATGCTTACCCATAATTTTTTCACGGTCGACAGTTACAACTGGTGGTATATGATCTTGTTTCCGGGAATGGCGGCGATCGTCTGCGGAATGATCAGTGCGAAGGACGGACGGGAGAAGAACCGGACCATTTTTACCATGCCCTGCGATCCGGGACAGATCTGGGATGCGAAAGTATTCTACGGTGCATGCATTTCGGGAATTGCTACGATCGTTATGACTTTCTTTACGGTTTTTGGCGGCTGGCTCATGGAGACGGCGCTGCATATCAAATTTACACTGAATCCGTCTGTCCCGATGCAGGTTGCGGCGTCACTGGTGATGTGGGTTTCGTTTTTGTGGCAGATCCCATTTTGCCTGTTCCTTTCACAGAAGATCGGAACATTCTGGACACTGCTGATTCATGTGGCAAGTTATTTTGTCATCTCGGAGGACGTCTCACTGACGCCGTATTATATGCTGGTTCCGCAGGCGCTGTCTGCAAGAATGATGTGTCCGCTGCTGGGGGTGCTCCCCAACGGTCTTCCGGCAGTCCCGGGAGAGCTGACGTATTCTCCGCAGATGACAGATCCGCAAAGTCTGCTGATCGGAATACCGGCGTCGGTATTGTGGTTTGTGCTGTTGTGGTTTCTGACACGAAAGTGGTTTACTGTACGGGCAGAAAGGGGGAAGTGAGATGGAACTGATACGCCTTGGCAGGGCAGAACTGTATAAAATGCGTCATACGATTCTGCCGCTGTTTCATCTGCTCGTACCGCTGGGCGGAAGTATTGCGTTTTTACTATATTATAGCTGCCGTGACTTAGAGAAGATTACAGAACTCTCCGGCTTTGTGCAGATCATCGGCATCGCACTTCCGCTGCTGGCAGGGATTATCTGCGCAAAATCCGTTGAACTGGAAGAAGAAAACCACTTCCAGACATTTTTAGGCACGGTACGCAGAAAACGGAATGCGCTTTTCGGAAAATGGCTGACACTGCTGGCCCTGGCAGGTGTCTCAATCACACTGGGGATCGCAAGTTTCGCGCTTGGCCTTCAAGTTCTGCCGGGAGAAACAAAAACAGACGTGACAGATTATCTGATCCTGATCGCTGTATTATGGATCGGATGTATTCCGGTTTATTTGTTCCATCTCTTTCTGACATTACGGTATTCCCAGACGGTGTCGATGGGAGTCGGCGTCGCGGAATTTCTG
This sequence comes from uncultured Lachnospiraceae bacterium, assembly GCA_958402795.1. Classification (GTDB taxonomy): domain Bacteria; phylum Bacillota; class Clostridia; order Lachnospirales; family Lachnospiraceae; genus Schaedlerella. Next base: position 133,730 of record CATXUX010000001.1, on the reverse strand, counting down.
CTGGCGGCACTTTTTCTGACGAGTCTGGGGGATGGACTGTGGTTCTTTGTTCCGTGCACCTGGAGCGCCAGACTGGGGGCGGGAGTCTGTGTCGGACTCTATCGTGCAGCGCAGCCGGGCGGTTCGGCCGGCGGGACGTCATGGATCATAACCTGGTATGCTGCTCTGACAGAACAGCATGCAGTCTCCATCGGTTTCTTGATTATGGCTGTGTTTTGTGTCATAATCTTTGCATGGTTTCATTTTTATGAAGGAAGGCAGCGCAATGACTAATATTCTTGTAGTAGATGATGACAGCGGGATCCTGGCTCTGGTGAAAAAGGTGCTTGAGAAAGAAGGGTATACGGTAACAGCGACCGGAGATTCCGCACAGGTACAAAATATGGATCTGAAGCCGTATCAACTGATCCTTCTGGATGTGATGATGCCGGGACTCGATGGATTTTCTCTCTGTGAGAGGATCCGGGAGCGCGCGGATTGTCCGATTTTGTTTCTTACAGCGAAGACAGAGGAGCAGGATCTGGTGAGGGGACTTGGCGCCGGCGGCGATGATTATATTACAAAGCCGTTCGGTATCGGTGAGCTGCGGGCGAGAGTCGCGGCACACCTCAGAAGAGAGTGAAGGGAAAAGCACCATGCGGTATATGTGGGCGACGTACACTTCCGGCCGGATGAGAAGAAAATGTTTTATCTCGGCAGGGAACTTGCGCTTACGAAGAGTGAGTATGCGATCTGTGAATATCTGGCGCTGAACCGGGGACAGGTATTTTCAAAGGAAAGAATCTATGAGTATGTATTTGGATATGACGGAGAGAGCGACAGCTCCGCAATCACAGAACATGTAAAAAATATTCGCGCAAAATGTCAGAAAGTGGGCCTGGAGCCGATTGAGACAGTCTGGGGGATCGGGTATCGATGGAAAGCAGAAGAACGAAAACAATAGCAGGAATGTTCCTGCGTTATGTCTGTGTATTTTGTCTGAGTGCCGTGGTATTGCTTGGTGTCGTGATACTTCTTTTTTCGGCAGCAGTAGAATGGGGACTGTGCGTTCCGGCAAACTATGCCGAGCAGTATTTGAATGAAAACGAGGATATCATCAGAAACGCGCCGGAGATCACAGAGGATATGATCCCGTTCGGATCTGCCTATGGTGTTTATGAAGAGAGCGGGAAATGGAAATATGGGAATCTGGACAATACTGTGAGAGAGGAAGCCTGGGAGAAGTACGGGAAAAATACAATCTATTCCGATGATGGCGCATATTACCGTTTTATAAAGCGCGAAAATCAAGAAGTATGCATTGTCAGATACAATCTCATCGCGAGATATCGTTCGGAATGGGCGAACCGTGTCCTGCCGCCCCCGGAGATACTTGGAATCCTTATGTATATCATACTGTTCCTGATACAGGCCTTTTTGCTGGCAGGACGATTTTCACGAAAGATGAAAGAACAACTGTCTGAACTGGAAAAAGTGACGGCGAAGATTGAAGCGCAGAATCTGGAATTTGAAGAAGCACATTCGAATATCCGGGAGATTGATGAAACCCTTGCGGCGCTGAACCGGATGAAAGACGCGCTGAAAGAATCGCTGCAGAAGCAGTGGCAGATGGAGGCGGACAGAACAGAACAACTGGGCGGGCTCGCACATGATATTAAAACACCGCTTACAGTAATCCGCGGAAACGTGGAACTGCTTGCAGAGGAAGATTTGTCCAAGGATGCTGCGGAATGCGCTGCCTATATCCGGGAAAATGTAGCAGAGATCGACCGGTATCTGGAAAAAATGCGGGAAGTGTTGTATGACGATTCCGGACGGTACCGGAGATCAGACGACAAGTTCACATCCGGTACGGACTCGCCCGCTGAGAAATTTCAGGAGCATGTGAAGCAGGAGCAGATCTCCTGCGGAAAAATGACAGAAATACTGGCCGCCTATGCTGCTCGCCTGGCGGCGGAGCGCCACATACCGATCAACGTACAGGCAGGAGATTTTACCGACAACAGAAACGCATCGGAGAATCCCGGACAGATCTGCTGCGTGCAGGATGAAATATTGCGTGCATGGGGAAATATAGTCGGAAATGCGCTGGAGTATACCAACCGGGAAAAAGGCATTCTTGTATCCTTTTCCTTCGAGGTGCAGGAGAACAGGGAACAGACGGCAGAGAACTCCCGGAAGCAGCCGGAAGAACAGCCGGGAGAGAAGCAAGGGAAACCGGAAAGTTTTCTTGTCGCGAAAGTGACGGATTTCGGTCCGGGATTTACGCAGAAGGATCTGCGGTATGCGCTGCAGGAGTTTTACCGCGGGGACCAGAGCCGCCATGACCGAAGCCATCAGGGACTGGGACTGGCGATTGCCGAACGCTTTGCACGGGCGCAGGGTGGGAAACTGATACTTGGAAATTCTGAGCAGACAAAAGGAGCCGAAACCGCACTCTGGCTGAAGATATCAAAGGAATTTTAAATTGTTTGAATTATCAGAAAAATACATAAAATTTCCGACACATAAATTGAAAAAAATTGTTGACATTTTTACGCCGCTAGTGTATATTTATTATTGTTCCGAGCGGGACAGAAGAATTAAATATGCGATAGTGGCGTAGTTGGTAACGCGCGACCTTGCCAAGGTCGAGACCGCGGGTTCGAGTCCCGTCTATCGCTCTCTAAGAAAAGCAAGGCTTCCAGAGTTTTCTGGAAGCTCTTTTTTTCCTGCTTGGAGATTTCTCTAAGTTTTTGGATTGTAACGTTTGCTATGATATGCTACAATGATTCCGAGGAACAATCGCGTTACAGGGTGGCTGACCTTCATTCTACATAGAATGGGGGTGGTGCATATGGACAATAGAAATCATTTTGATTTTAAAGATTTAATGTCTTTTGGAATGTTCATTCTTGCATTGCTGACATTCGTTTTTGCGAATTTGAAGTAATGACTTAAAGCATAAGAAAACCACCCTCTAAACTTTGACCGAGTATTTAGGGTGGTAATCTTATCACATATTTTACGAGGTCAACCACTTTGTGGGCGGTTGTTCCTTTTCTGAGATAAATATAACACTTTTACAGGTGATTGTAAACAGATTTTTAAAATTAACTGTGATTTTATGACTTTTATGACTTTTTCTGGTGTGGCCGCACTTTAATGCCTCGTTGACACTGTAGAGGATCTGTGTTATAAATATAGCAAGCTATATATTTTTTCGGGAATTCACACAGATATTTACGAAAGAGAGGCGTTTGCATGGAGAAGCGGGGCGAACCGGTCGGCTTTACCATTAAGCAGATCAATAATATTTATGAAAAGAATCTGAATGAGAAAATGAAAAAGATTGGAATCACATCTTCACAGTGCGCGGTTCTGGATTATCTGTTCCGCACGAACAAGGATGAGGTGAGCCAGCGGGATGTGGAACGTGGTCTGAGCCTGAAGAACCCGACGGTTACAGGAATATTGAAACGATTGGATGAAAAGGGGTTCATTCTCTGCGTACCGAATGCAAAGGATAAAAGGAAAAAGAACATTTATCTGACAGAAAAAGCATACGACATTCAGCGTAAGATGGAGGCGGAGCGAAGAAAACTGGACAGGCAGCTTGTGCGGGGGATGACAAAGAAAGAGACAGAAGCGCTGGCAAAAGCGCTGGAAAAGGTGCTGGATAATATCGCAGAACCATGAAGGAGGAAAAAAGAAGATGAGCTACGCGGATCATGTATTTATCAATATGTGCCGGGATATTATGGAGAATGGAACCGACACAAAGGGGGAGAAGGTACGCCCGGTCTGGGAAGACGGGACGCCCGCTTATACAATAAAAAAGTTTTGTGTTGTAAACCGCTATGACCTTTCAAAGGAATTTCCGGCGCTGACACTGCGCCGGACCGGCATCAAGAGTTGTACGGACGAGATGCTCTGGATCTGGCAGAGAAAGTCAAATAATATCCATGACCTGAACAGCCATATCTGGGACAGTTGGGCAGATGAAGACGGCTCGATCGGAAAGGCTTACGGTTATCAGATGCAGGTGAAGCATTCTTATAAAGAAGGTATGATGGATCAGGTCGACCGGGTGATCTATGACTTAAAAAATAATCCGTACAGCAGAAGAATCATGACGAATATTTATGTACATCAGGATCTCCATGAGATGAATCTGTATCCATGCGCGTATAGTATGACATTCAATGTGACAAAAGAAGAGGGCAGCGATAAGCTGACGCTGAACGGGATTCTGAACCAGCGGTCGCAGGATGTACTCACGGCAAACAACTGGAATGTCTGCCAGTATGCCGTCCTGCTCCATATGCTGGCGCAGGTGTGTGGAATGAAAGTAGGAGAACTGGTTCATGTGATTGCAGATGCCCACATTTATGACCGGCACGTTCCGATCATAAAGGAACTGATCACAAGAGAACCGCTTCCGGCACCGGAGTTCTGGCTGAATCCGGAAATCACAGATTTTTATCAGTTTACACCGGACGATGTGAGACTGGACAATTATCAGACCCACCCACAGATTAAAAACATACCGGTAGCGGTGTAGAAACGGATCATGCGCGAACAGAGATGTGCAAAAAGGAGGAAACCTCAAAGGGATACCATGATGCGCGAATAGAGATGCGCAAGAAGGAGGAAAATATCATGAAAGCGATTGTAAATGTAGATAAGAACTGGGCGATCGGGAATAAAAACCGCCTGCTGGCGCAGATCCCGGCGGATACGAAAATGTTCCGGGAGAAGACGACGGGGCATGTGGTCGTGATGGGGAGACGGACACTGGAGAGTTTCCCGAATGGGCGTCCGCTTCCAAAACGCACCAATATCGTGCTGACGGGAAACCGGGACTATCAGGTAAAAGACGCGGTGATCGTGCACACCAGAGAGGAACTTCTGGAGGAGCTGAAGAACTATGATTCGGAAGAGATTTATGTGATCGGCGGGGACAGCGTTTATCGCATGCTTCTGCCGTATTGTGACACTGCGTATGTTACGAAGATGGATCATGCATATGAGGCGGATGCATGGTTCCCGAATCTGGACGAGCTGCCTGAATGGAATATGACAGAAGTAAGTGAGGAGCAGACGTATTTTGATCTGGAATATGTGTTTACAAAGTATGAGAAAAAGTAAAAAACATTTTGCACGGCAAAAAATGGCAGTGCTTTTCTCTGCGGCGCTGGTCGCAGGACTGGTCTGCGGCTGCTCCGTCTCACCGGGAGACGGAACTTCTTCGGGCAGTATGCCGGAAGATCCGGCGGATCATAAACTGCAGATCGTGACAACGATCTTTCCGCAGTATGATTTTGTACGGCAGATCGCAGGAGAACATGTTTCGCTGCAGATGCTGCTAAAGCCGGGAGAGGAAACGCATTCTTACGAGCCAACCCCGCAGGACATCATTGCGATTATGGAGTCCGATTTGTTTATCTATGTAGGCGGAGAGAACGATGAATGGGTGGAAGATATTCTGGATTCGCCGGAAATGGAGGACGTGCGGACGCTGCGGCTGATTGATTGTGTAGGCGAGACGCTGTCGGAAGAACATGTAGAAGGGATGCAGACGGAGCGCGGACACGAACATGAAGAGGAACACGAGCATGAGGAGGAGCAGGAACATGAGCACGAAGAAGAACAGGAAGAAACACAAACTGCCCATGTTCATACACTGGATGAACATGTATGGACATCACCGAAAAAAGCGTCGGAGATCGTCGGGCGGATCGAAGAAGAACTCTGCAGCCTGGACGCCTCTCACGCAGAAGAATATCGCAAAAACGCGGAAGCGTACCAGACGCAGCTTGCCGGACTGGATCAGGCATTTCGCGATGTGGTGGATTCTTCCAAACGTCATACACTTCTGTTTGGTGACCGCTTTCCGTTTCGGTATTTTGCAGCGGAGTATGGACTGGATTATTACGCGGCTTTCTCCGGATGCGCGTCAGACACAGAGCCAAGCGCGGCGACCATGGCGTTTTTGATCAACAAGACGAAGGAAGAGAACATTCCGATCATCCTGAAAATGGAACTCAGCAGTGATAACATTGCCAATGCGATCGCGGAGGCGACGGGTACAGAAGTACGGGTGTTTTACAGCAGTCACAATATCAGCGCAGAACAGTTTGAGGCCGGGGTCACGTATCTGGACCTGATGGAAGAAAATGTGGAGACACTGAAGGAGGCGTTACAGTAATGGCATTGATCCGGTGTGAAAATATTTCAGTTGCATATGAAGGACAGACGGTGGTACACGACCTGTCATTCCAGATCAATCCGGGCGATTATCTGTGCATTGTCGGAGAGAATGGTTCAGGGAAAAGTACGCTTGTGAAAACTCTGCTGGGGTTAAAAAGTCCGTCAAAGGGGCGGATTGTCCTCGGAGACGGTCTGAAGCAGACAGAAATCGGTTATCTTCCGCAGCAGAATGACGCACAGAAGGATTTCCCGGCAAGTGTATTCGAAGTCGTGCTGTCGGGACGATTGAACAGCAGGGGAATCCGTCCGTTTTATACAGCCGAGGATAAGAGACTGGCACGGGAAAAGATCCATCTGCTGGGAATAGAAAGTCTGGAAAAAAGCTGTTTCAGGGAACTTTCAGGCGGCCAGAAACAGCGTGTGCTATTGGCGAGAGCACTCTGTGCGACGAAGAAAATGCTGCTTCTGGATGAGCCGGTGACCGGACTGGATCCGCTGGTAACCGCGGAATTTTATCAATTGATCAAAGAGGTAAACCGTTCGTCCGGGATCGCCGTTGTCATGGTATCTCATGATATCGAAAGCGCGGTGCGGGATGCATCCCATATTCTTCATTTGCAGGAGACCGCGCTTTTTTATGGTACGGCAGAAGCATACAAAAACAGCGCTGTGGGCGAAACATTTCTTGACGGAATATCGGCTGCACAGCCGGATATGCGGCGAGAGGATACATCTGTCGGGAATGGCAGGTCGCTGGAGAATAAATCCACAGAAAAAAATCGGAAGGGTGACAGACAGAGATGATACAAAAATTGATAGAAATGCTTTCCTATCCGTTTATGACACGGGCATTTTTGGTGGGGATCCTTGTGGCACTCTGCTCAGCGCTCCTTGGTGTGAGCCTCGTTCTAAAGCGATATTCTATGATCGGAGACGGCCTCTCCCATGTGGGATTTGGGGCACTTGCGGTGGCGGCTGCACTGAATGTGGCGCCGCTTGCAGTGGCGATTCCGGTGGTGGTCGTGGCGGCGGTCCTTCTCCTTGGAATCAGCGACAGCGGAAAAATAAAGGGAGACGCCGCAATCGCGCTGATCTCAACGAGCGCACTGGCGATCGGTGTGATGGTGATCTCCATGACAACCGGAATGAACACGGACGTTTATACGTATATGTTCGGCAGCATTCTTGCCCTGAGTACGGAGGATGTGAAAGCAAGTGTCGTACTCTCGGTAATCGTACTGGTGCTGTATATATTTTTCTATAATAAGATATTTGCGATTACCTTCGATGAGACGTTTGCACTGGCAACAGGCGTGAAAGCAAAACTGTATAATACACTGATCGCGGTTCTCACGGCAGTGACGATCGTAGTAGGAATGCGGATGATGGGAACCATGCTCATCTCCAGCCTGATCATCTTTCCGGCACTGACCTCCATGCGGGTATGCAAGACATTTCGAGGGGTGATCGTGAATTCCGCGGTTGTGTCGGTTGTGTGCTTCTGTATCGGGATCACCATGTCGTATTTCTTTGCGACTCCGGCAGGGGCGAGCATCGTTGTTGTAAATCTGGCTGTGTTCTGCATGTATGCCATAGTAGGTGCGGTAAGAGCCGGTTAAGAGTTGGGGTAAAAACAAAGATAGATGTAAAGAAGTCGGAATATACGATTAAGCGTGAGGACATTATGCTTATGCTCAAGAGTTTGGTTAGATATACTGACCAAGCTAACCAAGACAGAGCTGATTTTATGACTGCTATGACATCTGCTCTACGAGATAAATGTCACCATTGATTACTTATAAAATGTAGATATTCTGATATAATGAAGTTAGCGCAAGAAATAGGAGTTAAAGTAATGTATACTATATTAATTATAGAAGATGACAGAGTGTTAAATCTTGGAATGCAGGAATGTTTAAAAGAATTTGGATATAAGGTTATGGGAGTGCAAAAAGGGGAAGCGGCTATTAAGATTGTAAGTGAAGAACCAATAGATTTAGCTGTTTTGGATGTAAATTTGCCCGACATGGATGGCTTTCAGATTTGTAAGAAAATAAAAAAAATACGTGATGTACCAATTGTTTTTTTGACAGTGAGGGATGAAGAGCAGGATATTGTTGCTGGGTTTGATATGGGAGCAGAAGATTATATTACAAAACCATTTAATATTACTGTATTACAAAAGAAGATTGCAGCAATTTTAAAGCGTTGTAAAACTCAAAATGCGAATCAATATATTATTAATAAACTGAGTGTTGATTTTGATAAAAAGAAGGTTGTACAAAATAATGAAAAAATCAATTTTACACCTACGGAGTATAAAATATTGGAATTGTTGGTTCTCAATAGAGGTCATGTGCTTGTAAAGGAAAATCTGATACAGGAATTATGGGATAATAGTGGAAACTGGGTAGACGAACATACTTTAGCTGTAAATATTAGTAGAATTCGTGGGAAAATAGAGGAACCGGAACGAAAGTTATTAAAAACAGTATTTGGAATAGGCTATATGTGGGGTGATAATCTGGATGAAGAATTATAATATAAAAGAGTTCAGTTTTATAAAAACACCAATTGCAATAGAATTTGCATGCATTGTCATATTAGTGTATTTATTAGTGGTTAAACACAATGACTATTTGGGAGTAGCAATATGCTTTTTGGTGTTGATACAACAAATATATCTAATTTATAGAGGTATGAAATTTTTTGATGAATTTGTGAATAATATAGAAGAAACAATGAAACTGGTGCAGTGTGATTTAAAATTAGATGTCAAAAAAAGTTTGCAAGATACTACTTATTCAAAATTGTATGCTAATTTATTACAAATTCAGGAAAGTAAAAAAGTATATATGGAGAACCAGAAAAAAGAATTAGAGGTGATTCATCAGTTAATATCAGATATATCACATCAAGTAAAAACTCCGATTACTACGGCAAAAACATATGGACAAATGATATTAAAATTTGATAAAGGAAGTTTAGATATAAAGAAGGTACTCGGATATATATCCATTATAATAGCACAGATAGATAAATTGGATTTTCTGATGAATTCTCTCATAAAAATATCCAGATTGGAAACAAATATAGTGAATTTGCAGCCACAAGTATGTAATGCTAAAAATATATTAGCAGAATCCTATGTGGGTGTTTTGTACAATGCAGAAAAGAAGAATATTCATGTCCATGCAGACTATGAAGGGGAACATGAAGTTTTTGTAGATTATAAGTGGACTATAGAGGCAGTTTTTAATATAATTGATAATGCAGTCAAGTATACAGAACAGGATGGAAATATTAAAATAGAAATTGTTACAAGTGATAATTTTGAAATTATCAGTATTACGGATGATGGAAGTGGGATTGAGGAAGATAAGATACCGCTTATTTTTAAACGGTTTTATAGAGAGGAAAAATCAAAACAAATTGAAGGGGTAGGTTTGGGATTGAGTTTAAGTAAAGAAATAATTGAAAAAGAGCATGGATATATTCGGGTAAAGTCAATATTACATCAGGGAACAACATTTTATATATATCTGCCTAGGAGGAAAAAAGAAAGGAAGGGGAGATAACGGATAAGACTGGCGATCGTCAGTCTTTTTATTATGTCGCTTTTCTATTCGATTTTTTAAATGTTACAAAATTGTGATAAAAAAGTTTGATTTTTGAGAGTAGAATGAAACATGTGTAATTTATAATAAAATATAAGGTTGCTGATGAAGTTATACGAGGAGGGCATGATGGAAATATTAAGAGCTATAAATATTAAAAAATATTATGGAGAAGAACCGAATATCACAAAAGCTTTGAATGGGGTAAGCATGAATGTTGATAAAGGGGAATTTGTTTCCATTACGGGCGCTTCTGGTAGTGGAAAGTCAACACTGCTTCATATTTTAGGAGGATTAGATAATCCTTCATCGGGAGAGGTATACGTGAGGGGGATTCGACTGACAGATTTAAAGGAGCAGGAATTAGTGATTTTTCGACGCAGAAATATAGGATTTATTTTTCAGGATTATAATTTGATATCTAATTTGTGCGTTTACGATAATATTGTTTTACCGATACAGTTGGATGACAGCAGGGTAGATGATAAATATGTAAAAGATATATGCCGAATGTTGAATATGGAGGATCACTTGGAAAAAGTGCCGAAAGAACTTTCAGGTGGACAGAAACAGCGCGTGGCAATTGCAAGAGCATTAGCAATTAGACCAGCAATTATTTTGGCTGATGAACCAACAGGAAATTTGGACAGCAAAAACCGATGGGATGTGTTTGGTCTGCTGAAAAGGGCAAGTAAAGAATATGAACAAACGATAGTTATGATAACACACGATCAGGAATTAGCTATGAATACAGATAAGATGTATCGGATTGAAGATGGAGAGATTGTTAAGGGAGGGATAGTGTTTGAAAAAGGCAAGCAAGGAAGCGTTAAAGAAAATAGTCAAAGCGAATATCGAAAATAATAAGATAAGAAATGTTGCATTGACTACATCTGTAATCGTTGTTTCCATCATGTTGATTATCGTTTTGGGAGTTGGGACAAGCTATGTCAAAAATTTCTCAGAGATGAATACAAGGTTGAAAGGTACAAATGCACAGGGATTTGTATGGGATATTTCCAGTGATAAAGGAAGATACCTACAGGAAATAAAAGAAATAAAAAATGTAGGGAAACAATATTTTGTAGGAACAATTGAAAGCGACAATGAACAGGAACGTATATCATTGACAGCTTATGATATAAATGAGTGGAATAACAACATATTGCCGACGATAACTAATTTTACAGGTGTATTTCCGAGTCAGGAAAACGAAATATTGTTATCGGAAACAACAATAGAAGCACTTCGATTAGATGGAATAAAAATAGGTGATAAGCTGACATTGAATGTTAAAACTCATGATGGAAGTATACAAAAAGAATTTAAAGTAGTTGGCACATATAAAGATTTTGTCAAATCCAGCCTTAGAAACATTAAAAGTATAAGCGGGAATGTTTTGGCAGCAAGTCTGGAGGCAGAAAACTATACAATGTATCCTACCTGTAATTGTATTGTATCAGAACAATTGGCGAATACTTTGGTATCTGAGGATCATATTTATTACACATTTCAAACAAAGGAAAAAGGTATTGATGAAATTATCATATCAGAATTAGGTTTGCAGGATAAAGGTCAGGTTATGTTAGTCGATGCTGAAGATAAAACAAGTCAATATGTAGGTTTCTTTCTGGCGGTTTTGATTTGTTTGGTAATTATCTTGTGCAGTTATCTATGTATCTATAATATTATGAACATTTCATTTGTAAATGATGTTCATTTTTGGGGAAATATTAAAGCGATAGGTGCAGATAATATCCAACTAAAATATATTGCGAATTATGAAACAAATTATTTTGTACTGCGTGGATTGCCTATTGGTTTATTGATTGGAGCGTTTGTGGCGGAAAAGTTCGTTCCATTTATACTTAGAACAACAGTTGGAAGTGGTGGGTATGTTGATATTATGCCTATGAAAATGTGGTATAGTGGTTGGCTTTTCTGTCTGACAATTGGTTTTTGCTACTTTACTGTATGGATTAGTTTTAGAAAATCTATCAGAATTTTAATTCGAATTTCACCTGTTGAGGCGATACGCTTCAATGGTGAGATGGACATAAATAGGGGAAAACAAAAAGAACAACATAGATGTAATGGGAAATTATACAAAATGGCATGGCATAATATTATAATTGAAAGAAAAAAATTTTTTGTGGTAGTTACAACGTTATTTTTTGGTTTTTTTGTATTTTTATTATCCTATACAATGTTTTCCTCACCCAATTGGGAGTTATATTTAAATACAGAAGCGCCTGATGATTTTAGTATCAAAGATAGTAATGTGACAGATTCTTTACTAACTGGAGAACAGGGAATCCAATACCTGACAGAAGATATGTATTATCGTTTAGAGCAGATGCAGGGAATAACCAGTATTGAAAAAACATATGTGCAGCCTGTAACTGTAAAATATCTTGATAAACTGCAGGAGTATTCTTCAAATACAGAAGATTTGTTTGGAACTGCATTGGGGACTTCTGGTGAAGTTATTCAACAATATGCGTTGGCAAACGAAGCGGTATATTCAGCAGATGATATCAATGAGTTTATGAAAGGCAATGTAGTATATATTAGTGCTGCTGATAACGGAAGTTGTCCTGATTTGACAGGAGATGTAATACAAATATACATTGATGAAAGTACGATTCAGACATATACGATTGCTGGAACAATACAGCCTGACACAAAGCAGGATATAAGGGATCTTGGATCAATTACAAATACAAATTATACAGATAAGGAAAAAATCAGGGTTTTTATGAGTGAAGCCGGTATAAAAAAATTAACCGAAGAACCATGTATTTATTATATACAAATAAATGCGGATAAGGATTTGGAACCTTATTTAAAAGAAGAAATTCGACAGATTATAGACGAAAATAACGTTCAGATCATTAATAGAAGTGATTTGCTTCCGACATTTCAGCCGGTAGCACAAGCCGTAGTTGTTATTGGTTCGATATTTTCTGGAATTTTATTAATTATTGGATTGATGAATTTTATCAATGCGCTATGTACCAGTATATATGCAAGACAAAAAGAACTGGCAGTGTTATCAAGCATAGGAATGTCGAAACAGCAGATGATTCGGTTGTTGAGTCTTGAAGGTGGATATTATGCGATTGTAACATTTGTGTTACTAAGTACAATAGGAATGGGACTCATTTATTTGCTGATGCAGGTTGTGAAATCACAAATGTATTATTTGGAATTCAAATTTCCGATAGGAATTTTAGCTTTACTTTTTACGTTATTATTTGCTGTTTGTATTCTAACTCCATTATTAGCTTATAAGAGCATAAATAAAAAGAGTATCGTTGAAAGGCTAAAAAATAATGAGGAGTAGAATGAGAAGAATATATATTTTTTAAATATATATTGTGAGATGAAATCTCAAGCATTCAAAGGAAAGGGGTGAAAAAGATGTTGGAAATATTAAAGAATGAAGACTTTAATATGGAAGAGCAGGCTGCAGAAGGAAATGACTGCTTGCATGATTGTGGAAGTGGACATTGTGCAATCTTCACAGGTTTATTCTAAGAGATTGGCAGAGTGAGGTTCCCATGGAATTTTAAGGGGGTGAAAAAGATGTTAGAAGTATTAAAGAATGAAGATTTTAATATGGAAGAGCAGGCTGCAGAAGGAAATGACTGCTTGCATGATTGCGGAAGTGGACATTGTGCAATTTTTACAGGTTTGTTTTAGTACATAGTGATTTACGAATCGGTGTATTAAGATGTAAAAAGCAGGGGGGGGGGTGAGTGTTTTGGGACTTTCCCCCTCGCTTGAAAATGCGAAATTAGTCCATTAATTGTAAATGACACATACCTGAGAGGTGACAAATGAAAGATTTAGCAGTAACTATTTGGGTGACAAACGATTGCAATTTATTATGCGAATATTGTTATGTACATAAGCATATAGACTATATGACAGAAAATACAGCCGATGGAGTTGTGAGGTTTATAAATAAAAAGGATGAAGAAGTAAATCCTGAACGTTTAAAAATAGTATTTAGTGGTGGAGAACCATTACTAAATTTTAAAGTTATTAAGCGAATAGTAGATGGTCTGAAAGCATTAGAAATGAAAAAAACGATTATTTATATGATAACAACAAATGGAACTATACCATTATGTGATGATCATTATAAATATCTCAAAAAAATGTGGGTGTCTATCAGTATAGATGGAACAGAAAAATGGCATAATTTCGCTCGAAAATATAAAAATAGTTCTAAAGGTTCTTATGAAAAAGCTATGTTTACACTAAATGAGATGTTAGCAAAACAAATGCCAGTTAGAGTGAGAATGACAATAACTCCAGATAATGTTGTAAATTTTGCAGAAAATTACATTGAATTATATAAGATCACAAATCAACTAGTGGCATTTGAACCGAATCTAAGTGATAACAGATGGAGTCGGGATACATTGGATATGCTATTTGAAAGTTTAAAAAAAATTATTATTTATTTACAAGATAGTAATCTGAAAGATGCGAAAGAAATCGTATACGCATTAAAGGAACAATACTTTCATTTTAGGACAAAATGCTCTGGAGGAATTAGTACATTTCATATTTCTTCAATAGGGAGATTATATCCCTGCATTTTAGCAACAGGGGTAGAGGAATATGAACTTGGCGACGTTGAAAATGGAATTGACTTTAAAAGATTAAACAATTTTCACAAGATTAATGAAAAGAAAACGCAAGACTGTGAAGGTTGTTCTTTTTATGATAATTGTGAGAGTAAGACATGCAAAATTGTAAACAAGTATTATTCTGGAAGTTATGATTCACCTTCTGTTGTAAAATGTAATATACAAAATAAAATGTACCAATTGTTAATAGAATTTAAAAAATTATGGGAGAAATAGTGTAAAAAATATTTCTAATGAAATAAAAAGACATTACCAAAGAAATATTAAATTTCATAAGAAAGAAGGGGAGTGCTTTTGCATTTCTATTTTAATTGTCAGAGGTGGCATGGGGGTTTACTATGAAGATTAATACAGAGGCGATTCAAATTACACCCTTAAAAAATAATAGGGTGTTAGTCGGGAATGTTATGACTGGTGATTATTTAAAAATCAGCAAAGCATATTTTGAAGTAATTACGAGTATAATAAATCAATATGGAGAATTAAATAAATTTTTACAGGAAAGTGATGAAGAATCAACAATAAAAAATAATCTGAAAAAATTGTATGAAGGTCTTGTTCGTATTAAATATTTTGTGCAAGAGAACGAAAAGCTCATCGAAGATACAAAATATAATGAAATTTATTTTGCAGTGACTGACAGATGTAATCTAAAGTGTAAACATTGTTGTCAAGATAGTGGTTGCATAGTTCACGATGCATTAACTACAGATGACATTAAAATGGCAATAAATTATATTATAATGTTAAATCCAAAAGGAATTGTGTTTACCGGCGGTGAACCAATAATGAGAAAAGATTTAATTGAACTTTTACATTATGCCAGAACTAATTTTAAAGGACAGATAATATTATCTACAAATACATTGCTTATCAACGAGAAAAACATTAATTCTATATTGGACAATATTACTGGAATATCAATTAGTTTAGATGGTTATGATCAGAATTCATGTGATATTGTCAGAGGTAATGGAGTTTTTAAAAGAACGATTGAAAATATCAAACTGATTAGGAAAAAAGGATTTGAAAATATTAGTATTTCTGCTGTTTATACAAAATATATGGAAGGGCATGAAAATGAGTTTAATGAACTGTGCAAGAAATACAATGCGGTTCCTATTATAAGGAATCTTTTTCTAAATGGAAGAGCAAATATTAATGAAGATGATTTAGTGCCTTCTGATTACCTATGGCATATTACAAAAAGTAGAGAAATAAGTTGTAGGCATTGTAGAGCAGGCGAGAGAGAATTGTATATTTCAGCATCAGGTGATATCTATCCATGCCCTAATTTGCAATATAAAGAATTTTATTGTGGGAATGTTATAGATCCGAGAATTGAAAGTAGTTTTAGGGAGAATAAAATAGGGGAGATTGCACGAGAAAAAATGAAAATTCATCGTACATGGAATCAAGAAAATTGTAAAAACTGTGAAATAGGATTGTTTTGTCAAACTTGCGAGGCAGAGCACAAGATGCTGATTGATAATAAAGCGTTATATCAAAAGTTTTGCGAAACAAAAAGAAATTACTTATCAAGTTTGATTTAGAAAAGCTTGTATCATCAAAACAAGATTTTCTAAAGAATATAGCATTTTTGAATTATATTAAAGTGTTAATTTAATCAATATTTCCGCAATAAAGATATTTGATTTGTAAATTACAGTCGAACGGTGCGCATATTCCAGAATCAGCGGTGAGTATATTCTGAAATAGCGGTGCATTGATTTCATTTTAGACGGTACGTTTTCTTTTTATAATGTGAACTTTGCATGTGGATTTCACTAAAACGTGCCTGTCGATAAGAAAAATCCGTAAAATGCTTTATTTTATGTGCTTTTATGCTTGCAAAACGACGGTTTAACGTCAGCTTTGCAAAAAGGCTAATGTTAAGGCATGGGGATGCGAAATGGAAAAAACAAAGACAGTTGCAAGGAAACCGGAAATCCTATGCCGAAATATACGATTGAGCGTGAGGACATTAAGACTATGTTCAAGAGTTTGGTTAGTGGCTCTGACCAAGGCACTAACCAAGCTACTGATCAAGCTAGCTAAGATGGTGATAATTTCGTTGGTGCGCGTATTTTGAAATTAATTCAAGAGAACCCGATGTTGTCTTAAAAAATCGCAGATATTATTGAAGAAAAGAGGATTGGAGAAAAGAGCCGGTTAGCAGAAATTTTGTGTTGACAAAGCAGGGCGCACCCAGTATAATAAGCAATAACTTAAAGAGAATGCGCAAGCGAAGCAGAATGAACTATAATCGGAAAATGCAGTGATGAGGAGGAGTACATAATTTCCGGAAGCAAAGAGAGAAGATGGCAGGTGTGAATCTTCGTGAAGGGATTATGGAAGTAGCCTTTGAGCGGTGGATTGAACGAAACGTATTTCGGAAATTCCGCAGAAGACAAGGAGTACGGTTCAAGTAGGTTTCAACGTTTTCCCCACGTTACCGGGGAGCAGTATCGGAAGGCGAGACGCAGAATGAGATCTGCGCAGGACGTTCCCGTACTGACAGAGTGCAGAGAAGATTCTCTGAATTTAGGTGGTACCACGGATCACATATTCGCCCTAAGCTGACGGTCAGCTTGGGGCGTTTCTTTGTATCAAGGGAAATATAACCTTTCGGTATAAGGAATGTCCGGGGGCCCGTTCTTCTGTGAAAAAGGAGGTAAATTCATATATGAGACAAATTTCAGGAAACAAATTGTTGGTGAAAGCATTGAGGGAAGAAGGTGTGGATACGATCTTCGGATACCCGGGAGCCTGCACGATCAATATCAGTGATGAATTGTATAAGCAGAACGAGATCCGGGTGATCCTGCCCCGTCACGAGCAGGCATTGGTACACGCGGCGGACGCTTACGCGCGGACAACCGGCAAGGTTGGCGTATGTCTGGTGACCAGCGGACCGGGCGCGACGAATCTGGTGACCGGACTGGCGACAGCAAATTATGACAGTGTCCCGCTTGTGTGTTTTACCGGGCAGGTGGAGCGGCATCTGATCGGAAATGACGCATTTCAGGAAGTGGATATCGTTGGGATCACACGGAGTATTACAAAATATGGCGTGACGGTCCGCAACAGAGAAGATCTGGGACGGATCATCAAAGAGGCCTTCTATATTGCACGAACCGGAAAACCGGGGCCGGTTCTGATCGATCTGCCGAAAGATGTGATGTCGGAACTGGGAAGCGCCGAATATCCTAAGAGCGTGAATATCCGTGGATATAAGCCCAATACAAGCGTACACATCGGACAGTTGAAACGTGCGATCAAAATGCTGCATAAGGCAGAACGTCCGCTGTTTCTTGCAGGTGGCGGGGTAAATATCGCGGGGGCAAATGAGGTGTTCCGCGAGGTCGTGGATAAGACGAATGTACCTGTGGTAACGACCGTGATGGGACGCGGCGCGATTCCGACAACGCACCCGTTATTTATCGGAAATCTTGGGATGCATGGCGCATATGCGGCAAATATGGCAGTGAGTGAATGTGATCTGCTGTTTTCCATCGGTACCCGGTTTAATGACCGGATTACGGGAAAACTCCATGCATTTGCTCCGAAGGCGCAGATCGTCCATATCGATATTGATACGGCGTCCATTTCCAGAAACATACACGTAGACGTGCCGATCGTGGCAGATGCGAAAGAAGCAGTCACAAAGATGAACGAGTATGTGGAATCCTGCAATACGAAAGAGTGGCTGGAGACGATTGACGTATGGAAACAGGAACATCCGCTGAAAATGAAGAACCGGGGGTCAATGGGTCCGCAGGATATTATCGAGGAAATCAACCGTCAGTTTGACGAGGCGATCATTGTGACGGATGTAGGGCAGCACCAGATGTTTACGGCGCAGTATGCGGAGATCACAGAGAAAAAGAAGCTGATCATGTCCGGCGGACTCGGCACGATGGGATATGGCTTTCCGGGTGCGATCGGTGCGAAGCTGGGAAATCCGGACACGCCGGTGATTATGATTTCGGGAGACGGCGGTATGCAGATGAATATTCAGGAATTTGCGACTGCCGTACTGGAAGAGCTTCCTATTATTTTATGTGTATTTAATAACACCTATCTCGGCATGGTCCGCCAGTGGCAGAAGTTATTCTATGGGAAACGTTATGGAATGACCGATCTGCGTGCCGGTGCGCTGATGCGCAGAACCAACGGGGAACAGAAGCCGGAGTATACGCCGGATTTTGTGAAACTGGCGGAAAGCTATGGGGCGAAAGGACTTCGTGTGACCAGAACGGAAGAGATCGCCGCGGCGTTTGAGGAAGCAAAAAAGAATACGAAAACGCCGACATTGATTGAATTTATCATTGATCCGGAAGAAATGGTATTTCCGATGATCCAGCCGGGAGGAACACTCGAAGAGATGATTCTGGACTGCTGATGCGGCAGAAGTGAAGGACATATGGAGCGGCAAAATGGAAACGAATCGAAATTATGATAAGGAGACACGGATATGGAAAGTGGTATTAAGAAAAGATGGATCTCATTATATGTAGAAAATCAAGTTGGCGTTCTTTCCAAGATTTCCGGATTATTTTCTGCAAAATCTTACAATCTGGACAGCCTGACGGTCGGGACGACGGAGGATCCGACGGTTTCCCGCATGACGATCGCGACGGTGAGCGACGACGAGACCTTTGAACAGATCAAAAAGCAGTTGAACCGGATGGTAGAAGTCATAAAAGTCATTGATTTTACAGATGTATTTGTGCGTATGAAGGAGATCCTGTACGTCAAAGTCAGAAAATGTACGCTGGAAGATAAGACAGAATTGTTCCAGATCGCGGAGACTTTCAAAGCGAGAGTGATCGATTACGGGAGAGACAGCGTTCTTCTGGAGTTCGTCCAGACGGCAACGAAGAACGATGCAGTGGTGAAACTGCTCAAAGAAGAATACAAGAATATCGAGGTTGTCCGCGGCGGAAGCGTGGGGATCGAATCCATCAGTATGATGGAGAGATGATAGCAAACAAAAAAAGTAGAGCGCACTCTTGTTTTTTATATGGAATCGTATTATAATTTGAACGATAAAAAAGTTACGATCCACAGAATCGTTTGATGTGCTTTGTATGGAATGGAGGAGATACAGATGGAGAAAAAGAATATTGACTGGGAGAATCTTGGGTTCGGCTATATAGTGACAGACCAGCGCTACGTGTCAGATTATAAGGATGGCGCATGGGATGACGGCCGGTTGACAGATGACGCAAATATTGTGATCAATGAATGTGCCGGAGTTCTGCAGTATGCACAGACCGTGTTTGAGGGACTGAAGGCATATACGACAGAAGATGGTCATATCGTGACCTTCCGTCCGGATTTAAATGCTTCACGTCTGATGGATTCCGCGAAGAGACTGGAGATGCCTGTATTTCCTGCAGAGCGCTTCCTTGACGCAGTAGATCAGGTGGTGAAGGCGAACGCGGCATATGTTCCGCCGTATGGCTCCGGCGCGACATTGTATATCCGTCCGTATATGTTTGGAAGCAATTCGGTAATCGGAGTAAAGCCTGCAGATGAGTACCAGTTCCGGGTGTTCTGTACACCGGTTGGCCCGTACTTTAAGGGCGGTGCAAAGCCGCTGACGATCTGTGTATCGGACTTCGATCGCGCGGCGCCGCATGGAACCGGACACATCAAGGCGGGACTGAATTATGCGATGAGCCTGCATGCGATCGTGACGGCACATGCAAATGGATTCGATGAGAACATGTATCTGGATTCTGCGACCAGAACAAAAGTAGAAGAAACCGGAGGAGCCAACTTCTTGTTTGTGACGAAGGATAACAAGATTGTTACGCCGCATTCCGATACGATCCTGCCGTCGATCACCAGACGCTCTCTTATGTATGTAGCAGAACATTATCTCGGACTGGAAGTAGAAGAGAGGGAAGTATACTTTGACGAGATTCGGGATTTCGCAGAGTGCGGACTGTGCGGAACCGCAGCGGTAATCTCACCGGTAGGAAAGGTTGTAAACCATGGTGAAGAAATCTGCTTCCCGAGCGGCATGGAGAAAATGGGACCGGTGACCCAGAAGCTGTATGATACCCTGACCGGGATCCAGATGGGACATATTGAAGCACCGGAAGGCTGGATCCATGTGATTGAATAAGAAAAAAGCAGATTTATCTGCATAATAAAAAGAAGTCTCTAAGGTAGAAACGATTGAGTTGCTTTAGAGACTTCTTTGTTGTGTTGAAAAGAAAATCTATAATTGAAAAACTTGTGTTGCAACACCAAAGTAAACGAGGATTGAGCAGGTGTCGACTACGGTTGTGATCAGCGGAGAAGCCATGAGCGCGGGATCCAGACCGATCCGTTTGGCACACAGCGGAAGAACACAGCCGATGATCTTGGCGATTATGATCGTGAAGATCAGCGAGAGCGCAATCACAATGGCAAGTTGCGGATCACGATACTGGATCAGGATACGTAGTCCGTTTGCCACAGCGAGGGTGGCTCCCACGACGAGGGATACCCGGAACTCCTTCCAGATGGCGAGGAGGATATCCTGAAAGTGGATTTCATCCAGCGCGATACCGCGAATGATCAGAGTCGACGCCTGAGAACCACAGTTTCCTCCGGTATCCATCAGCATGGGAATAAAGGATACCAGGATCGGAACCTGTGCAAATGCATTTTCATATTTTGTAATAATCGTTCCGGTAATGATGGAAGTAAACATCAGTACCAACAGCCATGGAATCCTGCTTTTTGCATGGGCAAGAACCGGCGTCTCAAAATATGTCTTTTCATTCGGGGTGATCGCAGCCATCTTTGAGAAGTCTTCCGTCGCCTCGTCAACCATAACGTCCATTGCGTCGTCGAATGTGACGATACCGACAAGAAATTCTCCTGCATCTACGACCGGAAGCGCAAGAAAATCATATTTGCGGAATGTCCGGGCAACATCTTCCTTATCGGTATGTGTATGTACGGTAATGGTCTCGGTCTCCATCAGATCCCGGATTTTGACATCGTCCTCTGTCGTCATCAGGTCTTTTGCAGTCACAATCCCCAGGAGTTTGCGCTGCTCAGTCACATAACAGGTATAGATCGTCTCCTTGTGAATCCCGGTTGCCTTGATGTGTGCCATCGACTGCGCAACCGTCCAGTCCGGTTTCAGATCTACATATTCTGTTGTCATAATACTTCCCGCACTGTCTTCCGGATAGTCCAGCAGCTTATTGATCGTAGTCCGATCCTGCGGACTGACCGTGTTCAGAATCCGTGTAACCAGATTTGCCGGAAGTTCTTCCAGTATATCTACCGTATCGTCCATGTAAAGGTCATCGAGCAGTTCACGCAGCTCTTTTTCGGAAAATATTTCCACCAGGTATGTCTGCATGGAATGATTCATGTTTGAAAATACTTCCGCGGCTTTATCCTTTGGAATCAGCCGGAAAGCAACGGCAAGTTCTTTCCCGTCAAGATCCAGAAGCAGTGAGGCTATGTCCACTGCATTCATGACATCCAGAATACTCCTTACCGCTTTGTACTGACGCTGCGCAAGGAGCTTTACAAAAACATCTTTGTCCATCATAAAGATACCTCCTGTATGTAGTTATTTGTTGTTTTCTTATAAAGCATCGCGAGTGATAACCGGCTCCAGAGTCCATAACCTCACCACCTTTCTATACAATAAAAAAACCCATCCTGAACGATGGGAAATAATAAAACCTATGAAATCTGATTCATAAAAAATAAAATCCACCGTTCAAGCTTTAGTATCACAAGGCATATATCAATTGCGTTAGGTGATGCCTTCTCGACATCGCCTGCTGGCCAGCGCGTTGTGTCTCCACAATTCTGCGGCAGCAATCTCAGGAAAAATCCAGATCCCTGTGGTAACCTCACCTACCGAGTGACAGATCCTCTCTGTCGTCCATGTTATTGTAAGACAAGAACATAAGAATGTCAAGGGAAATGTAAATCATATTGTGGATTGACAAGTCTTTTGCTATAATGTGAAACAGAAACTTGGAACGAGAGAAGGGGCAGAGCACAATTACACAAAAGAGGAAGCGCTGGATGGAATAAAAAGACTGGCAGAGCAGCAGGGATATGGTCAAATCAGTTTGCTGCTTACGGAGACGACATGACTCATGCGAATCACATCGTCTCTTGGATTTTTTGCGTTTGGATTTGCACGGAAAATCTCTTCATCAAAATTCTTTTTTCTGAAAGATATTTACAGTTAAGAAATACGATACAACAAAGGTGATGCCCGACAGGCACAGGATAATCACCGCTCCGATGATAACTTCCGGTGTGGTCGGATTTGGCCCTAAAGCACAATTAATTGCGGCAGTCGCGCCCGCGATCATTACAACAGCACATAACAGGCTTAAAATGAAAATCACTTCATTTCTCTCTTCCCCGCCCAAGTAAAAGAAGGGATAAAACACGGCTCCCATAAATAAGCTCATGCTGATACCAATGGTAAACGCCATGAAAACATCAGTGTTTCTGTCAAAAGGAAAACCATGGATACAGATAGAAAGGCTCACACAAGCACCTGCAAACAGGATGCCGACCAGAAGCCATACCAACTGACTCAAAAAATAACTCCCCACAATTTCTTTCCGCTTTAATGGAAACGTCAGTTTATATTTGCACCATTTTGAACCGTATTCCTTCCGCATACCGGCAATTGCATTTGCCGGAAAACCGACCATACTAATCAATAAATATGCAAGCAGGAGCGTGCGGCTGTCATTATCCAGATAAACCACCGCAATTCCGAAAATTACCATTGCAACAGAAAAGATCTTTGCATTCGCAACGGACGCATAGAAATTATTTTTTAAAAGTCCTGTCATACCCGTTCCCCCTTTACCAATAACAGCATGATTTCATCAATAGAAACATGGTCGATCACAATATCTTTATATTTTTTTCCTGCTTTTTCGCCATCCGCAACTAATACGTCAATTTGCAGATCTCTTTTTCTGTATGCAAGAATATCCTTTTTGTCCAATGCTTCAAATTGATTTTTCCTACAGCGCATGACTGCATAGTGATATATCAGGTCATCTTTCGATGCGGTTAAGATAATTTGTCCGTTATGGATAAATGTGATATAATCCGCAATCTTTTCTAAATCGCTTGTAATGTGAGAAGAGAGAAGCACCGCATGATTTTCTTCCTGTACAAAATCAAGAAAGCCATCCAGTATATCATCACGCATAACCGGATCTAATCCGCTTGTGGCTTCATCCAGAATCAAAAGAGACGGATGGTGCGCCAGAGCGGCCGCTATTGCTAACTGCATAGTCATACCCTTTGAAAAAGTACCGGTTTTTTGGTTTGTCGGAAGGGAAAAACGTTTTAAATAGTCATAAAATAATTTCTTGTCCCATTTCCTGTAAACGCCCTGCATGATGCCCTCTAATTGCTTTGCGGTTAAATATTCCGGAAAATTATTCCCGTCATACACAACACCTATGTTTTCTTTCAAATCTACATCATCGTCCGTGATTTCTTTTCCAAATAGCTTTACCGTTCCCGAATTCTTCGAGAGCGTATTTAATATGCAGCCGATTGTGGTGGTCTTTCCCGCTCCGTTTTTCCCGACGAATCCCATAATTGTTCCATAAGGCAAGGAAAAGGATACGTTTTGCAGAGAAAAATCGGAATGTGGAAATGTTTTAGAGACATTTTGCAATTCTAAAATATGTTTCATACTATTCGTCCTCCTCATAAAATAATGTCAGCAATTCTATCAGTTTTTGCAGGGAAATATTACTTGTCCTGCCGATCTCGGCGGCAGCCTGCAAGTGTTCTTCTGCAATCCGTTGTTGCTCTTCCTGATAAAATTCCTTATTTCGTGCCGATACAAAACTCCCTCTGCCGACTGTTGTTTCAATAAAACCATCTCTTTGCAGATCTTCGTAGGCTTTCTGAACCGTGATCACACTGACATGAATGGATTTCGCCAATGCTCTCATGGAGGGAATCGCTTCGCCTGCCTGTAATTCCCCACTCATGATCATTGCTTTAATCTGTGAAGTAATCTGCTCATAGATCGGTTTATTGACATTATTGCTAATAATAATCTCCATAAGTCTCCTCCACATAATGTACTTATTGAACAAGTACATTATATACATAAGAGATAACTGATGTCAATAGAAAGATAAAATATCAAATTATTTTCCATACAACAGTGCTGTGATTTCACTGTTTAATCAGCAAAAGGTGTGGTATAATTTGGGAAGTTATTATGCATATTTGGGGTGGCAGGAAAATGAAAACAGAGAAGAAATGTAATGTGGTAAAAAAATGTGGCGGCTGCCAGTATCAGGGGATGGATTATCAGGAGCAGTTAGAGAAGAAACAGCGGCGGGAAGAAAGCCTTTTGAATCCGTTTTGCAGGGTTAGTCCGATCATTGGGATGGAGGATCCGTATTATTATCGAAATAAAGTACATGCTGTGTTTGACCGGGACCGCAGAGGAAATGTGATATCAGGCACATATGAAGCGAACAGCCACAGGGTTGTGCCGGTAGAACATTGTCTGATCGAAGATCAGAAGAGTCAGGAAATTATCCGCACGATCCGGGAGATGCTGAAGTCTTTTAAAATCAAAACTTACGATGAGGATACCGGGTATGGACTGCTGCGGCACGTACTGGTTCGCCGCGGATTCTCAAGCGGAGAAGTTATGGTTGTACTTGTACTGGCCTCGCCGGTTTTTCCATCGAAAAATAATTTTGTGAAAGCACTGCGCAGGAAGCATCCGGAAATTACGACTGTTGTGATGAATATCAACAATAAAAGGACGAGCATGGTACTGGGAGACCGGGAGGAAACGATATACGGAAAAGGGTTTATCCGGGATACTCTCTGCGGCTGCACATTCCGTATCTCTCCGAAATCATTTTATCAGGTCAATCCGGTGCAGACGGAAGTGCTGTATCAGACGGCGATGGATTTTGCAGGCCTGAGAGGGAGTGAGACGGTGATCGACGCTTACTGTGGGATCGGGACGATCAGCCTGATCGCAGCAAAGCGTGCGAAAAAGGTAATCGGTGTGGAATTGAATCCCGATGCAGTGCGGGACGCACGGCAGAATGCAAAAGAAAACGGAACCAAAAATGTAGAGTTCCGACAGGGAGACGCAGGGGAGTTCATGTCAGCAATGGCGCGTCAGAACGAGAAAGCGGACGTTGTATTTATGGATCCTCCGCGTGCGGGGAGCAATGTGAAATTTCTGCAGTCCGTGATAAAGTTAGGACCACAGAAAGTTGTGTATGTGTCATGCAATCCTGAAACACTGGCGCGCGATCTGAAATATCTGACAAAGAACCAGTATCGGGTGAGACAGATACAGCCGGTGGATATGTTCCCGTGGACAGATGGGATAGAGACGGTGTGCAGTCTGGAAAAATGAGGATTTGGTTTACAAAAGGAAGAGCCACATTGCTGTGGCTCAAAGGGGGAAAAAGTTTATGAAAAAGTGTTCTTTATCTTCGAACAAGTATAGTATAGCGGTTGGTTGTGTAGAAAATATGATGGAAATTTGAACGGATTGTGAACATTGCGGAATCGGATCCCATATACTGATAAGGAAGGTATTGTGCAGGCGAGGATAGGCTATGGGAACGAAACTGAGACGTCTTGCAGCACTTACGGCAGTTGTTGTGCTGGCAGTGGCGCTTCCGGCGTGTTCTTCGGACGATTATGAAGAGACAGCGGCAGAACAGCCGGAGACAAAGCAGACCGTTGTATTGAATGAAGTTGCGCATTCTGTTTTTTACGCGCCCATGTATGTGGCGGTGGAGGAAGGGTACTTTCAGGAGGAAGGACTGGATATCGAACTGGTGACCGGCTTTGGCGCGGACAAAACGATGACGGCGGTTCTTGCGGGAGAGGCGGATATTGGGTTTATGGGATCAGAATCTTCCATATACACTTATAATGAAGGGGCACAAGATTATGTGGTGAATTTTGCCCAGCTAACCCAGCGCGCCGGTAATTTTCTTGTCGCAAGAGAAGAAATGCCGGACTTCACATGGGAAGATCTTAAAGGCAAAACGGTACTTGGCGGAAGAAAAGGCGGTATGCCGGAGATGGTATTTGAGTATGTCCTGAAGCAGAACGGTATGGATCCGGAGACAGACCTTGTGATTAACCAGAGCATTGACTTCGGTTCCACAGCAGCGGCATTTGCGGAAGGCAAGACAGCAGCGGATTTCACGGTTGAATTTGAACCGGGAGCAACGTCACTGGAAATGGAGGGAAAAGGGTATGTGGTTGCGTCTCTGGGTGAGGACAGCGGCTACGTACCATACACTGCATTTTCTGCAAAGAAAAGTTACATCGAGGAGAACCCGGACATCATTCAGGGGTTTGTGAATGCGCTTCAGAAAGGGATGGATTACGTACAGAAGCATACGCCGGAAGAAATCGCGACTGTGATCGAACCTCAATTTCCAGAGACAGACCAGGAAACAATTACAGCGATAGTGAAACGATATTATGACCAGGACACCTGGAAAGAAAACCTTATTTTTGACAAAGAAAGTTTTGAGTTGCTACAGAACATACTGGAAAGTGCCGGGGAACTGGAGAAACGGACGCCTTATGAAGACCTCGTGACGACAGAATATGCCAAAAAGGCGGCAGAGACAGCAGAAGCACAATAGACGAAAAAGACAGAACATAGAAAACATCATATCAAGAAAAGAAAAACCGGAAATGAAAAAGGGGCAGGCTGCACAGTAGAGTTTATGCAGCCTGCCTCTGATCATTCTTTGGAATCTGCCTACAAGGTATCGTTGCGGCGGATATATCCCGGCTTGTCAGCCGGAGCAATAATTTCCTTTGCGTGGATCAGCTTGGCGTACTTGTCAACCACCTGGTTTTCCACATATACATTTTGCCCGATGACTGCACCTGGAAGGAGAATACTGTTTTTGATCACAGCCCCTTTCTTGATCGTGACGCCACGGCCGATGATAGAATTTTCTACACTTCCCTCGATCAGACAGCCATTGGATACAATGGAGTTCTTCGCGCTTGCCGTTTCAAAATACTGCGTTGGGCACGAATCATTGGTGCGGGTATAGATCGGCCAGTCCTTACTGAACAGACCATCGCGGGTTTTTCCGTTGATCAGAGAGAGATTCGCGTTATAATAACTCATCAGGTCTGTAATGGCTGCAAAATATCCCCGGTGGGAAACTCCACGGATATCCAGTTCGTCACACTCAATGTTTATGATCTGCGGAAGCGTATACATGGAGGAAAGTTTTCTCGCCTTTTTGATCAGGTCAATGAACAGTTCCCGTTTCATTACATAAGTATCCATGAAAATATTGCGGTTTTTGGCATTCCCACGGTTTCGCTCGATCGACAGAACGCCTTTCTGCCGGTTCAGGTTTAACGTATCACAGTTGAGAAATGCTTCCTTTGCATTGTCTACTGTGTGGTAAAGCAGCGTAATGTCTGCTTC
Source organism: uncultured Lachnospiraceae bacterium (assembly GCA_958402795.1). Classification (GTDB taxonomy): domain Bacteria; phylum Bacillota; class Clostridia; order Lachnospirales; family Lachnospiraceae; genus Schaedlerella. The sequence continues at coordinate 105,771 of CATXUX010000001.1, read as the reverse complement.
TGATTTAATGTGAGTCTGAAGCAGCTCATAATAATCCTCTTTAAAGACCATATAGCTTGGCGTGATGACAACATGCTCACAGGGCGCGCTTTCAATATGCTGAATATTATCCAGATAAGCGGAAATATCTGTGTCATAGATCGGGTTTCCGTTGCTGGATTCTGAGAACAGCATGTGCAGGTTTCCGCGCTTGGAATTGATACTGTAATGCCGTCCGGTTCCGAGGTGCTCCACAATAGAACGCGGCTGTTTGTTAATATAGACCTGGATATGGTCGATGCCGCTGTTGCTCATATTGGAAATCGGAAAGTCGATGACACGGTATCTTCCAAGGAAAGAAAATGCGCCGATCGGACGGTAATCCTGCAATCCTTCCACATGGATGTGGCTTCCGGAAAAATTCACGATTCCTAATGCTCTGCTCATATTACTCCGCCCCCTTTACATTTTTTGCGACGAGTTCGATATTCTCGCTTTTGGCACTGCCGACTTTTACGTTTTTGCCGATCTTTACTCCATCGGCAACGAGTGCACGTGTTACAACGGCGCCTTCCTCGACCACCGCATCCGGCATAAGGACACTGTCGATGACTTTCGCGCCTTTTCCAACCCGCGCGCCGGTGAATAGTACGGAATTCGTTACTTCTCCGTCAATCTCACAGCCTTGTGTGATATATGCGCGTTTAATTTCAGCGTTCTCGCCGAGAATGTGCGGAAGTGTGGCAACGTCCTCTGTGTAAATCTTCCATGCAGAGTTGTTCAGATCCAGCGCATTGTTGGAATCCAGAAGATCCATATTGGCTTCCCAGAGAGAGTCTATTGTTCCTACATCTTTCCAGTATCCCTGATACTTATATGCATAAAGACTCTTACCGTCACCAAGCATCTGCGGGATGATATCTTTTCCGAAATCGTGGTTGGACTCCGGATCTTTCATATCTGCCAGAAGCATTTTACGAAGCAGCTTCCAGTTAAATATGTAGATACCCATGGAGGCAAGATTGCTCTTTGGCTGTGCCGGTTTTTCCTCGAATTCTATGATCCGTCCGGTCTCATCGGTATTCATAATGCCAAAGCGGCTGGCTTCTTTCATTGGTACACCGATCACGGCGATGGTGGCATCTGCATTGTTCTCGTTGTGGTATGCGAGCATCTCGGCATAGTTCATCTTGTAGATATGGTCGCCGGAAAGAATCAGAACATACTCCGGCTCATAACTGTCGATGAAGTCGATATTTTGGGAAATGGCGTCAGCCGTGCCGCGATAAACGTCCAGATTGGCGTCAGCCTTTTCACGCGGCGGAAGTACAAAGACACCGCTGCCTTTTGCATCGAGTCCCCACCGGCGCCCCGCCGCGACATAGCTGTTCAGTAAAATAGATTCATACTGCGTCAGTACGCCGACAACATCAATTCCACTGTTTGCACAGTTGCTGAGCGGAAAATCAATGATACGGTACTTTCCACCATATGAAACGGCCGGCTTTGCCACTTTGTTGGTCAATTCGTGAAGACGGCTTCCGCGTCCGCCGGCTAAAATCATAGCTAACATATTGTTTTGCTTCATAACGAACCCTCTCTTTCATTCGATATGTAATTATTATACAATCAAAAAGAAGAAAATTCTATATATATATGAAAAAAGTAACCTTAATATCAGAAAAGCTGCATGGCCGTAACCGGGATAAACGGTCAGGCCATGCAGCTTTCAAATCAGAAATCCAAATCCTAAAATCAAATATCCAAAAGATCAGTCAAAATCATCTTCAAATGGATCATCGTAATCATCCCCGTCCTCCTCATCATCGGAGCCGAATCGAGAAGCAATGGTCAGAATGATACAAATAACCGCAGCAACCAGCGCGCCGATCGCGATGAACAGCAGGAGCTCATTTTCAGATCTCCTGAGAAAAGCAAATACGCCGCATGCAATATAACAGATCACAGGAAGAAGGAACGCCAGTACATGGTTGCTGTTGTGCATGATCAGAAGCGATAAGCCTGCTGCAAGTGCACATACGGCGAGAATGATAAAGGTCATTCCGGCAGAGGAATCACTTCCGGATGCGATACTGTCGAGTCCGGCAAGAAATCCGTTATATGCAAAGAAGCCAAATGCTACAAGGGAAAGCAGTCCGAGGACAATCCGGAGCACTCCGAATCTGCCTTTTTCTACGTATTCTTCATCCAGAGTATCCTCTTCCTCATCATAAGTGTCTCTGTCCCACTGCTTTTCCTTTACGGAGGATCTTGCAGGATCCGGCTTTCTCCGTTTGTTCTGTCTGGAATCCGGATCTGTTGCAAGCATGTCTTCATATCCTTTTTTCACAGCAGCTTCTCTTTTCCTGCGGACCTTCTCGGAAGGAATGTTCCCATACTTTTGTTCCGCAGTATCAGAGGTCACTTTTTGTACTTCCGGTCTCGTCTGCTTATTGGCAGGAGCTTTGCGTACCGTGCTTTTTGAACTGCCATCAGCCGGTGCCCGCCGTGCCTCGGATTTTACTCTGCCGTCGGGGGATACTCTCTGCGCTTCAGACTTTGCTCTGCCGTTCGAAGGAACTCTGCGCGCAGCGCCTTTTGAATCGTTGTCAGCCGAAGCCTTGCGTGCAGTGCCTTTTGAGCTGCTGTCGGCTGGAGTCCTGCGTGCAGTGCCTTTTGAACTGCCGTCAGCCGGAGCCTTGCGTGCAGCGCCTTTTGAGCTGCCGTCGGCCGGAGCCTTGCGTGCAGCGTCTTTTGAACTGCCGTCGGCCGGGGCCTTGCGTGCAGTGCCTTTTGAACTGCCGTCAGCCGGAGTCCTGCGTGCGGCATTTTTTGAATCGCCGTCGGCAGGAGTCTTACGGACCGCAGCCTTTTCCTTGCTGCCTGTGGGCCGGCTGTTCTGTGCGTCTGTCTGTTTGGGAGAAACCGTACCGGTGTAATCCGCTTTTGCACTGGCGGCAGCGGCTACTTCTTCAGCCGGGATCGCCTTTGTAGCAGAGGTGGTTTTCTTTTCTGCTGCTGTCTTCTTTACCGGATTCGCTTTACCGGAATCCTTTTTCACAGCGGCTTTTTTTGCCCGCTGTTTATCCAGATCCCATTGCTTTTTACAATCTTTACAGATCGCGTATTGATGAAAGACCGGACTGCCATTTTCATCTGTACCGGTCTGCCTGTTGCGTAGTTCCATATCTTTTCCACAAATTGGACACTTCATTATGTATACTCCTCACTTTCTTTCAGGTCATCCCGGACCTTGCCGGACAATTCATTCGTGCAGACACGATTGAACTGCGGTACTGATCCGGGACTTATTGCAGTAAGCTCCCCAAGTGTTCCTATTATATCATTTTCAGGCGGGCAGGACAATGGAAAAATAAAACATCTTGTCAAAAAATGTAGAAAACCGTAGAAATGTTATTTTTCTGTTTTGTCGCTGTTGTTTGCTTTTGCATGGCTATAGGGCGGGAGATACTGGTAGAGGTCATTATATGCCTCTATTTCTGCGTCAGAGGAGGGCAGGGAAGGAATCAGTCCGGTGCAGTCTCCTGCGGAAGCTGCATTTGACAGATAATCATAGTCATCCTGCGGCGTTTTCTTTTCTTTTGGATTTAACATTATTATCACCTCGTTCACAGTATTTGCAGCATTTCTGGCAAGTATTCCGGCAAAATATACCAAAAATCTGTTGCACGGAAGAAATACATGAGATATGATGATACCAGGGTCAAAAGGTCTAAACGAGGTGAATAAAGATGAGATTACAGGTTGACACACATGCACATACACTTGCCAGCGGTCACGCTTACAGCACGATCCGTGAGATGGCGGCAGCGGCGGCACAGCGCGGTATGCAGGCACTGGCGCTGACGGAACATGCGCCTCAGATGCCGGGTACGTGCGGACTGTATTATTTTCAGAATCTGGATGTGATACCGAGAGAACTGGAAGGAATCCGCGTCCTGTTCGGGGCAGAATTAAATATTATGGATGCAGAGGGAAACGTAGACCTGCCGGAAAAGGTATGCAGAGAGCTGGATATTGTGGTTGCCAGCATCCACGTTCCATGTTTTGGAACCGGGCATACAAAAGAAGAAGTGACGGCAGGATATGTGGCAGCGATGAAAAAACCGTATATCAACATTATCGGACATCCGGATGACGGGAGATTCCCGATTGATTATGAGATACTGGTGAGAACGGCGAAGGAGACCGGTACGCTTCTGGAATTGAATAATTCTTCGCTCAGAGAGGCGAGCTTCCGTGTCGGGACACGGGAGAATATGCTGACGATGCTGGAACTGTGCAAACGGTATGAAGTTCCGGTGACAACCGGGAGCGATGCACATGTCGATGTGGATGCAGGCAACTTTTGTAATGTAGAGAAGATACTGAATGAGTGCCATTTCCCGGAAGAACTGGTTGTAACGACAGATTTTGAGAAAGTAAAACCATATCTGAACTGTTATAAGGATTCTGTCCGGGGGTAAAAATTTTAATAGACTTTATAAATTTAATGTGCTAAAATCAAAGTAGTTTTGAACACGCAAAGGAGTATAAAAAGCGATGAGCAAAAAAATAAGAACTGGTGCGGTAGACTCTTTGTTTCGTGCAATATTAAGTTTACAGAACAAGGAAGAATGCTATACATTTTTTGAAGATATCTGCACAGTGAATGAATTACTGTCATTATCCCAGCGCTTTGAGGTCGCAAAGATGCTGAGGGCAGGCAAGACCTATCTTGAGATCGCAGAGATGACCGGAGCGTCTACTGCAACGATCAGCAGAGTAAACCGTTCTCTGAATTATGGAAATGACGGATACGATATGGTTCTGAAACGAATCGAAGCACAGCAGGAAGAAACGCAGAGCCAGGACGGAGAGCCGGTTCATGCCGAATAGCCGCATGGACAAAAGATAAAAGAAAGCGATAGAAGAAAAGCAGAGAAAACGGATCGATATCTGTTCTCTCTGCTTTCATAGTTTTTGCATGTGTTATTTGGGGGACTGGTCAGAGAAGTCTGCACCGTCCGCCTCATCTAACAGCTTTTCGACTAATAGCTGCTTCACATAAATATCCAGGCACAAGTTACTGATAAATGCAAAAAACTGAAGCTGGCCACGGTCTTCTTCCTGCGCGTCGGAAAACGCTGCCGCCGCATTGGTATACGCCGCATTTACGCTGTCCGCCAGGTCAGGAAGCTGTGATTTTGCAGAAGAGCAGATCTCTTCATAAATATCAGTCAGAGAGACATCCCCGTCTTTGTGAAAATACTTGTCTGTGATCGGATTCAGCAAAGTCTGAATATCCTTGATAGAAAGTATATTTTTAAAGTAGTAAATAAAAATAAGAATCAGGATATGCTCTCTCGAATATTTTTTCTTATCCGGAGGCGGGAGGAGCTTATTCTTTGCATAATTGTTGATCATCGTCTTTGTCAGGATCTTATCACTTTCATACCGTTTGGTAGAAGATAACTGCGACTCCATAAAAGTTGTTACCTGATCCATATATAGATCAATGTTCGGAATATCCGCTGCGTGAACGTAATCAACCCTGTCGATACTGTCCATAATACTGTTTAATAAATTGCTTGTATCAATCGTCATCATATCACCTCGATACGGCTATTATATAGTATTCAAAACGATGTGACAAGCATTTCCGGATAAAAATCATAGAAAAAACATCAAAAAAATGTTCTTTTTAAAAAGACGGACGTATGGTACAATGATAAGAACCTGGGGGGGCACTTCAAACAGTAATGGCAGAGCTTCGGGAAAACGCAGTACATCAGGAGGGACGATATGATTTATGAACCGCTTTTTAAACTGGAACGTACCGGAGTTCAGATCCAGTATTATACAAATAAAGGAAAGTATAGTCCGGTTCACTGGCATTCGGCGATCGAACTGATCTATATTTTAAATGGAACCGGAACGATTATGGTGGAAGGACATGACTATCCGGTAGTCGCCGGAGAATTTGTTGTGATTGATTCAAACCAGATGCATGAGACACGGTGTGCGAATGCCTCCATGATGGTAATGATCCATTTCTCCAGGAGCAGTATGAAGAATTTTGTTCCGGATCTGGATGAGTATCGTTTTTCTTGTGTGAAAGGAGAACTTTACAAGGAACAACTGGAGTCGTATCTTCAAATATGTGAAATGCTCAAAGGTCTTCCCCCGATGTATGTGATGCAGCCGACAGGATACCGGCTGAAGAGTCATGCCATCGCGATGGAAGTTTTTTACGAGCTTCTGAATCATTTTGCGGCAAAGGAACAGAGCGGAATGCCGCCGGAAAAGGCGGATACGCTGGAACGTCTGGGAGAGATCACAGAATACATTGAGCTGCATCACTGCGAACAGATTTCCCTGGAACGGATTGCGTCCCATTTTTACCTGAGCAGGGAATATTTCAGCCGGTTCTTTAAACAAAACATGGGCGTGACCTTTTCCAAGTACGTGAATCAGGTGCGGCTGATGCATATATATCAGGATATCTGTAATACAAACGAACCGATCATGGAGCTGGCGGAGAAGCATGGATTTACAAATTATAAGTTATTTAACAAGATGTTCCATGAAATTTATGGCTGCACGCCGCGCGAAATACGGCAGAAAGAAAAATAGCCGGCCCTGATACGGACATCAATGATTTTGAGAAGGAGAACATGAATGAGCGTATATGATACACTGAATGAACAGCAGCGGGAAGCGGTATACCATACGGACGGACCGCTTCTGATACTTGCAGGGGCGGGTTCCGGAAAAACACGCGTGCTGACCCACCGGATCGCCTATTTAATACAGGAAAAAGGGGTGAACCCGTGGAATATACTGGCGATTACCTTTACGAATAAAGCCGCCGGGGAGATGAGGGAGCGTGTGGACAATCTGGTCGGATACGGAGCGGAAAGTATCTGGGTGAGCACGTTTCATTCTGCCTGTGTACGCATTTTGCGCAGACATATCGAACGGCTCGGATATGAGCCGAGTTTTACGATTTATGACACAGACGATCAGAAAACACTCATGAAAGATGTGTGTAAATTATTGGATATTGATACGAAAGTATATAAAGAAAGAGCATTGCTCTCTGCGATTTCATCTGCGAAAAATGAGATGGTCACGCCGGCGGAATTTGAGCGGAAAGCGGCGGGGGATTTTGGGATGCAGAAAATCGCAAAAGTATATGCGGAGTATGAAAAACAGCTCCATTCAAACAATGCGCTGGATTTTGACGACCTGCTGCTCAAGACCGTACAGCTATTCGAGACACAGCCGGATATACTGGAATACTATCAGGAACGGTTCCGGTATATCATGGTAGACGAGTATCAGGATACAAATATGGTTCAGTTCCGCTTTGTCAGCCTGCTGGCGGGAAAATACCAGAATTTATGCGTTGTGGGAGACGACGACCAGTCTATTTACAAGTTCCGAGGCGCTGACATCGGAAATATTCTGAACTTTGAAAAGGAGTTCCAGAATGCGCGGGTAATCAAGCTGGAGCAGAATTACCGATCCACGGAAAATATCCTGAACGCGGCGAATGCTGTGATCCGAAATAACCGGGGACGGAAGGACAAGACACTCTGGACAGAGAATGGAGAGGGCGAGAAGATCCGGCGCCGGGAATTTGATACGGCATATGATGAAGCTGAATTTATTGCGGAGGATATCCGGGACAGCGTGAAGAACGGACATGGGTATAACGACCATGCGGTTCTGTACCGGACTAATGCACAATCCCGTATTTTAGAGGAAAAATTCATTGCATGCAATATACCTTATAAAGTGGTGGGCGGGATTAACTTCTATGCAAGACGAGAGATCAAAGACCTGCTGGCATATCTGAAAACGATCGATAACGGGAAAGACGACATTGCGGTACGGCGGATCATCAATGTGCCGAAGCGGGGGATCGGACTGACCACGATCAACCGTGTGCAGGACTCTGCGATCGAGCGAGGAATCAGTTTTTACGATGCACTGCTGGGAACGGAGCTGATACCGAATATCGGAAGGAGCGCGGCGAAACTGGATTCGTTTGCAGCATTGATCGAATACTTCAAAGGACGCGTGTCGGAAGAAAGCCTGTCGGAACTGATGGACGAAATCCTTGAGAAGACCGGGTATGTGGAGGCTCTGGAGCAGGAATGCGATCCGGAGGAGGCGAAAGCGAGAACTGAAAATATTGACGAGCTGACAAGCAAAATTGTTTCTTATGAGGAAACCTGCGAATCCGAAGACACGCCGGCGACTTTGAGTGGATTTCTGGAAGAAGTGGCGCTGGTTGCCGATATCGACAGTCTGGATGAAGAGCAGGACTATGTCACACTGATGACATTACATAGTGCAAAAGGTCTGGAGTTCCCGCATGTTTATCTCGCCGGAATGGAAGATGGTCTGTTTCCGAGCAGTATGTCAGCGGATGATCCGGAAGAGCTGGAAGAAGAACGCAGATTATGTTATGTAGGCATTACCAGAGCGGAAAAAGAGCTGACACTGAGTTCGGCAAGACGCAGGATGGTACGTGGTGAGACACATTATCATATGCCGTCAAGATTTTTGCAGGAAATTCCGGAAACACTCATAGACAGCGGAAAAACGTTATTCCCGCTGCAGGAGAAAAAAGATGAAGCACCGCACCGGGGCGTATACCGTCAGGCAAAAGAAGCGTTCCGCCAGCAGCCGTTCCAGACCAATACATCATACAGGCCGGTGAAGCAGTTTACCGTGAACAAGGAGAAAGGTCTGGATTACAAAACCGGCGACCGGGTACGGCATGTAAAATTCGGTGTCGGGACGGTGCAGGCAATCACAGAAGGCGGGCGTGATTATGAAGTTACCGTGGATTTTGATACTGCGGGAACGAAAAAAATGTTCGCGGCGTTTGCGAAGCTGGTAAAGGAAGAGTAAATTTTATGGAATTTTTATATATGAAATTTTATAGAATTTTGTAGTAATCTGAAAATGATAGTGGTATAATGACTGTAAAGCATGGACGTGCGGAAATGACAGAAAGGGAAAGGACGTGTAATCATGAATGATATGAAAGACAAATGGACAGAGCTGCTTGCAGAATCAAAGCTGAACGATCTTGTGAACAAGAAAGACGAGGATAAGTGCAAAAAGACGGTAATCATCATTCTGGCAGTTGTCGCGCTGGTTGCACTGGTGGCATTGGTTGTATATGCAGTACGCAAGTTCCTCACTCCGGATTATCTGGATGATTTTGATGAAGACTTTGATGATGAGTTTGACGACTATTTCAGCGAGGAAGACCAGGTTTGAGTTGTGCATGATCAGGAAAGGAAAATGACAGAGACAGGATGCGGCGGGAACTGCACCCTGTTTCTTTTTGGGACGAATTATGAAAAAAGGACAGATTTATGAGGGAATCATTGAAACGGTAGATTTCCCCAATAAAGGAAATGTGTATGTACCGGAAGAAGACCGGTATGTAATCGTAAAAAACGGAATTCCGGGCCAAAAGATCCGGTTTCTTGTGAATAAATGTAAAAAAGGGAAGGCAGAAGGACGCCTGCTGGAAGTGCTGGAGAAATCCCCACTGGAGACACGGGAACCTGTGTGCAGTCTGTTTCCGGCGTGCGGAGGCTGCATGTACCAGACAATGCCGTATGAGGCACAGATGGAAATGAAAGGGCGACAGGTCAAGACGATTCTCGACCAGGCGGTCACAGCAGGGAAAATGTATGCATTCGAAGGCGTTAAGGCAAGTCCGAAGGAATTTGGTTACCGTAATAAAATGGAATTTTCATTTGGAGACGAATATAAAGACGGCCCGCTCTCACTTGGACTGCACAAAAAAGGAAGCACCTATGATATCCTGACTGCAGGAGACTGTAAGCTGGTTCACGAGGACATGACAAAGATCCTGACATGCGTTCTGGAATATTTCCGGGAGATGAAAGCGCCGCATTATAAGAAGATGCAGCATACCGGATATTTGCGGCATCTGCTGCTGCGGCGCGGAGACGAAACCGGAGAGATCCTTGTAAACCTTGTAACAACTACGCAGGAGACATATGATCTGACTGCACTGGTATCAAGACTTCTTGCACTAAAACTGGATGGGACGATCGTCGGGATCCTGCACATCCTGAATGACTCCCTGTCAGACGTCGTGCAGAGCGACGAGACGAAAATACTATATGGGCAGGATTATTTTTATGAAACACTGCTTGGACTGGAATTTAAGATCACACCATTCTCCTTCTTCCAGCCTAACTCAAAAGGTGCGGAAGTTCTGTACCGTACGGTAAGAGAATATATCGGGGATATTACCGATAAAACAATATTCGATCTCTTCAGCGGAACCGGGACGATCGCGCAGATCCTCGCTCCGGTCGCAAAGCAGGTGATCGGGGTGGAGATTGTGGAAGAGGCAGTAGAAGCAGCGAGAGAAAATGCCGCCCGGAATGGTCTGGAAAACTGCAGATTCATTGCAGGAGATGTGTTTCAAGTGCTGGATGAGATTGAAGAAAAGCCGGACGTGATCGTGCTCGACCCGCCGAGAGACGGGATTCATCCGAAAGCACTGCCGAAGATTCTCGATTATCAGGTAGATAAGATCGTGTATATTTCCTGCAAAGTGACAAGCCTGGCAAGGGACCTGGAGATGATCCAGGGCAGAGGGTATGAGGTGGTAAAAGCAGTGGCGGTAGACCAATTCTGCGAAACAGTTCATATAGAAACAATTTGCTTGCTTACCCGGAAGTAGATGAATTTGAACAAGGGATTGCATGCAGAGCATGAATCAAATTGTCAACAAAAATAAAGAAGAGGCTGCTGATTTCTTGAAAATAGCAGACTCTTCTTTATTTTTATGATATCAATATTTCAATCAATTATACAAGTAGTAGTGCATCAAAACCTTCTCTGGCTTCTTTTTGAAGATCAAAAGAACAATTTTTGGTGGCCCAGATAAAACTAATGCCATCCATTAAATATATTAATTGCTTATATAAACATTGAGCTGGCATTGGATTATGTATTTGTCCGTCTGCTTGAGCTCGTTCAATGAGCATGATCATAGTATCTTTTAAATAAATATCATCAGGTGCTATTTTTAAATAGTCATTTTTGAGATTAATTTGATAGATTTCTTTTGTTATAACTTCCCCTACTTCAATGAACCTTTGCATATATGGAAAACATATTTTCCATAATTGCTCTACATAATTTTCGGCAGAAAGGATTTCAGCCAGATTAGCCTGTAAAGTAGCATCTGTCTGATTGTAAAAATCGGCTATGAGAGATTCTTTTGATTTAAAATAATAATAAAATGTTGTCTTTGCAATATTACATTTTTTGCATATTTTAGCAATTGTGACCTTTTCGTATCCATATTCTTTGAATAAATTTATTGATGTATTTAAGATTTCTTGTTTCATTGATGTATTTTCCATATGCAATATCTCCTTTGTGATATATAGTCTACATTATTAAAAAAAAAATTGCAATAATAAGCATAAAGTATTGATTAAATAAAAATGATATGCTATATTTATACTACCAAGGTAGTATAAATATAGCACCAAAGAAAGGAGAAGGATGATGGGATATTCAAAATTTTTATCGCCAGCTAAAATTGGTACTTTGGAACTAAAGAATCGAGCAATCATGCCTGCTATGGGAAGCAGTCATGGAGAGCCAGGAGGTATGATCGGTCAGACATTAATTGACTATCATGTTCGGCGTGCACAGGGAGGATGTGCAATGAACATTGTAGAGATTGCAAGTGTTCATCCTACGTCTTACGCTACATTAACACCGGGTATATTTGATGATAAATTTATACCCGGACTCACAAAACTGGCTACAGCAATTAAAGAAGCGGGTGGAAAGGCATGTATTCAGCTTTGGCATGGAGGAAGACAGACTTCAGGAAAGCCGTTTAATGGGCAGCCTTGGGCACCATCTGCGATTCCTTGCCCGATGATTGGAGAAATGCCACATGCTATGACAATTGATGAAGTTCATGAAGTTATTGAGGCTTATGGCGATGCTGCAGTCAGGGCAAAAAAGGCAGGTTTTGACGCAGTAGAAATTCATGGTGCACATGGTTACCTAATTGATTGCTTCTTAAATGCTTATTCTAACACCAGAACAGACGAATATGGTGGCGATTTAAAGAATAGAGCGCGTTTTGGTTGCGAGGTTATTAAAAATGTACGAGCTAAAGTTGGACCAGATTATCCAATAATTATTAGAATAAATGCAAGTGAAAATGTATCAGGTGGCAACGGCATTGAAGATCAGCTTGAAGTCGCAAGGATGTTTGTGGAATCTGGCGTAGATGCCCTTGATATTTCACAGGGGTGTTATGGCGTAATTCCATATACAGTTCCCCCATACTTTCTTCCAATCGGAGTAAATGTGGAAAACGCAGCTATTTTCAAAAAACAGTTTGACGTCCCTGTTTTAGTTGCGGGACGTATTACAAATCCGGATCTGGCAGAAGAAATCTTAGAAAAAGGCAAAGCGGACTTTATTTGCCTCGGACGAGTGCAGCTTGCAGATCCTGATTTTGTAAAGAAAACAGAAGAAGGCCGTGTGGATGAAATTGTAAGATGTGTAGCTTGTGATCAGGGATGTGTAGGAAGAGCATTTGCAGGACTTGGAGTATCTTGTATTTTTAATCCGGCAACGGGAAATGAAGCAAAAGTAGTAATCACTCCTGCGGAAATTAAGAAAAAAGTTCTTGTTATCGGAGGTGGCCCTGCAGGCCTGGAGGCTGCAAGAGTAGCAAGCGAACGAGGACATGAAGTAACACTTTTTGAAAAAAGTGCAAAACTTGGCGGACAATTCCTTATTGCCGGAAAGGCACCATATAAAGAAGGATTTACGGATTCTGCGATTCATATGGGATACCGTGCCCAAAAGTCAGGTGTAGATATTAAGCTTTATACTATAGCGACAGAAGATAATATCCAGGCATTAAATCCGGATGTAGTTATTGTAGCGACAGGTTCTGACCCTGTAATTCCATCAATTCCAGGTGTAGGTGGCAGAAATGTATATGAAGCAAGAAGCGTCATTGGCGGAGAGAAATTTGTCAAAGAACAGAATATAATTGTTATCGGAGGTGGTCTTGTAGGCCTTGAAGCAGCAGAAATATTGACTGAGCAGGGAAAAAAAGTAGCTATTGTTGAAATGCAGGGCGAAGTTGGGAAAGATCTTGAAATGTATATAAGACCTTATTATGCACATTTTATTGCTGAACATAATATGGAAACTTATACAAATACAATATGTAAAGAAATTGATGAGGATTATGTTCTCGTTGAAAAAGATGGACAAGTAATAAAACTGGAATGCGATGCCGTTGTAGTGGCAACAGGTTCCAAAAGCAATACTGAAGTGGCAGAATTGCTAAAAAAAATGAATTATGAATATCATGTAATCGGAGATGCGTTGAAACCGTCTAAAGTGTTAGATGCAATCTGGGCAGGAAATGAAATTGCAAGAAATATCTAAAAGTCAGGAGGACAAATATGAATCAGTTTAAACATGTTTTTGAACCTATTATAATTAATAAAATGTATGTAAAAAATCGCATTTTTGTTCCGCCAATGGGAACAAGTGCCAGCAATGACAAAGGTGAAGTTACAGAAATGGTAATCAAATATTTTGATAATATGGCAAAAGGCGGAGCGGGTTTGCTGGTCAGTGAAGTTGCAGATATTGATGCAAGAAGAAGATACAATAAAAATGTAATGGGTATTTTTGATGATTCCATGATTCCGGGATGGAAAGCAATTGCAGATACCGTACATAAATATAATGCAAAATTCATAGCACAGTTAATTCATGCAGGAACTATTCCACTTATTCAGGATGATCCAACACAGTTAGGGCCTATAGGTGCATCTCCGGTTCCGCATGTTTACAATCCGGATAAAATCCCACACGCGCTTACTGTAGAAGAGATGGGAGATATTAAGCAAATGTATGTGGATGCAGCAAGAAGAGCAATGGAGGCAGGATGTGATGGGGTGGAAATTCACTGTGCGCACAATCACGGCCTTCTTGGAGCGTTTGTGTCACCATTACATAATAAAAGAGTAGACGAATATGGAGGGGATATTTTTGGATTAATGAAATTTCCGCTGGAAGTTATAAAAGCTGTAAGAGATTTTGTTGGACCAGATTTTCCTATTTCTGTTCGAATTTCCGGCTCTAATGAAGAAGAAGGTGGTCTTAGAATTGAAGATACCTGTAGAATGGCGAAAATGTTTGAACAGGCAAGTGTTGATTTTTTTGATGTTTCCAATGGAACTTTAATGGATGTAAAAACGGTATTACCTCCAACGGGAACTGTAAGAGCTTTAAATACAGATTATGCTAAGCAAATTAAAGAAGTTGTTAATATACCTGTTGCTTCCGTAGGAAGAATCAACAATCCGTGGCTTGCGGAAGAAATAATCTCTTCCGGAAAAGCGGATGCAGTATTTATGGGACGCGCAATTTTATGTGATCCTGAACTGCCTAATAAGACAAAAGAAGGAAGAGTCGATGAAATTCGTCCTTGTATAGGTTGTTCTGAATGTGTAACTTCTGCTATGTATGGTGGTGCTTCCAACTGTACTTTAAATCCTGAATTAGGACATGAGTTAGATAAAGAAATCGAACCGGCGTTAGAAAAAAAGAAAGTATTAGTTGTAGGAGGCGGACCAGCCGGATTGGAGGCGGCTACAGTTGCGGCTATGAGAGGACATAATGTTACACTTATGGAAAAAGATAGCTCTTTAGGGGGTCAGTTTATTATAGCTTCGTATCCTCCGGTAAAACAGGAGTATACAAAAGGTCTTAAATATATGATTCAGGAAGTAAAAAAACTTGGTGTACATATAGAACTGAACAAAACAGTTACAGCAGATACTGTAAAAGAATTTGGGGCAGATGCCGTTATTCTTGCAACTGGCGGAAAACCAATTATGCCAGCATGGCTTACAAATGGAGCGCATCCGAAGGTAGTTTCTTCTTGGGATGCTTTAAAAGGAATTGATTCTTTAGGAACAAATCTCCTGATTATCGGTGGGGGACTTGTTGGATGTGAAACAGCAGATTATCTTGCGGCTCCACATTATTTTATGAAACCATATGACCGTAAAATCACAATCATCGAAATGCAGCCTGCTGTTATGATTGATGATGCTTCCGCAAATCGTGATATGCTTGTGACTCGTCTTATGAACAAAAATGTAAATATTATTACGAGCGCAAAAGTAGAGGAAGTAGTAGAAGATGGTATTATATATTCTGTTAATGGTGAAATGCAAACCCTTTCCGGGATAGATGCGATCATTTGTGCCATGGGAACAGCTCCAGAAAATGCCCTTGCGGAGGAGTTGAAAGACATATCTGCGCCAATGTATATTATTGGAGATGCAAAACAGCCTAGAAAGATTATGCATGCTGTTTATGAGGGCGCAACAGTGGCAAAAAAAATTTAATTCTTGATACTGGTGTTCCTTCCTTTTTTGTATCTGATAAAAGTGATGAGTTTATTCTTGCTATTGATAACTTATGGTTATCCGTGATAACAATTTTTCAATTTTAGGGACCGGAAAATTTTGTACAATATTCTATGTTGAGTGAGACAATGCTACATCATGTCAGAAGGAGAAGATCAATATGGAAGTGTATGAAAAACAGAAAGACAGATGGAATGAAATGTATTCCGAGAGTGATCCGGTTGATTTAAGAAAAATGGAGCTGACGGTAGAACCGTTATTTGATACTTGTCTGATGATGCTTGCATATAAGACAAGTAATGTGCTGGACTTTGGATGTGGAACGGGTGATATTTTATTTCAATATGCACAGTACAAGAAAAAAGGAACAGGGGTAGGGATCGATCCTGCTGAAAAAGGAGTTGCCTTTGCAAAAGAAACGGTAAAGAAGAGCGGATACAAAAATTTACATTTTTTCAGTGGTGATGCAGATTTCCTGGATCTGTTTGACGATGGGAAATTTAATGGGATTATTTTATCCAATGTTCTGGACGTTATGACGAAGGATCAGAGTTCGGAAGTCCTGTTGAAGTTAGATCGGGTATTAAGTGAGGGCGGATATTGGTTTATTAAGCTAAATCCCTTTTATTCCGAGGAAGAACTGGCAGAGATGGAATACGAGGATCTGGGAGAACACATGTATGGTGAGAATGGAGTTTTATATTTAAGGCAGGAAAATACTCCATACTGGATGGAAATATTCAATAAATTCGGAGAAGTCGAACGCTATGTGGAGTTTCCTTATACGTGGCAGCCGGGAATGAACAGGATATTTCTGGTAAAAAAGAAACGATAGCTGTTCTGTATACGATGTGTATAAAAAGGAACAGCTATCGAAATCAGATCACTTTTAATAAATGATGTAATACCGGGTTCTTATTTTGCTTATGATAAAAAATCCCGAAGGAAAGTGTTGCTGAATTTGAGAGTGGAACAGATACAAAATCAGGTGATTTTAAAATCAGGATCTGTGGGATAAGTGCAATCCCCAGTCCTGCCGCAACCATACAATGCGCAACTTCGATATTATCGCAATACAGGACTTTGTCCACGGGGTGTTTGTTCAGCAGTTGCTGCTGAAAGGCAGCCATGGACAACGGAGCGTTTAAAGGATTGCAGGCAATAATCGACATATTTTCTAATTCTTTCATGGTAACAGAAGGTTTCGAAGCCAACACATGGGAGGCCGGCATCAGGCAGGAAAGAGAGTCTTTTTCTAATTCCACAAAGTTTATCCCGGCTTTTTTCGGCATATTTTCTTTGTAATAGAAAAGAACATCCAGTTTATTCTCTAAAAAAAGATTGAGAACGATTTTGTATCCCGGGACTTCTATGTTAGGGCGGATATCAGGATGCGCTTCTGATAATTTTTTTAAAATCGGGGTGAGATAAAAAAGCGCGATCGGGTTACTGAGACCGATCCGAATAGAATCCGAGGTCGTGTTGTGCCGCTGCACACGGTTGATTGCCATTTGCGATTTTAGTACGATATCTTTCGCATCCTTATAAAAGGACATTCCGGCAGGCGTTAGTTCGACATGCCGGGTAGAACGGATGAACAAGGCTGCGCCGAGCTCCTGCTCTAAGGAATTTATCTGTTTTGTTACGGCTGGCTGAGAAATATAAAGAGCTTCCGCGGCACGGGCAAAACTTAAATTTTCTGCTACAAGAATGAAACATTTCAAATTATCTATGGTCATCTTATTACTCCCTTTCAATAACTTTCTGTTATCAATTATAACATACTTTCGACGCATTGTGTCAAACATGTGCTATACAGAGCGAAGCATGGAATAATTCGTGAACCATTTTTGACCCAAAAACTAATTTTAAAGACTATTGACAATTTTGTGCATATAGTGTATAGTGTGCATGTAAAAACATCACACTAGGAGGAGGACTGATATTTTGTGAAGATACTGATATCAAACACTTCTGACAGTCCGCTTTACCAGCAGATCAAAGATCAGATTAAAGATGCGATTTTAAAAGAAGAGTTGGTAGAGGGGGATGCACTTCCATCCATTCGTGCTTTTGCCAATGATCTGAAGGTTAGCGTGTTGACGATACGGCGGGTTTATGAGGAACTGGAACAAGAAGGATTTGTTACAAGTCAAGTGGGCAAAGGAACCTTTGTGTCAACGAGCAATATCGATTTGCTGCGGGATTCGAAACGCCGCCTTGTGGAACAGAAGATGCAGGATATGATACAGACGGCAAAATCGCTTAATATCAGCAAAGAAGAATTGAATGCGATGATGGATATTTTATATGAGGAGGAGTGAAATGGATTCAATTTTGAATGTCTCGGGACTGAATAAATCATATGGTGATTTTTCTTTAAGAGATATCACTTTTTCTCTGCCGGAAGGGTGCATCACAGGATTGATAGGTGTCAATGGCGCGGGCAAGACGACAACGTTACGGGCAATATTGGGACTTACCGGCCGGGAGTCCGGTCGTATTCAGTTTTTCGGTATGGATATGGAAAAGGATGAACGGCAGATCAAAGATCGGATCGGTATTGTGTTAGACGATGGGTGCTTTTATGATGAATTGACTCTGAATGAGATGAAAAATGTGATTGCCCCGGCTTATACATCATGGTGTGAACGGGATTTCAAAGAGTATTTGGAACAATTCTCATTAAACCCAAGGCAAAAAATAAGCACCCTTTCAAAGGGAATGAAGATCAAATATGCGCTTGCTTTGGCTCTTTCTCATAAAGCAGAATTTTTAATCATGGACGAACCAACGAATGGTCTTGATCCATTGGTCCGCAGGCAGCTCTTAACGATGCTGACTGACTATATGAATAAAGGTGGAAAAGGCGTACTCTTTTCTACTCATATTACATCTGATTTGGATAAAATTGCAGACATGCTTATCATGCTTGACAATGGGCGTATTGTCTTTCAGGAAAATAAGGATATTTTGTTAGACAGATTCCGCATTGTGAAAGGAGATATAAAAAGCCTGAACGATGAAAAACGCAAACTTTTTCTGAGCATCAGCGAATCCCCTTTTGGGTTTACAGGTATTACGAAACATGCTTTAGAAATACAAAAGTATCTTCCGGATATCATAATAGAACGGCCTGCAATAGAGGATATTATGCTTGGTTACATGGAAGGAGGGCAAAGCGATGTTAATTCATTTAGTTAAAAAGGATTTTCTGATCGTAAAACAGTATGTGATGCTTATGGCTGCTGTTGCTATATTCATTCCATTATTTATGCTCTGGCGTGTACCGGAAAATGCGGGGACAATCGGATTTATTCTTTCGGTTATTTTTTCCATTTTTATGCTTTTGCAATATGTTTTACAAATAGAATACCGTTTTCCCAAAGCTGCAGCACTCCTATGCGCAACGCCATATTCAAGAAAACTGCTGGTGCTTTCAAAGTATATTTTCTGCCTGATTATCTATGCCTTTTGCTGCGTCAGTTTTTGGATAGAATCAATGATATTTCCTGCTCTTGGTGGGTTTCCTGCCGGATTAGCGGTTATTACATTTTTTATGTTTGCCATCTTTTTGGGAATTTATCTTCCGGTACAATATAAATGGGGATACGAAAAAACAAAATTTATTGTTTTCATAGTTATTCTGGCGTCGCCATTTGTTTTACCTGTGTTTCTCAAAATGGAACATGGAAGATATCTGGATGATATACTTACATGTTCTCCATGGTTATATGGCATGATGTTACTCGTTAGTTGTGCAGTTCTAAGCATATCTGCCGGTGTGTCCATCCGGATTTACCGTAATACAGATTTGACTTAATTCAGGAGGCGGAGTATGGGAAAAGAATCAATGTTTATTTGTGTAATAGCCGTAGCTGCTGTTGGTTTTGCTTTATTCAATACTGCTTGCCTCATGATAAAGAGAAATTCGACGGCACAAACAGAGGGAACGATTCTATCGTTTGTTTTAGTGAATCCGGAAAAGGCAAAATCAAACTCAAAATGGGCAATCGTTACATATAAAGTAAACGGCAGGATGTATACATCGCAAAATCGAATACAAGTCCCGATGGCCGCGCAAATCGGGAGTTCAGTAAAGATACGTTATGATGTTGCCAGGCCGGAGAAATTATATAGCTTTTCGTGGAAGAGAGTATTATTGGCATTACTGGTTGCTGCTGTTTGTCTGATCGTGTTGTTACTATAAACAGTAGTATTCCCTGCCTGATTTTTGTGAAACTACTTGGCAAGATGAAGATCATGTTATATCATATGTATGATTCTTGTATGGCAGATCAACTAGCCGGAAGTGAAAAATAAAAAAGAGAGGGAAAAAGGGGAGTATGCACTTTGTAGATGCGAAGGAAATTCTTACCGGCAGCGGCGGTTATCAGGGAATGAACATTTACCGCGGCTGTTCTCATGGATGCATTTACTGCGACAGCCGTAGTAAATGTTACCATTTCACACATCCATTTGAAGACATAGAGGTGAAGCAGAATGCACCGGAGCTTTTAGAGACGGCGCTCAGGTCAAAGAGGAAAAAGTGCATGATAGGAACCGGGGCGATGTCGGATCCTTACATGCACTGTGAAGAAAGCCTGAGGCTGACACGCAGATGTCTGGAGATCATCCTGAAGTATGAATTTGGCGTGGCAGTCCAGACAAAATCAGACCGTGTCATGCAGGACATGGAGCTTCTTGACGCGATCAATCAAAAGACGAAAGCGGTCGTGCAGATGACATTGACAACATTTGATGATGATCTCTGCAGGATCATAGAGCCGCATGTCTGCAATACGAAAAGGCGGATAGAGGTACTGGATGAGTGCCGGAAAAGAGATATTCCGACGATTGTATGGCTGACGCCGATACTGCCCTTTATCAATGATACGGAAGAGAATATCCAAAGGATTCTGGATGCGTGTATCCGTGTCGGTGTTCGGGGCATCATCTGTTTTGATATGGGACTTACGCTGCGTGACGGAGACAGAGAATATTATTATGCTGCGCTCGACAAGTATTTCCCCGGCCTGAAACGGAAGTATATAGAAAGGTATGGCAGTGCCTATGAGCTGCCAAGTCCGAATGCAAAACAGCTTATGGAATATTTTAAAAGGACATGCAGAAAACATGGGATCCTCTGTACGCCAAAGGAGTGCTTTGGGTTTCTCCATGAGTTTCCGGAAAAATATGAGCAGATGAGTTTTTTGTGAGGTATCATAAGGAGATTATGAGGAATCAGACGGATTTTATTTGCAGATGGTTGACTTTTGACAGCCGGAATGCTATAGTGATTTTTACAACTGAGAAAGCGTTCGGTGCTGTTACAGAGGATAACAGGTAAAAGGGAAACAGGTGAGAGGCCTGTGCGAACTCGTCACTGTGAGCAGGGAGCGAAGCCGTGAAGGATACCCATTGCGTGATTGCGAGAAGGGACGGTAGGAGCAATGATCTGTGAGCCAGGAAACCTGCCGGACACTGGTACGGGGAATGAAAGATTCCGGATCACGAGTAACTGATTGTACTGAAACCATCAAATTTTGTGCAGGGGATCTTTTACGCCTTTTCGGAGTGCGTGGAAGATTTTTGTTTTTTGGCGGCCGCAGTTTGCAGCACCAGAACAACTCTTGCAGTGTGTTTTTTGTATGCTTTTTTGGATCTTCTATCCCCGCCGTTCAGGATATAACTGATGGATATGTATAGATGCATCAGGAAAGAAAGGGGAAATGATCATGAAAAAGAAACTGATCACAATGATTCTGGTAACCGGTCTTGCAGCAACCGCTGTTTTTGGATGCGGCAACGCGCAGACAGAGGAAACTTCCAAGCAGGAGACTTCCGGACAGACTGAGACGCAGGATGAGGCCGAACCGGAGGAAGAAGACGAGGAAAACTATGAGACGGGGGACGCATCGTTGGACAATCCAAGAAATCAGGATGAAATCGGGGAAAATGAACTGTTGGTGGTTAGTTTTGGAACCAGTTATAATGACAGCAGACGTCTGACGATCGGCGCCATTGAAGAGGCTCTTGAGGAAGCGTTTCCGGACTATTCCGTGCGCAGGGCATTTACCAGTCAGATCATTATTGACCATGTAAAAGACCGCGACGGTGTAGAGATCGACAATGTGACAGAGGCGCTGGACCGCGCCGTGGACAACGGGGTGAAGAACCTGGTGGTTCAGCCGACACACCTGATGAACGGACTGGAATATAAAGAACTTGTCGATGAAATCGCGGGTTATGCCGATTCCTTTGAAAAGATTGTGGTTGGAGAGCCGCTGCTGACAAGCGACGAAGATTTCCAGGTGGTCATGACGGCAATCGTGGATGCAGAAAAAGAATATGACGATGGAGAGACGGCGATCTGCTTCATGGGACATGGAACAGAGGCAGAGTCAAATGAAGTATATGCGAAGATGCAGGATCTTCTCACGGAAGCAGGGTACACGAACTATTATGTGGGAACGGTAGAAGCAGAACCGACACTGGATGATGTACTCAATGCAGTAGGCGAGGGGACTTACAAAAAAGTGGTTCTCCGTCCGCTTATGGTCGTAGCGGGAGATCACGCAAACAACGATATGGCAGGAGACGAAGAGGGATCCTGGAAGACAACATTTGAAAATGAAGGCTATGAAGTGGAATGCGTCCTGGAAGGCCTGGGAGAACTTCCGGCGATCCAGCAGTTGTATGTGCAGCATGCGCAGGCAGCGGCCGGTCAGCTTGCAGAATAAGAGTGTGATAAATGAACATAGAAGAGCCGGAACGGATATTCCGGCTCTTTTTTCGGAAAGGGTTCGGAACGGCAGAGAAGTATAGGAAATTCAGATAGGAAGGATGAAATAAAAATGAAGAGAAAGACACTGGGAATCATAATGGCCGCACTTCTGGCAGGACAGATTTTGACAGGATGCTCAGGAAATCAGACAGAGCAGACGACGGGACATACACAGGAAGAGGGAAGCGTCGAAGCGGATGGACAGAATGGGGATTCGGACAGCAAAGTGGCGTCTGCCGATGAGATGGCAGAGCCGGAAGAACTGGATACAGAAGGACTCAAGGAGATCACCGGAGAGATGGTAAAAGATGGTGTTTACCCGATCACGGTAGATTCCTCGTCCAGCATGTTTCAGATCGAAGCCTGTGAGCTGACGGTAAAAGACGGAGAAATGACAGCAGTTATGACGATGGGCGGAACCGGTTATCTGAAAGTGTTTATGGGAACCGGGGAAGAAGCGGCAGAAGCAGAAGAGGAGGACTGTATTGCATTTCAGGAAAATGAAGCAGGACAGCACACATTTACGGTTCCTGTGGAGGCACTGAACAAACAGCTTGACTGCGCGGCATACAGCAAAAAGAAAGAAAAATGGTACGAAAGAAAGCTCGTCTTCCGGGCGGATTCTCTCCCCGTGGACGCGCTTGCCGACGGAGTAGTGACAACGGTGGATTCACTGAATCTTACGGATGGGGAATATACCGTGGAAGTCACGCTGGAAGGAGGCAGCGGAAGAGCGGATGTGGAATCTCCCGCACAACTTCGGGTATCAGAAGGGCAGGCTTATGCCAATCTTGTCTGGGGCAGTCCCAATTATGATTATATGAAAGTGGATGGTGTCAGGTATGAGCTTTCCGATACGGAGGGAAACTCGAATTTTGAGATTCCGGTGAACGTATTTGACTGGGCGTTCCCGGTTATTGCAGACACAACTGCGATGAGCCAGCCGCATGAAATCGAATATACACTGAGATTTGATTCCTCGACGATCGAAAAAACAGAATAACGATGCAATAGAAAAAGAATCCCTCATCTCAGGGATTCTTTTTTAATGAAGGATTGTATTTGGGCGAAGAATTCGTTATACTAAATACGCCAGAGGTGAAGTATCGTGAAAAAGTATTTCAGTGTAAGATAAGGAGAAGATTCTTATGAAGTGGAATAAATTTCGTTTGAAAACAACAACAGAGGCGGAGGACATTGTCAGCAGTATGCTGTCGGACCTTGGAATTGAAGGGGTTGAGATTGAGGACAAGATCCCGCTGACGGCGGCAGAGAAGGAACAGATGTTTGTGGATATTCTTCCAGAGACGGGGGCGGACGACGGAGTTGCCTACCTGAATTTTTATCTGGAGGAGGATGCGGACGCTCAGTCTGTTCTCGCAGACGTGCGCCGGGAACTGCAGGAGATGTCTGCCTATGTAGACGTGGGAGAGTGTACGATTGAGGAATCACAGACAGAAGATGTGGACTGGGTGAATAACTGGAAACAATACTTCCATCAGTTCTGCGTGGATGATATCCTGATCATCCCATCCTGGGAAGATGTGAAGCCGGAAGACAGTGGGAAGATGGTGATCCACATCGATCCGGGAACTGCATTCGGTACGGGGATGCATGAGACAACCCAGCTTTGCATCCGGCAGTTAAGAAAGTATGTGACTCCCAAGACCGAGATCCTGGATGTAGGCTGCGGCAGCGGAATACTTGGAATGCTTGCGCTGAAGTTCGGGGCGAAGCATTCGACAGGAACAGACCTGGATCCGTGTGCAATCGATGCTACGCACGAGAATATGGAAGCAAATGGCATTTGTGGAGATCAGTATGAAGTGATGATCGGAAATATCATCGATGACAAGGCAATTCAGGATAAGGTGGGTTATGGATACTACGACATTGTTGTGGCCAATATTCTGGCGGATGTGCTTGTAGAGCTGACGCCTGTGATCACTGCGCAGATGAAACCCGGCGGAATCTATATTACAAGCGGCATCATTGACGACAAAGAACAGATTGTCGTGGACGCTGTGAAGGATGCCGGACTGGAAGTGCTGGAGGTCACATATCAGGGTGAATGGGTGTCCGTAACCGCGAAAAAAACGGTATAGTGAAAGCAGGAGAAAAGTAATGCATCATTTTTTTGTTGCTCCATCACAAATAGACGGGGTGGAGATACGGATTCATGGAACAGATGTAAATCATATGAAAAATGTGCTTCGTATGAAGCCGGGAGAGCAGATGGAGGTCAGTGACGGCGCAGGTACCGTTTATTTGTGTGAGTTAAAGTCGTATGAAGCGGAACAGGCGATCCTGCACATAGCAGATTCACGGCAGGATCGTGTGGAACTGGCATCGAAAGTGTATCTGTTTC
This sequence comes from uncultured Lachnospiraceae bacterium, assembly GCA_958402795.1. GTDB lineage: Bacteria > Bacillota > Clostridia > Lachnospirales > Lachnospiraceae > Schaedlerella. The sequence continues at coordinate 81,125 of CATXUX010000001.1, read as the reverse complement.
AGGGACTTCCCAAGAGTGATAAGCTGGAACTGATCGTTCAGAAAGCAGTAGAACTTGGCGTATATGAGATCATTCCCGTCGCGACGCGGCGGTCGGTCGTGCGTCTGGATGAGAAAAAGGCCGGTAAAAAAGTCCAGAGATGGAACGCAATCGCAGAGAGTGCGGCAAAGCAGTCCGGAAGAAACAGGATTCCGCAGGTGCACGATGTGATGACATTTCCGCAGACCCTTGCATATGCCCGGGATTTCGATGTGAAGCTGATCCCCTATGAAAAAGCGGAGGGCATGGATGCCTTGCGCCGTACCGTCGACGGAATCGGTACGGGACAGTCCGTCGGCGTATGGATCGGACCGGAAGGCGGATTTGAGACGGAGGAAGTGGAGCAGGCGGCAGCAGCCGGGGCAGAGCCGGTTTCTCTCGGACGGAGGATTCTGCGTACGGAGACGGCGGGAATCGCAGTTTTGTCGATTCTGATGTATCACTTGGAATGCAGTTCTCATAATTTATAAGTAAGATCTTTGAAAAGAAAGGGAAAGAAAGCCATGGAAGTATATTTAGACAATTCGGCGACAACCCGGGCGTATCCGGAGGTTGGCGAACTGGTTTATAAAGTGATGTGTGAAGATTATGGCAATCCGGCTTCGATGCACAGAAAAGGAGTGGAAGCGGAGCATTATATCAAAGCTGCAAAGGAAACTCTCGCAAAACTTCTCAAAGTGAATACAAAGGAACTTTTCTTTACTTCCGGCGGAACGGAAAGCGATAATCTTGCACTGATGGGGGCGGCGCGAGCAAACCGGCGCAGTGGCAGCCATCTTATTACGTCTTCGATCGAGCATCCGGCAGTTCTGAATACGATGCGCCATCTGGAGGAAGAAGGGTTTCGTGTGACGTATCTTCCGGTCGATTCCAATGGACGAGTCAAGCTGGAAACGCTCAAAGAGGCGCTCTGTGAGGATACGATCCTTGTTTCGATCATGTACGTCAACAATGAGGTCGGATCTGTACAGCCGGTGGAAGAGGCGGCAAAGATTGTCAAAAGTTATAATCCGCGTATTTTGTTTCACACAGATGCAGTGCAGGGATTCGGAAAGTACCGGATCTACCCGAAGCGGCAGGGGATAGATATGCTCTCCGCAAGCGGTCACAAGATTCATGGACCGAAAGGCTGCGGCCTGCTCTATATCAATGAGAAGGTCAAGATCCAGCCGATCATGTTCGGCGGGGAACATCAGAAAAATATCCGGTCCGGCACGGAAAATGTACCGGGGATTGCGGGGATTGCGCTTGCGGCAGATATGATCTACCGTGATCTGGACATCAAGGTTGCCCTGATGCGGGAACTGAAAGCACATTTTCTGGAAGGAATCGCAAAGATTGACCATACTACGGTGCACGGACTGACAGACGAAAACAGTGCGCCCCATATTATCAGTGTCGGGATCGCTGGGATCCGCAGCGAGGTTCTGCTTCATGCGCTGGAGGAGAAAGGAATCTATGTTTCTTCCGGATCCGCGTGTGCTTCCAATCACCCGGCGGTCAGCGGGGTATTAAAGGGAATCGGGGCGCCGCAGGAATATCTGGATGCCACCCTGCGTTTTAGTATGTCAGAGTTTACCACAAAAGAGGAGATTGACTATACGCTGGAAACATTGTATAATTGTGTGCCGATGCTGCGAAGATATACAAGGCACTGAGCACGGATGATGAAAAGGAGAAGATCATGGAATTTCATTCATTTTTGATAAAATACGGAGAAATCGGAATCAAAGGAAAAAACCGCTATCTGTTTGAAGATGCGCTTGTGCGCCAGATCCGGTTTGCGCTGAGGGAAGTGGACGGAGATTTCTTCGTCCACAAGAAGCAGGGACGAATCTATGTGGAATGTGAGGGCGCTTACGACTATGAGGACACGGTGGACCATCTGTCAAGAGTGTTTGGAATTGTCGGGATCTGCCCGGTTGTTCGACTGGAAGACCAGGGATTTGATCAGTTGAAGAAGGATGTGACCGCATATGTGGACGAGATGTATCCGGACAAGCACCAGACTTTTAAGGTGGAGGCGCGCAGGAGCAGAAAAAGCTACCCGCTGAATTCGATGGAGATCAACTATAAACTGGGAGAGGCTGTGCTTGAGGCGTTCCCGGAGATGAAAGTGGACGTCCACAACCCGGATATCATGCTCAATGTCGAGGTGCGCGAGGCGATTTATATTTATTCCAGAATTATTCCGGGACCGGGCGGAATGCCGGTCGGAACGAATGGCAGCGCGATGCTTCTTCTTTCAGGAGGAATTGACAGTCCGGTAGCGGGATACATGGTCTCAAAACGTGGTGTACGTCTGGAAGCGACGTATTTTCATGCTCCGCCGTATACGAGTGAACGTGCCAAAGAAAAGGTTGTGGATCTTGCCAGAATTGTATCACGGTATACGGGACCGATCCGGCTTCATGTCGTAAACTTTACCGATATCCAGCTCTATATCTATGAAAAGTGTCCACATGAAGAGCTTACGGTCATCATGCGCCGGTATATGATGAGGATCGCAGAGCATTTTGCAAAAGAGGACGGTTGTCTCGGACTGATTACCGGGGAAAGTATCGGACAGGTAGCAAGTCAGACAATGCAGAGTCTGCTCACGACCAATGCTGTGTGTACCCTGCCGGTTTACCGTCCGCTGATCGGCTTTGACAAACGTGATATCGTGAAGATTTCCGAACAGATCGGAACTTACGAGACGTCCATTCTCCCATACGAAGACTGCTGTACCATTTTTGTGGCAAAGCATCCGGTTACCAAGCCGAATCTGGAACGGATCGAGAAGTCGGAACTGAATCTCGCAGAGCAGATCGACGAACTGGTGCAGACAGCAATTGATACAGTGGAGATCATAGATGTGCAGTAAAGATTCATTTCCGGTATCGGACATGGGAATAGACATGGGAATAGAACGAAAAAGAACCGCCTTTTTCAAGGCGGTTCAAGGATACACTGCTTACTTAATAATGTAAGGCTCCAGCGCGGCAAGAATCTCGTCGAGTTCTCCGTCTGCGTGAATATTAAGATCAATCGGTTTTGAAAGATCCAGACTGAAAATACCCATAATAGATTTTGCATCTATAACGTATCTGCCGGAAACTAAATCGAAATCATTATCATACTTGGTAATTTCATTTACAAATGATTTTACTTTGTCAATTGAGTTTAATGAAATCTGTACAGTTTTCATATTTATATTCCCTCCTTAGATTGGTCTGGGACTTTCCGTCCCATCCTCTATTCTACGAGATAGGAATATAAAAGTCAAGAAACTGATGGGAAAAAGTAACAAAAAGTTCAGAAAGGTGACAGGACAGTATGAAGAAAGTTGCGCTGCATAATCTTGGTTGTAAAGTGAATGCATACGAGACAGAGGCGATGCAGGAGATGCTGGAAAATGCCGGATATGAGATCGTACCCTTTGCGGAAGGCGCGGATATCTATATTATCAATACCTGTACAGTGACGAATATTGCGGACAGGAAATCCAGGCAGATGCTGCACCGCGCCCGTAAGATGAACCCGGATGCGATCATAGTCGCCGCCGGCTGCTATGTGCAGGCACAGGAGAACGAGGCGCGCCGGCAGGATCCTTGCATTGATATTGTGATTGGAAATAACAGGAAACAAGAGCTTCCGGAAATTCTGGAGAAATATATGGCCGCACGCGAAGAAAAAAAGGCAGTCTGCAGGGAAGTAGTGGACATCAGCCATACGAAGGACTATGAATATCTGCATTTGTCCAGAACGGGAGACCATACCCGCGCTTATATCAAAGTGCAGGACGGCTGCAACCAGTTCTGCTCCTACTGCATCATCCCGTATGCACGGGGTAGAGTGCGCAGCCGGAGAAAAGAAGACGTTGTGCGGGAGGCGTCAGAGCTTGCGGCAGGCGGCTGCCGGGAAGTTGTACTGACAGGGATTCATCTTAGCTCTTATGGAGTCGACCTGGAAGAGGATAACCTGCTTTCGCTGATTCTGGCAGTACATGAGATTGACGGAATCTGCCGGATCCGGCTTGGCTCACTGGAACCGGGGATTATTACGGAAGAATTTGTGCGAAGGACAGCGGCGCTTCCTAAGATGTGTCCTCATTTTCATCTGTCACTGCAAAGCGGATGTGACGCTACACTGAGGCGGATGAACCGCCGGTATACAAGTGAGGAGTATTATGAAAAGTGCCAGCTTTTGCGGCAGTATTATGACAATCCTGCACTGACAACGGATGTAATCGTTGGATTCCCGGGAGAGACGGAGGAAGAATTTGAACAATCCAAGGCGTTTATAGATCGTGTCAATTTTTATGAGACACATATCTTTAAGTATTCCAGACGGGAAGGAACACGCGCGGCGGCGATGAAAAATCAGATTCCTGAGTCTGTGAAAAGTGCGCGCAGCAGCAGTCTGATCGAACTGGGCGCTGAAAAACAGAAGAATTATGAGCAGAGTCTTTTCGGAAGAGAAGTGGAAATCCTGGTGGAAGAACAGATTACCGTGGATGGCAGAAAGATGCAGACGGGACATACAAAAGAGTATGTAAAAGTAGCGTTTGAGGCCAAAGAAGATCTGCGAAACCAGATTATAAAAACAAAAGTGGATCATCATTTACAGATCATCCACTAGTTGCATTAGTCGTCCCGCCGTCTTCCCCCGGTCAGGAGCAGGATCCTGAAAAGCTGCAGGATTGCCGATGCGGCGCCTGCTACGTATGTCAGAGCGGCCGCGTGCAGGACTTTCTTCGTCCCTTCGACTTCTTCTCCGTACAGGATACCGGTTTCATCCAGGATACGGACTGCGCGGCCGGAGGCGTTGAACTCCACAGGCAGGGTAACGATCTGGAACAGAACCGAAAGCGAGAACGCAAGGATCCCGAGATTGATCAGCAGCGAGGAGGATTCCCCGTTGAGAAACAGTCCGATGATGATCAGCGGCCATGAAATCGAGCTCCCGAAATTAGCAGCGGGAACAAGCGCACCCCGGATTTTGAGCGGAACATATCCGGTGGCGTGCTGGATCGCATGGCCGCATTCGTGCGCCGCGACTCCCAGTGCTGCGACGGAAGTCGCATTATAAACAGTATCCGACAGACGCAGCGTTTTTGTACGCGGATCATAATGATCGGTCAGGTTGCCGGATATGTGTGTTACCTGTACATCATGAATTCCTGCCTGCCTCAGGATCCGCTCTGCGGTTTGTCTTCCTGTCATACCGGAATGACTGCGGATACCGGAATATTTCCGGAATGTCGCGTTCATTTTACCGGAAGCCGCGAGGCAGAGGATCACGCCGATAATGACCAGCAGATAGGTCGGATCAAAAAGCATTGGATAATAATACATCAGTTATCTCTCCTTTCTCCTGCTTTTGAAATAATGAAACATATCAGCCTGCAAATGGAATACTACCATATCTTATGTTATACAGCAATGTCATTTTAATTAAAATTTATAAATTTCAGGCGGAAAAAGAAAAATATGAAATTCTTGATTGAATTTTACCATCGTTTATATTAAAATGGTAGACAGGGTATTTGGCGGAAGTGCTTTATGCGGCTGCTTCCGGATCAGAAGACTTATTATTATGAAACATGACAACTGGCATCAGATAAGAACAAGATGGAGGAATGAAAATGAGCGACTTGAGTAATACACAGTTCTTTCAGGTGGAACCCGGACCGCAGATCTCCGCGAAGGACATTCTGGAGATTGTATTTAAAGCACTGAAAGAGAAAGGCTACAATCCGGTGAACCAGATCGTCGGGTATATTATGTCCGGAGATCCGACTTATATCACAAGTTATAATGGCGCACGCAGCCTTGTGATGAAGGTGGAGCGGGATGAATTAGTAGAAGAATTATTAAAATCGTATATTCAGAACAATGAGTGGGAATAATCTGCAATGAGGATTATGGGACTGGATTACGGTACGAAGACAGTCGGCGTCGCGATCAGCGACGGACTGAAGCTGACCGCGCAGGGGATTGAGACAATTGAGCGCAGGGAAGAGAATAAGCTGAGAAGGACTTGTGCGCGGATTGAAGAACTGATCCGGGAATATGAAGTAGAACGGATTGTACTGGGTTTCCCGAAGCATATGAACAATGACATCGGAGAGCGTGCCGGGAAGACGCTGGAATTTAAGAATATGTTGGAGAGACGTACCGGACTGGAAGTTGTGATGTGGGACGAACGGCTGACTACTGTCGCGGCGGAACGCACACTGATCGAGAGCAATGTACGCAGGGAAAACCGAAAAAAATATATAGATAAGATCGCTGCAGTGTTTATCCTGCAGGGATATCTGGATTCTTTGCATGTGAATAAGGATCCGGAATAGGCAGCGACTGCCAAAAAGGCAGAAAAAGGGGATTCGTATGGAGAAGATTACATTCACATTTGAGGATACGAATGAGACAGTCGAATTTTATGTACTGGAGCAGACGAAGGTGAACGGCTCTGTTTACATACTGGTAACGGAAGAAGAATCAGATGACGCAGAGTGCCTGATTTTGAGAGAAAGAGCGTCGGACAATAGTCAGGACAGCCTGTATGATATTGTAGAGGATGACACCGAGCTCCTTGCGGTTTCCAAAGTATTTGAAGAACTGCTGGAAGATACAGATATTCGAATGGAATAACGGAAATACATAGAACAATGGAGGTGTCGGATTTTTGAAAAAAGAGAATAATGGAAAACTGCGCATTATCCCGCTTGGGGGACTGGAGCAGATCGGAATGAACATTACTGCCTTTGAGTACGGGGACAGTATTGTTGTGGTGGACTGCGGTCTGGCGTTCCCGGAGGACGATATGCTTGGAGTGGATCTGGTCATTCCGGATATCACTTATCTGAAAGATCATATCCACAAATTAAAAGGATTTGTGATCACGCATGGTCATGAGGACCACATCGGATCACTGCCATATGTACTCAAGGAGATTAATCTGCCCATCTATGCAACCAAGCTGACGATGGGGATCATTGAAAATAAACTGAAGGAACACAATCTGCTCAGGACGACAAAACGGAAGGTGGTACGCCACGGGCAGTCGATCAATCTGGGAGATTTCCGCATTGAATTTATCAAGACGAATCATAGTATTCAGGACGCATCGGCGCTGGCAATTTACAGTCCGGCGGGGATCGTCGTTCATACAGGAGATTTTAAAGTGGATTATACTCCGGTATTTGGAGACGCGATCGATCTTCAGCGGTTTGGAGAACTCGGGAAAAAGGGTGTGCTTGCATTGATGTCTGACAGTACCAATGCGGAACGAAAAGGGTTCACACCGTCTGAGCGGACTGTCGGAATCACGTTCGACCATATTTTCGCGGAGCATCAGAATACGAGGATCATTATCGCGACATTTGCGTCGAATGTAGACCGGGTGCAGCAGATTATCAATTCTGCTTACAAGTATGGCAGAAAAGTTGTCGTGGAAGGCCGCAGCATGGTTAATATCATTACTACCGCACTCGAACTGGGGTATCTGGATGTGCCGGAAAACACGCTGATCGATATTGATGAGATGCGCAATTACCCTCCGGAGCAGATGGTACTGATCACGACGGGAAGTCAGGGAGAGTCAATGGCGGCGCTCTCGCGGATGGCGGCGGATGTACACCGTAAAGTGACAATCCAGCCGAATGATACGATTATTTTAAGCTCGAATCCAATTCCGGGAAATGAAAAAGCGGTTTCCCGTATCATCAATGAGCTGTCTTCCAAGGGGGCGAATGTCATTTTCCAGGATACCCATGTGTCGGGACATGCCTGCCAGGAAGAGCTGAAGCTGATCTATTCTCTGGTGAAGCCGAAATACGCGATACCGGTACATGGTGAGTACAGACACCTGAAAGCGAATGCGGCGATCGCGGCGTCCCTGGGTATTCCGGATGATCACATATTCATCATGCAGTCCGGAGATGTGATGGAGCTTGGACAGGACAGTGCAAAGATCGTAGACAAGATTCAGACCGGCGCGATCCTTGTAGACGGACTTGGCGTCGGAGATGTGGGAAATATTGTTCTGCGTGACCGTCAGAGACTGGCGGAAGACGGTATCATCATCGTGGTGATGACGCTGGAGCGCGGAAGCAACCGGCTGCTTGCCGGACCTGATATTGTATCCCGTGGATTTGTCTATGTACGGGAATCCGAAAGCCTGATGGAGGAGGCAAAAAAAGCAGTCAATGACGCGCTTGAAAAATGCCTGCTGAACCGTCATGCAGACTGGAATAAGATCAAACTGACCGTCCGGGATGCGATGAACGACTATATCTGGCGCAAGACAAAGCGCCGTCCGATGATCATACCGATTATTATGGATGTATCAGCATGATCCGGTCAGGGATATAAAATACAGGAGACAGAAGTAAGAAAGATGATTGTAGACGAACGGATTGTGACATTCATCAATTCTATGGAAACAGAGAACAGTAAAATATTGGAGGACATTGAACAGGAAGCTCTCGAGGCACATGTGCCGATCATCCGCAAGGAGATGCAGAGCTTTCTGAAAGTGCTCCTGACATTGAAAAAACCTATGCGCATTCTGGAAGTAGGGACTGCCGTAGGTTTCTCTGCGTTATTGATGAGTGAATATGCACCGGCAGGCTGCCGGATCACAACGATAGAAAACTATGAAAAGAGAATTCCGGCTGCAAGAGAGAATTTCCGCCGGGCAGGCAGGGAGGGGCAGATCACACTGCTTGAGGGAGATGCAATGGAGGTGCTCCCTGCACTGACGGAGAAGTTCGATTTTGTGTTTATGGACGCGGCAAAGGGACAGTATATCCATTATCTGCCGGAGATCCTGCGCCTGCTGGAAGCAGACGGTGTCCTGCTCAGTGATAATGTCATGCAGGATGGAACGGTGATCGAATCCCGGTTTGCCGTGGAACGCAGAGACCGGACGATCCATGTGCGGATGCGGGAATATCTGTATGAATTGAAACACAACCCTGTGCTGCTTACGTCGATTCTCCCTCTGGGGGATGGTGTGGCCGTAAGTATCAAACGGGGGGATGTATAAAAACGGAGGTTATATGGGAAGGAGAATACGACGTCCGGAGCTGCTCGTTCCGGCGGGAAGTCTGGAAGTATTGAAGACGGCGGTCATGTTTGGCGCGGATGCGGTTTATATTGGCGGGGAAGCGTTTGGACTGCGTGCAAAGGCAAAGAATTTTTCAACTGAGGAGATGCGTTCAGGTATTGCGTTCGCTCATTCTCACGGCGCAAAAGTATATGTGACCGCAAATATTTTTGCACACAACCGGGATCTGGACGGGGTGCGGGAATATTTTGAGGAATTGCGGGAAATCCGCCCGGATGGACTGATCATTGCGGATCCCGGTGTGTTTGAGATCGCGAAAGAAGTATGTCCGGAGATTCCGCGCCATATCAGCACGCAGGCGAATAATACCAACTATGCCGCCTGCAGATTCTGGTATGAGCAGGGGGCGAGCCGGATCGTGACGGCGAGAGAACTGTCGATGGAAGAGATTCGGGAACTTGCGGACCATATCCCGGAAGAGCTGGAGATTGAGACATTCGTACATGGAGCGATGTGCATTTCATATTCCGGGAGATGTCTTTTGAGCAACTATTTTACCGGACGTGACGCAAATCAGGGAGCATGTACGCACCCATGCCGGTGGAAATATGCGGTTATGGAGGAGACTCGTCCGGGGGAATACCTTCCGGTTTATGAGAATGAACGGGGAACTTTTTTGTTTAATTCGAAAGATTTATGTATGATTGAACACATTCCGGAACTGGTCGGTGCCGGAATAGACAGTATGAAGATAGAAGGGCGCATGAAAAATGCACTTTATGTGGCAACGGTAGCGAGAACGTACCGGAGGGCGCTGGATGACTATATGGAAGATCCCGGGCAGTACCGGAAGAATCTGCCGTGGTATCTGGAGCAGATCACGGATTGTACGCACCGGCAGTATACGACCGGCTTTTTCTTTGGCAGGGCAGATGAGACAACACAGATTTATGACGAAAGCACATATGTGAAAGATTATACCTATCTGGGAATCATAGACGAGGAACAGGACGGTCTGTACCGGATCGAGCAGAGAAACAAATTTTCTGTAGGCGAGACAGTAGAGATTATGAAGCCGGACGGACGGAATATAGAGACAGTGGTGGAAAGAATCGTAAATGAGGACGGTGAGGAACAAGAAAGCGCTCCTCATGCAAAGCAGGTTGTGTATATCAGGCTTGATCAGCCGGCCGCAAGATATGATATTCTCCGCCGGCGGGAAGATAAGTAGGAACTTAATCTGCAGTGGGTTATGAAAAACGCGGCAGGAGTCAGAAGACCCGCCGCAGTTTTTCGACTGCACTTTTTTCGATTCTGGAGACATAGGAACGGGAGATGCCCAGTTGCCGGGCAATCTCCCGTTGTGTATATTCCTCTCCGTGGTAGAGTCCATATCTCATTTTCAGAACAAGACGTTCCCGCTGTGACAACTCTGATTCGACTGCCTCATACAGTTTCTGAATATTTTCTTTTAGCTGGATCCGCTCTGAGACTTCGGGTTCATCCGTTTCGATAATATCATACAATTGAATCTCATTTCCTTCGCGGTCGGTCCCGATTGGTTCATAGAGAGAGATTTCTTTACTTGTTTTCTTTTTTGACCTGAGATACATCAGAATTTCATTGTCGATGCATTTCGAAGCATAGGCGGCAAGCCGGTTCCCTTTATCAACATTAAATGTCATAACTGCTTTGATCAGTCCGATCGTGCCGATGGAGATCAGATCTTCCGGATCCTCCTCCAGATATTGGTATTTTTTTATGACATGGGCAACAAGGCGTAGATTATGTTCGATCAGAATATGCTTTGCCTGAAGATCTCCCTCGGCGTATTTCTGCAGATAATACTTCTCTTCCGAAGGGGTAAGAGGGGATGGGAAAGATTTCAAAGGCGTACCTCTTTGCACATTTGATAATAGTTTATGTGAAAAAAAGAAATTTGTGCTTTTCCAAGAGAACAAAATACTTGACAAGAATCCCTGTCTGGGATACACTACTCTTATCATCCGGCAGATTCCTCTGCCGGACATAATCTGAATAATCTGAAGTAATCCGGCCGGGTTCGGTCATGATTCAAAGATGTGATGAAATGTGTTTAGAAAAAGAAGAAAGGATGTGTGTCGATGAGTTTTAGCACAGTGCTTTCGGCTGCTGTTTCAGGTCTGAAAGTGGAATTTGTAAATGTGGAGGTGGACGTAAGCAGCGGACTGCCGGTTTTCCACATGGTAGGTTATCTGTCCTCGGAGGTGAAAGAGGCTCAGGACAGGGTACGGACGGCAATCCGCAATTCCGGACTGGAGTTCCCGGCAAGAAGAATCGTGGTCAATCTGTCTCCGGCGTCGCTTCGCAAGAAAGGCGCGCTTTATGATCTCCCGATCGCAATCGCCATCCTTCAGGCGCTCGGACAGATATCGCCGGGGCGGACAGAACCGCTTCTGATCATCGGGGAACTTGGACTTGACGGGAAAGTCCGGAAGGTGCCGGGAGTTCTTCCGATTGTACTGGAGGCGCGCAAACAGGGAATCCGGGTTTGTATGGTTCCCAGGGAGAATGCCTCGGAAGGAGCGCTGGCAGAGGGAATGACAGTCCTGGGTGTGGAAAGCCTGTCAGAGGCGTGTGCGTATTGGAACGGGGAGAAAGAGTGGAGAGGAGAAACCTGCCCGGAAGCAAAAAGGGAAGAAAAAGAAGATCTGTACCATGGGATGGATTACAGCGATGTGTGCGGTCAGAAAGCAGTAAAACGTGCGGTAGAGACAGCCGTTGCCGGCGGACATAATCTGCTTTTAATCGGTCCTCCCGGCAGCGGCAAAACGATGACGGCAAAGCGGATCCCGACAATCTTTCCGCCGATGACGCCGGAGGAAAGTATGGAAATCACGAAGATCTACAGTATCCTTGGCATGGTAGATCCCGAAAATCCGCTTGTCAGGCAGCGCCCGTTCCGCAGTGTCCATCATACAGCGACAAAGGCGGCACTGGTGGGCGGCGGTGCTGCTCCGGCGCCGGGGGAGATCAGTCTGGCACATGAAGGTGTTTTATTTTTAGACGAACTGCCGGAGTTTAAGAAAAATGTGCTGGAAGTACTCCGTCAGCCATTGGAGGAACATCAGATCCGACTGTCGAGAAGTCAGGGGACATATCAGTTCCCGGCAGACTTTATGCTGGTTGGCGCGATGAACATCGCAACACCGAAATTGATACAATGGAAAACCGCAGAAATGCGTGGAAATAAGCCTTTCCACGCATTTCTGCGGTTTTATTTTTACACTTTTTAGCCTTTTTTCTGTTGCGGGAGCTGTTCGGTTTTCTGAATTTGCACCTCCTTTTAACGATAGCAGTAATCGTTAAAAGGTATAATTTTTACCTCATTATGCCTAAGCCAAAGCCCTCAAAAAAAATTTTTATAAAAAACGAAAAACATATTGACATTTTTCGATTTGGTGCATATAATAATCACAGAAATCGAAAAAAATAGATTTGAGGTGATGATATGAGGAACCATGCAGCAGATGTAAAAGTCTTTAAGGCGTTTTGTGACGAAAACCGTTTGCAGGTCTTGGAGTTGCTGCGGGGCGGAGAAAAATGCGCCTGTGTGCTGTTGGAAAAATTACAGATAAGCCAGTCAACCTTGTCGCATCACATGAAGATATTATGTGATTCCGGAATTGTTGTGGCTCGGAAAGATGGAAAATGGACGCATTACTCCATCAGTAGAGAAGGCAGTGAACAGGCGGGGGAACTATTGAAGATTCTGACTAATTTGGAAGCTGATACGGAGCAGGACGGATGTGGATGCCGAAAGGGTTCTGGTATTTAACATAGAGATGCAATAAAAATGGGGCTACGTTTCAAGGCGTAGCTTTCAAAAAGGAAAATACATCGAAAAAAATCGAACTGTTTGTCCAAAGAAGGGAGAAAAATATTATGGAGTTAATAAAGACAATATGGATGTTTTTTCAGGATCAGATACTTGGGATGAAGTGGCTGAATGCTTTGATTGGGAAAGGCCTGTCCGCGGCGGGGCTTGACTTAAACAGTATCCTTGGCGGAGGGCTTCAATTCTTTATTTACGATACGATAAAAATATTTGTGCTGCTTTCGGTGCTGATATTTCTGATCTCTTACATCCAGAGTTATTTTCCGCCGGAACGGACGAAAAGGATTCTAGGGAGGTTTCATGGGATTGGAGCCAACAGCATTGCCGCTTTATTAGGTACGGTAACACCATTCTGCTCCTGCTCATCCATACCGATCTTCATGGGATTCACCAGTGCGGGGCTTCCGGTGGGAGTGACTTTTTCATTTCTGATCTCATCACCGATGGTTGATTTAGGATCGCTGGTTCTTCTTATGAGTATCTTCGGAGGGAAGATCGCTTTTGCGTATGTTATTTTGGGGCTTGTGATTGCGGTGATCGGCGGGACATTTCTTGAAAAAATTGGAATGGAACGGTATGTGGAAGACTTTGTTAAGAATGCGGCACCAGTAGAAACGGATGAGGCGGAACTGACCCGCCGTGACAGGGTTGATTATGCGAAGGGGCAGGTACTGGCAACAATTAAGAAAGTTGCGCCGTATATCTTTATCGGAGTGGGTATTGGTGCATTTATCCATAATGTGATACCGCAGTCATGGGTAGAAGGAATATTGGGAAGCGGAAATCCGTTTGCGGTCATTTTGGCAACATTGGTCGGAGTACCTATGTATGCGGATATTTTTGGCACAATCCCTGTGGCGGAAAGCCTTCTGGCAAAGGGAGCAAGTTTAGGAACCATTTTGTCCTTTATGATGGCAGTTACTACGTTAAGCCTTCCGTCGCTGATCATGTTGAAGAAAGCAGTAAAACCAAAATTGCTTGCGGCTTTTATCGGAATCTGTACGGCAGGGATTATCATTGTGGGGTATCTGTTTAATGCATTTCAGTATTGGTTTATTTAATTTTAATGAGGAGTGATGTATAGATGTGTTTTTGCGGATTACGTTTCCGATGTAGGTCAGAATAGCGAAACATCAGGTGAAATGAAGCTGTCTGAATATAAAATCGTTTGATTGGAGGAAGAAAATTATGTTTACAGCGGAGACTTTTATTCGTGCAGGGAAAACATTTTTAATGCTGTTCGGAGAGCTGTTTGGGCTTTTCATCGGTATCAGCTTTGTGGTTGCTCTGCTACAGGTTTATATTTCACAGGAGCGTATCAAACGCATCCTTACAACCCCCAAAAAGGGATTGAACAGTGTGTTTGGGGCATTGCTTGGTTCGGTTACGCCGTTCTGCTCCTGTTCTACCATTCCAGTGTTAGTTGGTTTGTTTAAGAGCGGAGCGCCATTCTGTGGGGCAATTTCTTTCCTGCTGACTTCACCGATCCTGAATCCTGCCATTATTACGCTGATGCTTGCATTTTTCGGCGTAAAGGCGACTGTGGTTTACGGCCTGTTTACATTTGTGTTTGCTGTGGTCATGGGGCTGGTATTGGATGCGGCAGGATTTGAGAAAGAGATTAAGAATGTTACGGTAAAAGGCGGGCATCAGGATGGCATGACTTGGGAAAAACTGCAAGGGAGTTTCTGGCAGAAACAGATGCAGGCATTCAAATATTCTTTGAAAGATGCGTTTGGTTTATTCCGGGGAGTAGTGCTGTTCCTGATTCTTGGTGCGGGGATTGGCGCATTTATTTATGAGTTCGTACCGACAGACCTTCTGGCGAACTTTGCAGGTGCGTCCAATTTCTGGGCAGTGCCGCTTGCGGCGGTTGTAGGCATCCCGATGTATATACGGACGGAGACGATGATCCCGATTGCAAGCATTCTGATTTCCAAAGGGGTGGCACCGGGTGTCATGATCGCCCTGATATTAGGCGGTGCTGGGGCTAGCATACCGGAGGTTTCTTTGCTTAGTTCCATTTTCAAGAAAAAGATGGTAATAACGTTTGTGCTTTGCATTTTTGCAGTGGCAGTTATTACAGGGTATGTGTTTAATTTTATTCTTTGATAAGGAGAACAGTTACAATGGCGGGAAAGGAAGGTTTTGTAAAAGGACTTTCCAATATAGGTTATCTGCAGGTGACAGAAAATGGGTCGAATAAAGTTTATTGCGGAAGCAATCAGGAATGGTTTATGACAGAACACCAGCGTCTGACTGGATGCGGGCCGTCCGTAGCGGCAAATATCCTGTTCTATCTTGGAAAGAAAAAAATAAAGAATTTTTATGGCGGAAGCAAATATGACCTGCTGAAAGTCATGGAAGAAGCATGGCGCTATGTCACACCGGCAGAGAACGGTATCCCGTCCACGGATATATTCTGTACAAAACTGAAAAGATATCTGGATGTTCAGGGTGGCAGTTATGAGTTTTTTGTATTGAATATCCCTCCGGATAAATCGGGGCGGCCAACGTTGCATGAAGTCATTCAGTTTATCGTCAGGGGGTTACAAGAGGATACGCCCATCGCATTCCTGAATCTGGATAATGGAGAAGAGCAGGATCTGGAGCCATGGCATTGGGTAACGATAGCGGTCGTGTACTTTTCTGAAAGGGAAGATACTGCATGGATAGATATATGTGATGAAGGGATTGTAAAAAGAATTGATTTAAAACTCTGGCTAGAAACAACAGTGCAGGGCGGAGGACTTGTCTATTTGCTCCGTGCATAGTAAAGGAGGTAGGGAATCATAATGGATAGCCGGGTGGAGAAAGCAGTTAAGAACCGCCAGTCCGGTTATAACTGCAGCCAGGCAGTTGCCTGTGCATTTTGTGAAGAATTGGGAATCGATGAGGAACAGATGTACCAGGTGTTGGAAGGATTTGGCCTTGGGATGGGCTGCATGGAAGGGGTATGCGGTGCAATTTCCGGTGCAGTTGCCATTGCAGGAATGAAGGTAAACCGGAATCCCCAGCTTCCCGGAGGCAATAGAAAAGAAACTTACCAGATCAGCAGGGAGATCATAACCAGATTTAAAGAAAAGAATAAATCTATCATCTGCAAAGAGTTGAAAGGTGTGGATACCGGAAAGCCGCTCAGGGATTGTCAGGGGTGTGTGGCTGATGCGGCGGCTATACTGGAATCCATAGCATTTCAGCCAGAATAGAAAATATTAAGGAGGTAAGGATTATGCAGATTACAGACGGTGCAAAAAAAATTATCAGCGAGGCTATAGCCGAAAAAGAGTGCAATGGAATCCAGTTATATACGGAGAAATCCTGTTGTGGGAGGACGTTGCAGATTGCCCTGGTAGTCATTTCAGAAGATGAAAAGGCGGATGTTGTAAATGGGGTTTCGGTGCTGATGGATGATGAAACCAGACAGTGGACAGGAAATATTACGATTGATGAAGAAGGCGGGCAATTGAAACTGATTGATGCCTCGTCCTGTTGCTGTTCATAGTAAAGTGCGGTGTGGATATTGCTCATATAGGATATCCACACCATGTATTCAAGATTCGAGGAAGGAACAATATGGAAGAACTTATCAATGGCTTTTTTGCTCTTAGTGACCAACAGAAGGAATATTTTATTTTGGCTATTGCACCGGGAATCTGCCGTGTGTTTCAGAATAATCCTGACAGTATTCCACGTTTCTGCACTCAGATAAAAGGTGATAAGGAGGGGAGTAAACTTACAGCCAGGCTGCATGAAGCATTAAAAAATGAGGATTGAAAATAATAGGGGTTACATTAAGTATCTCCTTTCGCATATAGATGCCGTTTGGTAATTTGGAAAATACCGAAGAATGAAAATGGATTGGCTCAGGAAAATGTTGAAAAGAAAGTATGGAAAGAAGGTGAGGGAAAAGTTGAAGAAAATGGATAAGAAAAACCTGCAAAAGATAGCAATTGTAGCCATTATATTGCTGCTGATTGGAGGTGTGTGGGTGGCAAAGAACAGGGAGGTGGTATTTGAACGGGACGTGGCGGAAGGGGAAGTACAGATTTCTGATGCCGGGCAGGAAACCGGATCAGAACAGAATGATGGGGCAGCAAATGATGAAGATGTGGAGGGGTATTTTCCGCTCCATGTGACGGATACCATTGATCTGGGAGAACTGAAATCTTACGGTCTTCCGATAATAATTGATTTTGGCGCTGATTCCTGTATTCCATGTAAGGAAATGGCCCCGGTTTTGGAGAAACTGAATGAGGAATTGAAAGGAAAAGCCATTGTTCTTTTCGTGGATGTGTGGAAATATGGGGAACTGGCGGCTGATTTTCCAGTGCAGGTAATACCGACGCAGATACTGATTGATGCAGAAGGAAATCCGTATACGCCCAGCGAGAATGTCAGTGTGGAATACACGCAGTACACATACCGGGAAACTGGAGAATTGGCTTTTACTGTCCATCAGGGAGGCATAACGGAGGAGCAGTTGATGGAAGCACTTGCAGAAATGGGGGTGGAGGCAGATGATTGACCAGTTGCTGAATTCTTTATCCGGGCTGATTACGGATAATGCGTGGCTGGCGCCTGTGCTGGCATTGGCGGCAGGGGTATTGACATCTGTCACGCCATGCGCCCTTTCAAGCGTCCCGCTTGTAATAGGCTATGTGGGAGGTTCGGGGAGCAGTGATACCAGAAAGGCATTCAAACTTTCACTGACTTTTGCAGGAGGGATGGCAATCACATTTACGGCGCTTGGGACAGCGGCGTCCCTGCTTGGCAGACTGATGGGAACATCAAGCAGATGGTGGTATCTGGCATTAGGCGTACTCATGGTCATGATGGCGCTGCAGACGTGGGAGATCTTCGAGTTTATCCCGGCTACATACCTGACAGCAAAGAATACAAAGAAAGGGTATATTGGCGCTTTGATTGCCGGAATATTGGGAGGCATTTTTTCCTCCCCTTGTGCAACACCGGTTCTGGTAGTCCTGTTGGGTATTGTTGCCCAGAGTGGGAATGTGGCATGGGGGGTTCTGCTTCTTCTACTGTATTCCATCGGGCATAGTGTGCTTGTCCTTGTAGCGGGAACATCCATCGGTTTTGTCAGAAAGATTACAAAAAGCCAGAAATATGGAAGGTTCAGCAGCGCGCTGAAAATCATTATGGGAACGGCAATACTTGCTATTGCATTATATATGTTCTATTTAAGTTTTTAAATTATAAGGAGGAAAACTATCATGAGTGAAAAAAAAGGGTTCTTGGCAGGTCTGTTCGGAGGCAATAAGTCTGGCGGCTGCTGTAACATGGAGATTGTCGAGGAGAGTGCAGAGCAGGGATGTGACTGCGGCGGTGGATGTTGTGGGACAGATGTGAAGGAAGAGTCCGGCTCCGAAACAGCGGCAATCCTAATTTTAGGCCCTGGATGCAAGAACTGCCAGGCATTAGAGGCGAATGTGAAAGAAGCATTGGAGAAGATGGGGAAGCCAATTTCAGTAGGCCATGTGACAGAGTTTGATAAGATTGCTTCCTATGGGATCATGAGCACGCCGGGGCTGGTAGTAAACGGGAAAGTAGTTTCTGCCGGAAAAGTTTTGAAGGCAGACGCCATTGTGGAACTTTTAGAAAAAAATCTGTAAGCTATTGTATGAAGGAAGGTGATCGGATGAAAGATATTTATGAGAGGAATGCGGCTGTTATGAGCGCATTATCAACACCAATAAGGCTACAGATTTTGGATCTGCTTTCCTGCGGGGAGTTATGTGCGTCTGCAATACAGGAATATTTCTCAATCTCTCAGCCGACACTTTCCTATCATATGAAGATTTTATCGTCTTCAGGCATTGTTTCAATGCGTAGTGAAGGAAAATATGTTTTTTATTCCCTAGAGTCTGAAAGATTGAAAGTATTTTTTAAAGAAGTAGAGATGATGGTCACAGAAAAAAAAGATTGTGCTTGTCATAAGGCTTTAATGGCGGTGTGTAGAGAAGCATGATGATCCGGAAATAAGTCGTTTCTGGAATGGCGGAATTAGTTTGGTTGGTTAAAAATTTGTATGGCTGCATGGGCGGTAGTAACGCAGTAAAGTTGGAGGACCTTTAGGATGGCAGATCAAATGGGAGAAATATTGCACAATGCATTTGATAAAATTCTTGCTGACAATGATATGAAAAGGAGAACTATTTGTTTTATCTCCTATAAAAAGAAAAAAATAGAGAAACAAAAATATACTGCTTTGTGTATATCTGTGTTGCTTTTTCTTATAAATTTTATTTTTATTTTATGGCTGTAAAATGCTGTTTTAGTTGAAAAGTAGACTTGTAAAAGGAATAAATTGTTTGAATTATAGGAGGTTACGATGAGCAAAAAAATAAGTGTAGCTTTTATCTGTGTCCATAATTCCTGCCGTAGTCAAATAGCGGAAGCATTAGGGAAACATCTGGCAGGGGATGTCTTTGAAAGCTATTCTGCGGGAAGTGAAACAAAACCGCAGATTAATCAGGATGCTGTCCGCCTGATGAAAGAAATCTATGGAATAGATATGGAGAAGACACAGTACAGTAAGACTTTTGATGAGATTCCTAAACCGGATATTGCCATCTCAATGGGCTGTGATGTTGGATGCCCTTACATTGGCAGGACATTTGATGATAATTGGGGGCTGTCAGATCCGACAGGGCAGCCGGACGAAGTATTCCAGGAAGTTATCGGACAAATTGAAGAACGGATATTACAGTTAAAGGGACAGATAGCAGGAGGTGTTTATTTTGAAAAAGGAAAATAATACAGGCATCAATTTCTTTCAGCGCTATCTGACAGTATGGGTGTTCCTGTGTATGGTGGCAGGTGTCATTTTAGGGCATTTTCTTCCTGCCCTGCCCACATTTCTAAACCAGTTTGAATATGCAAGGGTATCCATTCCGATGGCATTGTTGATATGGGTAATGATCTACCCTATGATGCTGAAGGTGGACTTTCAAAGTGTGCGGAATGTCGGAAAAAATCCGAAGGGGCTTTTTGTGACATGGGTTGTAAACTGGCTCATTAAGCCGTTTACCATGTATGGGATTGCAGCCTTGTTTTTCTTTACAATATTCAAGGCTTTTATTACACCGGAACTGGCAACAGAGTATCTGGCCGGTGCGGTTCTTTTGGGTGCTGCGCCCTGCACGGCTATGGTATTTGTATGGAGTACATTGACAAAAGGGAATCCGGCCTATACGGTGGTGCAGGTGGCAACAAATGATCTGATTATTTTGATTGCTTTTGTACCGATTGTTAAATTCCTACTGGGCGTTTCTAATGTGGCTGTGCCAACAGATACGCTGTTTTTAAGCGTAATACTTTTTGTGGTGATTCCCTTGGCGGGCGGTATCCTTACCCGGATTCTGGTGGTAAAGAAGAAAGGGTTTGATTATTTTGAAAGTGTATTTGTGCATAAATTTGATTCTGTCACAACTGTAGGGCTGTTGCTTACACTGGTGCTGATTTTCATGGGACAGAGTGAGGTCATACTGGAAAATCCGCTGCATATCGTTTTGATTGCTGTGCCGCTGGTCATCCAGACTTTTCTGATTTTCTTTATTTCCTACGGAGTGAGTAAGCTATTGAAACTGCCGCACGATATAGCGGCTCCCGCAGGGATGATTGGAGCATCTAATTTCTTTGAACTGTCGGTAGCAGTGGCAGTCGCCCTTTTTGGAACGACCAGTCCTGCGGCCCTTGCTACGACAGTGGGGGTGCTGACCGAAGTACCGGTGATGCTTACGCTGGTACGGATTGCCAACAAAACAAAAAGGCTATTTTGAGACAGCCGATGTGGGAAAAGCATTCTTGACGCCACGGTGATGCCTTTGGATAAGTCGGTGTTGGAATTTCCCACAATACATAAACGGTAAAAAAAGCGATACATACATTTTGGCGGGAGTGCTGCGTTTTATGACGAATGCGGATTGCAGCGCACCCGCTGTTTTTATCTACGGCTGACAAACAAGATGCAGCCCTTTAGAGAGGGAGGAACAAACTAAGAAAATAAAGAACGTCATATACACCCGATGAAAGCGGCCAAGGCGGCTGCACTATGCTGGGTGTTTTCTATTGTTCAGAGAAAGGACAGGCCATCCCTTGGAACGGTCCTGCAGGGGTTTACCATGGGAGGCACCGGCAGGCTGTCGGGGAAGCCGGAACGAAATGTTGTCCCCATGAAAGGGGATACCATGGGCATGGCACGAGCAGGGAACAGATTCCCGATACCCGCGACCAGACAATATATATTTTCTGTACATACCGCAGTCCATTCCAAGGGGGCTGCGGCATTTTTTTATTCGACATATTTCTATTTATTTCCCAAACAGAACTCAAAAAAGCACATTGCTTTTATGACGAGCGTACCAGCTATGCGGCAGGTGCGCTTTTTTTGCGCCTTAAAAAGCTGGTGTCGACCACCGTTCAGGAGCCGTGCGCCGCCTCTCCAGTCTTGAAAACTGTTTAACCAAATTTCAAGACTGGAGGAAATCTGAATGAAAATTAAATATGAATTTGCAGACGGGACGGTGTCAGAAGTCGAGGTGGAGGATTCCATCGGTGCTGTCATCATTGAGGACAGGCGTCTTGAGGACAACCTTTCCCGCAAGGAACGCTATCACTGCTATTCTCTGGATGCGGCGCAGTTTGAGGGTGCGGAGTATTCTGACGGGGAAACGCCGGAAAGCATCCTTGTATCGGATGAGTACAGCGGGGAACTGCAAGAGGTGCTTGGCAGCCTGACGGATGTACAGAAGGAGCGTGTGCGCCGCCTTGCTGACGGGTTTTCCATCAATGAGATTGCCAGGAGGGAAGGCGTCGCCCCAAATGCCGTCATGAAGAGCGTGAAGGGTGTCCGTGAAAAGCTGAAAAAATTTTTTGAGTCCGGGGGTGTATGAAACCGCCCTGAAATCTCCGTATGGTGAAGGGCATGAAAACAGCCGCCCTTCGGAAATGGAGGTCATGGGCATGGAACACACATTGAGAATCAATGTTTCAAAGGAGCCGGTATCCGGCGGGATCGTGAGCTGCCGCCATATCTCCGTGAGGGAGCGTTTCTTGCGCTTCCTCCTTGGGGAGAAGCGGAGGCTGACCATCATCGTGCCGGGCGATTCCGTCCGGGAGCTGGCAGTGAGTGAAGTCATGGAAGGAGGAAACGTACATGGGAAAAGTGAAGTTACTGCTTGACGTCATCGGGGAACTGCGTTCCCTTGCAGACAGCCTGCAGGCTGTTGCGGATGCAGTGGAGGAGAATGGTGCAGTGGAGGCAGAGCTGACGACTACAAAGGAGCCGGAGAAGGCGGGTAGAAGTGGCAAGGCGGCCGCAAGGAACACGGCAAAGAAAGATACGAAGGCGGCAAAGCAGGAGCCGGAGGAAAAGCCGCTGACGCTGGAGGAAGTCCGTGCGGTGCTGGCGGAAAAGTCCCGTTCCGGACACACGGAGGAAGTGAGGGAGCTGCTTGCAAAGCATGGTGCGGATAAGCTGTCGGAGATTGACCCGGCGGAGTATGCGGCTCTCCTTGCGGAAGCGGAGGTGCTGTGATGGGAAGACACGCTTTATTGTCCGCATCCTCCAGCCACCGGTGGCTTGCCTGCCCGCCGTCTGCAAGGCTCTGTGAGAATTACGAGGATACGGGCAGCGAATACGCGCAGCAGGGCACCGATGCCCACAGCCTGTGCGAACACAAGCTGAAGCTGTCCCTCGGCATGGAAACCGCAGACCCCACGGAGGGGCTTGAATTCTATGACGAGGAGATGGAGGAATGTGCCTGCGGGTATGCGGAGTATGTCCTTTCCCTTGTGGAAGAGGCAAGGCAGTCCTGTAAAGACCCGGTCGTGCTGATCGAGCAGCGGCTGGATTTCTCACGGTATGTGGAGGAGGGGTTCGGCACCGGCGACTGCGTCATTATCGCAGACGGGACGCTGTATATCATCGACTACAAGCACGGCAAGGGCGTGGAAGTCTCCGCAGAGGGAAATCCTCAGATGATGCTGTATGCCCTGGGCGCACTGGAACTGTTCGATGGCATCTATGACATTGACGCTGTCCGCATGGCGATCTACCAGCCGCGCCGGGAGAATGTCAGCGTGTATGCCATGGCGAAGGCGGACCTTCTTATATGGGCGGAGGGTGAGCTTTCGGAAAAGGCAAAGCTGGCCTATGCCGGGGAGGGTGAGTTCTGCGCAGGGGAACACTGCAAATTCTGTAAGGCGAAAGCGGTCTGCAGGAAACGGGCGGAGTACAACCTGGAGCTTGCGAAGTATGACTTTGAGATGCCCGCCACGCTGGAGGATGACGAGATTGCGGCAATCCTCGTGAAAGCGGATGAGCTGGCGGCTTGGGCGGCAGATGTGAAGGAGTTCGCATTGCAGCAGGCACTAAGCGGTGTGAAGTATGCCGGATTTAAAATCGTTGAGGGCCGTTCCAACCGGAAATATACGGATGAAGATGCCGTGGCGGATACCGTGAAGAAGGCGGGATTCGACCCGTATGAGCCGAAGCTCTTAGGCATCACGGCCATGGAGAAGCTGCTCGGCAAGAAGAAGTTTGCGCAGATTTTGAAGGGCCTTGTGGAGAAGCCGCAGGGCAAGCCTGCGTTAGTGCCAGAGAGCGATAAGAGGCCGGAGATGAATACTGCACAGGAAGATTTCAAAGAAGATTAGGAGGAAAATCAGATGTCAAACACAGTCAACAATCCAACAAAGGTTATCACCGGACCTGATACACGGTGGAGCTACTGCAACGCATGGGAGGCAAAGTCGATCAACGGCGGCACGCC
Source organism: uncultured Lachnospiraceae bacterium (assembly GCA_958402795.1). GTDB lineage: Bacteria > Bacillota > Clostridia > Lachnospirales > Lachnospiraceae > Schaedlerella. Next base: position 57,356 of record CATXUX010000001.1, on the reverse strand, counting down.
GAAGTTCTCTGTGTCGCTCATCATCCCGAAGTCAGATAAGAAGACCATCGCTAAGATCGAGGCGGCCATTGAGGCGGCATACCGTGAAGGCGAGGCAAAGCTGAAGGGGAACGGCAGGAGTGTCCCTGCGCTTTCTGTACTGAAGACGCCTCTGCGCGACGGGGATACGGAGCGCCCGGACGATGAAGCCTATGCAGATTCCTATTTTGTCAATGCCAACAGTTCTACGGCTCCCGGAATCGTGGATGCGGACCGCCAGCCGATCCTTGACCATTCCGAGGTGTACAGCGGCGTGTACGGCAGGGCGAGCATCAATTTCTATGCTTTCAACAGCAATGGGAATAAGGGAATCGCCTGCGGCCTGAACAACCTGCAGAAGATCCGTGACGGGGAGCCGCTGGGCGGCAGGTCACGTGCGGAGGATGACTTCGCAGACGGGGATGAGGATGATTTCCTGTCATGACCAGATAAACGGAAGAACAGCCGCCGGGTGGCGGAGAGAGGGCATCTGCCTTTTCCCTGCCGCCCTTAAGGCGGTGAAAGGAGCTGGTGGAATTGAGAAGTATCAGTATTGACATTGAGACATTTTCGGATGTGGATTTATCCAAATGCGGCGTTTACAAATATTCGTCTTCACCAAATTTTGAAATTTTATTGTTCGGCTATTCGGTTGACGGCGGCGAAGTGAAAGTGATCGATGTTGCCTGCGGGGAGGAAATCCCCGCGGATATTCTGGCGGCGCTCTCAGATGAATCCGTCACCAAATGGGCGTTCAATGCCATGTTCGAGAGAGTGTGTCTGTCAAATTATCTTGGGGAGTGGCTGGAGCCGGGATCGTGGAAATGCTCCATGGTCTGGTCTGCGACACTTGGCCTGCCTCTGTCTTTGGAAAACGTGGGGGCAGTGCTTGGGCTGGAAAAGCAGAAGCTGACCGAGGGGAAGGACCTGATCCGATATTTCTGCGTCCCCTGCAAGCCGACTAAGGCAAACGGCGGCAGGACACGGAACCTGCCGGAACATGACATGGGGAAATGGGAACGGTTCAAAGCCTATAACCTGCGCGATGTGGAAGCGGAGATGCAGATACAGCAGAGGCTTTCAAAGTTCCCGGTTCCGGATTTTGTGTGGGAGGAATACTGGCAGGACCAGGAGATCAACGACCGGGGTATCGGCGTGGATATGGAAATGGTCAGGAACGCAATCGCTATGGATGGGCGCTCCAAGGCTGACCTGTCGGCGGCCATGCAGGAACTGACGGAACTGGAGAACCCAAACTCCGTGCAGCAGATGAAGCAGTGGCTTTCGGAGAACGGGATGGAGACAGATTCCCTTGACAAGAAAGCGGTGGCGGGGCTTCTGCAGGATGCGCCGGAGCCGTTGAAAACCGTTCTGACCTTGCGGCAGCAGCTTGCAAAATCCTCGGTAAAGAAATACCAGGCGATGGAGAATGCGGTGTGTGCAGACAGCCGGGCGCACGGGATGTTTCAATTCTACGGAGCCAACAGGACGGGGCGGTTTTCCGGCAGGATCATCCAATTGCAGAATCTGCCCCAGAACCATATCCCGGACTTGGCACAGGCGCGGGAACTGGTAAAAGCCGGGAATTTTGATGCCCTTTCCATGCTGTATGAGGATATCCCGGATACGCTTTCGCAGCTCATCCGCACGGCTTTCGTGCCGCAGGACGGCAGGAAGTTCATCGTGGCGGATTTTTCCGCTATTGAGGCGAGGGTGATCGCATGGATTGCCGGGGAGCGGTGGCGTTTGAAGGTGTTCGAGGGCGGCGGTGACATTTACTGCGCCTCGGCAAGTCAGATGTTCCATGTGCCTGTGGAAAAGCACGGCGTGAACGGGCATCTGCGGCAGAAAGGGAAGCAGGCTGAACTTGCCTGCATCGCAGAGGGGCAGCTTGTTCTTACAGACAAGGGATTAATCCCGATTGAAGCCGTGACCAGAGAACACAGGCTTTGGGATGGGGAAAGCTGGGTAAGGCATGATGGTGTTGTATTTAAAGGGGAACGTGAGGTGATTGAGTATGAGGGACTCAGGGCAACCCCCGACCATCTCGTGTGGATTGAAGGGAAGGCGGAGCCGATACAGTTTGGAATCGCCGCCTTCTGCGGCGCACATCTCGTACAAACCGGAGATGGTGGGCGAGCGGTATGGGTGGGTGAAAATTATCAGTGCGGAAAAACGTTGGAACAAGGCGATGAACCATTGCTATGTATTAACGAAATGTACGGGGTGTGGGGCAGTGCAATGGCAGTGCCTTACCAATCTCCGCAGCGGGAAATCAAAGGGGTGTCAAAGCTGTTCACAGCCAAGGCAGATACCTTTGTGGCTGGACAGACGGCTGACGGCGGCAAAACAGCGGTGCGAAAACCCCAACGATCCAGGATACCACAATTACGGAGGGCGGGGCATAAAATTCACATTCCCAAGTGTAAAAGAGGCAGGGCTTTATTTGATAAATGTTTACGGGCTGCCGGAAAGGGAACTGGAAATCGACCGAATCAACAACGACATGGATTATGCTCCGGGCAATCTTCGGTTTGTTACACATGCAGAGAACAATGGCAACAAACGATGCACAGTTCTCAGCCATTTTTCGCAGGAATACTGGCCTTATGCGAGAAGCGTGGTAATCCGCAAGCTCTCCCAGGGATTGACCAGAGACGAAATCATACAGGATGCGGAAACAGCAGTGTTCGAAAGGCGGAAGAACTGGAGAACCATAAGTGCAAGGCTCGACTTTATGATATACGAAATGCCGGAACACATCACCGTTTTACCGTATCGGGGAAACTCGTCCATAACTGCGGATATGGAGGGGCAGTCGGTGCATTGAAAGCGATGGGTGCATTGGAGGCAGGGATGACCGAGGATGAACTGCAGCCACTGGTGGATAGCTGGCGCGCATCAAATCCGAATATTGTCAGTTTTTGGTGGGCGGTTGACCGCGCTGTGAAAGAGTGCATCAAAAAGAGAATGCCAACGGAAACACACGGCATCCGCTTTGATTACCGGAGCGGGATGCTGTTCATCACGCTTTTCTCCGGGAGGCGGCTTGCCTATGTGAAGCCACGCATTGGGGAGAACCAGTTTGGCGGGGAGTCCGTCACATACATGGGCGTGGGCGGCACAAAGAAATGGGAGCGGCTGGAAAGCTACGGTCCGAAGTTTGTGGAGAACATCGTGCAGGCGGTCAGCCGGGACATTTTATGCTATGCCATGCGGACGCTGCGGAACTGCTCCATTGTCGCCCATGTACACGATGAAATTATTATCGAAGCGGATAAGAGGATGTCACTTTCCGCAGTCTGCGAACAGATGGGCAGGACGCCGCCCTGGGCAAAAGGTTTACTGCTCCGGGCGGATGGTTACGAATGTTCTTTTTACCAGAAGGATTAGGCAGGGGGTGCATGATGGAACGGCTGCGGATTGAATACGAGACGGGGTACATGGAGCTTATTGTGGAGGCGTTCTTCCCCTGCAAGATGCCGGCGATGAGGAAAGCCGCAAAGCTCATCAATCAATATTGCTCCGACGAAACAAGGGTGGAGCTGCTTTCCGAATTGAGGGAGATGGCAGACGGGTATAAGGCACTCTGTGAAATGTACACGGACAAAGCGGAGGGGTTCCCTGTGGATTCCCCGGAGCGGAGGCACTGGAGGGCGCAGTTTAACAAGACGGAAGTCCTCCGTAAACGGATGGAAAATAATATCAGGTTAATTTCAGGAGGCGGAAAGGGATGAGCAGGGCGGCAATGCAGGGGTGCAGGACGCACAGTGACTGTTTCGCAAACAGGGGCGGCGTCTGCACCTGCTTAAAGGACAATGATTTTGGCGGGAGGGACTGCCCGTTTTACAAGCCTGCGGACACGGTCCGTGAAGAACAGCGCAGGCAGAATGGAGGTGTATTTTATGGGAATCAGCAGGTACAACAGTGAGGGATACAGCGACCCGACCAGCCATGCGGCGTTATCGGGGATCAGGAAGGAAGAAAAGGCGGCGAAGCGGGCATACCGGCCGATTGTCTATATATGCTCCCCGTTTGCCGGGGACACAGAAGGGAACACGCAGAAGGCGAGGCGGTACAGCCGGTTTGCGGTGAAGAACGGTGCGATCCCGTTTGCACCTCACCTTCTGTTTCCGCAGTTTCTGGATGACGGGAAGCCTGCGGAGCGGGCAATTGGTATGTTTATGGGCATGGTGTTTTTGGGGAAGTGCGAGCAGTTGTGGGTGTTCGGGAAAACCATATCCACAGGGATGGCGGCGGAGATTGAGAAAGCGGAAAAGCGGGATATGCCAGTCCGCTATTTCACAGAAAACTGCGAGGAGGTCTGTAAATTATGAAAATGACATTTTATACGGCGAACTGCCGGGGGAACGCAAAGAACAGCTTATATCCCAACAGGCGCGTCATTGATAATGAGGACGACTGCATGGAGGTGGTGGCGTTCGACCATGTGTGCGCCGAATTCAAGAACTGCCGCAGGAGCGGGGATAACTTCCTTGCCTGCGATGTGGACGTGATGGACTGCGACAATTCCCATTCTGACAATCCGGATGACTGGATTCATCCGGAGGATTTGGAAGGGAAAATCGGCAGGGATGTGGCGTTTGTTGTGGTGCCAAGCCGGAACAACATGAAGCCGAAGGAGGGGAAGTCCGCAAGGCCGAGGTTTCATGTGTACTTCCCGCATGATCCGATTACAGACGGGGAAATCTGTGCCGCTTTGAAGAAAGCCATACAGCAGAAGTTCCCGTTTTTCGATGCCAAGGCTCTGGACTCTGCCCGTTTCATCTTCGGGCATCCGGCGGATTCCATTCTCTGGCACGAGGGTGAGATCACCATCGACTGCATCGTGAGGCCGCAGGGCGGCAGGGAGATACCGCAGGGGCAGAGGAACGCCACCATGTCCCATTTTGCGGGGCGCGTGGTGAAGCGGTACGGGGCAACGGAAAAGGCGCATGAGATTTTCATGGAGGAGGCGGCAAAGTGCAATCCGCCGCTGGAAGAAGCGGAGCTTGCCATGATCTGGCAGAGCGCCTGCCGTTTTGCGGAAAAGGTGCAGGGGCAGGAGGGATATGTTGCCCCGGATGCGTACAATGATGAGTTCGGGCGGGAGTCCTTAAAGCCGGGCGATTACTCGGACATTGGGCAGGCGAAGGTGCTGACCAGGGAGTACGGCGTGGAACTGCGCTATACGGCGGCCACGGATTACCTCCGTTTCTGCGGGCAGTATTGGGTGGAGTCGAAGCAGCAGGCAGTGGGCGCGGCAGAGGAATTTTTAGACCTCCAGCTTGCGGATGCAAAGGATGAAATCGACCGTACACGGCAGGCCCTTATGGACACGGGCATTTCGGAGGATGCCATCACCTCCGGCGGGAAGTCGCTGGAGAAGAAGATCAGCAGCGGGCAGATGGACGCCTACCTTGCGTATTTGTCCGCCCAGGCATATAAGGCGTTCGTGATGAAACGGAGGGATATGAAATATGTTGTGTCGGCGCTGCAGGCGGCAAAACCAATGCTGGAAATCAGCGTGTCCGATTTGGATAAGGACGGCTTTTTGCTGAATACGCCGGACGGCACCTATTACCTTCCGGACGGGTTGGAGGGGAAGCGCGACCACAGCCCGGAGGACTATATCACGAAGATAACGGCGGCAGCTCCCGGCGATAAGGGGGAGAAACTGTGGCTGGATTCTTTGGACACTATTTTCTGCAAAGACCAGGAGTTGATTGATTATGTGCAGCAGATTGTAGGCATGGCGGCAGTGGGGCGCGTCTACATGGAATCGCTGGTCATTGCCTACGGGGAGGGAAGGAACGGGAAGTCCACCTTCTGGAACACCATAGCCCGTGTGCTTGGGACTTACAGCGGGAATATGTCCGCCGATACCCTTACAGTGGGGTGCAAGAGGAACGTGAAGCCGGAGCTTGCCGAGGCGAAGGGCAAACGGCTCATTATTGCCGCAGAGCTGGAGGAAGGGATGCGCCTGAACACTTCCGTGGTGAAGCAGATGTGTTCCACGGATGAGATTTTTGCGGAGAAAAAGTATAAAGACCCATTCAGCTTTACGCCGAGCCACACCCTTGTGCTTTACACTAACCACCTGCCAAGGGTAGGTGCGAATGATCCGGGGACGTGGCGGCGCTTAATTGTAATTCCCTTTCATGCCAGAATAGAGGGCGCAGGGGATGTGAAGAATTATGCGGATTTCCTCGTTTCGGAGGCATCTCCGGCTGTCATGGCATGGATCATTGAGGGTGCAAAGAAAGCCATAGACCGGAACTTCCATATCCCCTGCCCTGCCTGCGTGGAGGATGCCATCAAATCCTATCGGGAAGACAATGACTGGCTTGGGCATTTTCTAAATGAGTGCTGCGTGGTAGATGCGGGAGGTGCAGCGAAATCCGGAACAGTTTATCAGGAATATCGCAGTTATTGTCTAAGAACGGGTGAATATACCCGAAGTACGGCAGATTTTTATAATGCACTGGAGACGGCAGGATTTAAAAAGCAGAAAAAAAGGGATGGAGTATATATTATCGGGATGCGGCTGGAAACTGCTGATTTTACGGAGGAAAAACCGTAAGTGTGCAGGTCGTTGAAGGTCGCAGTATAAACCCCCTTTAGGGCAGTTTTTTCAGCAAAAAAACACTTAAAGAGGACTTTATGTAACGACCATCAACGACCTGCACCCTAAAGGCTGGAATGCTTGAAAAATAAGGGATTGGAGGCATTTGCATGAGAGAGAAAACATTGGAGCAGAAATTCAGGGCGGCAGTCAAGGTCGCCGGTGGTCTGGCAGTAAAGTTCGCATCGCCCGGTTTTGATGGGGTGCCTGACAGACTGGCACTTCTCCCGGATGGGAAAATGGCATTTGTGGAGGTCAAGGCTCCGGGGGAAAAACCCCGCCCCCTGCAGCTTTCAAGACACCGGCTTCTCCGGCGGCTTGGATTTAAAGTGTATGTGCTGGATGATGAATCGCAGATTGGAGGGATCATTGATGAGATACGAGCCACATAAATACCAGAAATTTACGGCAGAGTATATTGAGGCACATCCGGTGTCCGCCATCTTCCTGGACTGTGGATTAGGGAAAACGAGCATTACGCTGACGGCGGTCAACGACCTGATGTTTGACAGCTTTGAAATTCACAGGGTGCTTGTGGTAGCGCCGATCCGGGTAGCCTCCTTCAGTTGGCCGGCAGAGATTGAAAAGTGGGATCATCTTAAGGGGCTTAAGTACAGCGTGGCAGTCGGGACGGCGGCGGAGAGGCTGGCGGCGCTTCGGAAACAGGCGGACATTTATCTCATCAACCGTGAGAATGTGCAGTGGCTGGTTACGGAGAGCGGAATACCGTTTGATTTCGACATGGTGGTGATTGATGAGCTTTCCTCCTTCAAGAACCACCAGACGAAGCGGTTCAGGGCATTGATGAAAGTCCGGCCGAAGGTAAAGCGCATCGTGGGGCTGACAGGGACGCCTTCCAGCAACGGCCTGATGGACTTGTGGGCGGAGTTCCGGCTGCTGGACATGGGCGAGCGGCTTGGGCGGTTCATCGGGCAGTACCGCACCTCCTATTTCCGGCCGGATAAGCAGAACGGGCAGGTGGTGTTCTCCTATAAGCCGCTGCCGGGTGCGGAAGAGCAGATATATAATAAAATCTCCGACATCACCATTTCCATGAAGTCCACCGACCACCTGCAGATGCCGGAGCTGATAAATTCCAGATACACCGTGTATCTCTCTGAGAAGGAGGATTCGCGGTATGCGGATTTGAAGAAAGACCTCGTCCTGCAGATGCCGGACGGTGAGATCACAGCCGCCAATGCCGCATCCCTTTCCGGGAAGCTGTCGCAGATGGCAAACGGCGCGGTGTACACGGATGCCGGGGAGACAGTCGCCATCCATGAGCGGAAGCTGGACGCTCTGGAGGACATCATCGAGGCGGCGAACGGCAAGCCGGTGCTTGTGGCTTACTGGTTCCGGCATGACCTTGAGAGGATTTCAGAACGGCTCCAAAAACTGAAAGTCCCGTGTTCCCGGCTGGACACGGACAGCAGCATCCGGAAATGGAACGCCGGGGAAATCCCGGTGGCGCTGATCCATCCGGCATCCGCAGGACACGGCCTCAACCTCCAGAGCGGAGGGAACACGCTGGTGTGGTTCGGGCTGACATGGAGCCTTGAGTTATACCAGCAGACGGTGGCGAGGCTGTGGCGGCAGGGGCAGCAATTGGAAACCGTGGTGGTGCAGCACATCATCACAAAAGGAACCATAGACGAGCGGATCATGAAGGCACTTTCCGAAAAGGACACCACGCAGGCCGCACTGATCGATGCGGTGAAGGCAGACTTGAAGATATAAGCGGAAATGCCGCCAGTCAAAAATGCAAATCTGAGCCAATCAACGAAAATCAATGACAATCTTTGAAAATCCGGGGGAAGCAAATATATTTTGATTGGAGGCATGGCTTATGAGCATTATCTGGAAGTACCTTGACAAGCGGTCGGCGGCCGTGGATGCACTGAAGGATTACAGCAGCATGAAGTTCATCATCGAACACACGGATGATGAGATAAAGGCGGCATATGAAAAAATGGGCGGCGTCAGCAGCCCGCAGTCTGACGGGATGCCCCGAACACACAATCCCCGTGCCGTGGAGGACAGGATGATAAAGGGCATTGAGGAAATCGATGTCCTGAAAGAGCGGTACCGGCAGGCAGTGGAATATATGGCGTGGTTTCTCCCGGCATGGGAGGAGCTTTCAGAGGATGAACGGTATGTGCTGGAAAATTTCTACGGCGGCAGCAATGAATATGGCAGCAGTATGATTTATAAAATCGCAGACCATTTCCACATCGAGCAGAGTTCCGCTTATAACAAAAAGAACCGTGCATTGCACCACCTCACCATCCTGCTTTTTGGGAAAAGCTGAAAAAATGAGTGGATATATTTCCCGGATGACGGTAATATGCACCATACCAAAACGAGAGGAGATGCAGGATGGCAGAAGAAGATGAAGTTTCAAAGATTATAGCGGTGGCAGAAAAATACAGCGATTATTTTAATGAGTGGCATTCGGACATCGCCATTGGCAGGAAAGGGCCGAACTTTTTCTATGTGTACAACGACCAGTACCATTACTTCGAGGTGTTTGAGGAATTCCGCACGGCGGAGGAACTGGAGAGGCTGATCATCGGGACCATGGCGGAGAACATGGAGACATTCAATGCCGTGGCATTGGAGGAGACACAGAAGATGTTTGATGACCTGGACATCAACGAGAATGTTGGCAACTACGACCCGGAGTTCCACATCTACAAGCTGCTTCGTCAGATGGAGATCATGACGGGGCAGTTGGAACGCTGGTCGGAACTGGTGGCAGGCACATACCGGTCATTTGCAAATGTCTGTAAGGATGTGAAGTTTGACCGGGAAAAACCGGGCGGGGATGCACATGAGTAATTCCGTGTAAAATGTTTGCCGTATGGCGTGGTATACTGATAGTATCGAAAACTGCAAAAAGACAGACGGCCTTCGTGGGAGTTTCTCCTGCGGGGGCTTTCTTTATGCCATGGGGAGGTGAGAGCAATGCCAAGGAAACCGAAGAGGCCGTGTTCCTTCCCCGGATGCCCGAAGCTGACAGACGGGAGGTTCTGTGAGGAACATGAGAGACAGGAGAACCGCCGCTACGAGAAGTACGACCGTGACCCGGCTGTACGCCGTAGGTATGGGCGTGCATGGAAGAGAATCCGTGACCGCTATGCCGCCAAGCACCCGTTCTGTGAGGAGTGTTACAGGAAAGGGCTGCTGCATCCGGTGGAAGAGGTACACCACAAGCTGCCGCTGGCAGAGGGCGGCACTCATGATGAGAGCAATCTTGTGTCGCTGTGCCAGTCCTGCCATGCAAGGATTCATGCGGAGCGTGGCGACAGGTGGAATAAGCATTAATTTATGGGAATCAGTGCAGTGTTGATTTATGCTGTGGAGGTTTCCGCTGACCCGGAGGGGCGGTCGAAATCTCCACAGCAGATTCTCTGTGGAACGGGCGTGGGGTGTCACGCATAAAAACCGGAAATCAAACGGGGGATTGACCCCTGCAGGATTTCCCGTAAAATAAAGGCTTTTTAAGGTGCTGCGGCGTTTGATTTCCGCAGCATTTTTTCAAACGAAATCAAAGAAACGGGGTGAGGACAGTGGCAAAAGACGGCAGCAGGCGCGGCGGCGCAAGGCCGGGGGCAGGACGAAAGCCCAAGGCGCTCACGGAGAAGATTGCCGAAGGCCGGCCGGCGGAAGTTATGATGGAGCCGGCCGAGCTGGAGGGCATGGAAGTGCCACCCGTGAAGGATTTCCTGAAATCCCCACAGAAAAGCGGGCGGGAGTTAGTGGCGGAGGAAGTCTACAACGAAACCTATGCGTGGCTGAAGGCAAGGGGATGTGAAAAACTGGTCACAGTGCAGATGGTGGAGCAGTACGCCATGAGTGTGTCCAGATGGATTCAGTGCGAGGAGATCGTGTCCTCCACTGGTTTCCTGGCGAAGCACCCGACCACGGGGGCTGCCATCGCGTCCCCCTATGTCACCATGAGCCAGTCCTACATGAAGCAGACCAATTACTGCTGGATGCAGATATACCAGATTGTGAAGGAGAACTGCTCGGTGGAGTTCCAGGGGAACACGCCCCAAGATGACGTGATGGAGCGGCTGCTCCGCGCGAGGAAAGGAGTGTAGATAAAAAAATGGGTAAGACGACAACCGAGATGCAGCTCATCCCTTTGGGGAAACTGGTGCCGTATGTGAATAACGCACGGACGCACTCGCCGGAGCAGCTCACCAAGCTCCGCTCATCCCTGCGGGAGTTCGGCTTCATCAACCCGGTCATCATCGACCGGGATTTCAATGTCATTGCGGGGCATGGCAGGATTGCGGCGGCGAAGGAGGAAGGGATCACGGAAGTCCCGTGTGTGTTTGTTGACTATCTGACGGAGGCGCAGAAGAAAGCCTATATCCTTGCGGACAACCGCATGGCTTTGGACGCCGGGTGGGATGAGGAGCTGCTCCGCATTGAGATTGAAAGTTTGCAGGGTGCGGATTTTGATGTATCCCTTACGGGCTTCGGTGAGGATGAGATCGCAGACCTTTTCTCCGGGGACGGGGAGAAAGATGTGAAAGATGATGACTTCGACCTTTCCGCAGCCTTGGAGAAAGCGGCATTCGTGGAGAGGGGCGACATCTGGACGGTGGGCAGGCACAGGCTGATGTGCGGGGATGCCACCAGTGCGGAGGATGTGGCGGCGCTCATGGATGGGAAAAAGGCAAACCTCATCGTCACGGACCCGCCGTATGGAGTCTCCTTCAAGAGTGGCAGCGGGCTTTCCATTCAGAACGACAGCATGAAGGGGGATGAATTCTACACATTTCTGTATAATTCGTTTGTCTGCATGGTGGAGCATCTGGAAAGCGGCGGCGCGGCTTATGTGTTCCATGCGGACACGGAGGGGCTGAATTTCAGGAAAGCCTTTGTGGATGCGGGGTTCCACCTTGCGGGCGTGTGCATCTGGGTGAAGAATTCCCTGGTGCTTGGGCGTTCGGATTACCAGTGGCAGCATGAGCCTGTGCTGTATGGTTTTCTGAAGAACGGCAAACATCCGTGGTATTCCGACCGGAAGCAGACCACCATCTGGAATTACGACAAGCCGAAGCGGAATAAGAACCACCCGACCTCCAAGCCGCTTGACCTGCTCGGCTATCCGATCAGCAATTCCTCGCAGGAAAACGCCATCGTGATAGACACTTTCGGCGGAAGCGGCTCCACCATGATGGCCTGCGAACAGATGAACCGCATCTGCCACATGATGGAGCTGGACGAAAAATACGCATCTGTTATCCTCCGCCGTGCCGTGGAAATCGGGATTGCGCCGGAGGATATTTTTGTGGAGCGGGGCGGGGAGAAAATCCCGTACTCAGAACTGGTGAAGGAGGTGGAGGCATAGTGGACGCTATATATATCCATAGAAGGGAGCCAGGCACAGGCGGCGGAGACACACCGAATCCGCAGACTGCGGATTCCTGCCTGACCCTTGGAAGCTTGTTTGACGGCAGCGGGGGCTTTCCGCTCGGCGGGCTGCTTGCGGGCATCACCCCTTTATGGGCCTCGGAGATTGAGCCGTTCCCCATCCGGGTGACCACGAAGCGGCTGCCGGATGTGAAGCATCTGGGCGATATTTCTGCGGTGGATGGCGCAGAGATTGCCCCGGTGGACATTATCACGTTCGGATCGCCCTGCACCGATATGTCGGTGGCGGGGAAGCGGGCGGGGCTGGACGGGCGGCAGTCTTGCCTGTTCTACCAGGCAATCAGAATTGTAAAGGAAATGAGGTGTGCAACAGATGGAAAATATCCAAGGTTTATCGTGTGGGAGAACGTCCCCGGCGCCTTCTCATCCAACAGAGGGGAGGACTTCAAAGCCGTCCTCGAAGCGGTCTGCTCCGTCAAAGACGAGAGTATTTCTGTACCTGGACCTCCAAAGGGGAAATGGGCAAACGCAGGAAATATTGTGGGAGACGGATTTTCCCTCGCATGGCGCGTCCTTGACGCCCAATTTTGGGGAATCCCCCAACGAAGGAAACGCATCTACCTTGTCGCAGATTTTGCAGGCGGGAGTGCCGGAAAGATATTATTTGAGTCCGAAGGCGTGTCTGGGTATTCTGCGGAGGGCTTCCGTGCGTGGCAAGGAGCTGCCGGAGGTGCTGCGGATCGCGCTGGAGCGGCAGGCGGCATCTGCTTAAACGACCAGGGCGGGCAGAGGATGGATGTGACGGATGACGTGACCTGCACCCTGCGGGCGGAGGCACACCATCCGCCGTGTGTGCTGGAATCGGCGGGTTTCTGCACGGAGCATTCCGCACAGGCACGGGGAATAGGGTATGAGGAGGAAACCTCGCCCACGCTCCGCGCCGGGACGGTGCCGGCGGCGCTGGCTTTGGAAAACCACCCGGCGGACAGCCGCGTGAAGCTGTCGGAGGACGGCAAAGTGCAGACGCTGACCTTCCGGATGGGGACGGGCGGAGGCAATGTCCCGATGGTTATGAGCCGGGAGGATGCGGCCGGGGAGCCTGCAATGTTTGAGAACCATTCGCAGGATACGAGGTACACGGGACCGCTGGAAACAGCCCCTACGGTCAGTTCTACCTATGGCATGGGCGGGAACAACCAGCCGTTCGTGGTGGAAACGCCAAAGACGCTGAAAATCCGCTCCGGCTGTGAAGGCGGCGGCAAGGGGGCGATCATTCAGGACGACAAGTCTGCGACGCTCTCCTGCAACAATGACCAGACGGTGTTCGTGCCGTTCTGCAAGGGATACCGCGCCCACTACAAAGGGGATGCGCCGACCTGGAAGGACGGGAAGGTGGCAAACACGCTGAACACCTTTGATGTCGGGGAAAGCCGGTGCAATGAGCTGGTGGTGCAGGCATACGGCATCTGTTCCAAGGACAGCAATGCCATGAAGTCAGATAATCCCCACAGCGGATTTTATGAGGCGGACACCTCCCGGACATTGGATGGGAACGGTGGGAATCCTTCCTGCAACCAGGGCGGCATTGCGGTGGTGGAGCCGGGCGGGATGTCAGCATTCCACATCAACCAGAGGGATGAAGTAATCGACCTGCAGGGGAAGTCCGGGGCGCTGATGGCGACACGGAATATGCAGATGCAGACCTTTGTCCTGCAGGGCTCCATGATCGGGCGGGATGACAGGAACGGGCCGCAGGGCAGCGGCATCAACGAGGATGTGTCCTTTACGCTGGATGCTACGGACAGACACGCAGTCGCACACCCGACCTACTGCACGAGCAAGAACTCCCATTTCACACGGGCGGAGAAAGAGCTGGCGAACACGCTGGTGGCTACGGACTATAAAGACCCGCCCGTCATCAATGATGTGCAGACGGCATCCGGCAAGGAGGTGTTCGGCACACTTTCCGCAAGCATGGGTTCCAAGCAGTGGCTCGGCAACCAGGAAGCGTTCAGCGGGGACTACCATATCATGGAGCCGGAGTATATCGTCCGCAGGCTGACTCCTACGGAATGTGCAAGGCTGCAGGGTTTCCCGGACTGGTGGTGCAGCGGTCTTGAGACGGAAGAGCCAACGGAGGATGACCTTGCCTTCTGGCGGGAGGTCTTTGAGGCCCACCGTAGGATTGCGGGGACTTCAACCAAGCCAAAAACGGATAAGCAGATCATCAAGTGGCTGAAAGAGCCGCATTCGGATTCCGCTGAATATAAGATGTGGGGCAACGGAGTGGCGCTGCCGAATGTCTATTTCGTGCTTTCGGGCATTGTGTATTACGCACAGTTCCCGGACTTTTTATTGTGACATTTTTTCTCACATACTGCTTGCTATTTCTGCCGTTCAGAGTGATTAATGTAGTACCGAAAAACGAAGGAGGTACAAAAAAATGAGGATTGAATTCAACAGGACAGGGGCAGAACGGAAAGCGCTGGTGCAGGCAATGGGAGAGATTTTAGAGGTAAAGCCGAAATACCTCGGAATGCCGACGGCGGCTTACCAGGTGGATTACTTCCACATCGACAAAAACGGCGGGGTGGAATTTGACGACCGGGCAGACAGTGAAGAGATTGAAAACCTGCTGGAGCGCCTTGAGGAAAGGGGAATCATTGCGGTCCCGGCAGAAACGGCGCAGGAAGCTGATACGGAGGAAGAAAGCACGAATGCGGAAAACAATGTGGAGGCGTCGGAAACCGCGCCGCAGGGGACGGATTTGGGGCTTACGGTGGCAATGCCGAGGGAATCCTTCACGGATGCCGCACTGGAGAACCTGCAGAAGCTGGTGGATGCCAAGGGCAGCCTCATCAAAAAGGCGCTGGCGGTTGACAGCCTCCCGATTGAAACAGACGGGGAGAAAGTTTCCTTCCCATGGTTTGCAGAGGGGCAGGACAGCGAATCGGTGAAAGCCTACACCCATTTCATTGCCGCCATCTGCGACATGGCAAGGAACCAGAAGCGCGTCACGGCAAAGGAAAAGCCTGCGGACAATGAAAAATACGCATTCCGGTGCTTCCTGCTCCGGCTCGGCTTCATCGGCACGGAATACAAGGGCGAGCGGAAGATCCTGCTGAAGAACCTTTCCGGCAGCTCAGCTTTCAAGAACGGCGAAAGGAAGGAGGCGGTCAGCAATGAAGTTTCCGAATAGGGAGACGGTGGAGCGTGTCCGCAGGGAGTACCCTGCAGGAACGCGGGTGGAACTGGTGCGGATGGACGATGTGCAGGCCCCGCCCATAGGGACGCGGGGAACGGTCGAGGGCGTGGATGACACGGCGAGCGTCATGGTCGCATGGGACAACGGCAGCCATCTCCATGTGGTTTACGGTGAGGATGCCTGCCGGAAACTGGAAACAGTCAGAACCGTCTGCTATGGAAAAGAGGATGTGTGGGACAGCCGGAAAGAGGCGGCAGATTTTTTCCTCAGAGCAATTGCTGGAAGCGAGGGCAGTGAATGCGAACGCTACACCAAGATTTATTCGGAACTGTTGATGGGGAAAACCGTCTGCACGGATGAGGAATGATTTCAAAATGGACAAAGGAGGGATTTTAATTGGAACATGATATTCTTTGGCAGATTTATTATGGAAAAATTGTGCCGTGGGACAGCCAGAAGTGCAGGACTCCGGCAATGGAGGAACTTAAGAAGCAGATCAGCGGCGAGACGGACCGGCTGGAAGAACTGCTGGATAAAGAAGGGAAGGAGTTGCTGGAGAAGCTACTGGATGACAATGCTGACCTGGAGGGACAGATGGTGTGCGAGGGTTTCAGGGATGGGTTTCGGTTTGGAGTGCAGATTATGCTTGCCGCAATGGGTGCCACAATGCCATAAAATACACAAATTCCGGCTCAAATCATTGTGTAATATATGCCTCGAATTAACTTGCTATTATCCCCTTTTAGAGCGAATATGTGTACTACCGAAAGGGAAAACACACAAAGAAAACGGAGGAAAACAGCATGAACGCAAAGTTAGCAAGGCAGGTCGAGGAAATGAAGAAACAGACCATCGGGGTCGAGGTGGAGATGAACAGCATCGCAAGGAGCAAAGCGGCGAAGGTCGCAGCGGACTTTTTCGGAACAGGACGCTACCAGGACACAGCGAGGCGGAACGGCTACTACACCTGGAGCGCATGGGACGCGCAGGGCAGGGAGTGGAAATTCCAGAGGGATGTGAGCATCGCAGGACCGGACAGCGAAAAGTGCGAACTGGTGACGCCAATCCTCACCTACGCAGACATGGAAACCCTGCAGGAGCTCATCCGGCAGCTCAGACACGCCGGAGCGAAGAGCGACGCGGGAAGGGGCTGCGGGGTACACATCCACATCGGGGCGAAAGGCCACACGCCGCAGAGCCTCCGGAACCTCGCAAACATCATGGCAAGCCACGAGAGCCTCATTGCGGATGCCTTAAACCTTGACCGGTGGAGGATGAACCGCTACTGCCGCACGGTTGACTCGCGTTTTTTGGAGCAGGTCAACAGGAAGAAGCCTTCCACGATGGCAGCCCTTGCGGACATCTGGTACACGAGCCACGGCGCAAGCTACGGCAGAGACCAGCACTACAACGACAGCCGCTATCATATGCTCAACTACCACGCAACCTTCACCAAAGGCACGGTCGAGTTCCGGCTCTTCCAGTTCGACGAACCGGGCGACGGGCGCAGGGGCGGCCTCCATGCAGGGCAGTTAAAAAGCTACATCCAGCTCTGCCTCGCACTCAGCCAGATGGCGAAGGAAGTCAAGACGGCAAGCCCGAAGCCGCAGCAGAACGAGAACCCGAAATACGCCATGCGGACATGGCTTCTCCGGCTCGGCTTTATCGGGGATGAATTCAAGACCGCAAGGGACATCCTCACAAAAAGGCTTGCAGGGGACGCATCCTTCCGCAACGGAAGGGCTGCTTGAAGGGAACGCAGGAGGTAGCCTCCTGCCACCTTGCCTGCCGCGGAAACGGCAGTGGACCGCTCTGGCGGTCTTAAGGTGGTAGAAGGGTGCCCCCTTCGGAAAGGATGGATTTCAAGATGGAAAAAAGATACTACATTGCTTACGGGTCAAACTTAAACATCTGGCAGATGCGGATGCGCTGCCCTGGGGCGAGGATCATCGGCACTTCGGTGGTGGAAGGCTACCGGCTGCTGTTCAAGGGGAGCAAGACCGGCTCCTACCTCACTATCGAGCCGCAGGAGGGCGCAAGCGTACCCGTGGCGGCATGGGCGGTGACGGAGGAGGATGAGGCGGCCCTGGACCGCTACGAAGGCTTCCCGTCCTTTTACTACAAAAAGGAGATGGAGTTGCCCCTAAAGGGCATCAAGACCGGAAAGGTCCGCAAGCGGAAGGTTTTCGTCTACATCATGCATGAGGACCGCCCACTTGGACTACCGAGCGAATTCTATATGGAGACCTGCCTGCAGGGGTACCGGAGCTTCGGGTTCGATGAGGCATTCCTGGAACAGGCGTATGCCGACAGCAGGGAGGAATTTCCGGGTGGGTGGAAAACCGGGGATGCCTGCTTCATGGTTACCAACCGGAAGAACGGCTACACTGGCAACTACACAGTGCTGGGATTTGATGGGAAATATTTCTGGCTCCAGAACAGCAGGGGCAGCCGTTACCGCGCATCCGCAGGGAGGATGTTCCGCAGCAAGGAGGAGGCGCTTGGCATCCGGGAACCTGCAGCAAAGGAGGAATTGGAATGAAAGAAACAGATAATATTGCGAGGATTTCGGTCTGCCCACGATGCGGGCAGACCTACCACGGGAGACCGGCAGTTTCGCGGGCGGACGGCAAAACGCCGCTCTGCCCGGACTGCGGCACCAGGGAGGCGCTGGAGAGCATCGGGGTGGACGGGAAGGAGCAGGAGCAGATTCTGGAAGCCATCCACAGGTGCTACGGCAGGGGATGAACATTGCAAAGATAAAGGAAGGAGCGTAAAGCTATGGAAAAAAGGACAGAGGTCATCCGGGGATGGATTGACGCAAGAAGGGAACGGGGCGAGGCTGCAACAAAGTGTATGTTTTACATCACCGTCCCGAAAGATACCGACCTTTACAAGGATGAAACCATTAAAAAAGTCGAGGGAATTCTTGATAAGAACCATGTCAGCCACGGCCATGTGGATACGGTCTGCGGAGCATGGAACCTGAACCGGGACTGGATTGAGACCGGCGAGATTGACTGCATTGTGGAATTCTGCGGGGTGTACCCGGTCAATTGGGACATGGACGATGTGGTGGAGCTTGAACGGATGGAAACCGACGGGGAGATCATCGTTCTGGTTGACTGGATAGAGGATGGAAAGCACATACCCAATCATTAAAACTACACAATTCCCGGTGCGGATATTTGTGCAGATCATGGTCCGGATTAACTTGATAATATGTGCTTTTAGAGCGAATATGTGTACTACCGAAAGGGAAAACACAAAAAACGGAGGTACACACCATGACAAAGAATGAAGTAATCGAGGCAATTAAAAACGAGATTTGGATGAACGGATTCCAGCCGGAAACGGACGAAAGGTTCTCACCGCTGCCTTTCCTTAAGGGCGAGGGCGACCTTTACATTGCGGTCAGCATCCGGGAACGGCTGGATTTTGGAAACTGCGACTTTGAAAAGAAGGTTGCAGCCTACACGGTAGATGTGAAGGCAAGCATCCGGAAGATGGGCGGAAACCCGACACCGGAGGAACTGTTGGAGGCGGCAGACCAGATACGCAGGGGTGCGGAGCTTGCACGGAACCTGCAGGGGATGAACCTTTCCTACACAGTGGAAGAATAAAGAAACAGATTGGAGGACGAGGATTTATGACAGAAAAATACAAAGGGTACAGTATAAGCACAAGCTGGAACGGCAAAACAATGGGATTTGATTTCCGTGTCCGTGGTGAGAACGGCACAGAGGCATTCAGCAGTGAAGCGTCATATTTTTATGAGGAGAACGCACTGAAGGCGGCAAAGAAAGCTGTAGATGAAAAAACGGAGTCAGGAGAAAAAAAAGGATGAACATAGCTGATAAGATGGAGCGGGAGTCAAGGCTCAGAGGGAACCTTGCGGAATGGATGATGGCACATGGGACAGTGAAGTCTGACCGTGAGAGGAGCAACGAATATGTGGGCGTGCGGATTGCCGAGGTACGCTGGCGGGGGCAGGATTACTGCATCACATGGGTGGACGGGGAAGCCTGCCGGATTGAAAAGGAATGACAGGCTGCTATAAACTGCACAGTTTCCCCTGCGGATATTTGTGTAGTTTATGTTCCGAATTGGCTTGCTATTATCGGCACAAAGAGCGAATATGTGTACTACCGAAAGGGAAAACACAGAAAACGGAGGACAACGACCATGAAAATCAACGAAGCAATGAAAAAATACAGACTGCCGAACCCCACCACGCCGGAGGATTTGGAATGCAGATGGAGCAAGCTGCTGACCTTTGGAAACAAGGTGGTCATCGCGGGATACTACTACAACGGGCAGAACAAGCCTTGTTACTTCGGGGCAGCTTATGAGTTCCTGGACGATGACCATACCTGCGAAGGAGCCATCGGACTGAGGGCGGTTAGCGATGTCGAGTTCGAGGATGACGGCCACGCAATCGCATGGGCGATGAACGCATAAAAAAAACCTAAGCAGAATATTCTGAGAACAGGGCCGGACGGCTCTGTATCTTGTACTGATAGATTGCGGCTTGCCACTGGCAGGCCATTTTTCATGCCATCTTTGGGGAGGTGACCGGAATGGCAATGCGGAAACTGAAAAAATACAATCCAACGAAGTTCAAGGCGAAAGACAGCCGCTATGACAAGGATGCCGCTGATTTTGCCGTGATGTTCATCGAAAGCCTGTGCCACACAAAAGGCACATGGGCGGGGAAGCCTTTTGAACTGATCGACTGGCAGGAGCAGATCATCCGTGACATTTTCGGAACGCTCAAGCCGAACGGGTACCGCCAGTTCAACACGGCATATGTTGAGATTCCGAAAAAGCAGGGCAAGTCGGAGCTTGCGGCGGCCGTGGCGCTCCTTCTGACCTGCGGGGACGGGGAGGAACGCGCCGAGGTGTACGGCTGTGCCGCTGACAGGCAGCAGGCCACCATCGTCTTTGATGTGGCTGCGGACATGGTGCGGATGTGTCCAGCGCTTTCCAAGCGGGTGAAGATACTGGCATCGCAGAAGCGGATCATATACATGCCGACCAATTCCTTCTACCAGGTGCTTTCGGCGGAGGCATATTCCAAGCACGGCTTCAACATCCACGGCGTGGTGTTTGACGAGCTGCACACGCAGCCGAACCGGAAACTGTTTGACGTCATGACCAAGGGCTCAGGGGACGCCAGGATGCAGCCGCTGTATTTCCTCATCACCACGGCGGGGACCGACACCCATTCCATCTGCTATGAAACGCACCAGAAGGCAAAGGATATTCTGGAAGGGCGCAAGATCGACCCGACCTTCTATCCTGTGATCTACGGTGCGGATGAGGCGGATGACTGGACAGACCCGAAGGTGTGGAAGAAAGCCAATCCCTCACTGAATATCACAGTCGGGATTGACAAGGTGGAAGCCGCCTGCGAGTCGGCAAAGCAGAATCCGGGAGAAGAGAACAGTTTCCGTCAACTCCGCTTAAACCAGTGGGTGAAACAGGCGGTACGGTGGATGCCCATGGATAAATGGGATGCCTGTGCATTTCCTGTTTCGGAAGATGACCTGGAAGGGCGTGTGTGCTATGGCGGTCTGGACTTATCCTCCACCACGGACATCACGGCATTCGTGCTGGTGTTCCCGCCGCTGGACGAGGAGGATAAATACTGCATCCTCCCTTATTTCTGGGTGCCGGAGGAAACGCTGGAGCTGCGTGTGCGGCGCGACCATGTCCCTTATGACGTGTGGGAGCGGCAGGGAAAACTGATGACCACGGAGGGGAATGTGGTGCATTACGGCTATATTGAGAAATACATCGAGCGACTTGGAGAACGGTTCAACATCCGGGAGATCGCCTTTGACCGGTGGGGCGCTGTGCAGATGGTGCAGAACCTTGAGGGCATGGGCTTCACGGTGGTCCCGTTCGGGCAGGGCTTCAAGGATATGTCCCCGCCGACCAAGGAGCTGATGAAGCTGGTGCTGGAGCAGAGCATTGCCCACGGCGGGCATCCGGTCCTTAGGTGGATGATGGATAACATCTTCATCCGCACCGACCCTGCAGGCAACATCAAGGCAGACAAGGAAAAGTCCACGGAGAAGATTGACGGCGCTGTGGCAGCCATCATGGGGCTTGACCGTGCCATCCGCTGTGGGAATGAAACCTCGGAAAGCGTCTATGATTCCCGCGGTTTGTTGGTATTTTAATGTTTTACAGAATTATGTTTGGAATCTTTGGTGGTTCCTTGTATGGCTATTTTTCCCATATTCCTTTATGCTGTCTGGCGAAGGAGGTGGAAGGATGGATGAGAAGGATTTCCTTGAGTTCCTGATAGCAGAGCGGATGGGGATGCACCATGAGAATTTCCAAAAGGAATATCCCCCTACGGAGGAGCAGGCAGCGGAAGCGGAAAAAGCAGACGAGGCACACGAGCTGCTGTTCCAGCAGTTAAGCGCAGAGCAGAGGGCAATGATGGAGCTGTGCGAGGATGTGACAAATTCGGAAGCCACAAGGGAAAACGAATACTACTACCGGGCAGGGTTCCGGGACGGGGTGAGCCTTGATAAGCTGATAAAGCAGATCAGGGAAGATAATAAATAAAACATATAAGACAGGGATTCAGAGGGCATCGCTTCGGCGGTGCCTTTTGGCTGTCTTTCTTTCGGAAAGGAGCGTGGTTCCTATGGGATTATTCAGCGGATTGTTCAGGGCAAGGGATGCACCCCAGAACAGGACTTCCGGCAGTGCCTACAGTTTTTTTATGGGCGGCAGCACCAGTGGCAAGCGTGTCAATGAGCGCAGTTCCATGCAGATGACGGCGGTGTACTCCTGCGTCCGGATTCTGTCCGAGGCGGTGGCGGGGCTTCCGCTGCATTTTTACAGATATACGGATAATGGCGGGAAGGAAAAGGCAGCGGACCACCCGCTGTATTTTTTACTCCATGATGAGCCGAACCCGGAGATGACTTCCTTCGTGTTCCGGGAAACGCTGATGACACATCTGCTCCTTTGGGGGAACGCCTACGCACAGATCATCCGTAACGGCAAGGGGGAGGTCTTGGGACTGTACCCGCTGATGCCGGACCGCATGAATGTGGAGCGGGATTCCAAGGGGCAGCTTTATTACGAATACACGGTGAGCATGGATGACGCGCCGACCGTGAAGGGCAGCACAGTCATCCTGCCACCATCGGAGGTGCTGCATATCCCCGGTCTTGGCTTTGACGGGCTGGTGGGCTATTCCCCCATTGCCATGGCAAAGAACGCCATCGGCATGGCGATTGCCTGCGAGGAATACGGGGCGAAGTTCTTCGCCAACGGCGCACAGCCATCGGGAGTTTTGGAACATCCGGGGACGCTGAAAGACCCTTCAAGGGTAAGGGAGAGCTGGCAGTCCACCTTCGGCGGCAGCCACAATGCCAACAAGGTGGCAGTTTTGGAGGAGGGCATGAAATACACGCCTATCTCCATCTCGCCGGAACAGGCGCAGTTTCTGGAAACACGGAAGTTCCAGATCAATGAGATTGCGAGGATTTTCCGGGTGCCGCCGCACATGGTGGGTGACCTGGAAAAGAGCAGCTTCTCCAACATTGAGCAGCAGAGCCTTGAGTTCGTGAAATATACCCTCGACCCGTGGGTGTCGAGATGGGAGCAGTCTATGGCGCGGTCTTTGCTGACGCCGGAGGAGAAGAAGCAGTATTTTATGAAGTTCAACGTGGACGGCCTGCTCCGCGGGGATTACCAGAGCCGCATGAACGGGTACGCCGTAGGTCGGCAGAATGGGTGGATGTCCGCAAACGACATCCGGGAGCTGGAGAACCTTGACCGTATCCCGGAGGAATTGGGAGGCGATCTGTATCTGATAAACGGTAATATGACAAAACTTGCGGATGCAGGCATATTTGCGAAGGAAGCATCCGCACAGAATGGGAAGGAGGAATCCGATGAAAACGAAGAAGTTCTGGAGCTGGAGGAAGGCGAAGAACCAGGAGCCGGAAGTGACAGAGCGGATACTGGAACTGAACGGCACCATCGCAGAGGAAAGCTGGTTTGATGATGACGTCACGCCGCAGCTTTTTAAGGATGAGCTGAACAGCGGCACGGGCGATATTACCGTGTGGATTAATTCGCCGGGCGGTGACTGCGTGGCGGCAGCACAGATTTACAATATGCTCTCCAACTATAAGGGAAAGGTAACCGTAAAAATAGACGGCATCGCCGCAAGCGCCGCCAGTGTGATCGCCATGGCAGGCGACACCGTCCTGGTGTCCCCGGTATCCATGCTGATGATACACAATCCCGCCACCATCGCCTGGGGCGACCATGCCGAGATGCAGAAAGCCATTGATATGCTCTCCGAGGTGAAGGAGTCCATCATCAACGCTTATGTATTAAAGACGGGGCTTTCCCGTCCGAAGCTGTCGCATCTGATGGATGCGGAAACGTGGATGGATGCCAACAAAGCGGTGGAGCTTGGCTTTGCGGATGAGATCATGGTGCGGGCAAAGGCAGAGCCGGAAAAGGAGCCGGAGGAAGGTGAGGAGGGCGGCAGTTCCGAAGATGATGAGGAAGAGAAACTCCCTCCTTCCACAAGCTCCATGCTGTTCTTCCGCAGGGCGGCAAACAACGCCCTTTTGAATAAACTGGCCGCCAAATATGGCGGGGAAAAACCGAAAGCAGATATCCAGACGCAGGCACAAATCCCTGCACCGGATACAGAAACCGGCCGTTCCGTGGACGCACTCATGGAGCGGCTTAATTTATTGAAACAATAAGAAGGAGGATTTCATTATGACGATTCTTGAACTGCGTGAGAAGCGCGCGAAGGCATGGGAGGCGGCAAAGGCATTCTTAGATTCCCACAGGAAGGAAAACGGAGTCCTTTCCGCAGAGGATGACGCCGCATACACGAAGATGGAGCAGGAGATCACCGACCTTGGGAAAGAGATCGCAAGGCTGGAGCGGCAGGAGGCTTTGGACGCGGAGCTGAACCGCCCGGTTAACAAGCCCCTCACGGGGAAGCCGGGCGGCAGGGCGGACGCGGACGATGCGGAGGATAAGACCGGGCGTGCCTCTGACGATTACCGGAAGAACTTCTGGAATGCCATGCGCTCCAAGGTTCCTATGCCCAATGTGACCAACGCCCTGCAGATTGGCACGGACTCCGAGGGCGGCTACCTTGTGCCAGATGAATACGAAAGGACTCTGGTGGAGGCATTGGAGGAGGAGAACATCTTCCGGCAGATGGCGAAGGTCATCAAGACTTCCAGCGGCGACCGGAAGATTCCTGTTGTTGCGTCCAAGGGTACGGCATCGTGGATTGACGAGGAGGGGGCGTTCCCGGAGAGCGACGACTCCTTCGGGCAGGTCTCCATCGGGGCGTATAAGCTCGGCACCATGATCAAGGTTTCCGAGGAGCTGTTGAACGACAGCGTGTTTGACCTGCAGTCCTATATCTTCCGCGAGTTTGCCCGCAGGATCGGGGCGAAAGAAGAGGAGGCGTTCTTCACGGGCAACGGCACGGGCAAGCCGCTGGGCGTTTTGGCGGCCACGGGCGGTGCGGAAACGGGCGTGACCGCCGCATCTTCCACAGCAGTGACGGCGGATGAGCTGATGGATTTATATTATTCGCTGAAATCCCCGTACCGCAAGAAATCCGTGTGGGTATTAAACGACTCCACCATCAAGGCCATCCGCAAGCTGAAGGACAGCAACGGGCAGTATTTATGGCAGCCTTCCCTTACGGCGGGTACTCCGGACACCATCCTTGGCAGGCCGGTCAAGACTTCCGCCTATATGCCGGCCATTGCCGCAGGAGCAAAGACCATCGCTTTTGGTGACTTCTCCTATTACTGGATCGCAGACCGGCAGGGGCGCAGCTTCAAGCGCCTGAATGAGCTGTTCGCGGCAAGCGGGCAGGTGGGCTTCCTTGCCTCGCAGCGTGTGGACGGCAAGCTGATCCTTGCGGAAGCAGTGAAGGTGCTGGTGCAGAAAGCCGCATCCGGGACTTAAAAAGGGAGGCGGTGCAGGCATGGTGGTGACGCTGGAAGAGATGAAGAACTACCTCCGTGTGGATTATGACGAGGACGATGCCCTTATCGGGCATCTTTTGCAGTCGTCTGAAAAAATCTGCATGGACATTATCCGCACGGATGACAGGAGCGTGCTGGAAAAGGACGAAAACGCTAAGACGGCTGTCCTGTATGCTGCGGCTTACCTCTACGAACACCGGGAGGAAGCCGACCACCACGCCATGATGCTGACGCTCCGGGCATTGCTTTCCGGCAGCCGGAAGGAGGCGTTCTGATGGAGGTTTCGCTTTTAAATGTCCGGATCACTTTTCAGAAAAATGCTGTGGCTGTGGATGATATCGGCAACCATAAAAACTCATGGGCGGATTATTATTCCTGCTATGCCACGGCAGGCGGCGAGGCGGGGAAGCAGACCAGTGAGACAGACGTGGCCGGGACCGTGGCGGATGAATCCGATGTGTCTTTCACGGTGAGATACTGCAGGAAGGCATCCGTGATTGACTCCACGGGATACCGGGTGGCGTTTGACGGCGGGATTTACGACATCCTCGCCGTCGACCACATGAACTATAAAAAGAAATGTATCAAATTCAAATGCAGGAAAGCGAGGCGGTGACGATGGCGAACGGCGTATCTATCGACCGGATGGCGGAGGAGATCATGAAGGGGCTGACCGAATATGCGGACCTTGCCACGGAGGATGTGAAAAAGGCGGTGAAGAAAACCGGGACTGCGGTGCGTAAGGATATTGAAGCCAATGCGCCGAAGGATACCGGGAAATATGCAAAGTCATGGGCGGTGAAAACTACGAAGGAAACATCCAATTCGCTGGAAGTGACGGTGCATTCCAAAAACCGATACCAACTGACGCACCTTCTGGAACACGGCCACGCAAAGCGGGGCGGCGGGCGCGTCCCGGCAAAGCCGCATATCGCGGCGGCGGAGCAGGCCGGTATCGAGCAGCTTGAAAAAGAGATACAGAAAGCATTGGAGGGATAGGCTTTGAAAACATTACTGGCGCTTTTAAAGGAAACCGGCATCCCCTTCGCCTATGACCATTTTGCGGAGGGCGAATCGCCGGAGCCGCCGTTTATCTGTTACCTCCTGCCGCAGAGCGACAATTTCGCCGCTGACGGCATGGTGTACTTCAAGGCGAGCGGCGTGAAGATAGAGCTGTACACCGACACCAAGGACCCGTTGGTGGAGAAGAAACTGGAGGATGCGCTGGATAAGCGGCGTATCTTCTACAACAAGTCGGAGGTCTGGATTGCCAGCGAGAAGCTGTACGAGGTCCTCTACCAATTCGATATGGAGGTGGTTTACGATGCCGAAGAAGAATAAAGTGAAATTCAACATCTGCAACGTGCATTACGCGCTGCTGACGCTGGGGACGGACGGGGCGGTGTCCTTTGGCACGCCTGTTGCGATGCCCGGCGCCGTTTCCCTTTCCCTTGATCCCAACGGCGAGCCGAGCAATTTCTACGCAGATGGCTATGCTTATTACACGGTCAGCAACAACATGGGCTACGAGGGTGACCTGGAACTTGCCATGGTGCCGGAGAGCTTCCGCACGGATGTGCTGAAAGAGTCGCTGGATGAAAACAAGGTGCTTCTGGAAAATGCCAACGCGGAGACGGAGAACTTCGCCCTGCTGTTTGAGTTTGACGGGGATGTGCGGAAAATCCGCCATGTGCTGTACAACTGTTCGGCGGCGCGCCCGACCATTGAATCCCAGACCAATGAGGATGAGATCGAGGTGCAGACCGAGACGCTGTCCATCACGGCGGCTCCGCTGGCAAGCGGCTATGTGAAGGCGAAAACCGGGGATGCCACTACAGATGAGGTCTACCAGAATTGGTACAAGAGCGTGTACCTGCCGGACACGGCAGCGGGCGGCGGTGCGGATACAGAATCCGGCGGAACGGTTGATACAGGGGAGGAGGGTTAATTTATGAGCATGAAACAGAATATCGAGATTGACGGGAAGCAGGTGCCTTTCAAGGCGTCTGCCGCCATCCCGCGCATTTACCGGATGAAGTTCCACCGGGATATTTATAAAGACCTGCGTTCCCTGGAGAAGTCCATAGGCGACGGTGACGAGGAGAGTTCCAATCTGGATTTATTCTCTTTGGAGATGTTTGAGAATATCGCCTATGTAATGGCGAAACACGCAGACCCGGATATCCCGGACAGCCCGGAGGAGTGGCTGGACGAATTCAACACGTTCTCCATCTACCAGGTGCTGCCCAAGCTGATACAGCTTTGGGGGCTGAACGTGCAGACGGATGTCCAGTCTAAAAAAAACTTCGCCCGACTGACCGGGAAATGACAACGCCGCTGTTCCTGCTCCGGTGCGTACAGCTTGGGCTTTCCATCCGTGACCTTGACCTGCTCACCATCGGGATGGTCAACGATATGTTCGCGGAGAGCAGGAATGACGAATACAAGGGATATAAGGAAATCGCTACCCAGGAGGATTTTGACCGCTTTTAGACGGCATCCTCTTGGGTTTTATTTTGCAGTTTAGCAGAAAGGGGTGTCCGCCGTGGCGAACAGAATCAAGGGTATCACTGTTGAGATCGGCGGGGATACCACCAAGTTACAGACCGCATTAAAGGGAGTCAATTCCTCCATCCGGGATACGCAGGGACAGCTACGGGATGTGGAGAAGCTCCTGAAATTAGACCCCGGCAACACGGAACTGCTGGCACAGAAGCACAGGCTTTTGGGCGAGGCTGTTTCCGAAACCAAGGAGAAACTCGCCACACTGAAAACGGCGGCGGAGCAGGCAAATGAAGCCCTCGCAAACGGGGAGATCACACAGGATCAGTACGATGCGCTCCAGCGTGAAATCATAGAGACCGAACAGCGGTTAAAGGAATTAGAAAATCAGGCAAACCAGTCGGCAACAGCGGTTCAGAAGATAGCTGCCACAGGCGAAAAGCTGAAGACCGTCGGGGATAATATTTCCTCCGCCGGGCAGAAGCTGCTCCCCGTCACGGCAGGCGTGACCGCCCTCGGCACGGCGGCGGTCAGCACGGCGGCAAATTTTGAGTCGTCTATGTCGCAGGTGCAGGCAACGATGGGAATTACGAAGGATGCCATGTCCACGGTCAATGGCGAGAGCGTCAACACGATGGATACGCTTTCCGCACTGGCAAAGAAGATGGGCAGCGAGACAGCGTTCTCCGCAAGCGAGTGTGCGGAGGCTTTGAACTACCTCGCCCTTGCCGGATATGACACACAGCAGATGTGCGACACGCTCCCTACCGTCCTAAATCTTGCGGCGGCCGGCGGCATTGACCTTGCGGCGGCATCGGACATGGTGACGGATGCCATGTCCGCCCTGGGCATGGGCGTGGATGAGGCGGGGACGATGGTCGACCAGATGGCGAAGACCGCCTCCACCACCAACACCTCCGTGGCGCAGCTCGGCGAGGGCATCCTTACCATCGGCGCGACCGCAAAGACCGTAAAGGGAGGCACGGCGGAGCTGAACACGGCTCTCGGCATCCTTGCTAACAACGGCATCAAGGGTGCGGAGGGCGGCACACACTTAAGGAATGTTATCCTCTCCCTGCAGAACCCGACCGACAAGGCGGCCGCCTGCATGGAGCAGCTTGGCCTGGATGTCTATGATTCCGAGGGGAATATGCGCTCCCTCAATGATATCCTCGGTGACCTGAACACGAGCATGGACGGCATGACGGCAGCGGAGAAGTCCAACATCATCGGGCAGATTTTCAACAAGACCGACCTGTCCTCCGTGAACGCCCTGCTTGCCAATACCGGCGATACCTGGGATGACCTGCAGCAGTCCATCATCGACAGCGGCGGCGCGGCGCAGCAGATGGCGGACACACAGCTTGACAACCTGCAGGGGCAGATCACCATCTTAAAGTCAGCTTTGGAAGGGCTGGCTATTTCTTTTGGGGAGCTTCTGATGCCCGCCATCAAAATGATTGTGGGGTGGGTGCAGCAGTTCGTAGACTGGCTCAATGGCATGGACGAGGGGACGAAAAAGGTGGTGACTACCATTGCGCTCCTTGCTGCGGCTCTGGGGCCGGTGCTGATTGTCATTGGGAAAGTGGTGTCTGCGGTCGGCACGATCATGACGATTGTCCCAAAAGTGGCGGGAGTGATAAACACTGTCAAGACCGCTTTTGCCGCCTTAAACACCACCATGCTGGCGAACCCCATCTTCTTAATCATAGCGGCAATCACGGCACTGGTGGCGGCCTTTATTTATCTGTGGAATACGAATGAGGATTTCCGGCAGTTCTGGATCAACCTCTGGGAGAATGTGAAGGAGGTCGCCATTGCCGTATGGGAGGCCATCAAAAACTTCTTCACGGCGGCATGGGAGGCCATCTCGTCCACGGCGCAGGCTGTGTGGAACGGGATCAAGGATTTCTTTTCCGGGCTGTGGGAAGGGATAAAAACCATATTCAGCACAGTGGTGGAAGTAATAAAAACAATTATCACCACTTATTTCAATATTTACAAGACCATCATCACAACGGTCTTAAATGCCATAAAGACAGTATTCACGACTGTTTGGAACGGGATAAAAACCGTGGTCACGACAGTGGTGACGGCAATTCAGACCTTTATTACCACGGCTTGGAACGCCATCAAAAATACAGTCACTACGGTTCTGAATGCCATTAAGACGGTAATTACAACTGTATGGAATGCGATAAAGGCTGCGGTCACAAGCGTGGTAAATGGGATTAAATCCACGGTCACTTCTGTGTGGAATGGCATAAAATCCACAGTTTCAAGTGTTGTGAACAGCATTAAAAGTACGGTCACCACAGTGTTCAATAACATCTGGAGCGGCATTAAGGGAACCATGGGTAAAATCGTGTCCTCCATCAAGGAAGGATTCAACCAGGCGATCTCCTTCATCACGAGCCTGCCGTCCAAAGCCCTGCAGTGGGGCAAGGACATGATCATGGGCATCGTGAACGGCATCAAGAGCTGTATCGGAGCCGTGGGCGACGCCGTGAGCAGCGTGGCGAACAAGATCAAGTCCTTCCTGCACTTCTCCGTGCCGGACGAAGGGCCGCTGACCGATTACGAGAGCTGGATGCCGGACTTCATGAAGGGGCTGGCAAAGGGCATTGAGGACAGTAAGAGCATGGTGGCAAAGGCAGTGGACGGCGTGGCGGCGGATATGGTCCTGAACCCTTCCGCAGCCGTGCAGGAGATTTCCGTATCCGGAAACAGCGGGGACGGTGTGTCACAGGGCGGCTCCATCAACGGGCCGCTGATTGAGGTGAAGGAAATGAACGTGAGGAGCGAGGAGGACATCCGCAAAATCTCACAGCAGCTTTACCGGCAGCTCCAGCAGGGGCGGCGGGCAAACGGCTATTCGTAGGAAAGGGGGCAGGCAGATGGGGTTTTCTTTTGACAGCGTCACATCAAAAAGCATGGGGATTGCAAGCCGCATGGCCACGGAGAACCGGGTGCCGGAATTAAAGAACCGCACCATTTCCATGGCGGGCAGGGACGGGCTGATTGACCTGGGTGCGTCCCTCTCCGGACGGGTGATAGAAATATCCTGCTTCATCCCTCCAAAGCGGACGGCGGCGGAGCTGCTCCGGTGCAAGGATGAGATCGTAAGCTGGTTAAGCCCGGACAAAGGCGTGTGTGCGCTTATGCTTGACACGGAGCCGGGGCGGGTGTATTACGCAAGGCTCCAGGAGGGCGTAACCTTTGAGCGGGTGGTGCGGCTTGCGGCGACCTTCGACCTCGCTTTTTTCTGCCCTGACCCCTTCGGCTACGCTGCGGAGGATGAGGTCTTTACCATCACGGAAGCAGGGAGCCACACGGTGAGGCGGAGGCTTGGAAACTTATACTCCAATCCCGTGTACCGGCTGAAAGGCATCCTGGCATCCGGGGCAGGCAGGTATATCAGCATTTCTACAAACGGGGCGGAGCTGAAAATAGCAAACGCCACGCTTTCGGAAGGGGAGACGCTGGTGGTGGATACAGCGAAAATGACGGCATGGGTGGAGGACTCGGAGGGAAACACGCTCCGCAATGCCCTGCCGTATATTGGCGAGCTGAATTTCCCTACGCTTGAAGCGGGGCTGAACACGGTGGAAGTGGCGGTATCAGCCGCAACATTTACGGAACTTGAAATACAGGCAAAAAGCCGCTGGAGGTGATTTTTTATGGGATTGCAGGCAGTCTTAAATACACAGACGGATTTCACGGGGGAGTTCCCTGTCGAATATGCAAAGGACGGACTATGGCGTTTCAATGAGAATGCCCCGGATGCGGACACGGAGCTTATTGATTCTTCCGGCAGGGGCAGGAAGATGTTTGTTTCCGGCTGGTCTGGAACGAGCGCCGGCTTCCGCAACGGGCAGAAGGGGCGGCATTTCCGCATGAACATCACGAACCCTGCCACGGAGAAAACCTATCTGAAAGTGGAGAATGACGGCTCCATCTTCCGGGACATCGGGGAGAGGATCATTGTGGGCGGCTGGATGAACCCCACCACCTATTCCGTGGGCAACACTTACACACCGATTTTTAACACGAGGCAGGGGCCGGGGCAGCCGATTTTCTATTTGTCGTTGATCCGTAGCAGGCCGAGGATCATGCTTTACAATTCCTCCGGCTCCCTGATACTGGATGAGTCGGTGACGCCGCCTTTTTCTTTTGTGAACAACGGGTGGTACTTCATTGCCTGCGTGATAGAGCCTGACAATAAAAAGGCACAGTATGTCATAGGCGACCGGGAAAGCGGGGCGGTGTGGGTTTCGGCGGCGCTCTCCTTTACCGGGGAGCTGAACCGCTCCTGCACGGCAGACCTCATCATGGGGATGCACGCCGGCTCCTACTGGTTTGCTGGCGGCTTTGACGACTGGTTTTTAGACTGTGATTCGCAGCTTACGGCAGAGGATTTGGCGGATTATTTCCGTGCCACAGCCTTTGCCAACGGCGGCGATACTGCGGGGGAAGTGGATGCCCTCTCTGTCACAGATGGCGTGACGCTGCGGAAGGGAAGTAATGGTGCGTATCCGGAAAGCGGCGTGCTTTATACCCGTGCCGTGGAATACGGTCTGTCCGGCGCTGGAAAAATATCTGTCTCAAGCGAGTGCGTGCCCGGCATGACGGATATTTCCCTTGTGGAGACTTCCACGAGCAGCGACCTCATTAGCTGGAGCGATTGGGCGGCGGTGGGCGCGGATGGGAAGATGCCGTCCCCTGCCCGTGCCTACATCCGTTTCCGGGTGACGCTCACGACAAATGACACGGCAAGGACGCCGAAGCTGACGGATATCCAGATTTATGACATACCGAAATCCCCCTATGAGAAGATCGGCTATGCCCGCCCTGTGGTGCTTGATTCAAACGGCGCATGGGAGGCGGTGCTGGAAAACGCCTACGGCATCATCGTGACGGGCGAGGTCAACGGCGAGGATACGCTTTCCTTCTCCATCCCCTTTGCCGACGCCAAGCGGAAGTATATCGACAACGAGAAGAAAATCCAGATCGTGGATGACGTGTACATCATCCGAACGGTCACGGACAGCAAGGATGCCTCCGGCAACGCCGTGACAGAGGTGTATGCCGAGGCGGAGTTTTACAACCTTGCCTATTCCGTCCGGAAGGAGGAGAAAGCCTTTGACGCAGAAACGCCGGAGGCAGCCATGGCCTATGCACTTTCCGGTACGGAATGGAAAGTCGGCACGGTCACGGTCACCACGAAACGCACATGGACTTCCACGGAAAAAAACGCACTTTCCATCCTTCGGAATGTAGCGGACCTCCACGGCGGCGATCTGGTGTTTGACTGCCCGAACCGGCTGGTGCATCTGCTTACCTTAAACGGGAAGGACAGCGGCGCGCTGTTCATGTATGGGAAGAACATGAAGGACATCGAGCGGACGGTGGACACCACGGGGCTTGTCACGAGGCTTTATGCGGTCGGTGCGGACGGCATGACTTTTGCCAGTATCAACGGCGGCAAGCCTTATGTGGAGGATTTTACTTATTCCAAGGAAATCCGTGTTTCCTCCCTGGACTGCTCCGCATTCACCAATCCTTACCAGATGCTTGAATTTACCCGCATGAGGCTTGCGGATTACTGTAAGCCGACCGTCTCCTACGTGCTGAACGCCATGGATTTGTCTGTGCTGACGGGATATGAGCATGAGGCGTGGGAGCTTGGGGATTATGTGCGGGTGGAGGATAAAGATTTGGGGCTTTCGGTCACCACGAGGATTGTGCGGAGGGAATACAACCTGCAGGAGCCGTGGAACACGGTGCTGGAGCTTTCCACGGTGCTGAAGAACCTGGGCAGTTCCACGAGCAAATGGGATAATGCCGCCGATTCGCTGGAAGGCGTCAGCGTGGTGTCCAGCGAGGATATTGCGGAGCTGGTGCCGTTCAACCTCCTTAGAAATTCCCGCGCCGATGACGGGCTTGCCTACTGGGTGTCCTCCGGTTTTGAGGCGGACGGGGAAAACGGGGCGAGCGGGGCTGCCTCCTTCAAGGCGGAGGGTGTGGCGGGCATGACCAAAAGCCTGTCGCAGACGGTGTATCCCGCCAGCCGGGACAGCTATACGATCTCGGCGCAGATTGCGTCCGAGAACCTTAAGAAACTGAGCGGGAATTCGCAGGTTGGCATTGAGATCGTGCTGGAGTATGAGGACGGCAGCACGGAAACGAGGTTCATTGATTTATATTGATGGGAGGTCAGAATGGCATATTTTTCAAGGACAATAGCAAAGGTCACGCCGGAAAACTTCTCATCCGAAAGGCTGAAATCCGTCACTGTCCGCGTCTGTATCACGGACTGCACGGGGGATTTCTACATCACGGACATCCTCCTGCAGGGAGGGCCGGTGGCAATGGGATGGGTGGGGCATCCCTCGGAACTGAGGTGGACGCTGGATGGCTGAGTTTGTAAGGCTTGCGGAAGTGGTCAATAAGAAAAAGGATATGCGCATCGTGAGCGTGACGGTGGTCCCCACCATTGCCGACTGCTCCGGGCGCATCTGGTTTACCGACCTCCAACTGCAGGAAGGGCCGGGGCTTGCGGGATATGCCCCGCACACGGAGACCTGCCTGCAGAAGCTCCGGGAGGATGGCGGGATAAAGGCTCCCGTGTGGTTCAACGGCGTGGTGCGCTCGGAGGAAACGGTCATCCTTTTCAATATGGGGAAAACCTCTGCGCCGCTGGATATCCACATCTACCCGAAATCTGATATGGCGGCGGGGACGGTGCGGCTCGCCCAGGGCGTGGGCGGCCAGAGGGTGTCTTTTCCCGGTGCTGTGGAAGCGGAGGATGATATCGTGCTGCTTGCCGAAAGCAGGGAGTGTACACGCAACGGCGCAGCATTTCAGAAGGAAGGATTCTACCAGTACAGCGCCGCATGGGATTCCAAGCATAAAGTGGCGCTGGAAAGTGGGAAAACGGCGAGATTATTATTTACGATGCAGGAGATGCAGGAAGGGGGCGGGACATTCTGATGGACACACTCAAAGGAAAGCAGATCATGGTATGGACGTTCATGGGCAATACAAGGATGTACCAGGCGCTCCGGGATTACGGCGACCGCATCAGCCAGATCGGGCTTTTTTCTTTTAAGGTCAGGGCGACCGGGGAAATTTACGAGAGCGGCGTTTCCATTGCGGAAGGCTCCACCATGCGGACGTATATCAGAAAGTGGCCGCACATCAAATGGCTGCTGACGGTCGCCAATGACGGCACGAACAGCATTTTCAAGGCATTGCGGGAGAACACGGACGGGGCGCAGGATATGTTTCTTTCAGAACTTGTGCGGATCATGGAAAAATACCCGTGGTGTGACGGCGTGGACATCGATTTGGAGAAAGGGGATGATTACTCCACAGCGGCGAAGTCCACGGCTATGTTCCGCAACATTTACAATACCGTGAAATCCTACAACCCGGCAAAGCTGATGAACATCTGCCTGCCGGGGATGGACAGCATTAACGGTTCTGTCGGCGGGGAGAACTGGTGCGTTTACGGCGACCTGAACAATTACTGCGATACTGCCTCCATCATGAGCTACGGCATGGCATGGGCGGGCAGTGCGCCGGGGCCGGTGTCCCCGCGCTCATGGCTGGAGGGCATCTACGATTACGCCGTGAAAGTGATGAACCCGGATAAAGTGTTTTTAGGTATGCCTGCCTATGGATGGAACTGGCGGATACACGATACACCAAAGAACATGGGCGTGACTTACCGGGGGACTTCCAACACCTACTATGCCGCACAGCTTTGGATGACGGGCGGTTATAACTTCACGGATGACAAGCCGCCGCAGCCCTTCCTCCCCATAGTGGCCTATTGGGATGACTACGACAAGGTGCCGTGGGCGCTTCCCCATGTGTACGACTACATGGAGGGGCGGGATGCGGTTTCCTATGAATACCCGCTGCTTTCCGGCACATACAACCGCAGGCATTACCTTACCGCCTACGGCAAGGAGCAGAAGACGGAATTTGAAAATATCCTTGTTGACCGGAGCGCAGATAATCCGTCAAGTGCGGCAGGCATTATTTCCATTGAAAACGGCGTGGCGGTGCTTGGGGATGAAGGTTCGGCAACGTACCAGTTTAGTGTATCTTCGGCGGGAACCTATGATGTGGCGGTGCGTATCTGTTATCCGTTTTGGGATAAAAATGGCATCTACATTTCGCTTGACGGAACGACATCGCATTTCACGGAAAGCCGCTTGTGGTGGCCGTACTGGAGGACTTCCTTCTGGACGGCGCTTGCAAAGGGAGTACCGCTTTCGGCGGGGACGCATACCATCAAAATATCCGTGGACGTGAAGGGCGTGCAGTTTTATGGTTTCCGTGTCTGCAGCTCTTTTTTCGAATATCCGTCTGCGGGGAAAGCGGCCTATACACTTGCTCCGAGGAAATTTAAGGATGTGGACGGGAACATGGCGCAGCCGGATAAAGGCTTCAAGCTGACGCTGGAAATGCTCCGCAGGAAGCCGGATTCGGCGCTCATCTGGTACGAGGACTTCCGTGATGAAAATCCCCTGCCGGAAAGCTACTGGACGACGCTCTCCGGCAAATGGGAGGTGTGGCGGGAGGGTTATGAGAACCGGCCGTACTCCCAGCTTGAGGGGAGTGGGCAGCTTGCGTGGAAGTACAGCGGCTTTCAGGAACTGCACCTGCGGGCAAGGCTGGCGTTCCCGGCAAATGGCAGCGGGAAGGCAGGGGTGTTCTGCGGGGATGTTTTCTGCTGTCTGAACTATGATACGCAGAGGGTGGAGCTTTACAAAGGTTCCGCCCTCCTTGGCAGTTACAGCCAGACAATCAGCCGGACACCAAATGCTGACCTGCGTGGGAACCCCACCATGTACACGGTGGAGATGCGTATCCGTGGGAACAGGGTGCGGGTGTATTCTGGTGCGTCCTATGCGTTGCGTTTCACGGCAACAATCAGCGGCTTTTCCGGCGGGTATGCCGGGTACCGCTCTGATAACCGTACCGTCTGCGAACTGATGCGGCTTGGGGACGCATGGACCTATGAGCCTTACGAGCGGTTTGATGTGCGGATGCCGGACGGCAGTTTTAAGTCCTTCGGTCGGATCAGCCGGAGCAATGCGGCGTGGGATGAGGAATTCCAGGTATTCATGCTGACCGCTGATGTGGAGGAGAGCGCCACCCGCAGTGAGGACATTTCGATGGATTATGATTTTTTCCATTCAGACCTGATGGAGATATCCTGCGGGAACAACTACACGGCAGAGGTCACTCCGAGGGACATCAATATCTGGATTTCCCGGTTGTTTTTAGGGGACGCGGACGGGTTTTCCATCCTCTATTACCAGGATGTGGACTCGCTGGTCTATTGGGCGAACCAGGCGGCGTACCGCTGGAAGCTGCGGGGGATGTGTATGTGGTCGCTTGGTCAGGAGGACATGAGGCTTTGGGAGTGGCTGCCGAAACAGATCTGATATAGGTAGAAATATACACAATCCCCGCAGCGGATGTTTGTGCAGTTTAGGCTCTGAAATAACTTGATAATATGTGCGTTCAGAGCGAATATGTGTACTGCCGAAAGGAAAATCACGGAAACGGAGGAAAACACAATGACAAGATTTGAAAGAGAAATAAGCGGGAGCCTTGGGGCATTCTGGAAGAAAAATGCAGAGGAGGAAGTAAGGAAAGCGGTGGCAAAAGCGGATGCGGATGCAGCAGTCGAGCCAGACGGGGCAATCAAGTGGAACAGCAATGGGCGGTACCTGATGGATGACTTCTGCGAGAAGCTCGAATATGCAGGCTACGCTTTCAGCAGGGAGGCGACCGCAGAGAAGCGGGAGGCGCAGAATGCGGAGAGCCTTGCGGAATACTGCAGGAACGATAAAGGGCTCACCGGGGAGGCGCTTGCGGAGGCAAGGGCGGCATTCGGGGAAGGGACAACGGTCGTGAATGTGCTGACCGGAAGGAGAACGAGGCTTTAAGGCATAAAACAATTAAATAACATTGGAAACTGGCGGATGTCCATTGCGGGCACCCGCTTTTTTCATACGCAAAAATCTTTTAAAGGAGGGTTTCACTATGAAGGAATTCTGGAACACGATTCAACTCATTTTTGCAGGCATTGGGGGATGGCTCGGCTGGTTTCTCGGCGGCTGCGATGGGCTGCTGTATGCGCTCATCGCTTTTGTCGTGGTGGATTATATCACGGGCGTGATGTGTGCCGCGGCGGATAAGAAGCTGTCTAGCGAGGTGGGTTTCAAGGGCATCGCAAAGAAGGTGCTGATCTTTTTGCTGGTGGGGATTGCCAATATCCTCGATGTGCAGGTCATCGGGAGCGGCTCGGTTTTACGGACGGCGGTTATCTTTTTCTATATTTCCAACGAGGGTGTGAGCCTTCTGGAGAATGCCGGACACCTTGGGCTGCCCATCCCGGAAAAGCTGAAGGACATCCTGGCGCAGCTCCACGACAGGTCGGAAGACGGAAAGGGGGATGAAGATTGATGAAACTGGTGGAAAGCATTCTGACGAGGAACCCCTGCTACACGGCAGGGAGGAAGATCACGGTAAAGGGGCTGATGCTCCATTCCGTGGGCTGCCCGCAGCCGAAGGCGTCTGTATTCATCAATTCGTGGAACAGCCCTGCGCATGATAGTTCCTGCGTCCACGGTTTTATTGACGGGAACGATGGCACGGCCTACCAGACGCTTCCGTGGAATCATAGGGGATGGCATTGTGGTTCTGGCAGTAAAGGCAGCGGCAACAATACCCACATCGGCGTGGAAATGTGCGAGCCGGCGTGTATCAAATACACGTCGGGCAGCAATTTCACCTGCTCTGACACGGCTACGGCAAAGGCGGTGGCGAAACGGACTTATGAAACGGCGGTGGAGCTGTTTGCCATGCTCTGTAAGAAGTACAGTCTTGACCCGTTGGCAGACGGCGTGGTGATATCCCACAAGGAAGGAAACAGCCGGGGCATCGCATCCAACCATGGTGACCCGGAACATTTATGGACGCAGCTTGGCATGGGGTACACCATGGACGGATTCCGCAAGGCGGTCAAGGCGGCAATGGGCGACGCATCTTCTGGCAGCGGCGGCACAGGCGGATACACGAAGATCATGGGGAATGCCGTGGCAACGGCGGAGCAGATGAAGGCATACCTTAAAGCAAAGAACCCATCCGTGGCACAGTCTGTCCTCGAAATGGTTCCACTGTACCTTTCGGAAGGAAAAGAGGAAGGGGTGCGGGGTGACATTGCTTTTGCGCAGTCCTGCCTTGAGACAGGGAATTTCACCTTTTCCGGCTCTGCGGTCACGCTTTCACAGAATAATTTCTGCGGCATGGGCGTGACTTCTAACGGGGTAAAGGGGAATTCCTTTGACACGCCGCAGCTCGGCATCCGGGCGCAGGTGCAGCACTTGAAAGCCTACGCTTCCACGGAGGCTCTGAAGAACGCCTGCATTGACCCGCGGTTCAAATATGTCACGAGGGGCTGTGCGGAATATGTGGAGTGGCTTGGGCAGAAAGAAAACCCGGACGGGAAAGGATGGGCGGCAGGCGCCGGCTATGGGGAGAAAATCCTCACAATCCTGAAAGGCATCTTCGGCACGGCAGGAGGGGCAGCTCCTTCCGCTCCTGCAGAAACGGAAAGCTGGTACCGCGTCCGGAAGACCTGGGCAGATGCCGCCTCTCAGAAAGGGGCGTTCAAAGTGCTGGAGAACGCAAAGAAATGTGCGGATGAGAACCCCGGTTATTCCGTGTTTGATGAATCCGGGAAGGCGGTGTATACCAAGGCGGCAGCGTTCAAGCCGTATCTGGTGCGGGTATCCATCCCCGACCTTAACATCCGGAAAGGTCCTGGCACTGACCATGCAAAGACCGGGAAATATACGGGGATCGGCACTTTCACGATTGTGGAGGAGGCAGACGGAGAAGGTGCGTTCAGGTGGGGACTGCTGAAATCCTACCAGAGCGGACGTAATGGATGGGTGAGTCTGGATTATGCACAGAGAGTGTAATTGAATATCGGAGGACAGCAGAACAGCCCGCGGCATTTGGAACGATGCTGCGGGCTGTTTTTTCGTTGTGCGGTTCAGCTTGTTTTCTTTTGTGTGCCTGTAAGATGCATCGGCTTCGTCATCAGTTCCACGCAGTCTGAAAAGCCGAGCAGATAGGCAAGCGCGCCATACCGTGCGCCGAGCGCGTTCTGTTCGCAGGAGTGCAGGTCAATCAGCGACCGTGCCTCTTTCGGCAGTTCCATGGCCTCCAGCCTGTCTAAATATTCCCCTGACTTCCGGACGATTTCCTGGTATTCATCATCCCTTTCCAGTATGCGGTCCAGTATGCCGTTTACCCGCATATCCATCAGCAGGTACAATACGGAATCCTTATCCATGGCAGAATCCCTCCTTTCCTCAGTGGTGCATATTAACTCTGAAAGCACGGATTATCAACTTGAATTTTATTGTTCCATGGGTATCCAAAACCGCCTGCAAATCTCCGTATGTTGAGGAGGCATCCGCAGGCCGGAGTGCCTCCCGTAAATGGACGGGGACAGCGGTGGCAGATATTTTTGCGCCGGAGGGTGTATAAAGCAGCCCGTAAATCTCCGTATGTTGAGGAGGTGCCGGATATGACGGACACACAGAAAGACAGAATACGGCAGATGAAAGCAGACGGCTTTGGGTATATAAAGATTGCACGGGAGCTTGGCCTTCCGGAGAACACGGTAAAGTCATTCTGCCGAAGGGAAGGGCTGAACGCAGCGGCAGATACGGCAGAGATGCCCGTTGACGGGGAGAAAGGAATCTGCCTGTGCTGCGGGGCGCAGGTGAAGCAGAATCCGGGGCGGAAAATGAAAAAATTCTGTTCTGATAAGTGCCGTAATAAGTGGTGGAACAGCCATCAGGACAGGGTGAAGCGCAGGGCGCATTATGAATTCGTGTGCGCCTGTTGCAAAAAGCCGTTCACGGCCTACGGGAACGCCGGCCGGAAATACTGCTCCCATGCGTGCTATGTGGCTGACAGGTTCGGAGGTGGCGCGGATGAGTGAGGAGCAGTTCCGGAATGAAAAGATGTACCATGCCACCATGAACATAGCGAAATCCCTCATGGAGCAGGGGGCGATGACGGCGGAGGAGTACGGTCAGATTGATACAATTTTCCGGGAAAAATACCGCCCGATTTTGGTTAGTTTACAGACCGAAATGAGTGGATATAAAGCTGGTTCTATGGCATCATGTGACACTGACAAGGAGGGATAATATGCCGAGAATCAGCGTAATCGGGCAGGTTCTGCCGGAACTGAAAAAGAGGAAAAAGGTGGCGGCTTATGCGAGGGTGTCGATGGAGACGGAAATGCTGCTCCATTCCCTTTCCGCTCAGGTCAGCCATTACAACGAATTGATACAAAAAAATCCTGATTGGGAGTTTGCGGGCATATATGCGGATGAGGGCATCAGCGGAAGGGACACAAGCCACCGCGACGACTTCAACAGGCTGCTTGCGGACTGCGATGCCGGGAAGATTGACATGGTGCTGGTAAAATCCATCAGCCGCTTTGCAAGGGATACCGTGGACACGCTGACGGTGACGAGGCACCTGAAGGAGCTTGGGATTGATGTTTATTTTGAAAGGGAAAACATCCACTCCATCTCCGATGAAGGCGAACTGCTCCTTACCCTGCTCGCGTCCTTCGCGCAGGAAGAATCGCGCAGCATTTCTGAGAATGTGAAATGGGGCATCCGGAAACGGTTTGAACAGGGCATCCCGAACGGGCATAAAGCACCATACGGATATGAATGGGACGGGGAAATGTACCGGATCATACCGGAGCAGGGAGAAATCATAAAGGAGATTTTCGCAAAATACCTTTCCGGCACATCTGCCTATGGGATTGCAAAGGAGCTTTCGGAACGGGATATCACGGGGCAGAAGGGCGTGCCGATGGATGACTCCACCATCAAGTTCATCCTTGGGAATCTGTCTTATACGGGCTCCATGCTCCTGCAGAAGAATTTCATTTCCGAGGGGCATACGAGGAAAAGGAATAAGGGCGAGCTGCCAATGTACATGGTGGAGGGGATGTTCGAGCCGCTCATCACGCAGGCGGATTTTGAAAAGGCGCAGGCCATACGGGAGGAACGGGCGGAAAATGCCGCAAATAAAAACCCCGTGCTTACGGCTTTCTCCGGGCTGGTGAGGTGCGGGGAATGTGGCTGCTCGGCCAGCAGGCGCACTACGAAGTATGGAAAGAAATGGAACTGCAATACCAGGGAGCGCAAAGGGAAAGATGTGTGCGGGCTCCGGCCAATATATGAAACCGAACTGGAGCAGGCATCGGCCGCCGCCCTGGGACTTGATGCTTTTGACGGGGATGCCGTAAAAAGGGAGGTCGGCCGGATTGTCATAAATGCGGACAGCATTGAGTTTGGCTTGAAAAACGGCAGGGTGAGGAAAATCATGAGGGAATACCAAAGGGGTCGCAGCGCCTTTTCGCAGAAAATCACCTGCGGGTGCTGCGGAAAGAAACTGGAATGCGATTACTGGAAAATCGGCCCGAAGGGGCAGAAGGAAAGGCGCAGGGTGTGGGTGTGCCGGGGATGCACGTTCCGCAGGCTGATGGATGACGAATTCCGGGAGGCGGTGGCGGCAGTCCTTGGCAGCGAGGACTATGAGCCAAGGTTTGTGAAGGAGGTTGCAGATGTGACAGTGTTTGAGGACAGGTTTGAATTTCACTTTACAGATGGGGAGGTGGCAGAATGGCAAAGAGAGTAACAACCATACCCGCCACGCTGAACCGGTTTGACTCAAGGCCGATTGCGGCGGCTAAGAAGCGGAAGACAGCGGGGTATGCGAGGGTATCCACGGATTCCGAGGAACAGGCGACAAGCTATGAGGCGCAGGTCGATTATTACACCCGGTACATAAACGACCGGGAGGACTGGGAATTTGCCGGGGTGTATACGGACGAAGGCATATCCGCAACGAACACAAAAAAGCGCGACGGTTTTAACCAGATGATCGAGGATGCCCTGGATGGGAAAATCGACCTCATCATCACAAAATCGGTCAGCCGGTTCGCAAGGAACACGGTGGATTCCCTAACGACAGTGAGGAAGCTGAAGGAAAAGGGCATCGAGGTTTATTTTGAAAAAGAGAACATCTACACGCTGGATTCCAAGGGCGAGCTGCTCATCACCATCATGAGTTCCCTTGCGCAGGAGGAATCAAGGAGCATTTCGGAGAACACCACATGGGGCAAGCGGAAGCAGTTCGCAGACGGCAAAGGCAGCCTTGCCTACAGCACTTTCCTCGGATACGAGAAAGGCGAGGACGGCAGCCTGAGAGTGAATCCGGAGCAGGCGGAAACGGTAAAGCTGATATACCAGTTGTTCCTGCAGGGATTGAGTTCGTATGCCATCGGCAAGAAGCTGACGGGGCTTGGCATCAAAAGCCCTGCCGGGAAGGACATCTGGCACCAGAGTTCGGTCAAGAGCATCCTTACCAATGAGAAGTACAAAGGGGATGCGCTCCTGCAGAAGCAGTACACGGCGGACTTCCTTACGAAGAAGCGGAAGAAGAACCAGGGGGAAATTCCGCAGTATTATGTGGAGGGAAACCACGAGGCGATTATCCCTCCCGAAACATGGGAGCTGGTGCAGGAGGAAATGGAGAGGCGGAAAAGTATGGACACGAGGTACAGCAGTGCGAGCATATTTTCCTCAAAGATTAAGTGTTCCGAGTGCGGGAACTGGTATGGCTCCAAGGTATGGCACTCGCAGGACAAATACCGCAGGGTGATCTTCCAGTGCAATCGCAAGTTCAAAAACGATAAGAAATGCCAGACGCCGCACCTTACCGAGGACGAGATAAAGGATGCCTTCGTGAAGGCGGTCAATGCGGTCATCCCGGAAAAGGATGAGCTGATAGCGAACACCAAGGTGATGATGCGGACATTGTGCGACACCACGGAGCTGGAGGTGGAGCAGAGCCGGTTTCTGACTGAGACGAAGATGGTGGCGGAAATGGTAAAAAGGATTGTGGCGGAAAACAAGGCTGCACCTATGGACCAGGAGGAATACCAGAGACGCCGCAATGAACTGGTCGCCCGGTATGAGGCGGCCAGGGACGGGTATGAAAAAGCATCTGGGGAGATTTCCGACAGGCAGGGGAAAAGGAAAACTTATATGCGGTTTATCGGCGGGCTGCAAAAGCTGGACGGCTTCTGCGGAAAGTTTGATGAGGAACTTTGGACGGCACTCCTTGACTACGCCACGGTTTATGCCAGGGATGACATCCGCTTTACTTTCAAGGCAGGGAACGAAGTGAAAGTTGATGGATAGGTAAAAATGTGTAAATTTTGCTATTTAATATAGAAA
Organism: uncultured Lachnospiraceae bacterium; assembly: GCA_958402795.1. Lineage (GTDB taxonomy): Bacteria > Bacillota > Clostridia > Lachnospirales > Lachnospiraceae > Schaedlerella. Next base: position 13,232 of record CATXUX010000001.1, on the reverse strand, counting down.
GAAAATTTTTGATAAGCCGGGAACTTTGAGGTTCTTCGGCTTGTTTTCTTGTGGGAATTTGACGATAAATATGATATGATTAAGTTCAAGTACAGAATATGAGCTAATAGAGACGGAGGGATAAGTTATGCCTGCAAAATCATCAGAACAGAAAGCAATTGAAAAGCAGATGAAAGAAAATCAAAGGATAGAACGGGACAATGCAAGGCGCGAACGGGCATCCGGGATTGTTAATGCTGCAAAGTACATAGGTGATTTTCGTGTAATGGACCCGGATGCGGAGAAGGTTTTAGAAATTGCATTAGAACAGTATAATGGGAATGACAGCAACTTTGTTACAGTTTCTGATGATGCTGTTCCGAAACATCTGAGTAATTCTTTACCGCTTGAAGCGGAGAAATTATTGATGTATGGTATGCTGTCCCGCTATATGATTTATGCTAAAAGCGTTATGCTTACGCTGTCAAATTTGGGAAAAACATATTTTGAGGATAAGAAAAAAGCTATTGAAGGAGAGAACATTAAAATGACAGAAAATAAGATGCCTATGTTGCTGATTAGTCATGCAACTACTGATAAGAAATACGCCGAGCATTTAGTCACCCTTTTTGAAAATATAGGATTGAATCATACACAGATGATTTGTTCATCAGTGCCGGGATATGGGATACCCTTAAATAAGCGGGTCTATGATTGGCTTGCAAGTAAATTTATAGATTGGGATTTAGATTTGTATGTTATATTCGTCTTATCGGACAGATATTATTCGAGTGCAGCGTGTTTAAATGAAATGGGGGCCGCTTGGGTAACAAAAAAAGAGTATACTTCAATATTACTCCCAGGGTTTGATTTTTCTCAGATAAGAGGTGCGATTAGTGCAGATCAAATAGCCATCAAACTTGATTCTGATGAAGAAGAACTTAAACAAAGACTGAATGAGTTGAAAGATAATTTGACAGAAAAGTTTGGGTTAACAAAGGTCACCGAGGTAAGATGGGATCGATTTAGAGGTGCATTTACTGATGCAATAAGAGGAATTCAAGTAGAGAAAGAGAATAGTAGAATACGCAAAAACCAGCCTTTGTTTTCTGTTACAATAGACGGTATTAATAAAAGGCTACCTGGGGCTACTGAAATAATTAACTCTGATTTTACTGGAGGAACCTATCATAGAAATCTTCAAATTTCTATTGAAATTATAAATGACAAGGTGGCCAGAAATCTTATTGTATTTGATAAGCTACTTACAGTGGCACTAAAACCGGGAGAAAAGTATAAAATGGCTGTTGCATATGAGGACTCAGAAGATGTAAAAAAATGGCCTTCTAAAGTGACAAAAATCTTGCATTCAGAATATGAGGACACAAAAGGACTTCCAAATTGGTTTAACATATGCTATCAAGATGAAGAAGGTCATAATATGATTCAAAGCCTAAAATTGCAGTCGTTTGATGGAGAAGCATATTATGATCTTGATGGCGATCCTTGGGAGGCATAATTAGTGGGGGAAGTTCCTAAATAATTTTGGATTCAACGGCATAAGTATTTATTGATGCACACTCGCAAGAGTGTGCATTTAAATATGAAGAAATGGCAATTTTAATCATTTACAAGGGGTGCATTTAGGGGGTGCATCGTTGAATTGTATCAATTTCGTTGTACCGATGAATCCGTGCCCGTGCGGATGCTATCCGGATCTGAACCGTTGTACCTGCACGCCGGGTGAGATTCAGCACTATCTTGGGAAACTCAGCCAGCCATTTCTTGACCGGATGGACATCTGTGTGGAGGCGCCGAAAGTAGAATACGAATCACTGAAGCATCGGGGGAAGGAGGAGACTTCCGCGGCGATTCGCAAAAGGGTCTGCCGGGCGCGGGAGATTCAAAGTCAGAGATATCGTGGAACCGGCATCCGCACGAATGCGGCGCTGGATGCGAAAGGCGTGGAACGTTACTGTATGCTGGGAACGCAGGAGGAAAAACTGATGCGGCATGCATTTGCAAAACTGGGACTGACGGCACGTACCTATCATAAGATCTTAAAGGTGGCGCGCACGATCGCAGATCTGGAAGGAAGTGGGTGTATCCGAACGGAACATTTACAGGAAGCGATCGGTTACCGGTCGCTGGATAAAAAATACTGGGGGAGGAATTAAAGCGGGATGAAAGAGAGAAAAGAACATATTTATGAATGCTGGCTTGCCATGCTTGCGGGGGTGTCTGACAAAAAGAAGATCCTGCTGCGGGAACATATGAAATCGGCAGAAGCAGTATATTATATAGAAGAAACACAACTGCAGGAAATGAGGTTCTTAAATGGACGGGACTGTAATACAATTATGCAGGCGGTTCGGGAAAATCCCGGGGAAAGGTATGAGACACTCTGCCGGAAACGAATCCGGGTGGCATCGTATTATGAAGAAGAGTATCCGAAACGTCTCCGGAATATAGCAGATCCGCCGTATGCGCTGTACTATAAAGGAAAACTGCCGGAAGAGACAGGTTATATCGCAGCGATCGTGGGTGCAAGGCAGTGCACGGCATACGGAGAAAAATACGCATACGAATATGCGGAACAGATGGCGCGCCATCAGGTGCAGATCATCAGCGGCCTGGCGAAGGGGATTGACGGCGCAGGCCAGCGTGGAGCACTTTCGGGTGGAGGACAGACATTCGCTGTGCTGGGGTGCGGCGCAGATATCTGTTATCCGCGGGAACATATCGGCCTGTATAGCGATATCCTTTCACAAGACGGAGGGATTCTATCAGAATTTCCGCCCGGCACGCCGCCGCTTCCGTTCCACTTTCCACAGAGAAACCGCATCATCAGCGGACTTTCTGACGCTGTTCTTGTCATGGAGGCAAGGAAAAAAAGCGGATCGCTCATTACAGCAGATCTGGCGCTGGAACAGGGGAAGGATGTATATGCACTCCCGGGACCGGCAGACAGCGCTCTGAGCGACGGGTGTAACCGGCTGATCCGTCAGGGCGCCGCGATCCTCATCTCTCCGGAGGAACTATTGGAAGAACTGGGGATATCCGGGAAACAACAAGAGGGGGAAACCCGCATGAAATTTTTACCGGATGAGGAAGAAAAGAAAAAAATGCTTGAAAGTCATGAAAATTTGGTGTATAGTTCACTTTGCTTGTATCCGAAAAGTCTGAATCAGATTGTGGAAGAGACGTGTCTGAGCGCGCAGGAGGTGGTGTGCAGTCTGGTTTCGCTGGAGATACAGGGATTTGCCGAAGAAAAATCAAAAAATTTTTATATAAGGAAATAAACAAGGAGAAGTTTTATGCCACACTATCTTGTGATCGTGGAGTCACCCGCGAAAGTAAAAACGATCAAAAAATTTTTGGGGAAGAATTATACGGTTGCCGCATCAAACGGACATGTGCGGGATCTTCCGAAGAGTCAGCTCGGAATCGACGTGGAGCATGATTACGAACCGAAGTACATTACGATCCGCGGCAAAGGGGATATCCTTGCCGGACTGAGAAAAGAAGTGAAGAAAGCGGATAAAGTATATCTCGCAACAGACCCGGACCGGGAAGGAGAGGCGATTTCCTGGCATTTGTCGGTGGCGCTGAAGCTGGACGAGAAGAAGATGAGCCGGATTACGTTTAATGAGATTACAAAAAATGCAGTCAAGGCCTCATTGAAATCCCCGCGTGATATTGATATGGATCTGGTCGATGCACAGCAGGCGAGACGTATCATGGACCGGATGGTCGGATACCGGATCAGTCCGCTGCTCTGGGCCAAGGTGAAGCGGGGACTGAGCGCAGGACGTGTACAATCAGCTACGCTTCGCATTATCGCGGACCGTGAGGATGAGATCAATGCATTTATTCCGGAGGAATACTGGACGCTGGACGTGCTTCTGCAGGTGAAGGGAGAGAAACGCCCGCTGAAAGCAAAGTTCTATGGAACCGCGAAGGAAAAGATGACGATTCATTCCAAAGAAGAACTCGACCGGATCCTTGCGGCAGTGGAGAAGGCCAGGTATCACGTGGCAGATATCAAAAGGGGAGAACGTGTACGCAAAGCGCCGCTTCCGTTCACAACCAGTACGCTGCAGCAGGAAGCGTCGAAGGTGCTGAATTTCAGTACCCAGAAGACGATGCGGATCGCCCAGCAGCTTTATGAAGGCGTGGACGTGAAGGGCAGCGGGACGATCGGTGTGATCACCTATCTGCGTACAGATTCCACCCGTATTTCCGATGAGGCGGATGCGGCGGCACGGTCTTATATCGCTTCGGTATATGGAGAGAATTATGTGGCGGCGCCCAAGGCAGCTAAGAAGTCTGACAAGAAAATTCAGGATGCGCATGAAGCAATCCGTCCGACAGATATTACAAGAACACCGGCAGCGCTGAAAGACTCTCTGTCAAGAGATCAGTTTCGTCTGTATCAGTTGATCTGGAAGCGGTTCGCGGCAAGCCGGATGAGTCCGGCTGTTTATGAGACGACCTCTGTAAAGATCAGCGCGGACGAGTACCTCTTTACGGTAGCTACGGCAAAGAGTCTGTTTGACGGTTTTCAGACCGTCTATACGGAAGCAGACGAGGAGAAGGAAGAAAGCAATGTCCTTGTCAACGGACTGGAGATGGATTCCGTGCTGACGCAGAAAGATTTTGAGAGTAAGCAGCACTTTACACAGCCGCCGGCACATTATACCGAGGCGTCGCTCGTTCGAACAATGGAGGAACTGGGAATCGGACGCCCGAGCACCTATGCGCCGACCATTTCGACGATCATTACCCGCCGGTATGTGACGAAGGAAGGGCGCAATCTCTATATGACGGAACTTGGAGAAGTTGTGAATAACATTATGAAGGAATCATTTCCGAGCATTGTGGACGTGAATTTTACAGCGAACATGGAAGGACTGCTGGATATGGTAGAAGAAGGAAAGGTTCCGTGGAAAGAGGTAATACGAAACTTCTATCCGGATCTCGATGAGGCAGTGAAGATCGCGGAGAAGGAGCAGGAGAGTGTGAAGATCGAAGATGAGGTAACCGACGTGATCTGCGAAGAATGCGGACGGAATATGGTGATCAAATACGGACCTCACGGAAAGTTCCTTGCATGCCCGGGATTTCCGGACTGCCGGAATACAAAACCTTATCTGGAGAGAACGGGAATTGCCTGTCCGAAATGTGGAAAAGAAGTGGTGATCCGCAAGACGAAAAAAGGAAGACGTTACTACGGGTGTGAGGATAACCCGGAATGCGACTTTATGTCATGGCAGAAGCCTTCAAAGGAGAAATGCCCGCAGTGCGGCGGATATATGGTGGAAAAAGGAAACAAACTGGTCTGCGCTGATGAAACATGCGGGTATGTAAAAAAGAATTCATAAAGTTTATAAATTGGATTGCTATTTCATAAGTTGTGTGATAACATAAATTCACGCGACAAATTACGACAAGTTGTATATGCATTTTAAGATGGAGGAAAGCAATGAGTGTACAATTATTGGATAAGACAAGAAAGATAAATAAGCTGCTGCACAACAATAATTCCAGTAAAGTGGTGTTCAACGATATCTGTGCCGTCCTGACAGAGATTCTGGATTCGAATGTCCTTGTGGTGAGCAGAAAAGGAAAGGTACTTGGTACAAGCAGATGCAGCAAAGTGAAAGAGATCACAGAGCTTCTGGAGGGAACCGTGGGGGCGCATATTGACAGTATGCTTAACGAACGGCTTCTGAGTATCTTATCGACGAAAGAAAACGTCAATCTGGAGACACTCGGATTTTCTCCGGAGATCGCGAAAGGATATCAGGCGATCATTACGCCGATCGACATTGCGGGAGAACGGCTCGGCACACTGGTGATTTATAAACAGGACGCAGTATATGAGATCGATGATATTATTCTGAGCGAATACGGAACCGCTGTCGTAGGACTGGAGATGCTGCGTTCCGTGAATGAGGAGAACGCGGAGGAAAGCAGAAAGCAGCATATTGTGCAGTCTGCGATCGGAACACTGTCCTTTTCAGAGCTGGAAGCGATCATCCATATTTTCGATGAGCTTGACGGAAATGAAGGAATCCTGGTGGCAAGCAAGATCGCGGACCGCGTCGGGATCACTCGTTCTGTGATCGTCAATGCACTGCGGAAGTTTGAGAGCGCGGGCGTGATCGAATCCCGCTCCTCAGGCATGAAAGGTACATACATCAAGGTACTGAATGAGTATGTGTTTACGGAACTTGAAAAGATAAAACAAGAGCGGGAACGCATGTAAGAATCCGGGAGGCGAATGAGTATGTACGAAGGTTGTCCGGCAGAGCTACAGATGAGAAAGACGATTTCGGCGGATGCAGTGTTCGATGACGGACTGTACCGCTGTGCGGTATATAAGTACGATATGGAGGAAGATTATATCTTCCTGCGGCTGAAGGAAGACGGAATAGAAACGATTTCTCTGGACGCGAAGTACCAGTGCTGCATTTCGACAAAGACAGAACAGATCTTGTGCACAGGCGTTGTAAAGGAACGTTTCCAGTCGGAGGACGGGAATATTCTCGTTTTCCGTATCGAAAACGGCTTTTATTCCGTGGCCGAGAATAAGAAAGAAAAATTATAAAAAAATAAAAATATAAACTAATTATAAAAAATAAGAAACTCTGTTGACAAATGGTCGGCAGAGTGTTATTTTATATTCATGAGTTAGCACTCGAGTAAAATGAGTGCTAACAAATAAAAATCAGGAGGCATAATGATGAAGTTAGTACCATTGGATGACAAGATTGTATTAAAGCAGTTAAAAGAAGAAGAAACGACGAAGTCCGGTATCGTGCTGCCGGGACAGGCGAAGGAGAAGCCGCAGGAAGCAGAAGTCATTGCGGTCGGACCGGGCGGCACAGTAGATGGAAAAGAAGTGAAGATGCAGGTAAGCGTGGGAGACAGAGTAATTTACTCCAAGTATGCAGGAACAGATGTAGAGCTCGACGAAGAAAAGTACATCATTGTAAAGCAGAGCGATATTCTGGCAATCGTGGAAGCATAAGAACCGCCGTATAACGGCTGCAGACAGACGCCTGCACAGGCAGGCTCACAAGAAGAATATAGATGGGAGAGATTTAAAATGGCTAAGGAAATCAAATATGGCGCAGAGGCAAGAGCAGCGCTGGAGAGCGGTGTAAACCAGCTCGCGAACACAGTAAGAGTTACATTGGGACCAAAAGGAAGAAATGTTGTACTTGACAAGTCATATGGAACACCGCTGATCACAAACGACGGTGTAACGATCGCGAAAGAGATCGAACTGGAAGACGGATTTGAGAACATGGGAGCACAGCTCATTCGTGAAGTAGCTTCCAAGACAAATGACGTGGCCGGCGACGGTACAACTACAGCAACCGTTCTTGCACAGGCAATGGTAAACGAAGGCATGAAGAACCTTGCGGCAGGCGCAAATCCGGTCGTACTTCGAAAAGGAATGAAGAAGGCAACGGATGTTGCAGTCAATGCCATTGCGGATATGAGCAGCACAGTAACCGGAAAAGAGCAGATCAAGAGAGTCGCTGCGGTATCTTCAGGCGATGAGTCTGTAGGAGAGATGGTTGCAGACGCAATGGAGAAGGTTTCTAACGACGGTGTGATCACGATCGAGGAATCCAAGACCATGCAGACAGAACTGGATGTCGTGGAAGGTATGCAGTTTGACCGCGGATATATTTCCTCCTACATGGTAACGGATAATGAGAAGATGGAAGCGGTTCTGGAAGATCCTTATATCCTCATCACAGACAAGAAGATCTCCAACATTCAGGATATCCTTCCATTGCTGGAGCAGATCGTACAGTCCGGATCAAGACTTCTGATCATCGCAGAGGATGTAGAAGGCGAGGCGCTGACGACTCTGATCCTCAACAAGCTGCGCGGAACGTTCAATGTGGTAGCGGTCAAGGCTCCGGGATATGGCGACAGAAGAAAAGAGATGCTGCAGGATATCGCGATCCTGACAGGCGGACAGGTGATTTCCGAGGAACTTGGAATGGATCTGAAAGATGCGACAATGAACGATCTTGGACGTGCAAAATCTGTAAAGGTTCAGAAAGAGAACACCATCATCGTGGACGGCTGTGGAGATAAAGCGGCAATTGAGGACAGAATCGCACAGATTAAGAGAACGATCGGCGAGACGACTTCCGATTTTGATAAAGAGAAGCTGCAGGAGCGCCTTGCAAAACTGGCAGGCGGCGTAGCAGTGATCCGTGTCGGCGCAGCGACAGAGACTGAGATGAAGGAAGCAAAACTCCGTATGGAAGATGCGCTGAACGCAACGAGAGCTGCGGTAGAAGAAGGTATTATCGCAGGAGGCGGCTCCGCATATATCCATGCATCAAAAGAGGTTGAGAAGCTGGCTGAGACGCTGGACGGCGACGAGAAGACCGGCGCACGGATCATCCTGAAAGCTCTGGAGGCTCCGCTGTACCACATCGCAAACAACGCAGGACTGGAAGGCTCTGTGATCATCAATAAAGTAAGAGAGTCTGAGCCGGGTATCGGATTTGACGCTTACAAAGAGGCGTATGTTGATATGGTAGAAGAAGGAATCCTGGATCCGGTGAAGGTAACAAGAAGCGCACTGCAGAATGCGACCAGCGTTGCATCTACACTGCTTACAACCGAGTCCGTTGTATCTACGATCAAGGAACCGGCACCGGCAGCAGCACCGGCAGGAGACGCAGGATACGGATATTAAAATGCAACCGGATGATTTCCGGGAGAAATACGGCGAGGGAATATGCACCGGCAGGAGGTGTGTATTCCCTCATTTTTTGACAAAAAAAGACTTTTTCATCAAATTTTTAGCAAAGACGAGATTTTCGCTTGACAACAGAACGAGATTTTTGTATGATAAGCGGTAAATATTTTGAATGAATAAAAGAAAGAGAGGAAAGCGAAAATCATGGGTAAGATTATTGGAGAAGGCATTACATTTGATGACGTACTTTTGGTTCCGGCATATTCAGAAGTCATCCCGAATCAGGTTGATCTGACGACGCATTTAACCAAAAAAGTGAAGCTGAACATTCCGATGATGAGTGCAGGGATGGACACGGTTACGGAACACCGTATGGCGATTGCGATGGCTCGTCAGGGCGGAATCGGGATTATTCATAAAAACATGTCTATCGAGCAGCAGGCGGAGGAAGTAGATAAGGTCAAAAGATCAGAAAACGGCGTAATTACAGATCCGTTTTATCTGTCTCCGGAGCATACGCTGGAGGATGCCAATAATCTGATGGCGAAGTTCCGAATTTCCGGCGTGCCGATTACAGAGGGCAGGAAGCTGGTCGGAATCATCACCAATCGTGATTTAATGTTCGAAGAAGATTTCTCAAAGAAAATTAAAGAATGCATGACATCGGACGGTCTGATTACTGCGCAGGAAGGGATCACACTGGATGAGGCCAAGAAGATTCTTGCAAAAGCAAGAAAAGAGAAACTCCCGATCGTGGACGAAGAGGGGAATCTGAAAGGTCTGATCACAATCAAAGATATTGAGAAGCAGATCAAGTATCCGCTGTCTGCGAAAGACTCCCAGGGACGTCTGCTTTGCGGCGCGGCGATCGGAATTACGGCAAACTGTCTGGAACGTGTGGAAGCGCTGGTTCAGGCAAAAGTGGATGTGATCGTTCTCGATTCTGCACATGGACATTCGGCAAATGTGCTGCGCACGGTGCGTATGGTAAAAGAAAAGTATCCGGATCTGCAGGTAATTGCCGGAAATGTGGCCACCGGAGAGGCAACGAAAGCACTGATCGAGGCGGGAGTAGATGCAGTAAAAGTCGGCATCGGACCGGGATCCATCTGTACGACGCGTGTCGTAGCAGGAATCGGCGTACCGCAGATCACGGCTGTCATGGACTGCTACGAGGCAGCGAAGGAATACGGTGTCCCGATCATTGCGGACGGCGGAATCAAGTACTCCGGAGATATGACGAAAGCAATCGCAGCGGGCGCAGACGTATGCATGATGGGAAGTATCTTTGCAGGATGTGATGAAAGTCCGGGAACGTTTGAACTGTATCAGGGAAGAAAATATAAAGTATACCGCGGCATGGGATCCATCGCAGCAATGGAGAACGGAAGCAAGGACCGTTATTTCCAGGAAAATGCAAAGAAACTTGTACCGGAAGGCGTAGAAGGACGTGTTGCGTATAAAGGAACCGTAGAAGATACGGTATTCCAGCTCATGGGCGGACTTCGTTCCGGTATGGGATACTGCGGGACCCCGACGATTGCAGACTTGAAGAGAAACGGCCGGTTTATAAAGATTTCGGCGGCTTCCCTGAAAGAAAGCCATCCGCATGATATCCATATCACGAAAGAAGCGCCAAACTATAGCGTAGACGAGTAATGAAGGATTCACATTCGCGGCGGCTGGCCATATGATGAATGATATCCGTCTGGAGAGAACGCGGGGCAGTGGACTTTTTAAGAAAACTGTCCCGCGGGATTTTCTTTTTGTATACCATCTGAAAATTCATAAATTTTTTTAAAAATCTTAAAAAATGTGTGGTATCATATGAACACTTGGCGAGGTCATTTCGAGCCTAGTGAGAATATATGCCTGAACACTTAGCGAGGTTTTTCACGAGCTTAGTGAACATGGTATCATATGAACACTTGGCGAGGTCATTTCGAGCCTGGCGTTTATGTCTGGGAAAAGGGTGTACGGATGGACAAAAGAATGGGAAACAGAAAGAACCAAAGAACGAGAACAAAGAGGACGGGAAAAAAGCGGCGAAATACATACCATGCACATCGGCGTGACCGGAAGGCACTGCTTATCCGGGGCGGGATTGGAATATTACTGCTGTTTGGGATTATTCTGCTGCTGAACAAATGCATAGGAGGCAAAAGAGCAGGCAATCTGGAAGTTGATGCTTCTCAGCCGCCGATTGACGTACAGCTTTTGGATATCAATGAATATTCCAGACCGGGGATCGCTTCTGATCCGATTACCGGTATTGTCATTCACTATACAGCAAATCCGGGAAGTACGGCGCAGGAGAACCGGGATTATTTTAATAATCTGAAAGATACCCATGAGACTTCTGTAAGCAGCCATTTTGTCGTCGGACTGGATGGAGAGATTGTGCAGTGTGTGCCTACCTGGGAGATCGCATATGCGTCCAATGAGAGAAACCACGACACGGTTTCCATTGAATGCTGCCATCCGGACGAAACGGGCGAATTTACGGATGCAACATATGCTTCTGCCGTGCAGTTGACAGCATTTCTTTGTAAAAAATATAACCTGACCGAAGAATCGGTCATCCGGCATTATGATGTAACAGGAAAAAACTGCCCGAAGTATTTTGTGGAAAATGAGGATGCGTGGAGTGCGTTTCAGGCAGATGTAAAAGCTGCGCTGGAGAAAAGCGCGGCCGAGGAAAGCAGCGGGGAAGGTCAGGCGGGAGAGCAGCAGGACAACCCGGCAGAAACGCAGTAGGAGAAGGATATGAGAAAAGAAAACGGGAATATTTATCTGATCGGCTTTATGGGAACCGGAAAGTCTTCCGTTGCAAAATATCTCAGAAGCAATTATGCGATGGATATCGCAGAGATGGATGAAATAATCGAAAAGCGGGAAAATAAGAGAATTTCGGATATCTTCGCCGAGCATGGGGAAGAATATTTCCGGGAACTGGAGACGGCGCTTTTGCTGGAACTGCAGTCGAAAGAAAATCTGGTTGTGTCCTGCGGAGGAGGCGCGGCACTTCGCCAGGAGAATGTAAACGCAATGAAGAAAGGCGGACGGATCGTCTGGCTCACTGCGAGACCGGAGACTGTCTATGAACGAGTAAAAGAAAATGAAGAACGTCCGCTTTTAAAAAACGATAACAGCGCAAATCACCTTGCGGAAATGATGGAAAGACGCAGACCGCGGTATGAAAGCGCGGCAGATCTGGTTGTGGCGACAGACGAAAAAAGCATTGCGCAGATCTGTGAGGAACTGATGGCTCAATTAGCAGAATTGGATGGAAAATGATGTTTCAGATATTTTATCCGGATGAGTATGTTGAATCCACTTATGCGATCTCATTCGAAACATGGTATCAGGAAGGGTACCGGGGAGTGATCTTTGATATTGATAATACGCTTGTGCCTCATGGAGCGCCGGCGGATAAAAGGGCAAAGGAACTGTTTGAAAAACTTGGGCAAATCGGTTTTCAGTCCTGCCTCCTTTCAAATAATCAGGAACCCCGTGTAAAAATGTTTAACGAAGAAATTCATACAAATTATATTTTTAATGCCCACAAACCGTCTGTAAAGAATTACAATCGGGCGATGGAACTGATGGGGACAGATAAGAAGAATACGTTGTTTGTCGGCGATCAGCTTTTCACGGATGTCTGGGGCGCGAAGAATGCGGGAATCTACAGCATTCTTGTAAAACCAATCCATCCCAAAGAAGAGATTCAGATCGTTTTCAAACGATATCTGGAGAGGATCGTACTGTATTTTTATAAAAAAGAGCAAAAGAAAACCGCAGCGGCGGCAAAAAAAGGTTGAAAAAGGCCTGAATCTATTATAGAATTATATGCAGCAATAACTTTGCGCTTTCGTGCGCGATTGAAGGAGGATTACAAATGATCACAGCAGGAGATTTTAAGAATGGCCGGACGATAGAGATGGATGGCAATATTTACCAGATTATGGATTTTCAGCATGTAAAGCCGGGAAAGGGCGCGGCGTTTGTCAGAACAACCTTAAAGAATATTGTAAATGGCGGCGTGATTGAGAAGTCTTTCCGCCCGACAGAGAAGTTCCAGGAAGCACGGATCGACAGAAAGGATATGCAGTACTTGTATCAGGATGGCGATCTGTACAATTTCATGGATGTGGAGACCTATGATCAGATCGCGCTGAATGCCGATGTAGTAGGAGATTCCCTGAAGTTCGTAAAAGAAAACGAGACGGTGAAGATCTGCTCCCACAACGGCAATGTCTTTTCCGTAGAGCCGCCGTTGTTCGTAGAACTGGCAGTTACCGAGACAGAACCGGGATTCAAGGGAAATACGGCGCAGGGCGCGACCAAACCGGCTACCGTAGAGACCGGAGCGATGGTTATGGTTCCGCTGTTCGTCGAGGAAGGCGATGTGCTTAAGATCGATACTAGAACAGGCGAATATCTGTCAAGAGTATAATTTCTTGAGTTTCCGCAGTTCTTTCCACATAACCACCAGCAGACTATGCCGGTTATG